>NZ_JBNDIZ010000006.1:0-311131 GCF_050434705.1 Enterobacter sp. AC1 | reverse complement strand
TGGTCCCACCTGACCCCATGCCGAACTCAGAAGTGAAACGCCGTAGCGCCGATGGTAGTGTGGGGTCTCCCCATGTGAGAGTAGGGAACTGCCAGACATCAAATAAGAAGAACCCCGTACCGTAAGGTGCGGGGTTTTTTGCTTTGTGCGGTCTGAAAAGTCGGGTGGCGGCTTCGCCTTACCCGACCTACATAGCCCAGAGGCCCGGCAGGCAACGCGCCACCGGGCAAGACACCAGATTAATGAATCACCTGCGACAGGAAGGCTCGCGTACGTTCTGACTTAGGATGCGCAAAGAACTCATCCGGTGGCGCCTGCTCAACAATCTCCCCGCGGTCCATGAAGATCACCCGGTCGGCCACGGTTCTCGCGAATCCCATTTCATGCGTCACACACAGCATAGTCATGCCGGATTGAGCCAGCCCAATCATGGTGTCCAGAACCTCCTTCACCATTTCTGGATCGAGGGCAGATGTCGGTTCATCAAACAGCATAATTTTAGGTTTCATACACAGAGAGCGGGCGATAGCCACACGCTGCTGCTGGCCACCCGATATCTGGCCAGGAAATTTATTGGCATGCTCTGCAATACGGACGCGTTCCAGGTAATGCATGGCCAGCGCCTCCGCTTCCTTTTTCGGCATCTTTCGAACCCAAATTGGCGCGAGCGTGCAGTTCTGCAGAACGGTCAGGTGCGGAAACAGATTAAAGTGCTGAAATACCATTCCCACTTCCTGACGCACGCGTTCGATGTTGCGGATATCTTCATTTAGCTCAATACCATCAACCACAATGCGTCCTTGCTGATGTTCTTCAAGATGGTTAATGCAGCGAATGGTTGTGGATTTCCCGGATCCCGAAGGGCCGCAAAGGACGATGCGTTCTCCCTGCTTTACCTTGAGATTGATGTCTTTCAGTACATGGAACTGTCCGTACCATTTATTCACGTTTTCCAGCGTAATCATCGCGTCGGCAGGTGTCATAGTCATTTGGCTCATAATTTCCTCAGTGCGGTGTACGCCCGGTGTTAAAGCGCTTTTCCAGGTGCTGGCTGTAGCGCGACATGCTAAAACAAAAGATCCAGTAGATCAGAGCTGCAAAGACATATCCCTCGGTGGACATACCCAGCCAGACAGGGTCAACGGTTGCCTGTTGCACGCTGCTAAAGAGATCGAACAATCCGATGATGATCACCAGACTGGTATCTTTGAAGAGGGCAATGATCGTGTTGACCAGTCCCGGAATGACCAGCTTGAGTGCCTGGGGAAGAATGACCAGCCCCTGCGTTTTCCAGTAGCCGAGCGCCAGTGATTCCGCCGCTTCGTACTGGCCTTTAGGTAACGCCTGTAAACCACCTCGCACAACTTCAGCGACATAGGCGGACTGGAAGAGAATCACCCCAACCAGGGCACGGATCAGCTTGTCGATCGTTGTACCTTCTGCCATAAACAGCGGCAGCATGACCGAAGACATAAACAGAACGGTGATAAGCGGTACGCCGCGCCAGAACTCAATGAAGATAACGGAGAGTACGCGGACGATCGGCATTTTTGAGCGCCGTCCCAGGGCAAGTAAAATCCCCCACGGTAGAGCGCCGGCTATCCCCACTGAAGCGATAATCAACGTCAGCGTCAGGCCGCCCCACTGGCGAGTTTCTACCCGTTCCAGCCCCAGAAAACCGCCATACAACAGCACCCAGACAATAACGGGATAAACCACTGCCCAGCCGGCAATGTAGCGTCCACGGTGAGGCAGCTTTTTCCAGAACATGACCGCGACAGAGAGCAGGCCGATAACCAGCGCCAGATTAATCCGCCAGCGCTGTTCATGCGGATACAACCCATACATGAACTGACCGAAGCGCTCGTGAATAAACACCCAGCAAGCTCCCGCTTTTGTACAGTCTGCCCGGGTTGAACCGACCCAGTTGGCCTGCAGAAACGCCCAGTTCAAAAGGGGCGGGATTAATTCCCACATCAGCCACAGACAGACAATCGTCAGCAGGCTGTTACTCCAGCTGGAGAAGAGATTCTTACGCGCCCAGAGAATAAAACGTCCACCTGTCGAGTTGGCAGGGCGCGAGGAGTGCGACAGTATCGCTTTTGTCATCATAGATCCTTAGCGCTCGACCAGTGCTATACGACGGTTATAAAGGTTCATCAGCAATGAAATCACCAGGCTGATGATCAGATAGACAGACATTGTGATGGCGATAGTTTCAATGGCTTGCCCGGTCTGGTTAAGTACGGTTCCGGCGAAGAGTGACACCATATCGGGGTAGCCAATGGCAGCGGCCAGCGACGAGTTTTTGACGATGTTGAGATACTGGCTGGTCAGGGGCGGAATGATGACCCGTAAAGCCTGCGGAATGATGACCTGGCGAAGCGTCACGGTGTGGGGCAATCCAAGAGAGCGCGCTGCCTCGTGCTGTCCGTACGGTACGGCCTGGATCCCCGCACGGATAATCTCGGCGATAAACGCGGACGTATAAATCGACAGCGCCAGCGTCAGGGCTGCCAGCTCAGGAATTAATACCATTCCACCCTGAAAGTTAAAGCCACGCAGATGCGGAATGTCCCAGTGCAGCGCGGCGCCAAACAGCCAGTGTGCCACCAGGGGCAGGCTAACGATCAGGACGGCAGCCGTCGGCCAGGTTCTGCGAAGCTGGCCGGTTTTGACCTGATGCTTGCGGTTAAAACGAAATACCCCCGCAGAGAGAGCAAGCGCTATCACAATCGCGCCGATGAACGCGTACAGTCCTTCACCTGGCTGAGGAGAAGGAATGGACAGCCCACGATTGCTCAGGAAAAACAGCTCAAATGCGTCAACGGCCTGACGAGGGCCGGGAAGGTTACGTAATACGGCGAAATACCAGAAGAAGATCTGCAGCAGCGGTGGGATGTTGCGGAACGTCTCGATATAAATGGTAGACAGTTTTCGCAGGAGCCAGTTTTCAGAAAGGCGCGCCAGGCCAATGAAGAAGCCCAGTATCGATGCGAAGACAATACAAAGCGCCGACACCAACAGCGTATTCAATAAGCCGACCACGAACACGCGGCCGTAGGTGTCTCCTTCCTGGTAATCAATAAGGTGCTGAACAATGCCAAACCCCGCGCTGCGATCCAAAAAAGCAAAACCGGAGGTAATGCCGCGGTTATTCAGGTTGGTGATTGTGTTATGGATGAGATACACGGCGATGAGAACAACCGCAACGATAGCAATAATCTGGAATAGCCAGGCGCGGACCGCGGGATGAGAAAAGGATAGCGATCCTTTTACGGCTGAGCGGCGATGGGACATAAAGAAACCTCAGTAACCATGACTCTGGAGTGGGCACTGCCTGAGCAGTGCCCGTTACAGCTATGACTTAACGTACTGGTGGCGCGTACTGAATACCGCCGTTGTTCCAGAGATTGTTCTGGCCGCGTTTGATCTTCAACGGGCTTTCCGATCCCACGTTGCGCTCAAAGATCTCAGAGTAGTTGCCCACCTGCTTGATGATGTTGTAAGCCCACTTGTTATCCAGCTTCAGATCCTTGCCGAAATCACCCTCTTTACCCAGCAGGTGTGCCATATCCGGGTTGGATGGATTCGCGGCTTTCTCATCAACGTTTTTCGAGTTAATGCCCATCTCTTCTGCGTTCAGCATGGCAAACAGCGTCCAGCGAACAATGGAGAACCAGTCTTCATCGCCACGGCGCACCACGGGTCCGAGAGGTTCTTTGGAGATCACTTCAGGCAGGACAATCCACTCTGTCGGGTTGCTCAGCTTAATACGTAAGGCATACAGCTGTGACTGGTCAGAGGCCAGCGTGTCACAACGACCGGATTCCAGCGCTTTAGCGGATTCATCCGAGCGGTCGAATGTCACAGGAGTGTATTTCATGTTATTCGCTTTGAAATAATCCGCGACGTTGAGCTCGGTATCGGTGCCCGCCTGGATACAAACGGTCGCGCCATCCAGTTCTTTGGCGCTTTTCAGCCCAGCTTTATTGTGGGTCAGGAAACCGATGCCGTCATAATAGGTCACACCCGTAAATGACATCCCCATACCTGCATCACGGGAGGAGGTCCAGGTGGTATTACGGGAGAGCATGTCAACCTCGCCGGATTGCAGCGCCGTAAAACGTTCTTTCGCCGTCAGCGGGGTATATTTTACTTTGCTGTCATCACCAAAAACGGCGGCGGCGACGCCACGGCAGACATCCACATCAATACCGGTAAATTTGCCGTTCGCATCGGCATAAGAGAAGCCAGGCAAACCGTCACTGATACCACATTGAACAAAACCTTTCTTTTTAACGGCATCCAGTGTCGTTCCCGCATGGGCTTGACCGGCTACGGCAAACAACATGCCTGCAGCGGCCAGGCTGGCTATCATCGTCTTTTTCATAATGCATCCTGTGTGGCGAAATTTATCGTTATAGAGGCGCTTTTAAACGCTTTACCTGTCTGTGGCGTTGGCCAACGTTTATAAAGCAAACGTAATGCCAGTTTTGCGTTCGATAAAATAAGTGATGAGTGAACGCTTAATGCTGAGTGTAGACAGGCTTAAATAAAACGAGCGCCCCGAAACGGTGCGAAATTACAACCTGTGCCACAAATCGGAGCAAAAGTTTTAAGGACAGTGAGAGGAAAGGGAAAGATAGTTTCCAGAGTGAATATTGGCAGGGTATTCAATAGTATTAATGGGTGAAAATCATCACGATAGAATATGAAATTTAAAGAAGTATACGAAAAAGATGTGACTGGCTTCTGACTAAAATTAATTGCGTTTATAAATAGGGGGCTATTTTTTTACTTATTTAAAAATCCTGCACTCTTTAAAAGCAAAAGCGCGGCCAGAGCCGCGCTTTCTTAACAGATGTTACTTGGTCAGGGCAACGATACCCAGCGTCAAACCCGCCACTGCGGCAGCACCGCCGGCAATAGCACCCGCTGTTTCCCAGTTATCCTGGGTGGTGCCTTTCATACAGGTATTGGTATGAACCAGTCGGCCCTGGTCATCGTAAACCGGTACACATGGAGAGTCGTGCGCGCAACCAGCGAGCAGCGCAGCGAGTAGTGCAACGGAAATGAATCTTTTCATGATGTTACCTCAGTATTATTTCTCATCCGCTATAAAGCCAGGAGGGCTATTAACGAACTGATGGTTATTTTACCACCGGGGTAACTCCTCGTTACACGAGGAATAATCTCAAATTATGTAGTTTGTAAAAATCGTGGAGAAAAAGCGGTTTCAGGATGAATTAATGGAGAAATTATGAAGCTGCAAGAGGCTGTTTTTACTTAATGCAAACCATCGTATTTTTAACGCTGCTTTTGTGTAATACCTAATTCATTGTTTATGTTAAAAATAAAAAAGGCACCAGAGGTGCCTTTCAGGGAAAGATTAATCCTTATGGTTTGTAAACCGTCGCCGGACAACCACAAAGAAGACGGGTACGAAGAAAATCGCCAGAAGCGTTGCGGAAAGCATTCCTCCCATAACGCCCGTACCGACGGCGTTTTGCGCGCCGCTCCCGGCCCCGGTGCTGATCACCAGCGGCATGACGCCAAGAATAAAGGCCAGGGACGTCATCAGGATAGGTCGAAGGCGCATCCTTGAGGCTTCCAGCGTGGCCTCAATAATACCTTTACCCTCTTTATCCATCAGGTCCTTAGCAAATTCGACGATCAGGATGGCGTTTTTCGCCGATAAACCAATCGTCGTCAGCAGGCCGACCTGGAAATAAACGTCATTGTTTAACCCGCGCAATGATGCTGCGAGAAGCGCTCCGATGACGCCCAGCGGTACAACCAGCATGACAGAGAACGGAATGGACCAGCTTTCATACAGGGCTGCCAGGCACAGGAACACGACGATCAGTGAAATGGCGTACAGTGCTGGCGCCTGGTTACCCGAAAGCCGCTCCTGATAAGACATTCCTGTCCAGTCATATCCGATGCCGGAAGGCAGTTTTGCCGCGAGGTTTTCCATCATGACCATCGCCTCACCGGTACTTTTTCCAGGCGCTGATTCACCGAGGATCTCCATCGATGGCATTCCATTGTAGCGCTCCAGGCGAGGTGAACCATAAACCCAGTGAGCGTTGCTAAAGGCTGAGAACGGGACCATTTCCCCATTCGCGCTGCGCACGTAAAGGTTATTGATATCCCCCGGCAACATACGGAATTTTGCGTCGGCCTGGACGTAGACCTTTTTCACGCGACCGTGATCGATAAAGTCGTTCACATAGGTGCCACCTAAAGCCGTCGAGATCGTCTGGTTGACGTCAGAAAGACTGACGCCCAGCGCCTGCGCTTTCTCCTGATCGACATCGAGCTTGAACTGAGGAGTATCTTCAAGCCCGTTAGGACGCACGCGAACCAGAAGGTCAGGATGCTCCTTCACCATGCCGAGCAGTTGGTTTCGCGCCTGAGTCAGCTGCGTATGCCCCAGGTTGGCCTGGTCAATCAACTCAAAGTCGAAGCCCGTAGCGGTACCCAGCTCAATAATTGCAGGCAGGTTAAACGGGAACACGAGTCCATCTTTAATCTGGCTGAAGGCTTTGGTCGCGCGACCGACAATGGCCTCGACGCCATTTTTCTCCCCCGGGCGCTCCTCCCAGGGCTTCAGGCTGACGAAGGCAATACCGGAGTTCTGACCCTGGCCGCTAAAGCTAAAGCCGTTAACGGTAAAGACAGATTCCACGTTCGCCTTTTCGTTGTTCAGATAGTAGTCCTGAACCTGGTCGAGTACCTGCTGAGTCCGCGTCTGGGTTGCACCTGCCGGGAGTTGAACCATCGTCATAAACACGCCCTGATCTTCCTCGGGCAGGAAGGAGGTGGGCAAGCGAAGGAAGAGCACCGCCATCCCGGCGACGATAATGACGTACACCACCAGATAGCGGCCGGTCTTGCGCAGAATACCGCTCACGCTGTTGCTGTAGTGCTCCACGCTCTTAGGCAGGAAGGAGGTGGGCAAGCGAAGGAAGAGCACCGCCATCCCGGCGACGATAATGACGTACACCACCAGATAGCGGCCGGTCTTGCGCAGAATACCGCTCACGCTGTTGCTGTAGTGCTCCACGCTCTTATCAAAGCGCGCATTAAACCAGCCAAAGAAGCCACCCTTCTTCTCGTGACGATCGTGGGATATGGGCTTAAGCAACGTTGCACAGAGTGCTGGCGTCAGGATCAGCGCCACCAGTACCGACAGCGCCATGGCGGAGACGATAGTCAGCGAAAACTGGCGATAGATAGCCCCCGTCGAACCGCCAAAAAAGGCCATTGGAATAAAGACCGCCGAGAGCACCATGGCGATCCCCACCAGCGCGCCCTGGATCTGCTCCATCGACTTCTGCGTGGCCTCTTTCGGCGGCAGGTTGTCCTCGACCATGACGCGTTCAACGTTCTCAACGACCACGATAGCGTCATCGACCAGCAGGCCTATCGCCAGCACCATACCGAACATCGTCAGGGTATTGATAGAAAACCCGAACGCTGCCAGAACCGCGAAGGTGCCCAGCAGAACGACCGGCACCGCAATAGTCGGGATGAGCGTCGCCCGCAGGTTTTGCAGGAACAGGTACATAACCAGGAAGACGAGAACGATCGCTTCAAACAGGGTCTTCACCACTTCGTGGATAGAGATTTTCACAAATGGCGTGGTGTCATAGGGGTAGACGACTTTTAGCCCCTGCGGGAAGAACTGCTGCAGCTGCGCCAGTTTGCTCTTGATGGCTGCCGCCGTGTCCAGCGCATTTGCCCCGGTTGCCAGCTTAATCCCCAGGCCGGTTGCCGCCTGCCCGTTGATTTTGGTCACCATATTGTAGTTTTCGCCACCGAGCTCAATGCGAGCCACATCCTTCAGATGAACCATCGAACCGTCCTGGTTCACCTTGAGCGTCACGCGGCCAAACTCTTCCGGTGATTTCAGGCGGGTTTGCGCGATGATCGAGGCATTCAGCTGCTGCCCGGGAATGGATGGCGTTCCGCCCAGCTGGCCTGCCGCTATCTGGTCGTTCTGCGTTTTAAGCTGGTTGATAATATCCAGCGGCGTCAGCTGGTATTTGTTCATCGCGTTGCTGTCGAGCCAGATGCGCATCGCATACTGAGCGCCAAACAGCTGAACGTCACCGACGCCAGACGTTCGGCTGATAGCATCTTTAACGTTCGACGCGACATAGTCTGAGATGTCATTCTGCGAGAGGTTCTTGTTGTCTGAAACAAAACCGGCAACCAGCAGGAAGCTGCTACTGGATTTCTCAACGCCAATCCCTTGCTGCTGAACCTCTTGCGGCAGCAGCGGCATGGCGAGCTGCAGCTTGTTCTGAACCTGCACCTGGGCGATATCCGGATCGGTTCCTGATTCGAAGGTCAGGGTGATAGTGACGTTACCCGCTGAATCGCTGGTGGAGGACATATACATCAGGTTATCGATACCGTTCATGTTCTGTTCGATAACCTGGGTCACGGTATCCTGCACCGTTTGAGCATCCGCACCCGGGTAGGTCGCGGATATCGCCACGGCGGGAGGCGCAATGGTCGGATACTGTGCGACGGGAAGTTTGAGAATGGCCAGCCCGCCTGCAATCATTAAAATGATGGCAAGTACCCAGGCGAAAACCGGTCTCTGAATAAAGAAATTAGCCATGTCATCGTCCCTTAACTGGCTGGCGCTGTGGAGGTATCAGGCGTGGCGACGACGGTTGCCCCCGGTCTGACTTTCTGTAACCCGCTGACGATGACGCGATCGCCGTTTTTCAGCCCTTCCGTCACCAGCCAGCGATCGCCAATCGCCTGAGGGGCTACGACGGTACGTGATTCAACCTGGTTTTTATCATTCACCACCAGAACGGTTGCATCGCCTCGCGGCGTACGTGTTACCCCTTGCTGGGGAACCAGAATCGCATCCGGCTGCGTGCCTTCATCAATGCGGGCGCGAACAAACATGCCGGGTAACAGCAGATGCTGAGGATTCGGGAAAATAGCGCGCAGGGTAATCGAGCCGGTACTTTCATCGACCGTGACGTCAGAGAATTGCAATGTGCCTTTCAGCGGATAGGGCTGACCATTTTCCATTAGCAGCTCAACGGTGCTGGCGGTATCACCTTTTTGCAGACTCGTCTGTTTCAGGCGCAAAAAATCATTACTGGACTGAGTGACATCGACATACATCGGATCAAGCTGCTGGACAGTTGCCAGCGCTGCGGCTTGTCCGTTCGTGACGAGTGCGCCTTCGGTCACGCTGGATTTACCGATGCGGCCATCGACAGGAGACGTCACTTTGGTATAGGCAAGGTTGATACGCGCGCTTTCAACGCCGGCTTTTGCGGCAACGACGCTGGCATCTGCCTGCTGCGCCGTGGCAACGGCCTGGTCATACTCTTGCTTGCTGACATACTGTGTTCCCACCAGCGGGAGATAACGTTTCACCGTCAGGTGTGCAATGCTGGCCGCCGCCTGGGCCTTCGCCAGCTCGCCTTTCGCGCTGTCATAGGCCGCCTGATAGGTCGCAGGATCAATCTGATAAAGTGATTCACCCGCTTTTACATCGCTACCTTCCGCGAAGTTGCGACGCAGGATAATGCCGCTAACCTGAGGTCGAACCTCCGCAACCCGAAATGCATCTGTTCTGCCCGGGAGTTCAGTGGTGACAGCCAGAGGTGCGCTTTTCACGACGTGCACGCTGACCTGAGGCGCCTGCGGGGACTGTTGTTGTTTTTCCTGACCATCGCATCCAGTGAGCAGTACCGCGCAGACAATGAAACCGGATAAGGGTAAGCGTCTGAAATAATTCGTCATTGCTGTTCCTTTAAATACCCACTAACCGATATATGCCGTGAACCGGTAGCTGGGGCAGAGGGATAAAAATAAAATGTAGCTGCGTATAATAATGAGGGTATTTAATGTTTTTTAATTTATAAGTGCGAATGCCCAGGCCTGAGGGAAAAATCAGAATCGGTCCCGGCATTTTCAGCGGTATACTTCTGGCGAATTAATCAGATAATCAGGGCTTAATATTCTCTAATTATTCATGTCATGAATTTATTCGCCTTGATGTATTTGTATTAATTATAAATTATGTCTGTTGACTTTTTTTGTGCAAAATTAAAACGGATTTTGGTGAATACTTTCATTTCCATGTACGCAGTAATACCTTTAAACCTTGTGCATAACGAGTAGTTGTCTATGGCGCGTAAAAAGAAAGAAGAGGCTCAACAAACCCGGCAGCAGCTGATTGAGGCAGCTATCGGACAGTTTGCGACGCGTGGCGTAGCCAGCACGACGCTGACGGATATCGCGGATGCCGCCAGGGTGACGCGCGGCGCGATCTACTGGCACTTCACCAGTAAATCTGAAATATTTAATGCCATCTGGGAACAGCAATTGCCGCTTCGCGACATTATTCGCGACAGGCTTTCTCTTTCCGAAAATGATGACCCGTTGTTAATGCTTCGTGAGCAATTTATTACTGCGCTGCAGTATATTGCGCATGAGCCTCGGCAATGCGCGCTTTTGCAAATTCTGTATCATAAATGTGAATTTAGCAGCGATATGATTTCAGAGAGTGAAATCCGAAAGCGTATTGGATTCAATTATGAGACGCTACGCGCCGCGCTGGAGGCCTGTATTTCGCGGGAAATTATTTCGTCAAAGGTGAATGTTGATCTTACCTTGATCGTCTTCCACGGTTTTTTTAGCGGAATAATTAAAAACTGGTTAATGAATAACGACAGTTTTAATCTTTATCAGCAGGCTCCAGCCCTGGTCGATAGCATTCTGGCGACACTCCCTGTCATTCGCGTACCGCCTCATGATGATGCTTACAGCTCCGCGCCGGGTAACATTTCCCCTCGGGCACAAAGTGCCTCTATGGTCTGCGCGCTGACCGGTTTACCTAACAGATAACCCTGAAGGGTATTACAGCCCAGTTCGGTCAAAAAGGTTTGCTGAGCCTCAGTTTCCACACCCTCTGCCACGACTTTCAGGTTAAGCGTTTTTGCAAGGGCCACAATCGCTGAGACAATGGTGGCGTCCTCGCTTTCCCCGCTTAGCTCGTTCACAAACGCTCTGTCGATTTTCAATTCGCAAGCCGGTAAGCGCTTGAGATATAGCAGGCTGGAATATCCGGTGCCAAAATCATCAATGGAGGCCTTCACGCCAGCATCAGTCAGCTCTGTCAGCACCCGTACACTTTCATCCGGGTTGCTCATTGCCGTGGTTTCCGTCACTTCCAGAATCAACATTTCCGGTGGCACATGGTGAAGTGCCAGGCAGTCGAGAACTGTTTTAACCAGCGAAGGTTGTTCGAACTGCAATGTTGACAGGTTTACCGCCATTGACCAGTTTTGATGCCCCTGAAGATGCCATTCCCGCAGCTGGCGGCAGGCTTCATTCATCACCCAGTTGCCAATGGGGATAATAAGCCCCGTTTTTTCCGCCAGCGGCAGGAAAAGATCCGGGGTGAGTAATCCCTGTTTAGGATGCTGCCAGCGCAATAGCGCCTCAAATCCAAGGATAGGCCCAGCGGGTGCATGAAATTTTGGCTGATAGAGCAGGCGCAGCTCATTGCGATCGATCGCCATCCAAAGATCGTTCATGAGCTGGAGATGGGTCTGCGCCAGGGTGTTCATGGAAGGCTGGAAAAAGTGGTAACCGTTCCGGCCCATATGCTTCGTGTGGTACATCGCCGCATCGGCGTTAAACATCAGCTCGCGCTCGGTTTTGCCGTCGTGAGGATAAAGTGCGATACCGATACTGAGGGTCACCACCAGTTCATAGGGATCGAGATTGAACGGGCTATCGATCGCGCGCACCAGGGAATTGGCCAGGGAGGCCGCATCGTCCGGACCTTCTCCCTCTGCCAGCAGGACAAACTCATCACCCCCGATGCGAGCGAGGGTAAACTGGCCTTTCAGCAGAAGCAGCAGGCGCTGCGTAACGGCGACCAGCAGTTTGTCACCGACATCATGGCCGTAGGCGTCATTGATGGCTTTAAAACCGTCGAGATCCATGAACATCAGGGCAAAATGGGTACCTTCACGGTCGGCTTTGCTGATGGCCTGATCGAGTCTGTCTTCCAGCAGGATGCGGTTCGGCAGACGCGTCAGCGTATCCTGCAGCGCCAGCTGAGCGAGCTCCCGGTTCGCTTCTGCAAGCGACGAGGCCAGAAGGGCGGTACGTGCCTGAAGGCGGGCATCCAGCATCGACACCAGCAGGGTGATCCCAAGAATAGAGAGCGCGACGACGCTGACCAGCACCGCCAGCCAGCTTCCGTTAATGCCGTCATGATGAACCATTGTGGACATCGGAAACTGTGCGGCTTTCATCCCGGCGTAGTGCATACCGGCAATGGCAATTCCCATCGTGATGGCGGCACCCATGCGCATCAGCACGACCTGCGCGGCTTCGTGACGCAGACGGAAGGTCAGCCATAGGGCCGCGAGTGAAGCAGCAAGCGCTATCGCGACCGAAATGGCCACCCAAACCTTGTCCCAGATAATCCCTGGCATCACTTCCAGCGCCGCCATGCCGGTGTAATGCATAGCAACAATACCGCTCCCCATCACCAGCGCGCCGGGCACCAGCCGGCGCAGGCGTAATTGCTCGCAGCTCACGAGCCATAGCGCAAACAGCGACGAACCCACGGCGATGACCATGGATAACACCGTCAGGGTGGCGTTGTAGCTCATGCTCATGGAGAGGTCCATCGCCAGCATGCCGATAAAATGCATGGCCCATACGCCAATGCCCATTGCTATTCCGCCGCCAGCCAGCCAGACGCGGGCAGCAACGCCCTGACTCCCGGCGACACGTGCAGCCATATTGAGTGCGGTATACGCCGCAAGGATGGCAACAACGAAGGAGAGGACTACAAGGATATGGTTGTATTGGCTAACCAGCATGTTCGGTTCTACTCGAGTGTGAGGTTACGCTAGAGCGGTTGAGAAGGGCGAGACATTATCACCGTAAGGTAACGGCTCAAAGGGATTTAAATCCCCGTTTTTAGTGGGTAATAAGGGGGCGGTTTGCGCGATCGGGCGGTTAGTCGAGCTCTGAGCAGTTCACTAATTTCAGCGGATTCACGGAGTTCATATTGCGACACTTATCGGTCTCGGTGCTCATCAGTTCAATCCACTGCATCAGGAGCGTATCGAAGATGAGAACGGAGATTGCAAAGACAACCAGCCACCAGTATTTACGAATCATTGTGTCATTCCGCGAGAAGAGCGCCAGTAGAGTGGGGGAAAATATACACGAAAAGAGGCGCTTTAAAAGCGGGATAAGCGAAGGTTTACAAAGCGTTGACGGAGAGGGGGGAGGAAATAAAAAAGGCGCATCCCCATGCCAGGTAGCGCCTTTTTAAACAAGCATTTCGCTAACCGAAATTAGTTCATGCCGTATTTTTTCAGTTTCTTACGCAGAGTACCACGGTTGATACCCATCATCAGCGCAGCGCGGGTTTGGTTACCGCGGGTGTATTGCATCACCATGTCCAACAGTGGCTGTTCAACTTCAGCCAGTACCAGCTCATACAGATCATTAACATCCTGACCATTCAGTTGAGCAAAATAGTTCTTCAGTGCCTGTTTAACCGAGTCACGCAGGGGCTTTTGAGTTACCTGATCCTGAGAGTTTACGGTAGATACGGTCAGTACGTCAGAATTTACGCGTTGTTCGAACATAGTTCTGTCAGCTCTTTATTTCATTACGCAAGATTTTCGAAGTATGCCTCCAACGCCTCCAGCTGTACGCTGGCATCCTCTATGGCGTTGAATGTGCGCCGAAACTGGTCATCTGGAGCATGCTCCTGGAGATACCAGGAGACGTGTTTACGCGCAATTCGGTACCCTTTTGCCTGACCATAAAAGTCATGCAATTCCCGAACATGCGAGCAAAGCAAACGCTTAACCTCTGCCAGAGGCAGCGGGGCAAGCAGCTCCCCAGTGTCCAGATAATGCTGGATTTCCCGAAAGATCCAGGGTCTTCCCTGAGCGGCACGTCCTATCATCAGAGCATCAGCTCCCGTATAGTCGAGTACAGCTCTGGCTTTAAGCGGGTCAGTAATGTCGCCATTCGCGATAATCGGAATGGAAACTTTCTGCTTAACTGCCCGAATGCTGTCGTATTCAGCTTCACCGTTGAACAAACAGGCGCGAGTGCGTCCATGAATGGTCAGGGCCTGAATGCCACAATCTTCGGCCAGTTGGGCAATTTCTACACAGTTACGGTGTTCCGGCGACCAACCCGTGCGAATCTTCAACGTAACAGGAACGTCCACTGCGCTGACAACCGCCGTCAGGATAGATTTCACCTGGTCGGGGTATTGCAGAAGGGCTGAACCTGCAAGCTTGCGATTCACCTTTTTGGCCGGGCACCCCATATTGATATCAATAATCTGGGCACCACTTTCCACGTTAATCCGCGCGGCATCTGCCATCTCTTCAGGCACGCTTCCGGCAATTTGCACGGTGCGAATACCTGGTTCATCAACGTGCACCATCCGAAGGCGGGATTTATCGCTTTCCCAAACCTGCGGGTTAGACGACATCATCTCGGATACGGTTAAACCGGCTCCCATCTCATAACACAGCGTCCTGAACGGCCGGTCTGTAATACCTGCCATTGGGGCTGCGATCAGGCGATTTCTAAGCTGGTGGTGTCCGATGCGCATGAGTTAAGAAATGACCATACTGTGACTGCAAGGCGGCGTATATTACGCATTTTTTGCACGAGATGAAAGGCCAAACTTTGAACAATCCACTGTTGTAGATCAAGGAATCGCCGCACAATCTGTTCGTTCAAAATTATTCATTATTTAAATCATTAAGTTATGATGAAATGGTTATTTTATGGACGCTTACAATTTCCCGTAACTTCTCATCATTTCTGAATAAATGCGTCACTGACGCGGGATAATCTGCTGTTTTTAGCAGCAGATTATCCCGCTTCTTTGCGATCTGCGTCGCATTTTAGAACATGATCGTTATGCGAAAAATGCGTCTTATTCGACCACAACACGCCCATGCAGCGACTGTACCGGACGGTTATTATCGTGGTGCATGGTATGGGTGAATTTTTCGAGCTGTTCTGCAGAAGCCGTCATGGGGTGCTTAAGCACAATCCATGTGACGCCTTCTGAGCACGGTGGGGTGGTCAGTGAACCGCTAAAGCGCCAGTACGTTTTATCTTTCGGCAGGAGTGTGTTCAGGTTGAGACTGCCTTTGATGGAGACGTTTTGTTCGGCCAGCTGCGGCATAACGTTCCACAATTTTTCAAGCTCCGGGTTTGCGGTCCCTTTATCGAACATGACCGCTACCACCGCCAGTTCTCCGCCGGCATTTTTATGAACCAGGTGCATTTCCATCGCATATCTCTTGCCGTGAACGGTGTTTTCGCTCGGCGCGTGAAAATGGAACTGTTGTAACGTCCAGGTTTGCTTATCCAGAGTAAGGGTATCGCGGGTATCAGCCGGTTCACTGGCCTGAATGGTATGGCCGTTGTTTGTCAGCGTCACGGGGCCATCAATGTAGTGCGTTTGAAGCGGGGAGAGATGGGCGTCAACGGTTGAATCAATATTAATGGGAGACTGGTTCATTCCGTTTTGACAGGTCTTGTATGCCTCGTCCAGTTCGCCCCAGTGTTCCGGTGAACTATTTCCTTCGTAGCCCCAGTGTGATGCGAATGCTGAAGCCGAGATCATGCTCAGCGTCAGCAGCGCTGCCTTGCCTGTAATGTGTTTCATCATATTCTTCCGGTGAATTTTTGTAATACAAATCAACATGATTTGTAGGGGTATATTACCGAAGAATGACCGGGGGAAAGAAAATTATCAGCGGAGAAGGGCGTGGTCAGATGACCACGCCAGATTCTTATTTTTTACGACCGGTGATACGACACCACTCTTCTTTTTCCATTACCGGGTCGAGATCAAAGAGATCGGCATAGGCTTCACACACGCTGTCAGCCTGGCTTGCAAGAATGCCGGAAAGCCCCAGCAGACCGCCCTCAACGGGCAGCACACTGATTAACGGGGCAAGCTCGCGCAGCGGGCCCGCCAGAATGTTGGCGACCACCACATCGGCTTTCATGGCTTCTGGCTGCGCATCCGGCAGATACAGCTCCAGGCGATCGGAGACGCCGTTGCGTTCTGCGTTATCGCGGCTGGCCTGAATCGCCTGCGGATCGATATCGATCCCGATGGCTTTTGCCGCGCCCAGCTTCAGGGCGGCAATCGCGAGGATCCCGGATCCACAGCCGAAGTCGATCACCGTCTTACCGTTAAGATCCAGACCATCCAGCCACTGCAGGCACAGGGAGGTCGTTGGATGGGTGCCGGTACCAAACGCCAGACCCGGGTCGAGCATCACGTTGACCGCGCTTTCATCGGGAACATCGCGCCAGCTTGGGCAGATCCACAGACGTTTGCCGAACTGCATCGGGTGGAAGTTATCCATCCACTCTCGTTCCCAGTCTTTGTCTTCAAGCTGTTCGATTTTGTGCGCAAAACCCGCGCCCAGCAGAGGATGATTTTCCAGAATCGCGACCACTTCTTTCATGTCGGTTTCGGCATCAAACAGACCAATAACGTCGGTGTCGCCCCACAGGCGGGTTTCGCCCGGCAATGGCTCAAAGACCGGCGTGTCATGCGTGTCCTGGAAGGTGATAGAAACCGAGCCGGCCTCCATCAGCGCATCGCTCAGTTCCTCGGCGTTAGCGCCGGTTGTGTTCAGTTTTAGTTGGATCCACGGCATGGCAAAACTCTTTATTTATCAGAAGAAATCATAGCGGATTGTGGCGCGGGCTGACCGAAACGGTTCCCCACCACAAACGCCAGTAAACTTAGCAGTAACGAAGGCACAATCGGATGGAAGCCCAGGTACTGAATTTTAAACGTAGCGAGAACGGCATACAGCACACCGCCGACAATCATGCCGCTCAGCGCGCCCGCAGCGTTCGCGCGTTCCCAGTAGAGCCCTAACACCAGCGGCCACAGGAAAACGGCTTCAAGGCCGCCAAACGCCAGCAGATTCAGCCAGATGATCATCTCCGGCGGGCGCCATGCGGCGAGCATCATCAGAATGCCGAGCACCAGCGTGGTCCAGGTCGAGATGCGTTTAAGCTTTTGCTCATTATGCATTTTAGCTGGACGCGCGCTAAGCCACAGATCTTTGATGATGGTGGCAGAAGCCTGCAGCAGATGCGCGTTAACGTTGGACATGATGGCCGCCATCGGTGCAGCAAGGAACAATCCTGCGGCCCACGGCGGAAGCACCTGCACCATTAGCGTTGGAATGACCTGATCCGGCACGGTCAGGTGGGGTAAAACCGCCCGTCCCAGCGCACCCGCCAGATGCATGCCCAGCATCAGAAGCGCGACAACGACGGTGCCAATCACAATCCCCCGGTGAACGGCTTTGCTGTCTTTATAGGAGATACAGCGCACGGCCGTGTGAGGCAGGCCAATTACGCCAAAGCAGACCAGCACCCAGAAGGAGGTCATAAACGCCGGCGTCAGGATATCATCTGCACCGTGGGGGCTGACCAGTTTAGGATCGATCTGTTCCAGCGTTTGCACCGCATTGTGTAATCCGCCGGCCGAATAGATGACGCCAACCAGCAGCACAAGCGTACCTATCAGCATCACCATGCCCTGCATGGTGTCGTTCAGAACGCTGGCCCGGAAGCCGCCAAACGCGGTGTACAGCGCAATCGTTACCCCGAAGATGAGCAACCCGGTCTCGTACTTGATACCCGCCGCCGTTTCCAGCAATCGCGCGCCGCCAATAAACTGAACGGCAATGGCGCCGACGAAGGCGACAATCAGGCTGATACTGGCAATCCAGACCACCGCGCGGCTCTGATAGCGTGCCTGCAGCATGTCGTTAAGCGTAATGGCGTTATAGCGGCGGGCGAGAATGGCAAATTTTTTGCCCAGAATGCCCAGCGACAGCCAGATAGTGGGCACCTGGATCATGGCCAGCAATACCCAGCCGAGCCCATATTTATATGCCGCTCCCGGTCCGCCGATGAACGAACTGGCGCTCACGTAGGTAGCGGTCAGCGTCATCGCCAGCACAAACCCGCCCATGGAACGGCTGCCGAGGAAATATTCGCTCAGAAACGAACCGGTGCTGCGCTTGCGCATGGCATAGAAAGAGAGGCCAAACACCACGATCAAATAGACAATCAGCACGGTGATAATTTCAGTTTGCATCGCTATCCTCCAGCGGGAAATCGCGGAAGATAAAGCGCACCATCAGCCAGCTGAGCAGAATGAAAATCAGCGGTACCAACAGACAGGCCATTTCAAACCAGTGCGGCAGGCCGGTTATGCCGATAGTGGAATTAGGTAAGTAAGCGGTCACTAACCATGCTGCGAGATAGAGAAGGGTCAGCCACAGCGCCCAGCGCGCTTCTTTATGGGCCTGAACAAAACGTTTGTCCATTGTTTGTCCCTTGTGGATGAAGAAAGCGGGGATTGTACATGATGAGGCTTTCCAGGCCCCAGAAATAAAAAAGGCCGGAAAATCCGGCCTTTTAGCAAAGATGCTGTATTACTTCTCGTTCAGACCGAGTTTTTTCTCCAGATAGTGGATATTGGTTCCACCATTCTGGAAGTGCTCGTCGCTCATGATACGCATCTGCAGATCAACGTTGGTTTTGATTCCGTCGATGATCAGCTCCTGCAGGGCGTTCTTCATGCGGGCAATCGCCACGTCACGGTTTTCGCCATAGCAGATAAGCTTGCCGATCATTGAGTCATAGTACGGCGGTACGGTGTAACCGGCGTAGATATGAGACTCCCAGCGCACGCCAAAGCCACCCGGCGCGTGGAAACGCGTGATTTTACCCGGGCTTGGCAGGAAGGTGTTCGGGTCTTCGGCGTTAATACGGCACTCTACCGCATGGCCTTTTACCACAACTTCTTCCTGCTTGATGGACAGCGGCTGGCCTGCAGCGATGCGCAGCTGTTCTTTGATCAGGTCAACGCCGGTGATCATTTCGGTAACCGGGTGTTCAACCTGAATACGGGTGTTCATTTCAATGAAGTAGAACTCGCCGTTTTCGAACAGGAACTCGAAGGTACCCGCACCGCGATAGCCGATATCGACACACGCTTTGGAGCAACGCTCGCCGATGTAGCGACGCAGTTCCGGGGTAATGCCCGGTGCTGGTGCTTCTTCGACCACTTTCTGGTGACGACGCTGCATGGAGCAGTCACGTTCTGCCAGATAGATGGCGTTACCCTGACCGTCTGCCAGCACCTGAATTTCGATGTGGCGTGGGTTTTCCAGGTATTTTTCCATGTACACCATGTCATTGCTGAAAGCGGCTTTCGCTTCAGCTTTGGTCATGGAGATGGACTGAGCCAGTTCAGCATCGCTGCGCACAACGCGCATACCGCGACCGCCACCGCCGCCGGACGCTTTGATGATAACCGGGTAGCCAATGCGTTTAGCATGAGCACGGTTAGCATCCATGTCGTCGGTCAGAGGGCCGTCAGAGCCTGGTACGGTTGGTACACCGGCTTTTTTCATCGCGGTGATTGCAGACACTTTGTCGCCCATCAGGCGGATAGTGTCGGCTTTCGGGCCGATGAAGATAAAGCCAGAGCGTTCAACCTGCTCAGCAAAGTTGGCGTTCTCAGAGAGGAAGCCGTAACCCGGATGAATTGCCACCGCGCCGGTGATTTCAGCGGCGCTGATGATAGCCGGGATGTTCAGATAGCTTTTTACGGACGGAGCCGGGCCAATACAGACCGTCTCATCCGCCAGCAATACGTGTTTTAAATCGCGATCCGCGCTTGAGTGCACAGCGACGGTCTTGATGCCCAGTTCTTTACAGGCACGAAGAATACGCAGAGCAATCTCGCCGCGGTTGGCGATAACAATTTTATCCAGCATGTTCGCCTCGTTACTCGATGACGACCAGCGGCTCGTCAAATTCAACCGGCTGACCACTTTCGACCAGAATCGCTTTCACAGTACCTGATTTGTCTGCTTCGATCTGGTTCATCATTTTCATCGCTTCAACGATGCACAGGGTATCGCCTACGTTGACTTTCTGACCCACTTCGATGAACGCCTTCGCGTCCGGGCTCGGGGTGCGGTAGAAAGTACCAACCATTGGGGAACGTACGATGTGACCACTGATTTCTGCTGCAGCGGCAGGTGCGGCTTCAGCTGCTGGTGCAACGGCTGCGGAGAGCGCAGGCTGCTGCACTGGCGCAGCATAAGCCTGCTGCATTACCGGGAAGCTAGCGGCTGGGGCTGCACGGCTGATGCGTACAGACTCTTCGCCTTCAGAAATTTCCAGTTCGGAGATGCCTGATTCTTCAACCAGCTCGATCAGTTTTTTAATCTTACGAATATCCATGAGTGGGTTCCGTACTCTTGTTTAGTGTGATTGTGACAAGCGTTTTACCGCTGTCTGTAAAGCGTATGAATAGCCGTCAGCGCCCAGTCCGCAGATAACGCCAGCAGCGATATCCGACAGATACGAATGGTGGCGGAACGGCTCTCGGGCGTGCACATTACTCAGGTGGATCTCGATAAACGGGATACTCACCGCGAGCAGTGCGTCGCGGATAGCAACACTGGTGTGCGTAAACGCGGCCGGATTAATCAGGATATAGTCCACAGTGTCTTTAGCCTGATGAATACGGTCGATGAGTGCGTACTCCGCATTCGACTGAAAATGATCCAAATCCACATTCAGTGACGCTGCTTCCGTTCCCAGACGGTTAACAATTTCACTTAATGTCAGCGTGCCGTACTTCTCTGGCTCACGGGTGCCGAGCATGTTCAGGTTCGGTCCGTTCAAAACTAAGATATGGAACTTATCAGTCATTGTGCTGCCATCTCCTGCGATTTTCCGGTAAAAAACAAAATATACCTTCGAAGCGCAATTGTCACCTTTTCAGAGGCTTAAAACCGCTGTCAGGCGAACCAAGGTCGCACATTATAACGATTTCGTAGCATTTAGCAGCTAAATACTGGTCTTATCAGGGAAGATTATCAACCGCTATCCGAAAAAGATTTGCGGTTGACGGGGAATCTGCGGGAAAACGCACAGTTTCGCTAACTATCGCAACCACTGGCGGAACTTCTTGTAACGCCATGCTAAAAGCGCCACGGCCGCCAGTGCGTAAAGGACTGGCTGAGGCGAGAGGATCTTCACCGACCAAAGGTAATGAATGGGGGCGAGGATCGCGACAAGATAGACGAAGTTGTGCAACAGTTGCCAGCGCCTGCCCAGCTTACGCTGCGCATACTGCGTAGACGTCAGCGCTAACGCCAGTAAAACCAGCCAGCTCACGATACCCAGCGTCAGATAAGGACGTGTCACCAGTTCGCGGCCCAGCAGCGCCAGATTGTTAATGCCCAGTTCCAGCAGGGCATAGCTGGTAAGGTGCAGCGTCGCCCAGGCAAAACACCATAGCCCCAAAAGCCGACGGGTTCGTATCAATAATGGCTGTTTAGCGTAACGCGCCAGCGGCGAGACGAGCAAGGTCGCCAGCAAAAATTTCAGAGCCATCCGACCCGTAAAATGCTGAATATCCTTGGCCGGGTCTGCGCTAAAGAGCCCCTGGCTGGCGGCCCAGAACAGCCATATAAAAGGAAGTAACCCGGCCAGGTGCAGCAGCACCTTCAGCCAGGTAATCTGCTTTGCCGTTAAACGCACTTAGAAATTCTCCCGTAAATTCAGCCCACGGTAGAGAGAGGCCACTTCATCCGCGTAGCCGTTAAACAGCAGCGTAGGCTGGCGCTTGACGTCCAGCGCGCCGCCGGAACCGATAAAACGCTCGGTTGCCTGCGACCAGCGTGGGTGATCTACATGCGGATTCACGTTCGCGAAGAAACCGTATTCGTCCGGCGCCGCCAGATTCCAGGTGGTTGGCGGACGTTCGCGAGTGAGCTTAATGCTGACGATAGATTTAATCCCTTTGAAGCCATATTTCCACGGTACGGTTAAACGGATGGGGGCGCCGTTCTGCGGGGGAAGCGCTTTGCCATAAACGCCGACGGTCAGCAGGGTAAGGGGATGCATCGCTTCGTCGAGACGTAACCCTTCAACATAGGGATACTCCAGCCCGCCGCCGATAAACCGGTCTTTCTGCCCTGGCATCTCGTCCGGCGCATAACGCGTCTGAAAAGCGACATATTTTGCGTTGCTGGTGGGCTCAGCCATCGCCAGCAATTTATGCAGCGGGAAGCCTACCCAGGGCACCACCATCGACCACGCTTCCACGCAGCGCATGCGATAGATACGCTCTTCGAGGGGAAAACGGGTGGTGAGATCGTGATGGTCCAGCGTCAGGGGTTTTGCCACTTCGCCCTCAATTTTCAACGTCCACGGATCGGTTTTGAGGCTGCCTGCGTTAGCAGCAGGATCGGCCTTATCGAGACCAAATTCGTAGAAGTTGTTGTAGCCGGTAACTTTATCTTCCGGCGTGAGCGTCAGTTTATTTTGCCATTGGGCGGGTTTCGTGAAGGTGAGCGGTGCGCCGGAAGGCGCCTTTGGCCGATCGTTACCTTTAAACCAGTCGAGCAGGTCGGCGTGTGCCGCCGGTGAGAGCGTGAGCGCGGTGGCGCTGATGCCAAGCATTTTCAGGATCTGGCGGCGCTGTAACATAAAGACAGACTCAGACGTTACGTCGGCTTCCGTCAGTTTTCGGTTTTTCATGGCATCCTCCGTCATGCGTTTTTCTAAGCATGACGGAGGAGAGGGATTCGCGCGAATATGTCACGAAAATTTGAAGATTAGGCGATTTTCACCAGCGCGCGACCGTGGAACTGATTATCCATGATTTTACTGGCGTATTCCGGCGCCTGGCTGAGGGTTATCTCCGTTGCGCTCTGGGTATAGAAGGAGTCCGGCAGATCGCGCACCAGCCGTTCCCAGGCTTCAAGACGGCGGGCTGGCGGGGTCATCACGGAATCCACACCCTGCAGGCGTACGTTACGCAGAATAAATGGCATCACGGTGGTTGGCAGGGCAAACCCTCCCGCCAGTCCGCAGGCTGCGACGCAGCCGCCGTAGTTCATCTGCGCCAGCACTTTTGCCAGCACCTTATCACCGACGGTATCCACCGCGCCTGCCCAGAGCTGTTTTTCCAGAGGACGGGTTTCGGCAAACTCGTCGCGGCCAAGAATGCGGCTGGCACCGAGCTGACGCAGGTAATCGTGGGTGCTTTCGCGGCCCGACACCGCAGCGACCTGATAGCCCAGCTTGTGCAGTAGCGTTACGGCCGTGCTGCCCACGCCACCGCTGGCGCCGGTGACGACCACTTCACCCGACTCAGGGCGGACGCCCGCATCCTCCAGCGCCATCACGCACAGCATGGCGGTAAAGCCTGCCGTGCCGATAATCATCGCTTTGCGGCCATCCATGCCTTTCGGCATCGGCACAAGCCAGTCGCCCTTAACGCGCGCCTGCGTTGCCAGACCGCCCCAGTGATTTTCACCGACGCCCCACCCGGTAAGCAGCACCTGCTGGCCCGGATGGAAGCGCGGATCCTCGCTGGTATGAACCCGGCCAGCAAAATCAATTCCTGGCACCATCGGGAAATTTCGGATGATTTTACCCTTACCGGTGATAGCCAGCGCGTCTTTATAATTTAAACTGGACCAGTCGATGTCGACGGTTACTTCGCCTTCCGGCAGGCGACCCTCTTCAACCGCCTGCACTGAGGCAAGCGTTTTGCCGTCCTGCTGTTCTAAGATCAAAGCCTGCATACGGGGTCCTCTCGACTCAGATGATTGGAAAATAATTTCTGAAGACTATACTCGCTCAGGGAAACGCAGTGCCGATTTAACGCAATAAATTGCCAGATACACCAGGTTTGGTAGTATGCCGCATTTGAAATGCAAGTTAGCGCTTACTCGCTACCCCATCAACCCACGGAGTAATCTCAAGGATGCGATTAACGACGAAGTTCTCAGCTTTTATCACCTTGCTGACGGGGCTGACCATTTTTGTCACGCTTCTGGGCTGCTCTCTAAGCTTTTACAACGCCATTCAGGACAAGCTGGTCAACCGGGTACAGTCTGTCGCATCGGTGATTGATACGCGTCTGCTAACGACGCCGCTGCCGGCGCTCTCACGCGAGCTCGATGAGTTGATGGTACCTGTTGATATTGTTCAGATCGACATCCAGCAGGGAAAGCATCGCGTTTTAAGCCATGAACGTCAGGGTAGTTATCGCCCCGCGGGCGTGGTGAGCCAGTACCGGGAAGTGACGGTGCACTCCCTCAAAAATCCGGGCATGACCATCCACATGGTCTACCTCGATCCGATGGCCAGCTATTTCCGTTCCATGATGACCACCGCGCCGCTCACCGTCGCCGTGGTGTTTATTGTCCTGCTGATCTTTCTCGCGGTCCGCTGGCTGCGGCGCCAACTTTCTGGTCAGGAGCTGCTGGAGCTCCGCTCCTTGCGGATCCTTAACGGTGAACGCGGCCCGCAGGTGCGCGGCTCAGTTCATGAATGGCCTTCACGCGCCAGCAGCGCGCTGGATACGCTACTCTCCGAAATCCAGTTTGCCAGCGACCAGCGCAGCCGTATGGATACGCTGATCCGCTCGTATGCCGCACAGGATAATAAAACTGGCCTGAACAACCGCCTCTTCTTTGATAATCAGCTCGCCACGCTGCTCGACGATTCGGAAAAGGTGGGGACACACGGGGTGGTGATGATGATTCGCCTGCCCGATTTCGATCTCCTGCGCGACACCTGGGGACAGCGGGCCGCGGAAGAAAATCTCTTTACGCTGATTAACCTGCTCTCCACCTTTATTATGCGCTACCCGGGCGCGCTGCTGGCCCGCTATCACCGCAGCGACTTTGCCGTATTGCTGCCTCATCGCACGCTGAAGGAGTCCGAAAGCATCGCCAGCCAGCTGCTGAAGGCGGTGGATGCGCTGCCGCAGAGCAAAATGCTCGACAGGGACGATATGGTGCACATGGGGATCTGCGCCTGGCGCGGTGGGCAATCGACAGAACAGGTGATGGAACACGCCGAAGCCGCCACCCGCAACGCCGTTCTGCAGGGGGCAAACGGGTGGGCGGTTTATGATGACTCACTGCCGGAAAAAGGGCGCGGTAACGTGCGCTGGCGAACGCTGATTGAGCAAATGCTTAGCCGCGGCGGGCCTCGCATTTATCAAAAACCCGCGGTCATGAAAAATGGCAACGTCCACCACCGTGAATTGATGTGTCGTATTTTTGACGGCACGGAAGAGGTTATCTCTGCGGAATATCTGCCGATGGTGCTGCAATTTGGGCTGTCCGAAGAGTATGACCGGCAGCAAATTACCCGGCTGATTCCGTTTTTATCCTTCTGGCCTGAAGAAAACCTCGCGTTACAGGTCACCGTGGAGTCGTTAATACGCCCACGTTTTCAGCGCTGGCTGCGTGATACATTAATGCAATGCGAAAAATCGCAACGCAAACACATTATTTTTGAACTTGCTGAGGCGGATGTAGGTCAACACATCAGCCGGTTACGCCCGGTGGTACGTTTGATCAATGCGCTCGGCGCGCGTGTCGCGGTGACGCAGGCAGGTTTAACGCTGGTCAGTACCAACTGGATCAAGGAGCTGGATGTGGAGTTATTAAAGCTACATCCAGGCCTGGTAAGGAATATTGAGAAGCGTACGGAAAACCAGCTGCTGGTACAGAGTCTGGTAGAAGCATGCAAGGGAACGCGGACACAAGTATTTGCTACGGGCGTGCGCTCCAGAAGCGAATGGCAGATGTTAAAAGAGCGCGGTGTTATGGGTGGTCAGGGGGATTTTTTTGCTGCCTCTCAACCGCTTGACACCAACGTGAAAAAATATTTGCAAAGATACTCTGTTTGACCTGCCGTTTACGCTGTTTTCACGTAGAATATCGCGCCTGTAGCTTTGAGTATATCGAGCAAAAAGCCAGTGAACGACCTTTAACGGGTTACAAATGTCAGTGGGGAACGCTACTGTTTACTCAGCCCTGAGGGAGTCAGGGGATGATTTTGTAACATCAGGAAACGTACTGCACAAATTTTCACCGTTGCAGATGATTTTTGCGCCTTGTCGCTGCTGCGTGTGGTTGGTAAAGTAAGCGGATTTTGTTTTCCGCCCCAGCTTTCAGGATTATCCCTTAGTATGTTGAAAAAATTTCGTGGCATGTTTTCCAATGACCTGTCCATTGACCTGGGTACCGCGAATACCCTTATTTATGTAAAAGGACAAGGCATCGTATTGAATGAGCCTTCAGTTGTGGCCATTCGTCAGGATCGTGCAGGCTCGCCGAAAAGCGTGGCCGCAGTGGGTCATGACGCGAAGCAGATGCTGGGTCGTACCCCTGGCAACATCGCCGCCATTCGCCCAATGAAAGACGGCGTTATCGCTGACTTCTTCGTGACTGAAAAAATGCTTCAGCACTTCATCAAGCAGGTTCACAGCAACAGCTTCATGCGTCCAAGCCCGCGTGTTCTGGTGTGTGTGCCGGTTGGCGCAACCCAGGTTGAACGTCGCGCAATTCGTGAATCTGCCCAGGGGGCAGGTGCACGTGAAGTGTTCCTGATTGAAGAGCCGATGGCTGCGGCAATCGGTGCAGGTCTGCCTGTTTCTGAAGCGACCGGTTCTATGGTGGTGGATATCGGTGGTGGTACCACTGAAGTGGCCGTTATCTCCCTGAACGGCGTGGTGTACTCCTCTTCCGTACGTATCGGTGGTGACCGCTTCGACGAAGCCATCATTAATTATGTACGCCGTAACTACGGTTCTCTGATCGGTGAAGCTACCGCAGAGCGTATCAAACACGAAATCGGCTCTGCTTATCCGGGCGATGAAGTGCGTGAGATCGAAGTACGTGGCCGTAACCTGGCTGAAGGTGTTCCACGCGGTTTTACCCTGAACTCCAACGAAATTCTGGAAGCACTGCAGGAACCACTGACTGGCATCGTGAGCGCAGTAATGGTTGCGCTGGAACAGTGCCCACCAGAGCTGGCGTCCGACATCTCCGAGCGCGGTATGGTTCTGACCGGTGGTGGTGCGCTGCTGCGTAACCTCGACCGCCTGTTAATGGAAGAGACAGGTATTCCTGTCGTAGTTGCAGAAGATCCACTGACTTGCGTCGCCCGTGGTGGTGGCAAGGCGCTGGAAATGATCGACATGCACGGCGGCGATTTGTTCAGCGAAGAGTAGTCGAGTTTGAGAGGGTAGCAATTTGCTACCCTTTCTCTCTGACGCGAGAATACGCATAGCCTATGAAGCCAATTTTTAGCCGTGGCCCATCGCTACAGTTTCGCCTCATTCTGGCGGTCCTGGTTGCGCTTGGGGTCATTATTGCCGATAGCCGCCTCGGTACGTTCAGCCAAATTAGAACGTACATGGATACCGCCGTCAGTCCTTTCTACTTTGTATCAAATGGTCCCCGTGAACTGCTCGACTCCGTTTCTCAAACGCTGTCTTCGCGTGACCAACTCGAACTCGAAAACCGGGCATTACGTCAGGAACTGCTGCTGAAAAACAGCGAGCTGCTGATGCTGGGGCAGTATAAGCAGGAAAACGCGCGTCTGCGTGAGCTGCTCGGCTCGCCGCTGCGTCAGGATGAGCAGAAAATGGTGACGCAGGTGATCTCCACCGTGAACGACCCTTACAGCGATCAGGTTGTGATCGACAAAGGAAGCGTGAACGGCGTGTATGAAGGTCAGCCTGTTATCAGTGATAAAGGCGTTGTGGGACAAGTTGTTGCCGTGGCCAAACTGACCAGCCGCGTGCTGCTGATTTGCGATGCCACGCATGCGCTGCCGATCCAGGTTCTGCGTAACGATATTCGCGTAATTGCAGCCGGTAACGGCTGTACGGACGATCTGCAGCTGGAACACCTGCCTGCTAACACGGATATCCGCGTGGGTGACGTCCTGGTGACCTCCGGTCTGGGCGGACGCTTCCCTGAAGGCTATCCGGTTGCGGTTGTCTCGTCAGTGAAGCTGGATACTCAGCGTGCCTATACCGTGATTCAGGCGCGTCCAACCGCCGGTTTACAGCGTCTGCGCTATCTGCTGCTGCTGTGGGGTGCCGATCGCAATGGTGCTAACCCGATGACGCCTGAAGAGGTGCATCGTGTGGCGAATGAACGCCTGATGCAGATGATGCCGCAGGTTCTTCCGCCTGCGGATTCCATGGGGCCGCCTGCGCCAGTCCCGGCGCCGGCAACAGGGTTAACGCAGCCGCTGCCGGATGCGCCGCCACCGCCTAAACTCTCTTCGGGAGGGCAGTAGTGGCAAGCTATCGTAGCCAGGGGCGCTGGGTCATCTGGCTCTCGTTTCTCATTGCACTGTTACTGCAAGTGATGCCCTGGCCGGATGACATTCTCGTTTTCCGGCCAAACTGGGTATTGCTCATTTTGCTCTACTGGATCCTCGCCCTGCCGCATCGCGTAAATGTCGGCACAGGTTTTGTGATGGGTGCCATACTGGATCTCATTAGCGGCTCTACGCTTGGCGTGCGTGCCTTGTCCATGAGCATTATTGCGTACCTCGTCGCACTCAAGTTCCAGCTCTTTCGTAACCTTGCGCTCTGGCAACAGGCCCTGGTGGTGATGTTATTGTCGCTCGCGGCGGATATCGTTGTTTTCTGGGCAGAGTTTTTAGTGATCAACGTCTCTTTCCGACCGGAAGTATTCTGGAGTAGTGTAGTAAACGGTGTGCTCTGGCCATGGCTGTTCCTGCTGATGCGTAAGGTTCGCCAGCAGTTTGCTGTGCAATAAAAGGTTTCTATGACGTCTTTGTATCTCGCTTCCGGCTCCCCGCGCCGTCAGGAACTCCTGACGCAGCTAGGGGTGTCTTTTGAACGCATTGTGACCGGCATTGAAGAAAAACGTGCTGAGGGCGAAAGTGCTCAACAGTACGTGTCTCGCCTGGCGCGTGAGAAAGCGCAGGCTGGCGTAGCCAGCGTGCCTCGCGATCTCCCCGTGCTGGGGGCAGATACCATCGTTATCCTTAACGGTGAAGTGCTTGAGAAACCGCGCGACGCCGCTCATGCAGCGCGCATGCTGCGCAAACTGTCCGGACAAACGCATCAGGTGATGACGGCCGTCGCGCTGGCTGACAGCCAGCACGTGCTGGATTGCCTGGTGGTGACGGATGTGACATTCAGAGTACTTACCGACGACGACATCGCCGCTTATATTGCCAGCGGTGAACCGATGGATAAAGCAGGTGCATACGGTATTCAGGGGCTGGGTGGCTGTTTTGTCAGGAAGATTCATGGCAGCTATCACGCCGTAGTCGGCTTACCGCTGGTGGAAACGTATGAGTTGCTGAGCAATTTTAACTCACTGCGTGAGGGAAGGGATAATTATGACGGCTGAATTGTTGGTAAACGTAACGCCATCGGAAACCCGTGTGGCCTATATTGATGGTGGCATTCTTCAGGAAATTCATATTGAGCGTGAAGCGCGGCGCGGAATAGTAGGCAATATCTACAAAGGTCGTGTCAGTCGTGTACTACCGGGTATGCAGGCGGCTTTTGTAGATATTGGACTGGATAAGGCGGCATTTTTACATGCCTCCGATATCATGCCGCACACCGAGTGCGTTGCGGGCGAAGAGCAAAAGCAGTTTGCCGTGCGCGATATTTCTGAACTGGTGCGTCAGGGACAGGATCTGATGGTGCAGGTGGTGAAAGACCCCCTCGGTACCAAAGGCGCGCGACTGACCACCGACATCACCTTACCTTCCCGCTATCTGGTCTTTATGCCCGGCGCGTCGCACGTGGGTGTTTCGCAGCGTATAGAGAGCGAAACCGAGCGCGAGCGTCTTAAAAAAGTGGTCAGCGCCTACTGCGATGAACAGGGTGGGTTTATCATCCGTACTGCCGCGGAAGGGATCAGCGAAGAAGATCTGGCGTCTGATGCGGCCTATCTGAAGCGCGTCTGGACCAAAGTGATGGAGCGTAAGAAACGCAACCAGACCCGCTACCAGCTCTATGGTGAGCTGGCCCTGGCTCAGCGTGTTTTGCGTGACTTTGCCGATGCGCAGCTCGACCGCATTCGCGTGGACTCTCGCCTGACCTATGAAGCCCTGCTGGAGTTTACCGCCGAATATATCCCCGAGATGCCCGGCCTGCTGGAGCATTACTCAGGGCGTCAGCCGATCTTCGATCTCTATGATGTTGAAAACGAGATCCAGCGCGCGCTGGAGCGTAAGGTCGAGCTGAAATCCGGCGGGTATCTGATCATCGATCAGACCGAAGCGATGACCACCGTCGATATCAACACCGGCGCGTTTGTTGGCCATCGCAACCTGGATGACACTATCTTCAATACCAACATCGAAGCCACCCAGGCGATTGCGCGCCAGCTTCGTCTGCGCAACCTGGGCGGCATTATCATCATCGACTTTATCGATATGAGTAATGAAGACCATCGCCGCCGCGTGCTGCACTCGCTTGAGCAGGCGCTGAGTAAAGATCGCGTGAAAACCAGCATCAACGGTTTCTCACAGCTGGGGCTGGTGGAAATGACGCGCAAGCGTACCCGTGAAAGCGTTGAGCATGTGCTGTGTAATGAATGCCCAACCTGCCATGGACGCGGAACGGTAAAGACGGTTGAGACCGTCTGCTACGAAATCATGCGTGAGATCGTTCGTGTTCATCATGCCTACGACTCCGATCGTTTTCTGGTCTATGCTTCCCCTGCGGTGGCTGAAGCGCTGAAAGGCGAAGAGTCACACGCGCTGGCGGAAGTGGAAATCTTTGTCGGCAAACAGGTAAAAGTACAAATTGAACCGCTCTATAACCAGGAGCAGTTCGACGTCGTGATGATGTAAGACGCAGTACGCTGCGTGACGAAAGCTGACAAGGAGAGATGCGTGAGGCGATTGCCGGGGATTTTATTGCTTACAGGGGCAACGCTGGTCGTGATTGTCGCGTTGCTCGTGAGCGGGCTACGCCTCGTTTTACCGCATCTGGACAGCTGGCGTCCGCAGCTGCTGGCAAAAATCGAATCCACCACTGGCGTGCCGGTGAATGTAAGCCAGCTCAGCGCCAACTGGCAGAATTTTGGCCCGACGCTTGATGTCCGGGATATCAATGCCAGCCTGAAAGACGGCGGCTACCTCAAAATTAAACGCGTGACCCTGGCGCTGGACGTCTGGCAAAGTCTGCTGCATCTGCGCTGGCAGTTTCGCGATCTCACCTTTTATCAACTCCAGTTTCTGACCAACACGCCGCTCTCTGGTGGCGATAGCAGCCAGGGGCTTGAAGCCAACCGCTTCAGCGATCTCTTCCTTCGCCAGTTCGATCATTTCGATCTGCGCGACAGCGAAGTGAGCTTTATTACCCTTTCTGGCCAGCGCGCCGAGCTCGCGATCCCCCAGCTAACCTGGCTCAACGGCAAAGATCGGCACCGCGCCGAGGGGCAGGTTAGTCTCTCAAGCCTGAACGGCCAGCACGGCGTGATGCAGGTGCGCATGGATCTGCGGGACGATGACGGCTTGCTCAACAACGGCAAAGTCTGGCTACAGGCCGACGATGTGGATGTGAAGCCGTGGTTAGGCGACTGGATCCAGCAAAATATGCAGCTGGAAACGGCACGTTTCAGCCTTGAAGGCTGGCTGACCCTGACAAAAGGGGAATTTGCCAGCGGTGATATCTGGCTCAAGCAGGGGGGCGCAAGCTGGAAAGGTGAAAAACAGCAGCATCAGCTTTCCGTGGATAACCTCACTGCGCACGTGACGCAGGAGAAAGAGGGCTGGCAGTTCGCCATTCCGAACACGCGCATCACTATGGACGATAAGCCGTGGCCGCGCGGTGCGCTGACGCTGGCCTGGATGCCGGAGCAGGACGTTGGCGGTGCGGCCAGCAAACGCAGCGACGAGCTGCGCATCCGTGCCAGTAACCTGGATTTGGCCGCCATTGAAGGGCTGCGCTCAATGGCAGCAAAGATCTCTCCGGATCTGGGAGAGATCTGGCTGGCCACGCAGCCGAGCGGGAAGATAGACGCCCTGGCGCTGGATATTCCGCTACAGGCGACAGAAAAAACCCGTTTCCAGGCAGCGTGGAAAGATCTCGCCTGGAAGCAGTGGAAGCTGCTGCCGGGTGCGGAGCACTTTAGCGGCAAGCTGGAAGGCAGCGTGGAGAACGGCAGGCTGACGGTTGATATGCACGACGCCCGAATGCCTTACGAAACGGTCTTCCGCGCGCCGCTGGAAATCGAACAGGGCAGCGCGGTGCTTAACTGGCTCCGTAACGATAAAGGTTTCCAGCTTGATGGCCGCCATATCGACGTAAAAGCCAAAGCGGTACATGCGCGCGGCGATTTTCGCTATCTGCAGCCAGAAGGTGATGAGCCGTGGCTGGGTATTCTGGCTGGTATTAGCACCAGTGACGGTTCTCAGGCCTGGCGCTATTTCCCGGAAAACCTGATGGGTAAAGCGCTGGTGGACTATCTGAGCGGTGCAATTCAGGGCGGTCAGGCCGAGAGTGCCACCCTGGTCTACGGCGGTAATCCGCATCTTTTCCCGTACAAGCATAATGAAGGTCAGTTCCAGGTGCTGGTGCCGTTACACAACGCCACCTTCGCGTTCCAGCCAGGCTGGCCCGCGCTGAAAAACCTGGACATCGAGCTTAACTTTCTCAATGACGGGCTATGGATGAAGTCAGACAGCGTTGCGCTGGGCGGCGTGACGGCCAGCAACCTGACGGCAAACATCCCGGATTATTCAAAAGAGAAACTGCTTATTGATGCCGACATCAATGGGCCGGGCAAAGCGGTGGGACCGTACTTTGAGGAGACCCCGCTGAAAGAATCGCTGGCGGCGACGCTCCAGCAGCTGCAGCTTGATGGCGATGTGAATGCTCGCTTACATCTTGATATTCCGCTGGACGGTGAAATGACCACCGCCAAAGGCGACGTCCGTCTGAAGAATAACAGCCTGTTCATCAAACCCCTTGAGAGCACCCTGAAAAACCTCAGCGGGCAGTTCAGCTTTGAGAACGGCAACCTGAAGAGCGAGCCGCTTACCGCCAGCTGGTTTAATCAGCCCGTGAATATCGACTTCACGACCGCTGAGGGGGAAAAGGCTTATCAGGTGGCCGTCAATCTGGACGGTAACTGGCAGCCATCGCGTATGGATGTTCTTCCGAAGGCCATTGAGGGATCCGTGGACGGTGCGGTCGCCTGGCAGGGCAAAGTCGCTATAGAGCTGCCTTATCACGCGGGTGCGCATTATCAGGTCGACATCACCGGCGATCTGAAAAACCTTCATAGCCAGCTGCCTGCACCGCTGGATAAAAAGGCCGGACAGGCGCTGCCGGTAAAGCTGAACGTCGATGGCAACCTGAACAGCTTCGAGCTGACCGGAAGCGCGGGCGGGACGAACCACTTCAACAGCCGCTGGCTGCTTAACCGCAAGCTCACCCTCGACAAAGCTATCTGGACGACGGATAGTCGCTCCACGCCGCCGCTGCCGGAGCAGGCGGGCGTTGAGCTGAATCTCCCGCCGATGGACGGTGCGGAGTGGCTGGCGCTATTCCAGAAAGGCGTTGGGCAAAACGTCGATCAAACCGCCCAGTTCCCGCAGGCCATTACCGTACGCACACCGTCGCTGATGCTGGGCGGGCAGCAGTGGAATAACCTGAGTATTGTTTCACAGCCCACCGTTAACGGCTCGAAGGTGGAGGCCCATGGCAGAGAGATCAACGGTACGCTGACCATGCGCAATAACGCGCCGTGGCAGGCGGCGATCCGCTATCTCTACTACAACCCGGCAAGCGCGAGCGGGAAAGACCGGCCGGCAGAAACGTCGCCGTTGAGTAAGACATCCCGCGTCGATTTTAGCGGCTGGCCCGATCTCCAGCTGCGCTGTGCGGAGTGCTGGCTGTGGGGGCAAAAATATGGCCGTATCGACGGTGATTTTGCCATCAAGGGAAACACGCTAACGCTCTCCGGCGGGCTGGTTGATACCGGTTTTGGCCGCATGACGGCTGCAGGGGAATGGGTGAATAACCCCGGCGAGCAGCGTACGTCTCTGAAAGGCGACATTAAAGGTAACAAGCTGGATGCAGCTGCCAATTTCTTTGGCGTCAGCACGCCGCTGCGCGGCTCGTCATTTGACGTCGATTACGATCTTCACTGGCGCGCCGCGCCGTGGACGCCGGATGAAGCTTCCCTGAACGGCATTCTGAAAACCCGCTTCGGCAAAGGTGAAATCGCCGACGTGAGCACGGGGCGCGCCGGGCAGATCCTGCGCCTGCTGAGTTTTGATGCGCTGCTGCGCAAGCTGCGCTTCGATTTCAGCGATACCTTCAACGAAGGTTTCTACTACGATTCCATCCGCAGTACGGCGTGGATCAAGGACGGCGTTCTGCATACGGACGACACGCTGGTGGACGGCCTGGAAGCGGATATTGCGATGAAAGGCTCAGTCAACCTCGTGCGTCGCGAGCTGGATATGGAAGCCGTGGTGGCGCCGGAAATTTCCGCGAGCGTGGGCGTGGCGGCAGCCTTTGTGGTGAACCCGATTGTCGGTGCGGCGGTGTTTGCCGCCAGTAAAGTGCTGGGACCGCTCTGGAGCAAGGTCTCCATTCTGCGCTACCGCATTACCGGTCCGGTGGATAAACCGCAGATTAACGAGGTACTCCGCCAGCCGCGCAAAGATGCACAGCAATGATTTGACGTGGGCAGGTAATTGCCTCACTCTCAATAAATACGATCTTTATACCGCCACGGGCGGCAACGAACGAGTAGCAATACGATGAGTCTGAACCTGGTAAGTGAACATTTGCTCGCAGCGAACGGCCTGAGCCATCAGGACCTGTTCTCCATTCTTGGTCAACTGACCGAACGCCGTCTCGACTACGGCGATCTCTATTTCCAGTCGAGCTATCACGAATCCTGGGTTTTAGAAGACAGCATCATCAAAGATGGTTCTTATAACATCGACCAGGGCGTCGGCGTTCGTGCCGTCAGCGGCGAGAAAACCGGTTTTGCCTATGCCGATCAGATTAGCCTGGCCGCACTTGAGCAGAGCGCGCAGGCCGCGCGGACCATTGTGCGCGATACCGGTGATGGGCGCGTGAAAACCCTGGGTGAAGTCTCGCACTCTGCGCTCTATACCAGCATCGATCCGCTGCAGAGCATGAGCCGTGAAGAGAAGCTGGATATCCTTCGCCGCGTCGACAAAGTGGCGCGTGCTGCCGATAAACGCGTGCAGGAAGTCTCCGCCAGCCTGAGCGGCGTTTATGAATTGATTCTGGTTGCGTCCACTGACGGCACTCTGGCGGCGGATGTTCGTCCGCTGGTGCGTCTCTCTATCAGCGTGCAGGTCGATGACGACGGTAAACGCGAGCGCGGCTCAAGCGGCGGCGGCGGTCGTTTCGGCTATGACTGGTTCCTGGGGGATGTTGACGGTGAAGCGCGCGCTGACGCGTGGGCAAAAGAAGCCGTGCGCATGGCGCTGGTGAATCTGAATGCTGTTGCGGCACCGGCGGGCTCATTCCCGGTGGTGCTGGGTGCCGGCTGGCCGGGCGTGCTGTTGCACGAAGCGGTAGGACACGGTCTGGAAGGCGATTTTAACCGTCGCGGTACGTCCGTATTCAGCGGCCAAATCGGGCAACTCGTCTCCTCTGAGCTGTGCACCGTTGTGGATGACGGCACCCTGCGCGATCGCCGTGGCTCGGTGGCTATCGACGACGAAGGTACGCCAGGCCAGTACAACGTGCTGATTGAAAACGGTGTGCTGAAAGGCTATATGCAGGACAAACTCAACGCGCGCCTGATGGGCGTAGCACCAACGGGTAACGGTCGTCGTGAATCCTATGCGCACCTGCCAATGCCGCGCATGACCAATACCTATATGCTGCCGGGCAAATCCACGCCGCAGGAGATTATCGAATCCGTTGATTACGGTATCTTTGCGCCTAACTTTGGCGGCGGCCAGGTGGACATCACCTCCGGTAAATTCGTTTTCTCCACGTCAGAAGCGTATCTGATCGAGAAAGGCAAAGTGACCAAAGCGGTGAAAGGCGCGACGCTGATTGGCTCCGGTATTGAAGCGATGCAGCAGATCTCCATGGTCGGTAACGATCTGAAGCTGGATAACGGCGTGGGCGTCTGCGGTAAAGAGGGCCAGAGCCTGCCGGTTGGCGTGGGCCAGCCAACCCTGAAAGTGGACAACCTGACGGTGGGCGGCACGGCCTGACCTGACCACTCATAAAAAAGGCGCTACCGAGTAGCGCCTTTTTTTTAACGTAAGTGACCCAGCGGTATCTCCGGATCCGGTTCGTGCGTGATGCGGTTGCGTAAATCGCGGCGAATGATTTCGATCGACCAGAACCAGATCAGATGACCCACAATCTCTGATACGTGTTCATACCAGGGAAGGTCGAACAGCGGTGGTGTCAGCCCCATCAGAGGGAAGGAGATCATATGAACAAAAAGCTGGGCTAACGCACCCGCCAGCAAACCCTGCCAGAGTTTAATTTTCGGAAAGACTTCAGCAACTACACAATACCCTACAGCGAACACGATTGAGAAAATAATATGTGTTACGCCAACCCAGTTAAATATATGTCCGGCAAAGGTATAAACCGCCGCGTTAGGATCGACGACGCCCAGCCAGTCGCGTAAAAATACATAGGGAGGGTTTAAAAAATTACGGGAGCAATCAATCTGGCTTGCGGCTCTTATTAATTGTTCAGGCCCGCACGCGGCGGTGAATAAATCGGTGGGGCTTCGTGGCGGGAGCGGCACCTCGGCTCCCCATTTGACAAAAGCGGAGACAATCCCTGCAATTAAACCGATGAACGCGGCGAGTCCATAGCGCCTGCGTGAAGGCGGTGTTTGTTCAAATATATTCATTTCTTTTCCTTGTTTAACGTCATCCTGCGGAATACATTTTATTATTCAAATCAGCAACAAATTAATAACAGTCTGAATGGCAGACTGTTTATAAGGTAAAGGGCAGGCAGCGGCAGTGTCAATTCGCTATTCCTGATAGCGGGGTAAATATTGTCGGATGAATGTATGTTTCATCCGGGAAATATTAATAACGCATATACTTTCAGGAATTAATCGATTATTCCTTCCTTCTTCCCCGCATCCCCTGAAAAAGCTCCGCCACGTCCACAAAATACTCGGTCAGATAGTTAATACACACCTGGACTTTGAGCGGCAGCTTGTCTTTTTCGGTATACAGGGCGTACACCGGACGCGGATCGGACTGGTAGCGTGGGAACAGGATCTCCAGCACGCCGCTGTTGATCTCGTTGATCACCCACATCAGCGGCACGTAGGCGATCCCGGCGCCGGCCACCAGCCAGCGCGAAATGGTCATGGGGTCGTTGGTGACAAACCGCCCTTCCGGCAGCAGTCGGGTAGAGATCCCTTCCGGGGCGATCAGCTCAAATTCATTATCGGGCCGCACGCTGTACTCCAGCCACGAGTGGTTGGTGAGATCGGCGGGTTTCTCCGGTACACCGTACTGCGCAAGATAGCTCTTCGAGGCGCAAACCACCATCGGCATGCTGCCCAGCCGACGTGAGAACAGGCTGGAATCCTGCAGCGCGCCGACGCGGATCACCACGTCCAGGCCGTCGGCAATCAGATCCGGCGCCGGGATGCCCGTCACCAGGTTGACGGTAAGCCCGGGGTACTCTTTCAGCATATCCGCGGTCATGGCAGCGAGAACATTTTGTGCCATAGTTGAAGAACATCCGATGCGCAGCGTGCCGATGGGGGTGTTGTTAAATGCATAGAGCTGTTCGTGAACATCCTGCACTTCAAGCAGCATGCGGCGACAGCCTTGATAGTAAATTTTACCCGCTTCCGTCAGCCCAATGCTGCGGGTACTGCGGTTGAGCAGCTTAACCTGAAGCTCATTTTCCAGTTTGGAGACCGTCTGGCTAATGGATGAGACGCTCATCTGAAGCTGGCGTGCCGCCGCGGTGAAAGAGCCCAGTTCGACCACTTTGGCGAAGACCGACATGCGTTTTAAACGTTCCATTGTTCACTCTGGCTTAAAAGTGATTTAGATCACATATTATAGATAACAGCATAACAGTTACGTTAATATACTATTAATTACATAACGGCTGCGCCATTCTCGCCCGGCGTTTCTTGCTCTCCTGCGGTGGCGTGCGCTAAAAAATTCTGAAGCCTGCACTCTCTCTTATCAAGGTCAACATGAGTCTGTTTCCCGTTATCGTGGTGTTCGGTCTGTCGTTCCCACCGATATTTTTCGAGCTTCTTTTATCACTGGCGATCTTCTGGCTGGTGCGCAAGGTGCTGGTCCCTACCGGGATCTATGATTTCGTCTGGCATCCTGCATTGTTCAATACCGCGCTGTATTGCTGCCTGTTTTACCTGATATCGCGCATGTTTGTCTGAGGTTGATGTGAAAACGCTAACAAGAAAAATCTCCCGCACTGCCATTACGATGGCGCTGGTTATCCTCGCCTTCATCGCTATTTTCCGCGCCTGGGTCTATTACACCGAATCACCGTGGACGCGTGATGCGCGCTTCAGCGCCGACGTCGTGGCGATAGCGCCCGACGTGGCCGGTCTTATCACGGCGGTTAACGTTCACGATAACCAGCTGGTGAAAAAAGATCAGGTCCTGTTCACCATTGACCAGCCTCGTTACCAGAAAGCGCTGGAAGAGGCGGAAGCGGATGTCGCCTACTACCAGGCGCTGGCTGCTGAGAAGCGCCGTGAGGCAGGTCGCCGTAACCAGCTGGGCGTGCAGGCAATGTCCCGTGAAGAGATTGACCAGTCTAACAACGTGCTGCAAACCGTGCTGCACCAGCTGGCTAAAGCGCAAGCGACGCGCGACCTGGCGAAGCTCGATCTCGAGCGCACCGTGATCCGCGCGCCGTCCGATGGCTGGGTCACTAACCTGAACGTCTATGCCGGTGAATTTATTACCCGCGGCTCAACCGCCGTGGCGCTGGTTAAACAGAACTCCTTCTACGTGCTCGCCTATATGGAAGAGACCAAGCTGGAAGGCGTGCGCCCAGGTTACCGGGCGGAAATCACGCCGCTTGGCAGCAACCGCGTCTTTAAGGGCACCGTTGACAGCGTTGCCGCGGGAGTGACCAACTCCAGCAGCTCTAACGATGCTAAAGGGATGGCCACGGTGGATTCCAACCTGGAGTGGGTGCGTCTGGCCCAGCGTGTGCCGGTGCGTATCCACCTTGACGAGCAGCTGGGAAATCTGTGGCCTGCGGGAACCACGGCCACGGTGGTGATTACCGGTGAAAAAGACAGGGATGCCAGCCAGGACTCGATCTTCCGTAAAATCGCCCATCGCCTGCGCGAGTTTGGTTAACCGCTATGGGGATCTTTTCCATCGCCAGCCAGCACATTCGCTTCGCCGTGAAGCTGGCCTGTGCCATCGTGCTGGCGCTGTTTGTCGGTTTTCATTTCCAGCTTGAAACCCCTCGCTGGGCGGTGCTGACGGCTGCGATTGTCGCGGCGGGTCCAGCTTTTGCCGCGGGTGGGGAGCCCTATTCAGGCGCCATCCGCTACCGCGGGATGCTGCGTATCATCGGAACGTTCATCGGCTGTTTCGCGGCGCTCACCATTATTATTCTGATGATCCGCACGCCGCTGCTGATGCTGATGGTCTGCTGTATCTGGGCGGGTTTCTGCACCTGGATTTCGTCTCTGGTGAAAGTAGAGAACTCCTACGCCTGGGGTCTCGCGGGCTATACGGCTCTGATTATTGTCATCACCATTCAGTCCGAGCCGCTGCTCGCCCCGCAGTTTGCGGTTGAACGCTGCAGCGAGATTGTCATTGGTATCGTCTGCGCCATTATCGCTGACCTGCTTTTCTCCCCGCGCTCCATCAAGCAGGAAGTTGACCGTGAACTCGACGCGCTGATCGTGGCCCAGTACCAGCTGATGCAGCTCTGTATTAAGCATGGCGACAGCGAAGAGGTGGATAAAGCCTGGAGCGGGCTGGTACGCCGCACGCAGGCGCTGGAAGGGATGCGCAGCAATCTCAATATGGAGTCTTCGCGCTGGGCCCGCGCTAACCGTCGCCTTAAAGCGCTCAACACCGTCTCTCTGACGCTGATTACCCAGGCATGCGAAACCTACCTTATTCAGAACACGCGCCCGGAAGCGGTGACCGATACGTTCCGCGAGCTGTTTGCCGAGCCGGTGGAAACGGTGCAGGACGTGCACAAGCAGCTTAAGCGCATGCGCCGGATCATCGCCTGGACCGGGGAACGCGATACGCCCGTGACAATCTACACCTGGGCCGGCGCCGCGACGCGCTACCTGTTGCTAAAACGCGGCGTGATCGGTAACACCAAAATCAGCGCGGCGGAAGAAGAGGTCCTTCAGGGTGAAGTGGTGATCAAGGCGGAATCTGCCGAGCGTCATCATGCGATGGTCAACTTCTGGCGTACAACGCTTGCCTGTATGCTCGGCACGCTGTTCTGGCTCTGGACGGGCTGGACGTCCGGCAGCGGCGCGATGGTGATGATTGCCGTTGTGACCGCACTGGCGATGCGTCTGCCTAACCCGCGTATGGTCGCCATTGATTTCCTGTACGGCACGATTGCCGCGTTGCCGATAGGCGCACTCTATTTCCTGGTGATCATTCCCTCTACGCAACAGAGCATGTTGCTGCTCTGTATTAGCCTGGCGGTGATGGCGTTCTTTATCGGCATTGAAGTCCAAAAGCGGCGTCTGGGATCGCTGGGGGCGCTGGCGAGTACGATAAACATTATTGTGCTGGATAACCCGATGACCTTCCACTTCAGCCAGTTTCTCGACAGCGCGTTAGGTCAGCTGGTGGGCTGTTTCCTGGCGATGATGGTCATTCTGCTGGTAAGGGATAACTCACAGGCAAGAACGGGCCGCGTGTTGTTGAACCAGTTTGTGTCGGCTGCCGTATCGTCTATGACCACCAATACCGCGCGCCGTAAAGAGAACCACCTGCCCGCGCTCTATCAGCAGCTGTTTTTATTGCTGAACAAATTCCCGGGCGATATCGCGAAGTTCCGGCTGGCGTTAACCATGATCATTGCGCACCAGCGTCTGCGTAACGCGCCTGTGCCGATCAACGACGATCTGTCGGCCTACCACCGTCAGCTGCGTCGTACCGCCGACCACGTGCTTTCCGCGAGCAGCGATGACAAACGACGCCGTTACTTCACGCAACTGCTTGAAGAGCTCGATATCTACCAGGAGAAGCTTAAGGTCTGGGAAGCTCCGCCTCAGGTGACCGAGCCGGTGGGGCGGCTGGTATCAATGCTGCATCGCTACCAGAGTGCCCTCACGGATAACTGACTGAAGTAAAAAAGCCGACGCCAAAAGCGTCGGTTTTTTTGTGGCTATACTTAATTCCAGCACGTTCTTACATTTCAGAAAGGGAGGGCATATGACGACCCAGGCGCTACAGGACCACATCCTTTTTCAGACCGGATATCTGGTCAATGGAATCTGGAAAACGCTGGACACGACGTTTGATGTGCTTAACCCCGCGACCGGTGAGGTCATCGCCAGAGTGGCAAAAGCGGGTAAAGCAGAAACTGAAGACGCTATCGCAGCGGCCACCAAAGCTTTCCCGGCATGGCGCGCCAAAACCGCGAAAGAGCGCTCGACTATCCTCTATCGCTGGTACGAGCTGATTATTGAGAATAAAAGCTGGCTCGGGCGGTTAATGACCACCGAGCAGGGCAAGCCCCTCAAAGAAGCGGAAGGGGAGGTGGAGTACGCTGCCAGCTTTATCCAGTGGTTCGCCGAAGAGGCCAAGCGCGCTAACGGTGAAATTATTCCCCCTGTTAAACCCGGATCGCGCATTCTGGCGACCCGAGAACCGATTGGCGTGGTCGCGGCGATTACGCCGTGGAACTTCCCGATGGCGATGCTCACCCGCAAGCTAGGCCCGGCGCTGGCTGCTGGGTGTACCGGGGTGATCAAACCGGCAAATAACACGCCGCTCAGCGCTTTTGCATTGCTTACGCTGGCAAAACAGGCCGGTGTGCCCGACGGCGTGCTCAACGCCGTGGCCGGGAATACGCATGAAATCAGCGACGCGATTATGGCAAGCCGGGACGTGCGTAAAATTTCCTTCACCGGCTCGACCTCCGTCGGCAAAACGCTGGTGCGTAATGCTGCGGAAACCATGAAGAAAGTCTCCATGGAGCTGGGGGGAAATGCCCCGTATATCGTTTTTGAAGATGCGGATATCGACGCAGCGGTTAAAGGGGCGATTGCCAACAAGTTCCGCAATGCCGGGCAGGTTTGCGTCAGCGTGAACCGTTTCTATATTCAGGAAACCGTCTACGACAAGTTTGTGAACAAACTGGCCGATGCGGTGAACGCGCTGAAGGTGGGAAATGGTCTGGACGACGGTGTGGTCGTAGGTCCGCTGATTGAACCCTCAGCGGTGAACAAAGTGCGCGAGCATGTGGAAGACGCTGTTACCCGGGGGGCGACCGTACTGGTAGGCGGTAAGCCTCATCCGCTTGGCGGGAATTTCTGGATGCCAACCGTGCTGGGCGACTGCCATGAAGGCATGAAGCTGGCAGAAGAAGAGACGTTTGGCCCTGTTGCCGCGTGCTTCCGTTTCACCTCTGAAGATGAAGTCATCCAGCGCGCCAACAACACGCCCTACGGGCTGGCGGCTTACTTCTACACCCAGAATCTCTCGCGGGTTTTCCACGTTTCACAGGCCATCGAGAGCGGGATGATTGGCATTAACGAGTGCGCCGTGTCCACGGAGCTGGGGCCATTTGGTGGCGTTAAAGAGTCAGGTCTTGGACGTGAGGGCTCCGTGCTGGGGCTGGAAGAGTATCTGGAAGTTAAAACCCTGCACATCGGGGGATTATAATAGACAGGGCGGCATCTGCCGCTCGCCTGGACTGGGTGGCTGGCAATGAAAACCTATACCTTTGATTTTGACGAGATCGATGATCAGGAAGACTTTTATCGTGAATTTATCCGGGTGTTTGATCTTGAACGGGGAAGCGTGACGAATCTGGACACGCTGTGGGACGTAGTGACCGGAAGTCTGTTGCCGCTACCGCTGGAGATCGAATTCATCCATTTGCCCGATAAGCTGCGCAGACGTTTTGGCGCACTGATATTGCTGTTCGATGAAGCAGAAGAAGAGCTGGAAGGGCAGCTGCGCTTTAACACGCGCCATTGAATGCAAAAAAAAGCCCCTGACCACGAGGCCAGGGGCAAGTCGTATGATGAGATACGACGAGGGTTTATTTATACAGTTCTGCCGTAGCATGCCAGTGGTCACCCTGATTCAGTTCGGTGACGCGATAGCTGCTGGCGCCTGCTTTTTCAGCTTTGGCGGCAAGTTCGTGACGAATATCCATCGGTGAGCCGGTGACTGACGTGACGGATACGCTGCCCATACGCTGCAGATTTTGAGCCTGGTCGGCGTTCACTTGCTGTACGGCTGCGCTCGCGCCGAAAGAGAGAACGGAAGCCAGACCGAGGGTTGCGATGATCAATTTAGTTTTCATAGTCTTTACTCCTGAATAGGGTTTTTGCTCAACGGCAGGAAGGGTTGAACCGCTATTTTTATGCCTGGTGCCGTTGAGTGGAGATTTACGTTTTCAGTTATTACTAAAACTTATTTGTACAGCTCAGCGGTAGCGTGCCAGTGGTCACCTGAACGCGCTTCGATGATGCGATAGGATGACGCACCCTGTTCTTCCGCTTTTTTGTTCAGCATTTCATGCATGTCCATTGGAGACGTGCCGATCGCGCCGACAGAAACCGTACCGATTGCCTGGCGGGATTGCGCCTGGTCAGCATTGATAGAGTCAGCAGCGAAAGCACCGAATGACAGAACAGACAGGACGCTCAGCGCCGCTACAGTAGTTTTGATTTTCATGATTCTTACCTCGTCGAATTTTTTAGTGGGGTCTTGTTTCGTGACCCCCATCACAAAATCAAGTATACACTAATAACGTCAAAAATTAATACCAGACTAATGGTTTCTATTGTTATTACGTGTTAACCAGTCTTTTTTTTATAACGAAATTGCATAATGTTGGCCGTTTTTTGGTCATTATGTGTGGTTATATCTAATTAAATCATATGGATATCTGCTTTTGATTTTTTGTGCGATTTTTTGATTTATCATTCACTGGGTGAATGTTAATGGGTGGTAAAAAGCACTATTTGTCAAAGCCAGAGGCAGTAGAAGACAGTGGGAAATGATGCGGGAGCAGAATGATCCCCGCAGCGGCGCTACGGGGAGAGAGGATTACAGTTCCTGTTCGAAGAGAGCCAGAATCGCTTCGTGGAGATCTTTAACGGAGAAACCGCTGGCCGGGATGGTAAAGATGGTGTCATCGCCGGCGATAGTCCCGAGGATACCCTCCGTTTTACCTACCGAGTCCAGCATGCGGGCAATCAGCTGCGCGGCACCAGGGCTTGTGCGGATCACCACAACGGCGTCGTTGTAATCGATATCCAGAACCAGATTCTTGAGCGGGCTGGTGGTGGTCGGCACGCCAAGTTCTGCAGGCAGGCAATAAACCATCTCCATTTTGGCGTTACGGGTACGCACTGCGCCAAATTTGGTTAACATGCGGGAGACTTTCGACTGATTGATGTTATCGAAGCCTTGTTCCTGCAGCGCCTGAACAATTTCTCCCTGAGAACTGAATTTCTCTTCTTTAAGTAGCGCCTTAAACGCTTTAACTAATTCTTCTTGCTTAGACGAGCTTCGCATAAGTCACCCGGAATATGACGATAGAAACAACATTATTATGCATGTGGATGAATTTTTATGCAAATTATCTACTCAGCGCCAGGCTGAAATAATGTTATGAAAGGGAGTGATTTTATCAGATTTCGTTATCAGAAAACATGCCTGGGTCACGCCGCGCAAATAAGCTTAAAAGTAAATTAAATGTTATCAAAATGATGTTGTTTTGGTGGCGGGGCAGGGTGTATTGTAACCACCTCTTAATTCGTTGCCATCTGTCGTCAGATAGTCTTCTGAAGAGAGATAAAGCCGCGTGACCTCAAATTCTTTAGCTACGAAAATTGTAATTAAACACTTGCTGAATTATGGTCGCCGCAACGGATTTACAGATACTTAAGTTAACCATAATAAGGAGTTTAGGATGAAAGTCGCAGTCCTCGGCGCTGCTGGTGGTATCGGCCAGGCGCTTGCCCTACTACTGAAAACCCAACTGCCTTCAGGCTCAGAACTCTCCCTGTACGATATTGCTCCGGTAACCCCAGGTGTGGCGGTTGACCTGAGCCACATCCCAACCGCTGTAAAAATCAAAGGCTTCTCCGGTGAAGATGCGCGTCCTGCACTGCAGGGTGCCGACGTGGTGCTGATTTCTGCAGGCGTGGCGCGTAAGCCAGGCATGGATCGTTCAGACCTGTTCAACGTCAACGCAGGCATTGTGAAAAACCTGGTGCAGCAGATTGCTGAAATCTGCCCGAAAGCATGCATCGGCATCATCACTAACCCGGTAAACACCACCGTTGCTATCGCGGCAGAAGTGCTGAAGAAAGCAGGTGTTTACGACAAAAACAAACTGTTCGGCGTAACCACGCTGGATATTATCCGTTCCAACACCTTTGTTGCTGAGCTGAAAGGCAAACAGCCAACAGAAGTGGAAGTTCCGGTTATTGGTGGACACTCTGGCGTCACCATTCTGCCTCTGCTGTCGCAGATCCCAGGCGTGAGCTTCACCGAGCAGGAAGTGGCTGACCTGACTAAACGTATCCAGAACGCAGGCACCGAAGTGGTGGAAGCGAAGGCGGGTGGCGGTTCTGCGACCCTGTCTATGGGCCAGGCGGCTGCGCGTTTCGGTCTGTCACTGGTTCGCGCTCTGCAGGGCGAGAAAGGCGTTGTTGAATGCGCTTACGTTGAAGGCGATGGCGAACACGCTCGCTTCTTCTCTCAGCCGCTGCTGCTGGGTAAAAACGGTATCGAAGAGCGTAAATCCATTGGTACGCTGAGCGCGTTTGAACAACACGCGATGGAAGGCATGCTGGACACGCTGAAGAAAGATATCACCCTGGGCGAAGAGTTCGTTAACAAGTAAAGCGCACCCCCACCCGGTAAAAAAAACGGAGCTTATCGCTCCGTTTTTTTATGCCTGTCAGTTAGTGGCCGGGTATTCCTGAATCGTCACATGCAGCGTCAGTTTCTTATCGTTGCGCATGACTTCAACAGGGATGATAGAGCCTGGGCGAATTTCTGCCACCTGGTCCATCGTCTCCAGCGCAGAGACCGCCGGCGTGCCGTTGACCGACACAATGACATCATTTACCTGAATCCCCGCATTCGCCGCCGGACCGCCTGGCGACACCTCGTTCACCACGATGCCCTGAATCTGATCGATACCGCCGCCCTGGGTATGCATAGGTGCAATTTCACGGCCGCCAATACCGATATAGCCGCGAATCACGCGTCCATCGCGGATCAGCTTATCCATAATTTTGGTCGCCAGCTGGAACGGAATGGCAAAGCCGATCCCTTCCGGCGTCTCACCGTCGTTACTCTTATCGAACGAGAGGGTGTTGATGCCCATCAGCTCGCCCAGCGAGTTGACCAGCGCACCGCCGGAGTTACCGTGGTTGATTGAGGCATCGGTTTGCAGGAAGTTCTGCCGTCCCGATGGGTTGAGACCAATACGGCCGGTCGCGCTGATAATCCCCTGGGTGATGGTCTGGCCCAGGTTGTAAGGGTTGCCGATAGCCAGTACGACGTCACCAATATGCGGGGTACGTTTACGGTTGATCGGGATGACCGGTAAACCGCCCGTGGCGTTAATTTTCAGGACGGCCAGGTCGGTCAGGCTATCAGATCCAACAAGTAATGCCTCAAACACGCGGCCATCCTGCAGGGCAACGATGATCTGGTCGGCATCGTTAATCACATGCTTGTTGGTAATAATGTAGCCACGCTCGTCCATAATTACCCCGGAGCCGAGGGTGCGGATCTCCAGCTGGTTATGGGCTGAGGTATTGAGGCCACGGTTATAGACGTTAACCACGGCAGGTGCGGCACGGCGAACGGCCTGGTTATAGGTGGCCGGCGTTTCATCCGTGCTATCGAACTTGGGAGCCGACAGTTTGTTGAACTGACGTAAAGACGGCAGCGCCAGCAGCAGCAGGCCTGCGACAATCAAACCGATGACAGTAGAACGTAAGAGCTTTAAAAGCATGATGCGCGTGTCGTTAAAAAAGGAACGATTTGCAGCATAACATGAGTTATCCGGACATCACACGCAGCGGTGAGGTCCGGGGTCGCAAATGCTTAGCGCAACAGAATATAGATGGACTCATTGCCACGCATGACCTGCAGGGCAATGACCGCCGGTTTACTTTCCAGCACCTTGCGCATTTCGGCAATGGACTGCACGCGATTGCGGTTTACGCCAATGATAACGTCATCCTGATGCAATCCGGCCTGCGCGGCAGGGCTGCCCTTTTCGACGGTGTCGATACTGATGCCTTTCGTACCGTCTTTCAGCTGCCCGTCGCTCAACGTAGCGCCTTGCAGCGCCGGCGCGATAAGCTCTGCGCTGGCTGAGGAAGAGGTGCTCTTATCCAGCGTCACTTCAACGTTCAGCGGCTTACCGTCACGAATCAGACCCAGCTTCACTTTGGCTCCAGGTTCGGTTGTGGCAATCCGCGAACGCAGTTCTGCAAAGCTGCTCAGCGGTTTGTCGTTCAGGCTGACGATCACATCGCCCGATTTCACGCCTGCTTTTGCCGAGCCGGAGTTTGGCAATACTTCACTGACAAACGCCCCGCGCTGTACATTAATGTTGAACGCTTTTGCGATATCCGCGCTCATCTCCATACCTTTAATACCCAGCAGACCGCGTTTGATTTCGCCGAACTGGATGAGCTGCTGCGCCAGCGTTTTGGCCATATTACTGGGGATAGCAAAACCGATCCCAATGCTGCCGCCGCCCGGGGCCAGGATCGCCGTGTTGATCCCAATCAGCTCGCCGTTCAGGTTTAGCAATGCCCCGCCGGAATTCCCACGGTTGATAGAGGCATCGGTCTGGATAAAGTTTTCCAGCCCTTCAAGATTCAGGCCGCTGCGCCCGAGCGCCGAGACGATCCCGGAAGTTGCAGTCTGCCCTAAACCAAAGGGGTTGCCCACGGCGACGGCAAAATCACCGACGCGCAGTTTGTCGGAATCCGCAATGGCAATCTGGGTCAGGTTGCTCGGGTTTTGCACCTGCAGCAGCGCGATGTCGCTCTGGTCATCGCCGCCGATCAGTTTGGCATCAAATTCGCGGCCATCATTAAGCTGGACGCTGATTTTATCGGCCTGGCTGATGACATGATTGTTGGTCAGAATGTAGCCTTTTGCTGCATCAATAATGACGCCAGAACCGAGGCCTTCAAAAGGCTGAGCCTGCTGGTCGGGAGACTCATCGCCAAAATATTTTTTCAGTTCTTCAGGGACGCGTTGGCTTTGTACTGCGGTGCCCTCAACCTGAACGCTGACCACCGCAGGCAACACTTTTTCCAGCATTGGCGCGAGGCTTGGGATGGCCGCCTGCCCTGGCACCTGGGAGGGAATGGCGGCGAATACCGGGACGGACGCCGAGAGAGATAACCCGACACTTAACGCGATAGCGCTCAACAGCTGGTTTTTTTTCTTCATCGATGTTGACTCTCGTAACCTGGAATAAAGGAAAAACGGCCCCAAAAACACGTTGATGTTATTGAATTTTAAACCGCTGAACAATGAGGTGTTTAACTAAATGATAGCTGGGGTCATCAAGAAAGGACGGGCGCAATCGCTGCGCCCGTAAAATAAATTCTGGTTGTGCGATTAATCGCGTTTTACGCCACCGCGCAGCAGGCCGGACGCGCCATCTGAGTAGTCGCGTGGCATCTGAACCGGAGCCTGATCGTTACCGGCTTCAGAGTCTGCCAGACGGTTGCGGAACGGGTTGGTTTCCGCCGTCATTTCCGGCAGCAGGCTGCTGGAGCTTTTCGCCATGTGTTGATACAGCTGGCGATAGTCGGTCGCCATGTTGTCCAGCAGCTCGGCGCTACGGGCAAAGTGGCTGACCAGCTCTTCACGATACTCTTCCAGTTCGGCTTTGTTCTTTTCCAGTTCGTACTGCAGTGACTGCTGCTGACGCAATTTGCGATTACCGAAACGCATGGCCACAGCACCAATGACGATGCCGACGACTAAACCGATTAGCGCATATTCCCAGGTCATGAACTTCTCCCGTTGTCTTGTTGTTCCGTAGGGTGTTGGCTCGGCTCCTGCCTGTGCCTGATAATGCCACTATAACCGCTATTTCCGCAGAAGTGGAATCCTGACGTATCATCGCGTAGTGTAGAACGGCCTTTTTTTCATCAGTCATGCCTGCTGGTGAGCTTTAATTGAGGGAATAACAATAAGATTATGCAAAACCTGTCCCCTGCATCGCGATATCAACTGGCCCTGAACGAGGGCACTCATCAGCCGGATGACGTTCAACGTGAGGCGGTAAGCCGTCTGGAGACGATCTATCAGGAGCTCACGGCAAAACCCGCGGAAGCTGAGCAGAGCAATGGGCTCAAGGCGGCCTTTGGACGGCTGCTTGGGAAAAAAGCGCCGCAGGAGCACGCTCCGGTGCGCGGTCTCTATATGTGGGGCGGGGTCGGACGTGGCAAAACCTGGCTGATGGACATGTTCTACCAGAGCCTGCCGGGCGCACGTAAGCAACGCCTGCACTTCCATCGTTTTATGCTGCGGGTGCATGAGGAACTGACGGCACTGCAGGGCAAAAGCGATCCGCTGGATATTGTGGCTGACAGATTCAAGGCGGAAACGGACGTGCTCTGCTTCGACGAGTTTTTTGTGTCTGACATCACCGATGCCATGCTGTTAGGCGGCCTGATGAAAGCGTTATTTGCTCGTGGGATAACGCTGGTCGCCACGTCGAATATTCCGCCTGATGAGCTGTATCGCAATGGCCTGCAGCGGGCGCGCTTCCTGCCTGCTATCGACGCTATCAAACAGCATTGCGACATTATGAACGTTGATGCAGGGGTAGATTACCGGCTACGCACGCTGACCCAGGCCCACCTGTGGCTCTCACCGTTAAATGCAGAGACCACCCAACAGATGGATAAACTGTGGCTGGCGCTGTCGGGCGCAAAACGCGAGTACGCCCCGGAACTCGAGATTAACCATCGCCCGTTGCCAACGCTCGGCGTTGAAAACCAAACGCTGGCGGTCTCCTTTACGACGCTATGTGTTGATGCCCGCAGCCAGCACGACTACATTGCGCTCTCGCGTCTGTTCCACACCGTGATGGTGCTGGATGTTCCAGTGATGACACGGCTAATGGAGAGCGAAGCACGGCGCTTCATCGCGCTGGTGGATGAGTTTTATGAGCGCCACGTCAAGCTGGTAATTAGCGCCGAGGTTCCTTTATATGAGATCTACCAGGGGGAGCGGCTGAAGTTTGAGTTCCAGCGCTGCCTCTCGCGCCTGCAGGAGATGCAGAGCGAGGAATACCTCAAGCTGGAGCATATGCCGTAACAAATGCCACCCTCTCCCTGTGGGAGAGGGGCTGGGGTGAGGGCACCAGACCGCACAGTGCTCACCCCCGAAAAACCCATTCCAAATCACATTTAAGGGTCGATCTTTGACCTCAACTTCTCTATAATCTTGCGACCCCACGTTACGAGAAGGTTTTTTTCCCGAAACTTTCTATGTGTCGGCATTAGCTATTCGAAGGGGTAGGTTTGCCGGACTTTGTCGTGTGAACCTCAACTGACTAAACGTTTGGGTGTTCACCAACGTGTAACTTATTATTTGGGTAAGCTTTTAATGAAAACTTTTACAGCTAAACCAGAAACCGTACAGCGCGACTGGTATGTTGTTGACGCGACCGGTAAAACTCTGGGCCGTCTGGCTACTGAACTGGCTCGTCGCCTGCGCGGTAAGCATAAAGCGGAATACACTCCGCACGTTGATACCGGTGATTACATCATCGTTCTGAACGCTGATAAAGTTGCTGTAACCGGCAACAAGCGTACTGACAAAGTGTACTATCACCACACCGGCCACATCGGTGGTATCAAAGAAGCGACCTTTGAAGAGATGATTGCTCGCCGTCCTGAGCGTGTGATTGAAATCGCGGTTAAAGGCATGCTGCCAAAAGGCCCGCTGGGTCGTGCTATGTTCCGTAAACTGAAAGTTTACGCAGGCAACGAGCACAACCACGCGGCACAGCAACCGCAAGTTCTTGACATCTAATCGGGATTATAGGCAATGGCTGAAAATCAATACTACGGCACTGGTCGCCGCAAAAGTTCCGCAGCTCGCGTTTTCATCAAACCGGGCAGTGGTAAAATCGTAATCAACCAGCGTTCTCTGGAACAATACTTCGGTCGCGAAACTGCCCGCATGGTAGTTCGCCAGCCGCTGGAACTGGTTGACATGGTAGAAAAACTGGATCTGTACATCACTGTTAAAGGTGGTGGTATCTCCGGTCAGGCAGGTGCGATCCGTCATGGTATCACCCGCGCTCTGATGGAGTACGACGAATCCCTGCGTTCTGAACTGCGTAAAGCTGGCTTCGTTACTCGTGACGCGCGTCAGGTTGAACGTAAGAAAGTGGGTCTGCGTAAAGCACGTCGTCGTCCACAGTTCTCCAAACGTTAATCCATTCTGCTTACGCAGAACGATTGGCGAAAAACCCGCTTCGGCGGGTTTTTTTATGGATAATGCGCAGGTTATCCACAATATACATGCATATATCTTCTCTTTTTCCACATTTCCAGAATCCCCTCACCACAAAGCCATCAAAATCTGGTAAACTATCATCCAATTTTCTGCCCAAATATCGGTGAATACTCGATTTTTGTTCGTTTCTTGAACAATGTGTTTTCTCTGGGATGGGCGATACAACATCTGGCTGGCCCCTGTTGGGCTGGTAGCAGTAAAAATTCTGAATATACCTGGAGGTTTTCATGGCTGTCGCTGCCAACAAACGTTCGGTAATGACGCTGTTTTCTGGTCCTACTGACATTTATAGCCATCAGGTTCGTATCGTGCTGGCCGAGAAGGGTGTCAGTTTTGAGATCGAGCATGTGGAAAAGGATAACCCGCCTCAGGATCTGATCGATCTCAACCCGAGCCAAAGCGTACCGACGCTAGTGGATCGCGAGCTGACCCTGTGGGAATCCCGTATCATTATGGAATACCTGGATGAGCGTTTCCCGCATCCACCACTGATGCCTGTTTACCCTGTTGCGCGTGGTGAAAGCCGCCTGTACATGCAGCGTATTGAGAAAGACTGGTATACGCTGATGAACGTCATCGTTAACGGTTCCTCTTCTGAAGCCGATGCTGCGCGTAAGCAGCTGCGTGAAGAGCTGCTGGCCATCGCCCCTGTGTTCGGTCAGAAACCGTTCTTCCTGAGCGATGAGTTCAGCCTGGTGGATTGCTACCTGGCTCCGCTGCTGTGGCGTCTGCCTACCCTGGGCGTAGAGTTTAGCGGTCCTGGTGCGAAAGAGCTGAAGGGCTATATGACTCGCGTATTTGAGCGCGACTCTTTCCTGGCATCCTTAACTGAACCGGAACGTGAAATGCGTCTCGGCCGAGGCTAATAACTGTGGAAATGTCACAACTAACCCCACGCCGTCCGTATCTGCTGCGCGCCTTCTATGAATGGCTGCTGGATAACCAGCTCACGCCGCACCTGGTGGTGGATGTGACGTTGCCGGGCGTGCAGGTTCCAATGGAATATGCACGTGACGGACAGATCGTGCTGAACATTGCGCCGCGTGCAGTGGGTAACCTGGAGCTGGCAAACGACGAAGTGCGCTTCAACGCGCGTTTCGGCGGCGTACCGCGTCAGGTTTCTGTGCCGCTGGCTGCCGTGCTGGCTGTGTACGCGCGTGAAAACGGTGCGGGTACCATGTTTGAGCCGGAAGCGGCTTACGACGAAGACGTTGCCAGCCTGAATGATGACGATGCAGCCGAGGAGCGCGAGAGCGACACGGTGATGTCCGTTATCGATGGCGACAAACCCGATCGCCAGGATGATAACGATCCGGATGACGACCCGCCTCCGCGCGGGGGCCGTCCGGCGCTACGCGTAGTGAAATAATCAAACAGGCCCTCAGGGCCTGTTTTGCTTTCTGCCCCTTTTCGCCCCCTCTAATTTCCTGTGTTATGATGAGCCGTTTTCCTTCTATGGCACCGGACTGCAATGAAACCGACCGATCTTAAAGCTGAAAACTCTGATGAAACTATTGGCCGCAGCCTGCATCGTCGTCCGCTGGCGCGCAAAAAGCTGTCTGATATGGTGGAAGAAGAGCTGGAGCAGATGATCCGCCGCAAGGAGTTCGCCCAGGGAGAACAACTGCCCTCCGAACGCGAGCTGATGGAGTTCTTCAACGTGGGTCGCCCTTCGGTGCGTGAGGCGCTGGCGGCGTTAAAGCGCAAAGGACTGGTGCAGATCAACAACGGTGAACGTGCCCGCGTCTCCATGCCTTCAGCCGATACCATCATCAGCGAACTTTCTGGCATGGCGAAAGATTTCCTGACCCAGCCCGGCGGCATTGCCCATTTTGAGCAGCTACGCCTGTTCTTTGAATCCAGCCTCGTTCGATTTGCCGCTGAGTTTGCCACTGACGATCAAATCGCTCAGCTGACAAAAGCGCTGGAGATCAACAGCCAGTCTTTGGATGATAATGCCCTGTTTATTCGATCCGACGTCGATTTCCACCGCGTGCTGGCGGAGATCCCCGGCAATCCGATCTTTAACGCGATCCACTTTGCGCTGCTCGACTGGCTGATCGCCGCGCGTCCGAAAGTGCCGGATGCCGAGCTGTATAAGCATAATGAAGTCAGCTATCGGCAGCATATTGCAATCGTCGATGCGATCCGCCACCGCGATCCGGATGAGGCCGATCGCGCGCTCCAAACCCACCTCAACAGCGTTTCTGCCACCTGGCACGCTTTCGGCCAACATTCAAAAGCCAAAAAATAACGATCCTTTAGTGAAGCAGATCGCAATATAAGCGTTCTGTATTCCACTGTTGCTTAATTGATCTGGTATAACAGGTATAAAGGTATGTCGTTATAACAAACACAAGATCGATTGAGGTAACTATGGCAACGCAATTACGCGGCGTAATGGCCGCACTCCTGACCCCGTTTACTCAGCAGCAAATGCTGGATAAAGAGAGCCTGCGCCGTCTGGTGCAGTTCAATATTGAGCAGGGCATCGACGGGCTTTATGTGGGTGGCTCAACGGGAGAGGCTTTTGTACAAAGCCTTTCAGAACGCGAGCAGGTAATGGAGATCGTGGCGGATGAGGCGAAGGGGAAAATCACCCTCATTGCCCATGTTGGCTGTGTCAGCACCGCAGAAAGCCAGCAGCTGGCAACTGCTGCCGCCCGCTTTGGGTTTGACGCCGTGTCCGCCGTCACACCGTTCTACTATCCCTTCAGCTTTGAAGAGCACTGCGACCACTACCGTGCAATTATTGACTCCGCTGATGGTTTGCCGATGGTGGTCTACAACATCCCTGCGTTGAGCGGCGTTAAGTTAACGCTGGAGCAGATCAACACGCTGGTGACGCTGCCGGGCGTCGGAGCGCTGAAGCAAACCTCTGGCGATCTCTTCCAGATGGAGCAGATCCGCCGCGCGCATCCGGATCTGGTGCTCTACAACGGCTACGACGAGATCTTCGCTTCCGGCCTGCTGGCAGGCGCTGACGGAGGGATCGGCAGTACGTACAACATTATGGGCTGGCGCTATCAGGCGATCGCTAAAGCGGTTCGGGAAGGGGATAACGCCACCGCGCAGCGTCTGCAGGGCGAGTGCAACAAGGTGATCGACCTGCTGATTGTCACCGGCGTCTTCCGTGGTCTGAAAACGGTGCTGCACTATATGGACGTGCTCTCCGTACCGCTGTGCCGCAAGCCGTTTTCACCCGTGGACGAAAAATTCGTGCCCGCGCTAAAAGCCCTGGCAGAGCAGCTAATGGCGGAAAAACGCTAACGCATTACGTAGGCCGGGCAAGGCACAGCCGCCGTCCGGCAAAACGACAGAGAAATCGTCGGGAGAGTGAAATGAGTGTATCTACCCAAAGCATCCCGTGGTACCGCCATCTTAGCCGCCCTCAGTGGCGCGCCTTCTCCGCTGCCTGGCTGGGATATTTGCTTGATGGCTTCGATTTTGTACTGATTGCCTTAGTTCTGACGGAAGTGAAAAGCGAGTTCGGCCTGACGACGGTGGAAGCCGCGAGCCTGATTTCGGCGGCCTTTATCTCACGCTGGTTCGGTGGCCTGCTGCTGGGGGCGATGGGCGATCGCTATGGCCGCAAGCTGGCGATGATTACCAGCATTGTTCTTTTCTCCTGCGGCACCCTGGCCTGCGGGTTTGCGCCGGGCTACGTCACCATGTTTATCGCCAGAATGGTGATCGGCATGGGGATGGCGGGCGAATATGGTTCCAGCGCAACCTACGTGATCGAAAGCTGGCCAAAGCAGTTGCGCAACAAGGCGAGCGGCTTTTTGATTTCCGGTTTCTCCGTGGGGGCCGTCATCGCCGCGCAGGTCTACAGCCTCGTGGTCCCCGTCTGGGGCTGGCGCGCGCTGTTCTTAATCGGCATCTTGCCTATCGTCTTTGCCCTGTGGCTGCGCAAAAACATCCCTGAAGCCGAGGACTGGAAAGCGAAGCACGCTGGCAAAGCGCCGGTGCGCACGATGGTCGATATTCTTTATCGCGGTAAGTACCGCGTAATCAATATTGTTATGACGCTGTTTGCCGGTGCGGCGCTGTGGCTCTGCTTTGCCGGAGAGCTAAACAACGTCGGGACGGTGGTTATTCTGGGGCTGCTGTGCGCCGTCGTTTTTATCAGCTTTATGGTGCAAAGCAGCGGTAAACGCTGGCCCACTGGCGTAACGCTGATGGTTGTGGTGCTGTTTGCCTTTCTCTATTCGTGGCCGATTCAGGCGCTGCTGCCAACCTATTTGAAAACGGAGCTGGCCTACGATCCGGCTACGGTGGCCCGCGTGCTGTTCTTCAGCGGATTTGGCGCGGCGGTGGGCTGCTGCGTAGGCGGTTTTCTTGGCGACTGGCTGGGCACGCGTAAAGCGTACGTCTGCAGCCTGCTGGCCTCGCAGTTGCTTATTATTCCGGTGTTCGCGATCGGCGGCGCGAATATCTGGGTGCTCGGGCTGTTGCTCTTTTTCCAGCAGATGCTGGGTCAGGGCATTTCCGGGATCTTACCGAAGCTCATCGGCGGCTATTTCGATACCGACCAGCGTGCGGCCGGGCTTGGATTTACCTATAACGTCGGCGCGCTGGGCGGGGCGCTTGCACCGGTGATCGGCGCTCTACTGTCCCAGCGGATGGAGCTGGGAACCGCGCTGGGATCGCTCTCCTTTGGCCTGACATTTGTCGTGATCCTGTTGATCGGCCTCGATATGCCTTCCCGCGTTCAGCGCTGGATCAGGCCGGAAGCGCTGCGCACTCACGACGCCATCGACGGTAAACCGCTGAGCGGAGCCTTTCCTGCGGGAGCGGTCAAATGCGAGCAGGTGATGAAATGACAACGCTGGCAATTGATATTGGCGGCACGAAGCTCGCTGCCGCCCTGGTTGAAGGGGACGTTCTGTCGATGCGCAGGGCGTGCCCGACCCCCGGCAGCCAGACGCCGGGGGCGCTTGAGGAGGCGCTACGTGCCTTGGTTTTACCTCTGGTTAGGCATGCCGGGCGCGTGGCGGTGGCGTCGACAGGGATTATTCATAACGGCGTGCTCACCTCCATCAATCCGGCCAACCTGGGTGGCCTGGAGCAGTTTCCGCTGGTCGCCTTTCTGGAAGCCGCTACGCAATTACCGGTCATGGCGGTTAACGACGCGCAGTCCGCCGCATGGGCAGAGTTTTGCGCGCTGCCCGGGAGGGACGATATGGTGTTCCTGACGGTTTCAACTGGCGTGGGCGGCGGCGTTGTACTCAATGGAAAACTTCAGACGGGCAGCGGGGGGCTGGCCGGGCATCTTGGGCATACGCTGGCCGATCCCGCCGGGCCGCTTTGTGGCTGTGGACGAAGAGGATGCGTTGAAGCCATTGCTTCAGGCCGGGGCATCGCAGCTCAGGCGCAGGGTGAACTGGCAGGGCTGGATGCAAAGGCGATATTCAGCCGGGATACGCCGCAGGCTCGCAGGCTGGTGGCAAATTCGGCACACGCGCTGGCGCGACTGATCGCCGATGTTAAAGCCGTTACCGACTGTCAGGTTATCGTGGTCGGCGGCAGCGTGGGGCTGGCGGAAGGGTATCTACCTCTGGTGAGAGCCTGTTTATCGCAGGAGCCAGAAGTGTATCAGGTGCCTCTTCGGGCGGCGCATTATCGTCACGACGCCGGGCTATTGGGCGCGGCGCTGTTAGCTACAGGAGACGCGTTATGATGATGGGAGAGCTGCAGTTCCTGACATCGTCGGGCCTGCCCGCCGCACTGGTGAATGCTCTCACGCTGGCGGTTGCCGCCCGGCCAAAGGAGAAAGCGCCGGGTCACTACGAACTGCAGGGTGATGCTATTTTTATGAATGTTATGCAGTTTGCTACACAAGCTCCGGAGCTGAAAAAGGCAGAGCTGCACGCGGAGTATATTGATATCCAGCTTCTGTTAGCCGGTGAAGAGCGGATTCTGTTTGGCGTTGCGGAGTCCGCGCGCGGGTGTGAGGAAATGCATAGCGCCGAGGATTATCAGCTTTGCAGCCGCATCGAAGGGGAGCAGTCGGTAGCGTTAAGAGCGGGGATGTTCGTGGTGTTTATGCCGGGGGAGCCGCATAAGCCAGGGTGCATCACCGACTCGGCGGGAGAGATTAAAAAGGCCGTGGTGAAGGTTCGCGCCAGCCTGTTAACCGCATAAAAAAAGCCGGATGGTTTTCCATCCGGCTCGATCTTTTACACTTCCAGGTAGTTCAGTATACCGTCAGCGGCTTTACGCCCTTCGGCAATCGCCGTTACCACCAGATCGGAACCGCGAACAATATCGCCACCGGCGAAGATTTTCGGGTTGCTGGTCTGGAACGCATTGTCGCTGCCTTCAGGTGCAATCACGCGGCCCTGTGAATCCAGCTCAACGCTGTGCTTCGCAAGCCATTCCATGCTATGAGGACGGAAACCAAACGCCATGACGACGGCATCGGCCGGGATCACATGTTCGGAGCCTGCCACGATCTCAGCGCGACGACGACCCTTGGCATCTGGTGCACCCATCTCGGTGCGCGCCATCTTCACGCCGCTCACTTTACCGTTGGCATTCACTTCAATACCCAGAGGCTGGATGTTGAACTGGAACTCTACGCCCTCTTCACGCGCGTTTTTCACTTCGCGTTTAGAGCCCGGCATGTTCTCTTCGTCACGACGATAGGCGCAGATCACGTGTGCCGCATTCTGACGAATGGAGGTACGCACGCAGTCCATCGCGGTATCTCCCCCGCCCAGCACCACCACGCGTTTGCCTTCCATGCTGACGAAAGGTTCATCGGCCGTTTCGCCATAACCCATAATCTGCTTGGTATTGGCAATCAGGAACGGCAGAGCATCGTACACGCCCGGCGCATCTTCGTTCTCCAGACCGCCGCGCATGGACTGATAGGTACCCACGCCCAGGAACACGGCGTCGTAATCCTTCAGCAGATCGTCGAGCTGCACGTCGCGACCCACTTCCACGTTCAGTTTGAACTCAATACCCATGCCGGTGAAAATTTCACGGCGGCGGGTCATGACCTCTTTCTCCAGCTTGAAGGCCGGGATACCGAAGGTCAGCAGACCGCCGATCTCAGGATGACGGTCAAAGACCACCGCCTTCACGCCGTTACGGGTAAGCACGTCCGCACAGGCCAGGCCCGCCGGGCCCGCGCCGATAATCGCCACGCGCTTGTCGGTTTGCTTCACGCCGGTCATATCCGGACGCCAGCCCATCTCGAACGCTTTATCGTTGATATAGCGTTCGATATTACCGATGGTCACCGCGCCAAACTCGTCGTTCAGCGTACAGGAACCCTCACACAGACGGTCCTGAGGACACACGCGGCCGCACACTTCCGGCAGGGTGTTGGTCTGGTGAGACAGCTCGGCGGCTTCAAAAATACGTCCTTCATTGGCCAGCTTCAGCCAGTTCGGGATGTAGTTATGTACCGGACATTTCCATTCGCAGTAAGGGTTACCGCAGGACAGGCAGCGGTCTGCCTGTGCTTTGGCCTGGCCTTCTGAAAACGGCTCGTAGATTTCTACAAATTCAATTTTACGGATCTTCAGCGGTTTCTTTGGCGGATCAACACGCTGCAGGTCGATAAACTGGTATACGTTCTGGCTCATCTGAATTCCTTACTGCGCCTGCACACGCAGCTCTGCTGCGCTACGACTACGGTGACCCAACAGGGCTTTAACATCGCTGGACTTCGGCTTAACCAGCGCGAATTTCGCAGAGAACGCCGGCCAGTTCGCCAGGATCTCTTCGCCGCGCGAAGAACCGGTATGCTGCACGTGTTCGGTAATCAAACCGCGCAGATGTTCTTCGTGGATGGCCAGCGTATCAACGTCCAGCACTTCCACCAGCTCCGGGTTCACGCGTTTGCGGAACTCACCGTCTTCATCCAGGACGTATGCAAAACCGCCCGTCATGCCTGCGCCAAAGTTCACGCCGGTTTTACCCAGGACGCAAACAATCCCGCCCGTCATATATTCACAACCGTTATCGCCAATGCCTTCCACCACGGTGATAGCACCGGAGTTACGCACCGCAAAACGTTCACCCGCACGGCCCGCTGCAAACAGACGACCGCCGGTCGCGCCGTACAGACAGGTGTTACCGATGATGCTTGCTTCATGGCTGCGGAAGGCTGAGCCGACCGGAGGACGCACCGCCAGCAGACCGCCCGCCATGCCTTTACCGACGTAGTCGTTGGCATCACCGGTCAGGTAGAGCTCAACGCCGCCTGCGTTCCACACGCCGAAGCTCTGACCCGCGGTACCGCTGAAGTGTGCGGTGATCGGATCCGCTGCCAGCCCCTGGTCACCGTGCGTCTGCGCGATGTAGCCGGAGAGCGACGCGCCGACTGAACGGTCGGTGTTGCGGATATCAAACCAGAACGTTTTGCTCTGCTTGTCATCCACGTACGCTTTTGCCTGCTGCAGCAGCTGCGCGTTCAGCACGCCGTTATCGAACGGCGGGTTGTTCTCGGTGCAGTAAACCGCTTTGCCTGGGTGCGGCTGCGCGGTTTCCAGCAGCTTGCTCAGTTCAAGTTTCTGCTGCTTAGCCGTGAAGCCTTCCAGCTCTTTCAGCAGGTCGGTACGGCCGATCAGGTCGACCAGGCGCTTCACGCCCAGCTGGGCCATCAGCTCGCGGGTTTCGCGGGCGATGAAGTCAAAGTAGTTGGTCACTTTGAACGGCAGGCCGTGGTAGTGATTCTTACGCAGCTTCTCGTCCTGGGTCGCAACACCGGTAGCGCAGTTGTTCAGGTGGCAAATACGCAGGTATTTACAGCCGAGCGCAACCATCGGGCCGGTACCGAAGCCGAAGCTTTCCGCGCCCAGAATCGCCGCTTTAATGATGTCGAGGCCGGTTTTCAGGCCGCCATCCACCTGCAGGCGGATCTTGTGACGCAGACCGTTAGCCACCAGCGCCTGCTGGGTTTCCACCAGACCAAGTTCCCACGGGCAGCCCGCATATTTCACGGAGGAGAGCGGGCTTGCACCGGTGCCGCCGTCGTAACCGGCAATGGTGATGAGATCCGCATAGGCTTTCGCCACGCCGGTGGCGATGGTACCGACACCCGGTTCGGAAACCAGCTTCACGGAGATCATCGCTTTCGGGTTGACCTGTTTCAGGTCGAAAATCAGCTGCGCTAAGTCCTCGATAGAGTAGATATCGTGGTGCGGTGGCGGAGAAATCAGCGTTACGCCCGGTACGGAGTAGCGCAGTTTGGCGATGTACGGGGTGACTTTATCACCCGGCAGCTGACCGCCTTCGCCCGGTTTTGCACCCTGAGCGACTTTAATCTGAATCACGTCGGCGTTGACCAGGTACGCAGGCGTCACGCCAAAGCGACCGGATGCCACCTGCTTGATACGGGAGACTTTGTTGGTGCCGTAACGCGCAGGGTCTTCACCGCCTTCGCCGGAGTTGGAGTTGCCGCCGATGCTGTTCATGGCTTCCGCCAGCGCTTCGTGGGCTTCCGGGCTCAGCGCGCCGATGGACATCGCCGCGGTATCGAAGCGTTTGAACAGCTCGGTTGCAGGCTCTACGTCGTCGATGCTGACGGCTTCGTCACCCGGATTGAGGGCAATGAGGTCGCGCAGCGTTGCCGCCGGACGGTTGTTTACCAGCTCAGCGTATTGCTGATAATCGCTGTATTCGCCGCTCTGAACCGCCTGCTGCAACGTACGCACCACGTCCGGGTTATAGGCATGATACTCGCCGCCGTGAACGTATTTGAGCAGACCGCCCTGATCCAGCGGCTTACGTGCCAGCCAGGCGCGTTTTGACAGGTTCACCAGATCCTGCTGGAAGTCAGCAAAACCAGCGCCGCCGATGCGGCTGATCACGCCCTGGAAGCAGAGATTTGCGACATCGTCATGCAGGCCCACCGCCTCAAACAGCTTCGAACAGCGGTAAGAGGCGATAGTCGAGATGCCCATTTTGGACATGATCTTGTACAGGCCTTTGTTGATACCGTTGCGGTAGTTCAGCATTACCGCGCGGTAATCTTTGTCTATCGCGCGGGTATCCACCAGACGGGCCAGCGTTTCATAGGCCAGATACGGGTAGATCGCCGTCGCACCGAAGCCTAACAGCACGGCAAAGTGGTGCGGGTCGCGGGCGCTGGCGGTTTCAACAATGATGTTGGCATCGCAGCGCAGGCTCTTATCGACCAGACGCGTCTGGATAGCACCCACCGCCATTGGCGCGGGTACCGGCAGACGGTTTTTCGCGATATTGCGATCGGACAGCACCAGCAGAACGGTACCGTTACGCACCATCTGTTCAGCTTTATCACACAGCGCATTCACCGTCTCTTCGAGGGTCGCCTCGGTCACGTCGAACGTAATATCGAGCGTATCGGCGCGGTAGTGATCCTCTTTCAGCGTAGTGAGCTGTTTGAAATCGGAGTACAGCAGGATCGGCGATTTAAAGGTCAGACGGTGCGCCTGGCCTTCGGCTTCGCAGAAGACGTTCATCTCGCGGCCGATGCTGGTTGCCAGCGACATCACGTGCGCTTCACGCAGCGGATCGATCGGCGGGTTGGTGACCTGCGCGAACTGCTGACGGAAGTAGTCATAAATAATGCGCGGCTGGCTGGAGAGCACGGCAAACGGGGTATCGTCACCCATGGAGCCGACCGCTTCCTGACCGTTTTCACCCAGTACGCGGATAACCGAATCCAGCTCTTCCGCGCTGTAGTTAAACTGCTTCTGGAAGCTTGCGAGGGTATCGTCGTCCAGCTGGCGGCTGCCCACTTCTTCGTCCGGCAGCTCTTCGAACGGCACCAGACGACGGACGTTTTTCTCCATCCACTCTTTGTACGGATGGCGACTTTTCAGATCGTTGTCGGTTTCGGCGGAGTGCAGGATGCGCCCACCGCGGGTGTCGATAACCATCAGCTCGCCCGGACCGACGCGGCCCTTCTCGACCACTTCGTCAGGCTGGTAATCCCAGATCCCGACCTCAGAGGCGCAGGTGATGAGCTTATCTTTGGTGATGACATAGCGCGCCGGACGCAGACCGTTACGGTCCAGGTTACAGGCGGCAAAACGACCGTCGGACATCACGATGCCCGCCGGGCCGTCCCACGGCTCCATGTGCATGGAGTTAAAGTCGAAGAACGCGCGCAGCTCAGGGTCCATATCCGGGTTGTTCTGCCAGGCCGGTGGCACGAGCAGACGCATGGCGCGTACGATGTCCATCCCGCCCGCCAGCAGCAGTTCCAGCATGTTATCCATGGAGCTGGAGTCCGAGCCGGTTTCGTTCACGAACGGTGCGGCATCGTGCAGGTCAGGGATCAGTGGCGTCTGGAACTTATAGGTACGGGCGCGGGCCCACTGGCGGTTACCGGTAATGGTGTTGATTTCGCCATTGTGCGCCAGATAGCGGAACGGCTGAGCCAGCGGCCAGCGAGGTACGGTGTTGGTGGAGAAGCGCTGGTGGAACAGGCAAATGGCCGATTCCAGACGCAGGTCCGCCAGGTCCAGGTAGAAGCGCGGCAGGTCAGCCGGCATACACAGACCTTTATAGATGTTGACCAGGTTTGAAAGGCTACAGACGTAGAACTCTTTATCGTCCTGGAGACGTTTTTCAATGCGGCGACGAGCGATAAACAGACGGCGTTCCATATCACGTGGACGCCAGCCCGCAGGCGCATTGACGAAAATCTGTTCAATGCGAGGCAGCGAGGAGAGGGCGATTTCACCGAGCACCCCTTCGTTGGTTGGCACATTACGCCAGCCGACAATAGACAGGGTTTCACGCTGAAGTTCTTCTTCGACGATGCGGCGTGAGGCGGCAGCCTTTTCAGGATCCTGATTCAGGAACAGCATGCCGACAGCGTAGTTTTTGGCTAAACGCCAGCCGCGCTCTTCCGCCACGATGCGGAAGAAACGATCGGGTTTTTGCAGCAGCAGGCCGCAACCGTCGCCGGTTTTACCATCGGCAAGGATGGCGCCACGGTGCTGCATTCGGGCCAGTGCGTGAATAGCAGTACGCACTACCTTGTGGCTAGGTTCGCCTTCTATGTGGGCGATCAGGCCGAAACCACAGTTATCCTTCTCAAGGGATTTATCGTACAACATATCAGTGAACCTCCCCAGGCTCGTCGGGCTTCTCTCTGAACGTAACCGCGGCGCACAGGCGCAGAAAGAGCATGGCGACGGGGTTTGCGTTTCATACGCGGACCTCGCATTCGCCCTCTTTTTCATCCTTTCGCGCAGGTAAACAAGTTTGAGGACTTGCTTCAGAGGGAATCTCAATTACTGCATAAATATGATGAGCAGGCCGCTCATCCAGAAAGCTTCCAGCGGATTTCCAACTTATCGGGAATTGGTACACAGGTCAAATGGCAATCTTATTTATACAAAAATGTGCTAAAGAGGGTTTATCTAATTGTAATTAAAGGTTATTTAACTATTTTTACATTGATTGTATGCCCTGGCAGAACGCTGCGGAGTGTGATCTTACTCACTATATGAAAGCGGTATTATCAATGTAGCGTGCTGAATAGCCGTTTTATAGCAGAATAATAATCTGGCATTGACTGCAAACCCGCATAAACCCACTGTTTTTCAGTGGTGGCGCTATAAATGAAAAAAACAATCAGAACATAAGGAAAAGTAATCACGAGTGGCGTGAATGAAATTGCAGTAATCTTGGATATTTATTCATATGGATAAAGGCCGTCCAGGGCGATTGATCCAGGTCATCGCCGACAGAGGCTAAAAATGGCAGGCTTGTCCCCTTTCTCCGGGACGGACTATCAGATTATGCAGTTACAGAAATTAGTCAATATGTTTGGTGGGGATCTTTTGCAGCGATACGGACAAAAGGTTCATAAGCTGACGCTGCACGGCGGGTTTAGCTGCCCGAATCGCGATGGCACCATCGGGCGCGGCGGCTGCACCTTCTGTAACGTTGCGTCCTTTGCTGACGAAGCTCAGCAGCATCACTCTATCGCGGAACAGCTCGCGCATCAGGCGAGCCTGGTGAACCGCGCGAAGCAGTATCTGGCCTATTTCCAGGCCTACACCAGCACGTGGGCGGAGGTACAGGTGCTGCGCTCGATGTATCAGCAGGCGGTCAGCCAGGCTAACATCGTAGGGCTGTGCGTGGGGACGCGCCCGGACTGCGTACCGGACGCGGTGCTTGACCTGCTCAGCGAGTACAAAGAACAAGGCTACGAGATCTGGCTGGAGCTGGGCTTGCAAACCGCGCACGACAAAACCCTGCACCGCATCAATCGCGGTCATGATTTCGCCTGCTACCAGCGCACCACGCGGCTGGCCCGTGAGCGCGGGCTGAAAGTCTGCTCGCATCTGATTGTTGGGTTACCCGGCGAAGGTCAACAGCATGGCCTTGAAACGCTGGAAAGGGTGGTTGAAACCGGCGTGGACGGCATTAAGCTGCATCCGCTGCATATCGTTACGGGAAGCATTATGGCGAAAGCCTGGGAAGCAGGGCGGTTAAGCGGTATTGAGCTCGACGACTATACGGTGACGGCGGGGGAAATGATTCGCCACACGCCGCCGGAGATTGTTTACCACCGCATTTCCGCCAGCGCCCGCCGCCCAACGCTTCTGGCACCGCTGTGGTGTGAGAACCGCTGGACGGGGATGGTGGAAATCGACCGCTATCTGCATGAGCACGGCGTACAGGGTTCGGCGCTTGGCCGCCCGTGGGTTCCCCGTCTAACGACGGCGGCCGCCTAGTAAACTCCCCAGCATGCCGCGCACTATCTGATTCGTGACCTGCCGCGCGGCGCTTTTCGCCATGGTCTGCACCACGCCATCACGCTTGCCGCCGCGCGGCCCGGTGCTGCCGAACAGAATATCTTTGAGTCCACCGAGGATACCGTCATCTACCGCGACTGATTGCCCTTTGGCAGCTGGCGCATCCTGCGATTCCGTGGTCGCCTGAACCCCTTTTTGCAGCATTTCGAACGCAGATTCGCGATCCACCTCGTCTTCATACTTTCCGTACCCCGGGGAGTGGTTAATCAGGCCGTTGCGTTCATCGTCAGTCACCGGCCCCATGCGCGAGCAGGGCGCGATCACCATAGCGCGTTCCACCACGGACGGGCTGCCCTTCGCATCAAGGAACGAGATCAGCGCTTCACCGGTGCCTAATGCCTGAATCGCCGCTTCGGTATCAAAGGCCGGATTAGCGCGCATTGTTTGCGCCGCGGCTTTCACCGCTTTCTGATCTTTCGGCGTAAAGGCGCGCAGGGCGTGTTGTACGCGGTTGCCGAGCTGGCCCAGTACGTTGTCCGGAATATCCGATGGGTTTTGTGACACAAACCAGACGCCGACGCCTTTGGAGCGGATCAGGCGAATGACCTGTTCAATTTTATCCAGCAATACCTGCGGCGCATCGTTAAACAGCAGGTGCGCTTCGTCAAAGAAGAAGACCAGCTTCGGTTTATCCAGATCGCCCGCTTCGGGTAACTGTTCGTACAGTTCGGAGAGCATCCACAGCAGGCTGGCGGCGTAGAGCTTTGGCATCTGGTAGAGCTTTTCTGAACTCAGAATGTTGATGATGCCTTTGCCGCTGCTGTCGGTGCGCATCCAGTCTTTGATATCCAGCATCGGCTCGCCGAAGAAGTGCTCGGCGCCCTGTTGCTCCAGGGTCAGCAACCCACGCTGAATGGCGCCCACCGACGCGCTGCTGATGTTGCCGTACTGGTTCTGGAAGGATTTCGCATTATCGCCGATGTACTGGGTAATGGCCCGCAGATCTTTGAAATCGAGCAGCAGCAGGCCCTGGTCATCGGCAATGCGGAAGATAATGTTCAGCACCCCGGACTGCACGTCGTTGAGGTTAAGCAGGCGAGCCAGCAGCAGCGGGCCGAGATCGGAGACGGTAGCGCGTACCGGGTGGCCTTTCTCGCCGAAGATGTCCCAGACGACCACCGGATTACCGTGCGGGGTCCAGTCCGTGATGCCAATATTCTTCAGCCGTTCGAGCAGTTTTTCAGAGGCGGTACCCTCCTGAGCCACACCGGTTAAATCGCCTTTCACGTCAGCCATAAAGACCGGTACGCCAATCTCTGAAAGCGACTCCGCCAGTTTTTGCAGGGTGACGGTTTTACCTGTGCCGGTTGCACCGGTGATCAGACCGTGGCGGTTTGCCATCGCGGGCAGTAAATACAGCTCATTTTCCAGCGTCCGGGCAATTAACAATGGTGTACTCATGATGCGCTTCCTCTCTTAGTCCTGGGTGCAGTATAGGCAACCTGACGGCAATTTGGCTGAGTAAATTGCTGACTTTGCGGCGCATTATCCAGTGCGGACTATGCTTTTGCATACGGTTCACAAAATAGTGGGAAACTATGTCCAGATTCTTCTTTAACGACCGCAAACAGCTGGTCAACGATGCCATAGAAGGCATACTGCTCTCTGCGCCGCACGCAAACCTTGTCAAACTCGATATCGATCCGGCTATCAGGATTGTTGCGCGCGGCGACTGGGACAAAAGCCGCGTGGCGGTGATCTCCGGCGGCGGTTCAGGTCACGAACCCGCGCACGCCGGGTTTGTCGGTAAAGGCATGCTGACGGCGGCAGTGTGTGGCGATCTGTTTGCCTCGCCGAGCGTGGATGCGGTGCTCAATGCCATCGTTGCGGTCACGGGCGATCGCGGCTGTCTGCTGATCGTCAAAAACTATACCGGTGACCGCCTGAACTTCGGCCTGGCCGCTGAAAAGGCTAAACGCTATGGACTGAAGGTCGAGATGGTAATTGTGGCGGACGACATCGCGCTGCCGGACAACAAACAGCCGCGCGGTATTGCCGGTACGGCACTGGTGCACAAGATTGCGGGCTATGCGGCGGAGCACGGGAAATCGCTGAGCGACGTGCGGGAGATTGCGCAACAGGCCTGCGATAACCTCTGGAGCCTGGGCGTGGCGATGCAAACCTGTAACCTGCCGGGCAGCGATGATGACGAGGGGCGCATTAAGCAAGGCCACGTCGAGCTGGGTCTGGGCATTCACGGCGAGCCCGGAGCTTCCGTGGTGGATACGCAGAACAGCAAAGCGATTATCGACACGCTGGTGGCACCGTTGAGGGCGCAGGCGGGTAAGGGGCGCTTTGCGGTATTGATTAACAATCTTGGCGGCGTATCGGCGCTGGAGATGGCGCTGCTGACGAAAGAGCTGGCGCACTCGGCGCTGAAAGAGGATATCGCGTACCTGATTGGCCCTGCGCCGCTGGTGAGTGCCCTGGATATGAAGGGTTTTTCGCTGACGCTGCTGAAGCTCAACGATTTCTTTGAAAAGGCGCTGCATGAAGACGTGGAAACGCTGGGCTGGCAGAAGCCGGTGGCGTTTGCGCCGCTGCGTACCGTGGCGCATAGCGCCATTCACGATCGTGTGGAATACACCCCGTCGGACAACACGCGGGTGAGAGAATGTGTCTCCTCAGTGACGAACACGCTGATCCAGCTGGAAAACCGCCTGAACGCGCTGGATGCGAAAGTGGGGGATGGCGATACCGGTTCCACCTTTGCGCAAGGCGCGCGGGATATTGCGCAGCATCTGGAGGAAAAGACGCTCCCGCTTAACGATGTGTCTACGCTGCTGTTGCTGGTGGGCGAGCGGCTGGCCACGGTGATGGGCGGATCGAGCGGGGTATTAATGTCGATCTTCTTTACCGCGGCCGGGCAAAAGCTGCATGACGGCCAACCGCTACCGGAAGCGTTGCTGAGCGGGCTGGCGCAGATGAAGCAGTACGGCGGGGCGGATCTCGGCGATCGCACGCTGATCGATGCGCTGCAGCCGGCGCTGGAAGCCTTGCAGAAAGGCGATCTTCAGGCGGCAGTGCAGGCGGCACAGCAGGGGGCAGAGGCAACGGCGAAAATGGAGAAAGCCGGTGCAGGGCGCTCATCGTATGTGAACAAAGAGAATCTGGACGGCGTGATGGATCCGGGAGCGGTCGCGGTGGCAGAGGTGTTTAAGGCCATGGTAGATGCAAAACGGTAACAGCCGTTACCGTTTTTAGTGTTTGCGCCCTCTCCCCGTGGGAGAGGGGGGGAGGGCATCAGGCCGCACATTCCCCGGCAATGTCACATCAGAAATCCGCTTTCAACACCACGCGATAACGGGCTTTGCCGTCGCGCACGTGCTGGATGGCTTCGTTGATTTTCGACATCGGGTACAGTTCCGTAGTCGGCGCCACTTTGGTGCGTCCGGCAAACTTCATCAGTTTGCGCAACTCGAACGGCGTGCCGGTTGCAGAGCCGGACACGCTGCGATCCCCGCCGATCAGGGTAAACGCCGGAACCGGCAGCGGCTTCATGACGGCACCCACGGTGTGGAAGTTACCGCCGTAGGCCAGCGCTTCAAAGTACGGCTGCCAGTTGAGATCGACGTTAACGGTGTTGATGATCAGATCAAATTGTCCCGCCAGCGCGTTCAGGGCTTCGGGATCGCGGCTGTTCACCACTTTATCCGCACCCATCGCCAGCACTTCTTTCTCTTTGGCTGGGTTAGAGCTGAACGCCGTCACTTCACAGCCCATCGCGTGCAGCAGTTTGATGGCAATATGGCCCAGGCCGCCAATACCGATGACGCCCACGCGGCTGGTGGCAGTAATATGGTGCATCAGCAGCGGTTTGAAGACGGTAATACCGCCGCACAGCAGCGGACCGGCGGACTCAATATCAATGCTGTCCGGCAGCGGGATGACCCATTGCCAGTCGGCGCGTAGCTTATCGGCAAAACCGCCTTTGTTCAGAATAGTGGGAACGGCGCCTTCGAGGCAGTTGATTTGGTTACCGCTGATACAGGCGTCGCAGTGGCCGCAGCTGCGTGCCGTCCAGCCAATGCCCACGCGCTGGCCGACCTTCAGCCCTTTGTCCTGCGCGGCGCTACCGAGCGCAACAACGCGGCCAATGACCTCGTGCCCGGCAATCAGTGGATAGCTTGAAAAGCCCCATTCGTTGTCGATCATCGAGAGATCCGAGTGGCAGATCCCGCAGTAATCAACCTGTACTTCGACGTCTTCTGCTTTTAGTTCGCCCGCATCGTATTCGTACAGCTCAAGTTCTGCACCCGCCTGCGGTGCGGCGTAGCTTTTTATCTTCGACATCGTGTTTCCCCCGTTGTGGTGTGAACTGAGAGTGTAGAGCATTCAGTTCAGCGCCGCTTAACAGAAGGGGGCAACAAAGATAGTTACAGAATTTTCAGCATCCTGACTTCGCAATCAACGTGGCCTGTACAGCCCAGCGGTGCATCAATATGCTCAAAGCCCAGATGTTCATACAGGCCGATGGCCTCTTTGAGGAAGGCGGTAGTTTCGAGGTAACAGCGTTTAAAACCCTGAGTGCGCGCGTGGTCCAGAGCCACCAGTGCCAGCTTTTTCGCCAGACCTTGCCCGCGCGCCGCTGGCAGGAAATACATTTTCTGCAGTTCACAGATATCCGGCTCGCTGCAGCTGAGTGGCGCTACGCCGCCACCACCCACAACCTGGCCGTTCTGCTCGATTATCCAGTAGGCATGACCCGGCTGGCTGTACAGTTGAAACAGCTCGTCGAGATTTGGGTCGGCAACCGTATAGCCTTTGTCAGCCGTCAGGCCATATTCGGCAGAAACCGTACGGATAACGGCGGCGATAGCCGGGTTGTCCTGCACAGCGATCCGACGCATCGTCGTCGCGACGGGGGTAATCACGCTCATAGCATTACTCATTACAAAAATTGACACACAACTGCTGTTAATAGCACCGCAGAAAAAGGAGTGCAAGCGAGGAGTTTTCAGGAAGGGTACCCCTTACGCCCTGAAGCGTAAGGGGTAATAGCATTACAGGGCTGCAATTACCGCCTGCTGCTCAATCAGCTTGGTCTTCGCATCGGCGAAGGCAACCAGACGCTCACGCTCTTTCGCGATGACCGCTTCCGGCGCACGGGCGACAAAGCCTTCGTTCGCCAGCTTGCTTTCGATTTTGCCGATTTCCACGTCGACTTTCGCCACTTCTTTCGCCAGACGAGCCAGCTCGGCATCTTTGTCGATGAGACCCGCCATCGGGATTAGCAGCTCGGCGCCGTCGATGATTTTGGTCACGGATACCGGACCTTTGTCATCAGCAGGCAGCACGGTGATGCTTTCCAGACGCGCCATGGTTTTCAGGAAGGTGTTGTTCTCGGTGACGCGACGAACAGCTGCTTCGCTGCAGCCGCGCAGCAGCAGCTCCAGTGGTTTGCCCGGGGCGATGTTCATTTCAGCACGGATGTTACGTACCGCAACGATCGCCTGTTTCAGCCACTCGGTATCCGCTGATGCGGCTTCATCAACCTTAGCAGCATCGAATTCCGGGAACGGCTGCAGCATGATGGTGTCTGCGTTAATGCCCGCAATCACCTTCACGCGCTGCCAGATGGTTTCGGTGATGAATGGAATGACCGGATGCGCCAGGCGCAGCAGACCTTCCAGAACGGTAATCAGCGTGTTGCGCGTGCCGCGCAGCTCTGCTTCAGAACCGCCGTTCATCACCGGCTTCGCCAGCTCCAGATACCAGTCGCAGAACTGGTTCCAGGTGAATTCGTACAGGATGCCCGCTGCGATATCGAAGCGGTAGCTGTCCAGCGCGTCGCGGAACGCTTTTACCGTCTGGTTGAATTCCGCCAGGATCCAGCGGTCCGCCAGTGAGAGAGTCATCTCGCCGCCGTTGAAGCCGCAGTCCTGATCTTCCGTGTTCATCAGCACGAAGCGGCTGGCGTTCCACAGCTTGTTACAGAAGTTGCGGTAACCTTCCAGACGCTTCATGTCCCAGTTGATGTCGCGGCCGGTAGAGGCCAGCGCCGCCAGGGTGAAACGCAGGGCGTCGGTACCGTGAGACTCGATCCCGTTCGGGAACTGCTTCTCGGTGCGCTTGCGGATTTTCTCAGCCAGCTGCGGCTGCATCATGTTGCCGGTGCGTTTTTCCAGCAGGTCTTCCAGAGAAATACCGTCAACCATATCCAGCGGGTCAATCACGTTGCCCTTGGACTTGGACATCTTCTGGCCTTCGTCGTCGCGAATAAGGCCGGTCATGTAGACGGTATGGAACGGAACCTGCGGCTTGCCGTCTTCGTCTTTGATGAAGTGCATGGTCATCATGATCATGCGGGCAATCCAGAAGAAGATAATGTCGAAGCCGGACACCATTACGCTGGTTGGGTGGAACTGACGCAGCGCGTCGGTGTTTTCTGGCCAGCCGAGGGTGGAGAAGGTCCACAGCGCGGAGGAGAACCAGGTATCCAGCACGTCTTCATCCTGACGCAGGGCAACATCCGCGCCCAGGTTGTTTTCCTGACGCACTTCGTCTTCAGTACGGCCAACGTAAACGTTGCCTTCGTTGTCATACCATGCCGGGATACGGTGGCCCCACCACAGCTGACGGGAGATACACCAGTCCTGAATATCGCGCATCCAGGAGAAGTACATGTTTTCGTACTGCTTCGGCACGAACTGGATGCTGCCATTCTCAACCGCTTCAACGGCCGGTTTCGCCAGCACGTCGGCACGTACGTACCACTGGTCGGTCAGCATTGGCTCGATAACCACGCCGCCACGGTCGCCGTACGGCACGGTCAGATCGTGAGGTTTTATCTCTTCCAGCAGGCCGAGTGCGTCGACGGCAGCCACAATCGCTTTACGCGCGGCAAAACGTTCCAGCTTCTGGAACTCAGCCGGGATGTCGCTGGAGTAAACGTCAGACTCTTCGCCTTTGGTGTCATACACTTCTGCGCTTTCGCGGATATCACCGTCGAAGGTCAGAATGTTGATCATTGGCAGGGCGTGACGACGACCGACTTCGTAGTCGTTAAAGTCGTGCGCCGGGGTGATTTTTACGCAGCCGGTGCCTTTTTCCATGTCGGCGTGTTCGTCGCCCACAATCGGAATACGGCGGTTCACCAGCGGCAGCACCACGAATTTGCCGATCAGATCTTTATAACGCGGATCTTCCGGGTTAACGGCAACGCCGGTATCGCCCAGCAGGGTTTCCGGACGGGTGGTCGCGACCACCAGGTAATCTTTACCGTCGGCGGTTTTTGCGCCGTCGGCCAGCGGATAGCGGATGTGCCACATGGAGCCTTTAGACTCGCGGTTTTCCACTTCCAGGTCAGAAATTGCGGTGCGCAGTTTCGGATCCCAGTTTACCAGGCGCTTGCCGCGGTAAATCAGGTCTTCTTTGTAGAGGCGGACGAAGACTTCTTTCACGGCGTTGGACAGGCCTTCATCCATTGTGAAGCGCTCGCGCTCCCAGTCAACGGAGTTGCCGAGGCGGCGCATCTGACGGGTAATGGTGCCGCCGGATTCTGCCTTCCACTGCCAGATTTTGTCGATGAACGCGTCGCGACCGTAGTCGTGGCGGGTTTTTCCTTCTTCAGCGGCAATTTTACGCTCAACTACCATCTGGGTCGCGATACCCGCGTGGTCAGTTCCCGCCTGCCACAGGGTGTTTTTACCCTGCATGCGCTGGTAGCGTATCATGGTGTCCATGATGGTCTGCTGGAAAGCATGACCCATATGCAAACTGCCGGTGACGTTCGGCGGCGGGATCATGATGCAGAAGGACTCTTTGCTTTCGTCGCCGTTAGGCTTGAAATAGCCCTGCTGTTCCCAGTGCTCGTAAAGCGGCTGTTCGATATCGCGTGGGTTATATGTCTTTTCCATTATTTCCAGGTTGCCGTATTCAGGTTAAAACCAGCCAGGCGGTACGCTTTATAGCGTTCGCGCGCCAGTTGTTTCAAAGATTCTTCGTAAGGGACAAAGTCTACCACTTCTGTGAAAGCGGTGGCAAAATCTGCAAAATCTATCCGCAGGCTAATCAGAATATCGCGCGCGCTGCTGTTGCGCTTTTGCGGCCAGGCGATTTCAACCGGTGCGCCGCCGCGTGGACCTTCGCCTGACAGGTTATGCGGCACAAAACTTTCCGGTGGGCGCGCCCACAGCGCTTCGTCAAGACGAATCGCCTGCTGTTCATCTTCACAGGCAATCAGAACGCGTTTACCTGCGCGCCAACGTTCTGCGGCAATGTCACACACCAGCTGTTCAACGGCGCTGAGGCCATCCTGATGGGTGTCGTTGTCCAGAAGGTAGAACGTTGCATTCTTCATATATGGGGCTTCTTAGTTTGGATTCAAATGCAAAGCCGGGTGGCGCTTCGCTTACCCGGCCTACGGTTGAATGACGATGTAGGCCGGGTAAGGCGAAGCCGCCACCCGGCATTTTATATCATTCGTCGCCGTTAAAACCCGCGCGGTTCAGCAGGAACTGCGACAGCAGCGCGACCGGACGACCGGTTGCGCCTTTGGCCTTACCGGAGCGCCATGCGGTGCCCGCGATATCAAGGTGCGCCCAGTTGTACTTGCGGGTGAAGCGCGCAAGGAAGCAGCCCGCGGTGATCGCACCGCCAGGACGTCCGCCGATGTTCGCCATATCCGCAAAGTTAGACTCCAGCTGATCCTGATACTCGTCACCCAGCGGCAGACGCCATGCGCGGTCGCCGGCCTGCTCCGAGGCACCGATAAGCTCGTGCGCCAGCGGATTGTGGTTCGACATCAGGCCGGTGATGTGGTGGCCCAGTGCAATCACGCAGGCGCCGGTGAGCGTGGCGACGTCAATCACCGCTTCCGGCTCGAAGCGTTCCACGTAGGTCAGCACGTCACAGAGTACCAGACGGCCTTCGGCGTCGGTGTTCAGCACTTCAACCGTCTGCCCGGACATGGTGGTCAGGACGTCACCCGGACGATAAGCGCGACCGCCAGGCATGTTTTCGCAGCCGGCCAGCACGCCAATCACGTTAATCGGCAGCTGAAGCTCCGCCACCATGCGCATCACGCCATAAACCGCCGCCGCGCCGCACATGTCGTACTTCATCTCATCCATGCCTTCGGCAGGCTTGATGGAGATACCGCCGGAGTCGAAGGTCAGGCCTTTACCGACGAGCACGATAGGGCGCGCGTCTTCGGACGGATTGCCTTTGTACTCAATGACGGACATCAGGGATTCGTTCTGAGAGCCATTACCGACTGCCAGATAAGAGTGCATCCCCAGCTCTTTCATCTGCTGTTCGCCAATAACGCGGGTAATGACATTTTTGCTGTAGGCGTCGGCCAGCTGACGCGCCTGCGAGGCCAGGTACGCGGCGTTACAGATGTTAGGCGGCATGTTGCCGAGATCTTTGGCGGCTTTAATGCCGGCAGCAATGGCCAGACCGTGCTGGATGGCGCGCTCGCCGCTGGTCAGTTCGCGACGGGTTGGCACGTTAAAGACCATTTTACGCAGCGGACGACGCGGTTCGCTTTTATTGGTCTTCAGCTGATCGAAGCTGTACAGGCTCTCTTTTGCCGTTTCGACCGCCTGGCGCACTTTCCAGTAGGTGTTACGCCCCTTAACGTGCAGCTCTGTCAGGAAGCAGACGGCTTCCATTGAACCGGTGTCATTCAGCGTATTAATCGTTTTCTGAATCACCTGCTTATACTGACGTTCATCCAGCTCGCGTTCTTTGCCGCAGCCAATCAGCAAAATACGTTCTGACAGTACGTTCGGAACATGGTGCAGTAACAGCGTCTGCCCAGGTTTGCCTTCCAGTTCGCCACGGCGCAGCAGGGCGCTAATATAGCCGTCACTGATTTTATCGAGTTGCTCGGCGATCGGGGAGAGTCGGCGTGGTTCAAAGACGCCCACAACGATGCAGGCACTCCGCTGTTTCTCCGGGCTACCGCTTTTTACACTGAACTCCATGCACTACGCTCCTGAATCTTAAAGACAACGGCGGCAGCTACGGATAGAATTGAAACCTTTCGTAACTCATGTCCGCTGTTGTGGTGACTTCGTGTTAATCTTACGTTACTACGGTTTCGACACGTCAGAAAAAGTCCTGAAGCGTGAATCCGCCGGATGTTTTAATCTTAGCGATGATTTCGACGACTCAAGAGAATAAATGACGTTTAAGCCATGAAACAAGCGATTTTCCAGCAAAGAGACGGGTTTTTACGGGCGTATTTAAAGTGATAATCATAAGATATCTGGTGCGGGAGACGCTCAAAAGCCAACTGGCGATCCTCTTCATCCTGCTGCTGATTTTTTTCTGTCAGAAGCTGGTTAAGATCCTCGGTGCGGCCGTTGACGGCGAAATTCCAACGAATCTGGTGCTTTCCCTGCTTGGTTTAGGGATCCCGGAAATGGCGCAGCTTATCCTGCCGCTTAGTCTTTTCCTTGGCCTGCTCATGACGCTTGGGAAGCTCTACACCGAGAGTGAAATCACGGTGATGCATGCCTGTGGCCTGAGCAAAGCCGTACTGGTGAAAGCCGCCATGATACTGGCGCTGTTCACGGGTATTGTTGCGGCGGTGAATGTGATGTGGGCAGGCCCCATGTCTTCCCGTCATCAGGACGAAGTGCTAGCTGAAGCGAAAGCAAACCCCGGCATGGCGGCGTTAGCCCAGGGGCAGTTCCAGCAGGCGACCGACGGAAACTCCGTGCTGTTTATTGAGAGCGTTGACGGCAGTAAATTTAACGACGTATTCCTGGCGCAGCTGCGGACTAAAGGTAACGCCCGTCCGTCAGTGGTCATTGCTGACTCTGGTCAACTGGCGCAGCGTAAAGACGGTTCGCAGATCGTGACGCTGAATAAGGGCACCCGTTTCGAAGGCACCGCGATGCTGCGTGACTTCCGTATTACGGATTTCCAGAACTACCAGGCCATTATCGGCCATCAGGCTGTGGCGCTCGATCCAACGGATACCGAGCAAATGGACATGCGTACCCTGTGGAATACCGATACCGACAGAGCGCGCGCTGAGTTCCACTGGCGTATTACTCTCGTCTTTACCGTGTTTATGATGGCGCTGATTGTTGTTCCGCTGAGCGTGGTGAACCCGCGTCAGGGACGCGTGCTCTCTATGCTGCCGGCGATGCTGCTTTACCTGATCTACTTCCTGCTGCAAACCTCGATTCGCTCCAACGGCGCAAAGGGCAAGCTGGATCCTATGGTCTGGACATGGTTCGTCAACAGCCTGTACATCCTGCTGGCGCTGGGATTAAACCTGTGGGATACGGTGCCTGTGCGCCGCATACGTGCCCGATTCTCGCGTAAAGGAGCCATCTAATGCAGGCGTTTGGCGTTCTCGATCGCTATATCGGTAAAACCATTTTTACCACCATCATGATGACGTTGTTCATGCTGGTGTCGCTCTCCGGCATTATCAAATTTGTCGATCAGCTGAAAAAAGCCGGACAGGGGAGCTACGACGCGCTGGGCGCGGGGATGTATACCCTACTCAGCGTGCCGAAAGACGTGCAGATCTTCTTCCCGATGGCGGCCCTGCTGGGGGCGCTGCTGGGGCTGGGTATGCTGGCGCAGCGCAGCGAGCTGGTCGTTATGCAGGCATCAGGCTTTACCCGAATGCAGGTCGCGCTGTCGGTCATGAAAACCGCAATCCCGCTGGTGCTGCTGACCATGGCGATTGGCGAGTGGGTCGCGCCGCAGGGCGAACAGACGGCCCGTAACTACCGCGCTCAGGCGATGTACGGCGGTTCTCTGCTTTCCACTCAGCAAGGGTTATGGGCGAAAGATGGCAAAAGCTTCGTCTACATCGAACGTGTAAAAGGCAACGATGAGTTAGGCGGCGTCAGTATCTACGCCTTCAACGATCAGCGCCGCTTACAGTCCGTTAGACACGCCTCTTCGGCAAAGTTTGACCCTGAACATAAGCAGTGGCGTTTGTCACAGGTTGATGAGTCTGACCTGACAGATCCGAAGCAAATCACCGGTTCTCAGAAGGTGACCGGTACGTGGAAGACCAACCTCACGCCCGATAAGCTCGGCGTCGTGGCGCTGGATCCTGACGCGCTCTCCATCAGTGGCTTACACAACTATGTGAAATACCTGAAGTCGAGCGGGCAGGATGCCGGGCGTTATCAGCTCAACATGTGGAGCAAAATCTTCCAGCCGATGTCCGTGGCGGTGATGATGCTGATGGCGCTGTCGTTTATCTTCGGCCCGTTGCGCAGTGTGCCGATGGGGGTACGCGTTGTGACCGGTATCAGCTTCGGCTTTGTCTTCTACGTGCTCGATCAGATCTTCGGTCCACTGACGCTGGTGTATGGCATTCCGCCGATTATTGGTGCGCTGTTGCCAAGCGCCAGTTTCCTCCTGATCAGCCTCTGGCTGCTGCTGAAGCGCTCCTGATTGACCTCTCCTCGCTTCCGGTTCGCCGGGAGCGAGGCTAATCTCCTGTTTCATCCTGCACTTTTTCTCAGAACCTTCAACGTCCCGCCGCGAATTTGAGTATTATTGAGCGATAAAGTCGTGAAGGGATCCTCTATGAAGCAAATTCGAATGCTTGCCCAGTATTACGTCGACCTGATGATGAAGCTTGGGCTGGTGCGTTTCTCCATGCTACTTGCTCTGGCGCTGGTCGTTCTGGCCATTGTCGTGCAAATGGCCGTCACCATGGTGCTGCATGGTCAGGTCGAGAGCATCGACGTCATCCGCTCTATCTTCTTTGGCTTGCTCATTACTCCCTGGGCGGTCTATTTCCTGTCTGTGGTGGTTGAACAGCTGGAAGAGTCCCGTCAGCGTCTGTCAAAACTGGTCGATAAGCTTGAGGAGATGCGCGAGCGCGACCTGAAGCTCAACGTCCAGCTTAAGGACAACATTGCGCAGCTCAATCAGGAGATTTCAGATCGCGAGAAGGCGGAGGCCGAGCGCCAGGCCACGCTGGAGCAGCTGAAAATCGAAATGAAAGAGCGCGAGGTCACGCAGATCCAGCTTGAGCAGCAATCTTCTTTCCTGCGTTCGTTCCTCGATGCTTCACCGGATCTGGTGTTCTACCGCAATGAAGATAAAGAGTTTTCCGGCTGTAACCGGGCGATGGAGCTGCTCACCGGGAAAAGTGAGAAGCAGCTGATTCACCTCAAGCCGCAGGACGTTTACTCCGAAGAGGCGGCCGCCAAGGTCATGGAGACGGACGAGAAAGTGTTCCGCCATAACGTCTCGCTGACCTATGAACAGTGGCTGGATTACCCGGACGGACGCAAAGCCTGCTTCGAGATCCGAAAGGTGCCCTACTATGATCGCGTGGGGAAACGCCACGGCCTGATGGGCTTTGGGCGGGATATCACCGAGCGTAAGCGCTATCAGGATGCCCTGGAGCGCGCCAGCCGCGATAAGACCACCTTCATCTCGACCATCAGCCACGAACTGCGTACGCCGCTGAACGGCATTGTCGGGTTGAGCCGTATTCTGCTGGATACTGACCTGACCGCGGAGCAGGAAAAATACCTCAAAACTATCCATGTCTCGGCGGTCACGCTGGGGAATATCTTCAACGATATTATTGATATGGATAAGATGGAGCGTCGTAAAGTTCAGCTTGATAACCAGCCGGTCGATTTCACCAGCTTCCTTGCCGATCTGGAAAACCTCTCCGGCCTGCAGGCGCAGCAGAAGGGTCTGAGCTTTGTGATGGATCCCACCCTGCCGCTGCCGCATAAAGTGGTGACTGACGGTACGCGGCTGCGCCAGATCCTCTGGAACCTGATCAGCAACGCGGTGAAATTTACCCAGAAGGGACAGGTGACGGTGCGTATCCGCTTTGACGAAGGCGATATGCTGCACTTCGAGGTGGAAGACTCCGGGATGGGTATTCCGCAGGAGGAGCAGGACAAAATTTTCGCGATGTACTACCAGGTGAAGGACAGCAACGGCGGGAAACCCGCCACGGGGACGGGCATTGGCCTGGCGGTGTCTAAGCGGCTGGCGAAGAGCATGGGTGGCGATATCACCGTTGTAAGCCAGCCGGGCAAAGGATCAACCTTCACGCTGACGGTCCATGCGCCGGCGGTGGCTGAAGAGGTTGAAGACACCTTTGATAACGACGACATGCCGCTGCCTGCGCTGCACGTCCTGCTGGTGGAAGATATTGAGCTTAACGTGATTGTGGCGCGCTCCGTGCTGGAAAAACTGGGCAACAGTGTTGATGTCGCGATGACGGGTAAAGCCGCTCTGGAGATGTTTAAACCGGACGAATACGACCTCGTTCTGCTGGATATTCAATTACCGGATATGACCGGGCTGGATATCTCCCGTGAGCTGACGCGTCAGTATGCGGCCGATGAACTGCCGCCGCTGGTTGCGCTGACCGCGAACGTACTGAAAGATAAAAAAGAGTATCTCGATGCCGGTATGGACGATGTACTCAGCAAGCCGCTGGCGGTGCCTGCTCTGACCGCCATGATTAAGAAGTTCTGGGATACCCATGATGAAGAGGAGAGCACCATGACGTCTGTTGATAGCGCGAAAGCCCAAACGATACTCGATACGGGGATGCTTGAGCAGTACATCGATCTGGTTGGTCCAAAACTGATTACCGACGGTCTGGCGGTGTTTGAAAAAATGATGCCTGGCTATCTGAGCGTGCTGGAATCAAACCTGACCGCCCGCGACCAGAAGGGCATCGTCGAAGAAGGACATAAAATCAAAGGTGCAGCCGGCTCGGTCGGCTTACGCCACCTGCAGCAGCTGGGTCAACAGATTCAGTCGCCTGATTTACCTGCATGGGAAGATAACGTGGGTGATTGGGTGGAAGAGATGAAACAAGAGTGGCAAAACGATGTTGCGGTGCTTAAAGCCTGGGTCGACGCCAGAAAAAAATGACCCCGGCTTAACCGGGGTGCGCGAATACTGCGCCAACACCAGGGAAATCGTGGCTGCGCCTGTTTTTTAAAGTTATTTTCGAATCGGCGCCGCCTGAAAAATTTAGGCCGCACGCAGATAAGATAGCAAATCTTAAATGGTTTGTTACATGAATCAGTGAAATGTGTGAAGCATAGCGTTTTAATCAAAATTATTAATGTGCTTCAGCCAGTTGCAGAAAAGGATAGTCATGATGAAAAAGATTGGTGTCGTGCTGAGCGGATGCGGTGTTTACGATGGTTCTGAGATACACGAAGCCGTCATTACGCTGCTGGCTTTGGCAAAACAGGGAGCAGAGGTGATTTGCTTTGCGCCAGACAAAAATCAGGCTGATGTGATTAACCATCTGACCGGTGAGCCAATGGCGGAAACCCGTAACGTGCTGATTGAAGCCGCGCGTATCGCGCGCGGGGACATCCATCCTCTTATTCAGGCAGATGCCGCAGAGCTTGATGCGCTAATTGTCCCGGGCGGATTTGGCGCGGCCAAAAATCTCAGCACCTTTGCCGCACAGGGCGCGGAGTGTCAGGTCGATCCTCATCTAAAAACGTTGTCGCAGGCCATGCACGCGGCGGGTAAACCGCTGGGCTTTATCTGTATCGCGCCAGCCATGCTGCCTAAAATTTTTGATTTCCCGCTGCGGCTGACGATAGGCACCGATATTGATACCGCAGAGATCGTGGAGGAAATGGGGGGCGAACACGTTCCGTGCCCGGTTGATGACATTGTGGTTGATGAAGATAACAAGATTGTCACCACGCCGGCGTATATGCTGGCAAATAATATCGCTGAGGCCGCCTCCGGTATTGAAAAGCTGGTGGCCCGCGTTCTGGTGCTCACTGAATGAGACGTCAATTTGGCGCAGGCGCATGGGTGAAACGTATTCTCTTGCGCATCGTTCTTGTGCTGGCGGTATTCTGGGGAGGCGGGCTGGCATTATTCAGCATTATGCCGGTTCCGTTCTCTGCCGTTATGGTTGAGCGTCAGCTCGGCGCGTGGCTCACCGGCGATTTCAGCTATGTGGCCCACTCGGACTGGGTAAGCATGGACGCAATCTCACCGTTTATGGGGCTGGCGGTCATCGCGGCGGAGGATCAGAAATTCCCGGAGCACTGGGGGTTCGACGTTGCGGCCATTGAGAAGGCGCTTGCCCATAACGAACGCCACGAAAACCGCGTGCGAGGCGCGTCAACGCTGTCGCAACAGACGGCCAAAAACCTGTTTCTGTGGGATGGGCGAAGCTGGGTACGAAAAGGGCTGGAAGCGGGACTGACCCTGGGGATGGAATCGGTCTGGAGCAAAAAGCGCATCCTGACTGTGTATCTCAACGTCGCCGAGTTCGGTGACGGCATATTCGGTGTGGAAGCTGCCGCACAGCGTTATTTCAATAAACCGGCCAGCCGTCTGAGTATGTCAGAAGCGGCACTCCTGGCTGCTGTCTTACCTAATCCTATCCGCTTTAAAGCCAGTGCCCCATCAGGGTACGTGCGAAGCCGACAGGCGTGGATTATGCGCCAGATGAGTCAGTTGGGAGGGGAAGGGTTTATGGAGCGTAATAAATTAATGTAGGGCGGGTAAGCGCAGCGCCACCCGCCTGGATAGCCGAGCTTAATCTTCGTCGAACCCTGCGTTAAACAGGGCAATGACCGCCGCCAGTGCTTCCTCTTCCTGAGGGCCGGTGGCTTCTACTTCAATCTGGCGCCCTTTAGCGGAGTCCAGCATCAGCAGCGCGATCACGCTGTTTGCTTCCGCTTCGGTACCTTCGTCATTCCGCAGCAGAACTTCCGCATCGAAACCCTGCATCAGTTCAAACAGTTTCATCGCCGGGCGTGCATGCATGCCCAGCTTATTGGTGATCTCAACGGTTTGTTTTACGGTCATGTTTTACGTTTTTCCAGCGTGCGATGACGGGACTGGACGTTCTTCCCGCGCGAGCGGAAATAGTCGGCCAGCTGTTCGGCGATGTAAACCGAACGATGCTTACCGCCGGTACAGCCAATCGCCACCGTCAGGTAGCTACGATTGTTTGTCTCCAGCATAGGTAACCATAGCTCAAGGTAGCTTCGCGTCTGGTAGATAAAATTGTGAACTTCTGTGTGCCTGTCGAGGAAGGCTGCGACGGGTTTATCCAGACCTGTCATTGGACGCAGTTTCGGATCCCAGTGCGGGTTCGGCAGGAAGCGAACGTCGAAAACATAATCCGCATCAATTGGAATACCGTGCTTGAAGCCAAAGGACTCGAACACCATTGTCAGTTCGCGCTCGCGCTTGCCCAACAGCCGGGTACGCAGCATTTCCGCCAGCTCGTGCACGGACATCTCAGAAGTGTCAACAATCAGGTCGGCACGAGAGCGCAGCGGCTCCAGCAGATCGCTCTCTTCATCGATCGCGCTCTCCAGAGAGAGGTTCTTACTGGAAAGCGGGTGCAAACGGCGGGTATCGCTGTAGCGGCGGATCAGGGTATTGCGGTCTGCATCGAGGAACAGCAGCTGAGGCGAAAACGCCTCAGGCAGATTGCTCATCGCCTGCTCAAAAATTTCTGGCGATTCAGGCATGTTACGAACGTCGATACTGACGGCGGCAGAGGTTTGTCTTTCCGCAAGCGTCTGAGCCAGGTCGGGCAACAATACAACCGGCAGGTTATCTACGCAGTAAAAACCCATGTCTTCCAGCGCGCGCAGAGCAACGGATTTCCCCGACCCTGAACGGCCACTGACAATCATCAGCACCATGTTCCGTTTCTCCTCAGGACAACAGATGTGAAGGCCATCTCCTGGTTATGCATCATCCTGATTGCCTTCTGCTTCAGTGATAATTTGATAGAGTTCTTCATCACTTTGGGCCGAGCGCAGCCGGCGGCAAATGGTTTTATCGGCCAGGCGTTTTGCGACCAGCGACAGCGTATGCAGATGGGTTTTCGTCTGGTCGGCAGGAACCAGCAGCGCGAAGAGGAGATCGACGGGCTGGTTATCAATGGCATCGAAGGCGATAGGTGTTTCAAGCTGCACAAACACACCGACGGCGCGCAGGGTATCCTCTTCCAGTTTGCCGTGCGGGATCGCGATGCCGTTGCCGATACCGGTACTGCCCATTTTTTCACGGGTCAGGATCGCTTCGAACACCACCTGCGGCGGCAGGCCCAGCTGTTTTGCGGCCAGTTCACTGATGATCTCCAGCGCACGTTTTTTGCTCTGGCAGTGAACAGCACTGCGGGTACATTCCTGGTTAAGGACATTGCTCAGTTGAAGAGCGGAATCGTTGTTCATCATAATTTCACCTAAGCGCTAACTGTACAAATGGCCTGTTGTGTTTCACAACAGGCCGTCCTGCACCCGTTAACTGCCCGGACAATTAGTGTTGTTTCAGTTTATCTTTATGTTTATTGAGCTGTCGCGCAAGCTTATCAATCAAGCCGTCGATAGCCGCGTACATGTCTTGCCCTTCCGCACTGGCATGGAGTTCACCCCCGTTAACATGCAGGGTGGCATCCGAGATATGAGTCACTTTCTCCACTTTCAACACAATATAGACCTGGTTGATCCTTTCGAAATACTGCTCGAGTTTGGCAAACTTCGTGTTCACAAAGTCGCGTAAAGCCTCAGTAATTTCGACGTTTTGTCCAGTGATGTTGAGCTGCATAGTGTCTTCCTTATCGGTTGTGTCAGACCAGCTGTTTACGCTGGTTGGACGGCGGAATGGATAAAGACTCTCGATACTTCGCAACAGTACGACGTGCCACCATAATACCCTGATCGGACAGCATGGTGGTTAACTTACTGTCACTCAGTGGCTTCGCGGGGTTTTCCGCGGCGATCAACTTCTTCACCAGGGCACGAATCGCCGTTGACGACGCTTCGCCGCCGCCCTCGGTATTCACGTGGCTGGAGAAGAAATACTTAAGCTCAAAAATACCGCGCGGACTGTGCAGATACTTCTGCGTGGTTACACGGGAAATGGTTGATTCATGCATCTCGACGGCCTGAGCGATATCTGCCAGCACCATCGGTTTCATATACTCTTCGCCCTGCTCAAAGAAAGCCTGCTGCTGTTCGACAATGCAGCGGCTGACGCGTAGCAGCGTATCATTTCGGCTCTCCAGACTTTTGATCAACCATCGCGCTTCCTGCAAATTGCTACGAATATATTGATTGTCGGAGTCGTTACGCACGCTGGTGCACATGGAGGCATACTGCTGATTGATTTGCAGGCGAGGGATGCTATCAGAGTTCAGTTCAACGACCCAGCGGTCATTGTGTTTTCTGACCAGCACATCCGGGATCACGTACTCCGGTTCGCTGGTCTGGATCGACTGACCGGGACGCGGATCGAGCGACTGGATCAGATTCACCGCTTCTTTCAGCACGTCTTCTTTCAGGCGCGTGACCCGCATCAGGCTGCGGAAATCGTGGTTAGCCAACAGATCCAGATGATCGCTGATGATGACGCGCGCCTCATCAAGCCATGGCGTCTCTTTGCTGAACTGAGAAAGCTGGATCAGCAGGCAGTCGCGCAGATCTTTTGCGGCAACGCCTACCGGGTCGAAACGCTGGATACGCTTGAGTACGGCTTCTACTTCCTCAAGCTCAATCTCTTCGTCGCCCATGCTTTCGAGGATATCGTCCAGCGTGACGGTTAAATAGCCCGTGTCATCAACGGCATCGACAATGGATGTGGCAATTGCACGATCGGTGTCGGAAAAGGGGGTCAGCTCGACCTGCCACATCAGGTAGTCCTGAAGCGACTGGGTGGTTTCGCCCTGATAGACCGGTAGCTCATCGTCCTGGTAGTCTGCACGCGTACCGGAAGGGGTTCCGGCGGTGTAGATTTCGTCCCAGCTGGCATCCAGCGGAAGCTCGTCCGGCATCTCTTTTTGTTCGAGTGCATCCGCGGTGTCGAGCGTTTCTGTATCCTGCGACTGCTGGGTTTCTACCTCGTCATGAAGATCGGTTTGTTCCAGCAGGGGATTACTGTCCAGCGCCTGCTGGAGCTCCTGCTGAAGTTCTAACGTGGACAGTTGCAACAGGCGAATTGCCTGCTGTAGCTGCGGCGTCATCGCCAGTTGTTGGCTGAGCCTTAATTGCAAACCTTGCTTCATGTTCAGAGCATTTTTCTCCGGTTCGGCGTTACATTACCTCTACCCTATCAGAGTCTGAAGTCTTCCCCAAGATAGACGCGCTTAACATGATCGTCTTCGAGGATCTGTTGCGGCGTACCGTGGGCGATCAGATTGCCCTGGCTCACAATATACGCGCGTTCACACACGGCCAGCGTTTCGCGCACGTTGTGGTCGGTGATCAATACGCCAAGCCCGCTGTCACGCAGGTGCTCAATGATACGTTTAATGTCGATAACGGAGATGGGGTCAACGCCCGCAAACGGTTCATCCAGAAGGATAAATTTCGGGTTTGCGGCCAGCGCACGCGCGATCTCAACGCGGCGACGTTCACCCCCTGAGAGCGCCTGACCGAGGCTGTCACGCAGATGCTCAATATGGAACTCTTCCATCAGCTCGTTGGCACGATCCTGACGCTGTTCGCTGGTCAGATCGTTACGAATCTGCAGGACCGCCATCAGGTTATCGTAAACGCTAAGACGACGGAAAATGGAAGCTTCCTGCGGCAGATAGCCGATCCCGCGGCGCGCGCGCGCGTGCAGCGGCAGAAGGCTGATGTCTTCATCGTCAATGATAATGTTGCCGGCATCGCGCGGCACAATGCCAACGACCATGTAGAAGGTTGTGGTTTTACCCGCACCGTTAGGGCCAAGCAGGCCCACAATTTCGCCGGAGTTGACTGTCAGACTGACATCTTCTACGACACGGCGGCCCTTATAGGCCTTCGCGAGGTTTTTTGCAGTTAATGTTGCCATAACGAATTAGTTACTCTTCTTCTGTGCCGGGGCCTGGCCTTTGCCTTTGTCCTGCAGCTGCGACGGAACCAGTACGGTGGTCACGCGTTTGCCTTTCTCGCTGGAGGCCTGCATTTTTTGCTCTTTAACCAGATAGGTGATCTGGTCGCCGGTAATGTTGCTGTCCAGCTGTTCCAGATACGCATTCCCGGTCAGGATGACCAGGTCTTTCGCCAGCTCATAGTGCATATGCGTGGCGTGGCCCTTCACCGGCTTGCCGTTGTCCTGCATCTGGTAGAAGGTCGCCGGATTACCATAGCCATCGATAATCTCTTTGCCCTGCTCGCCACCCGGACGGGTGACGACCACTTTGTCGGCGTTAATTTTAATGGTGCCCTGGGTCATGACGACGTTACCTGTAAAGGTGACGACGTTGCCCTGCATATCGAGAGACTGGGTGTCGGACTCGATATGAATCGGCTGGTCGGTATCGCCCGTTACAGCAAGCGCGGGGAGACTGGTTGCCAGCATCGCGCTGGCGATAATTACTTTAAGGCTGAGTTTGTTTGTTTTGAATTTCATAGGAGGTTCTAACCTTTTCAATCAGCTCGGCGTTTTTGCTGCGTAAGTTCCCGCGCATTCTTAAACCGCTGGAATTAAATGTTGTGCCATACAGGGTGACCAGATCCTGCGACGTCACGTCCTGGGTTACCAGGTTGATCTGGGCATTATCCGTCGTAATTTTTCGCAGTTGTGAATCAGCGGTCAGGGCGTTGACTTCAACGTGACCATACAGATAAAGCATACGGTCATTTGTCAGTTTTGCCCGATCTGACTTGATTGACCACGTCGGCACTTTGTCTTTATCAAACGTGGTCATGACAGGCTGGGTAAACCACGAAATACCGTCATCTGAAAAATATTCAACATGCTGGGCAATCAGGCGATAGTTCAGCGCGCCTTCCGGGCTATAGACCACGGTGTCGCTGTGATCGCTTTTATAAGTTGGATCGTTAGTGTTGATCGCTTCCGTTTGCGTATCGTCGCGATCGGCAAGGTTCACGCCAATCAATACCAGTGCGACAAGCGAAAGCAAAATGATAATCCAACGTCTGGTTTTACTCATATCGATTGCCCTTTGGCCTCATCAAGCTTGCCCTGCGCCAGCAGGAGCAGATCGCAGACTTCACGGACGGCACCGCGGCCACCGTTGATGTGGGTAACGTAGTCCGCGCGGGGGATCAGCAGCGGATGCGCATCGGCAACGGCGATACTCAGCCCGACTTCAGCCATCACTGGCCAGTCAATCAGATCGTCCCCGACGTAGGCCACATTTTCCGGCGCGATGGCCAGTTTACCCACTAAATCATTGAACGCCTCCATCTTATCGGATTGACCCTGATACAAATGGGTAATGCCTAAGGTTTCACAGCGGTCTTCTACCAGTTTAGCTTTCCGCCCGGTGATGATAGCAACCTCGATACCCGAGGTCAGCGCACAGCGGATACCGTAGCCGTCGCGAACGTTAAACGCTTTTAGCTCTTCACCGTTATTGCCCATATAAATCAGGCCATCGGAGAGGACCCCATCCACATCCAGAATCAGCAGGCGAATATTCTCCGCCTTTGCCATCATCTGGGTGCTGACCGGACCATAACAGGTTGCAAGGGATGCACCCGCATTACTCATTGTCTTATCCTTCATTACACTACGCCTGCGCGCAGCAGATCATGCATATGTACCACACCCAGCAACTGGTCGCCATCGGCAACCATAACGGAGGTGATATGACGGGACTGCATCAGGTTCAGCACATCCACTGCCAGCGTGCCTGGACGCACGCGAATACCGCCGGGCGTCATCACATCGGCAATGCCCAGCGTGCGGACATCGACGCCCATGTCGAACACGCGTCGCAGGTCGCCATCGGTGAAGATCCCCTGAATTTTCATCAGATCGTCGCACACGACCGTCATACCCAGATTCTTACGGGTGATTTCCAGCAGCGCATCGCGCAGGGAGGCCGCTTTACTGACGTGAGGGATTTCATCCCCGGTGTGCATAATATCGTTAACCCGAAGCAGCAGCTTGCGCCCCAGCGCGCCACCCGGGTGGGAAAGCGCGAAATCTTCCGGCGTAAAACCGCGGGCTTCCAGCAGCGCGACGGCGAGCGCATCGCCCATGACCAGCGCAGCGGTGGTGCTGGAGGTCGGTGCCAGGCCCAGCGGGCAGGCTTCTTTGGGGACTTTAACGCACAGGTGAATATCGGCCGCGCGCGCCATGCTACTTTCCGGACGGCTGGTCATGCAAATAAGCGGCACCTGCAAACGTTTCAGTACCGGGATCAGCGCCAGGATTTCATTCGACTCACCGGAGTTGGACAGCGCGATGACGATATCCTGCGGCGTGACCATACCCAGGTCCCCGTGCGCGGCTTCCCCTGGATGAACAAAGAAGGAAGAGGTTCCGGTGCTGGCAAACGTCGCCGCCATTTTGCGTCCAATGTGGCCGGACTTACCCATCCCCATCACCACGACTTTGCCGGCGCAGTAGAATATCTTCTCACATGCCTGACTAAAATCCTGATTAATGTACTGATCTAACTGCGCCAGACCTTCACGTTCAATCTCCAGAACGTCTTTGCCTGCTTTCTGAAAGTCAAAACCCGGCTGCAATTCTATTTGCGACATAATGCGTTTCCGTTTACCCAGAGAGAAGAGGCGAGAGCCAGTACAGCATCGCCATCCATACGATAAATCCACCCGTCAACAGCGCGCCTGCGCCTTTGCCAATCTGTCGTTGCCGCCGCCAGCAGAGCAGGGCAAATATCACGCTGACCAGCAGCATCACGCCGTAATCACGTGAGAACGCCAGGGGGTTAAAGGGTCCTGGCGTAATCAGGGCCGGCAGGCCCATCACAATGGCGATATTAAAAATATTGGAGCCGATGATATTACCAATGGCAATGTCATCCTCACCTTTCCGTGCCCCCGCAATGGCCGTGGCCAGCTCCGGCAGGCTGGTGCCGATGGCAATAACCGTCAGGCCAATGGTCAGTTCACTCATCGCGAAAGAGTTCGCCAGCACCGTCGCGTTATCCACGACCATGCGCGTTGCCATCGGCATGATGATCAGCGCAACGCCAAGCCAGAGCAGGGCAACAGGCAGCGTGCCTTCTCGCGGAAGCTCGGCGACCTGCTCACGCGTGAGGCTATCCTGACCCTGCTTTTCAGCGAGACGGGCGATTTTAACACTATACAGCAACCAAATGACGGCCAGCGCCAGCAGGAAAATCCCGTCGCTGACGCTCAGTTCGCCATCATAAAATACGCAGCCTGCCAGCAGGCTTACGATTAACATTAGCGGCAATTCACGGCGCAGAACATCAGAATGCACGCGAAATGGATGCAGCAGTGCCGCCAGGCCTAAAATCAATAATATGTTGACGATATTGGAGCCAATCGCGGTGCCTACCGCCAGGTCTAACTGGCCGTGCAGCGATGCCGAGACAGAGACGATGATTTCAGGGAGTGACGTTCCCACACTGACAACGGTCATCCCGATGACAACAGGCGGTACGCCAGTCAGGCGACACAGGATAGATGCAGCAAACACTAAACGGTCAGCACTGTAGACCACCAAAAGTAAACCAATTATTAACAGTGCTGTTGCTAAAAGCATCAAAAGTCCTTTCTTCAGGTATACTCGTCGGTCCATCGCACGGGAATGGCTGGACTGTATACAGTCTGAGGCGTAACGAATTCCTAATTTTGACTTTATGCGCCGGAAAAGTAAAACAAATGCCAGCTTTCGCTAACCTCTCCAGCCAATATTCTGTAAAAATGTGGGGTTTAGGGCTGATTTAAGCTTCACGCTTCGCATGAAGCAGGGCAAGAAAGGAACCGTAAATGAGCCAAACGCTGGCGAATATAGTCGATGTCCGTGGAGTAAGCTTTTCTCGCTCCAACAGATTGATATTTGATGATATTTCGTTGACCGTACCGCGCGGCAAGATCACTGCCATCATGGGGCCGTCCGGGATCGGTAAAACGACCCTGCTGCGCCTTATTGGCGGGCAGATCCCACCTGATAGCGGTGAAATCCTCTTTGATGGCGAAAACATCCCGGAGATGTCACGCTCGCGCCTGTATACTGTTCGCAAACGTATGAGCATGCTCTTTCAGTCGGGGGCCTTGTTCACCGATATGAACGTGTTTGATAACGTGGCCTATCCGCTGCGCGAACATACCAGCCTGCCGCCTGCGTTGCTGAAAAGCACGGTGATGATGAAGCTTGAGGCCGTTGGTTTGCGGGGGGCGGCGAAACTGATGCCTTCGGAACTCTCCGGCGGTATGGCGCGCCGCGCCGCGCTGGCGCGAGCTATTGCATTAGAACCCGATTTAATCATGTTCGACGAACCGTTCGTTGGGCAGGATCCCATCACGATGGGCGTGCTGGTGAAACTCATCTCTGAACTGAACAGCGCGCTTGGCGTAACCTGCATTGTGGTTTCTCACGATGTACCGGAAGTATTGAGCATTGCCGATTACGCCTATATCGTGGCGGACAAAAAGATCGTCGCACACGGTAGCGCCCAGGCGCTGCAGGAAAATTGCGATCCGCGCGTGCGGCAGTTCCTTGACGGTATTGCCGATGGCCCGGTGCCGTTCCGCTACCCGGCGGGCGACTACCGTGACGATTTACTGGGAATAGGGAGTTAAGCCACTCATGCTGTTAAATGCGTTGGCCGCTCTCGGACACCGTGGCATAAAAACCATCAGGACGTTCGGGCGTGCCGGATTGATGTTATTCAACGCCCTGTTCGGCAAGCCGGAATTCCGTAAGCACGCCCCTCTGCTGGTGCGGCAGCTTTATAATGTCGGCGTGCTGTCGATGCTCATCATCATTGTTTCCGGCCTGTTTATCGGTATGGTGCTTGGGCTGCAGGGTTACCTTGTGCTGACAACCTACAGTGCGGAAACCAGCCTTGGGATGCTGGTGGCGCTCTCGCTGCTGCGTGAACTGGGGCCGGTTGTGGCGGCGCTGTTGTTCGCCGGGCGCGCGGGGTCGGCATTAACGGCTGAAATTGGCCTGATGCGTGCAACCGAGCAGCTCTCCAGCATGGAGATGATGGCGGTCGATCCGCTGCGTCGCGTGATCTCACCGCGTTTCTGGGCTGGCGTGATCTCTTTACCGTTACTGACTATTCTGTTTGTCGCCGTGGGCATCTGGGGCGGTTCGCTGGTTGGCGTCCACTGGAAAGGCATTGATGCCGGTTTCTTCTGGTCCGCCATGCAGGACGCCATTGACCTGCGAATGGATCTGGTTAACTGTCTGATTAAAAGCGTGGTATTTGCCATTACGGTCACCTGGATTGCCTTGTTCAATGGTTACGATGCCATCCCGACGTCGGCAGGCATTAGCCGTGCAACTACACGTACCGTCGTACATTCGTCGCTGGCCGTACTGGGTCTGGATTTTGTGCTCACCGCACTGATGTTTGGGAATTGAATTCATGCAAACGAAAAAAAATGAAATTTGGGTCGGCATATTCCTGCTACTGGCGCTGCTGGCCGCGCTGTTTATCTGCCTGAGAGCGGCGGATATCACGTCTGTGCGTACCGAGCCGACGTATCGCATCTATGCCACCTTCGATAATATCGGCGGGCTGAAGGCCCGTTCACCGGTCCGTATTGGCGGCGTGGTGATCGGACGCGTATCTGACATTACGCTTGATGAGAAAACCTACCTGCCACGCGTCGCGATGGATATCGAAGAGCGTTACAACCATATTCCGGACACCAGTTCCCTTTCGATCCGGACTTCGGGCCTGCTGGGCGAACAATATCTGGCGCTTAACGTCGGTTTTGAAGACCCTGAGCTGGGAACGACTATCCTTAAAGACGGTAGCGTCATCCAGGATACGAAGTCCGCGATGGTGCTGGAGGATATGATTGGTCAGTTCCTTTACAACAGTAAAGGGGATGAGAAAAAATCCGACGCTGCCCCTGCGCAGAGCGAAGATCATACCAACGTCGCACCGACACCTGGCACGACGAATTAATTTCAGGAGAAGTCATTCATGTTTAAACGACTGTTAATGGTTGCCATGCTGGTCATTGCCCCTCTCACCGCGGTGCATGCTGCGGATCAGAGTAACCCGTACAAACTGATGGACGAAGCCGCGAAGAAAACCTTCGACCGTCTTAAGAACGATCAGCCTAAAATTCGTGCTAATCCTGATTACCTGCGTGACGTCGTTGATCAGGAACTGCTGCCGTACGTGCAGATTAAATACGCGGGTGCGCTGGTGCTGGGCCGCTATTACAAAGACGCGACTCCTGCTCAGCGTGAAGCCTACTTCGCCGCGTTCCGTGAATACCTGAAACAGGCTTACGGTCAGGCGCTGGCGATGTACCACGGCCAGACCTACCAGATTGCGCCTGAGCAGCCGCTGGGCGATGCGACCATCGTGCCTATCCGCGTGACGATCAACGATCCTAACGGTCGCCCGCCGGTTCGCCTGGATTTCCAGTGGCGTAAAAACAGCCAGACCGGTAACTGGCAGGCGTATGACATGATTGCTGAAGGGGTAAGCATGATCACCACCAAACAGAACGAGTGGAGCGACCTGCTGCGTACCAAAGGCATTGATGGCCTGACCGCACAACTGCAGTCCATTTCTCGTCAGAAAATTAGCCTGGACGAGAAGAAGTAATGTCACAGCAACTCAGCTGGTCGCGCGAAGGCGAGACATTAAAGCTGTCCGGTGAGCTGGATCAGGATCTGCTGAACCCGTTGTGGGACAAACGCCTTGAAGCCATGCAGGGCGTGACGCTTATCGACTTAAGCGACGTCACGCGGGTAGATACGGCAGGTGTTGCGCTGCTTGCCCATCTGATTGCCGTGGGGAAAAAGCAGGGGGCTAGCGTCATGCTTCACGGCGCGAGCGATAATGTGGTCACCCTTGCGCAGCTCTACAATCTCCCTCAGGACGTGCTGCCTCGTTAATATTTTCAGTGCGTTACTTCTGAAAGCCCTGACTGTTTCATCGTCGGGGCTTTTTGCTTGTTTAAGACGACGCCACTTTGCTCTAAGATGTTGGGCTTGTTTTCACTATCAGATGATTAAGAACCCATGGAAAATCATGAAATCCAGACAGTGCTGATGAATGCACTCTCCCTTCAGGAAGCCCACGTCACTGGCGATGGCAGTCACTTCCAGGTTATTGCTGTGGGTGAGATGTTCGACGGTATGAGCCGTGTGAAAAAGCAGCAGGCTGTGTACGCGCCGCTGATGGAATATATTGCGGATAACCGCATCCACGCCCTGTCGATTAAAGCGTTCACCCCGCAAGAGTGGGCACGCGATCGCAAACTAAACGGTTTTTGAGCTGAGGGCGACAGGCCCGCAGCACGGTTGAATTTATAAGAGAGCACACAATGGATAAATTTCGTGTACAGGGGCCAACGCGTCTCCAGGGCGAAGTCACAATTTCTGGCGCGAAAAACGCCGCGCTGCCAATCCTTTTTGCTGCGCTGCTCGCGGAAGAGCCGGTAGAAATTCAGAACGTACCCAAGCTGAAAGATATCGACACCACCATGAAGTTGCTCACCCAGTTGGGCACTAAAGTCGAGCGTAATGGTTCCGTCTGGATCGACGCCAGCAACGTAAACAACTTCTCTGCCCCTTACGATCTGGTGAAAACCATGCGTGCTTCCATCTGGGCGCTTGGCCCGCTGGTGGCGCGTTTTGGCCAGGGACAGGTTTCACTGCCGGGCGGTTGCGCCATCGGTGCACGTCCGGTTGACCTGCATATCTTTGGTCTGGAAAAACTGGGCGCAGAGATCAAGCTGGAAGAAGGTTACGTCAAAGCGTCCGTCAACGGTCGTCTGAAAGGCGCGCACATTGTCATGGACAAAGTGAGCGTGGGCGCAACGGTTACCATTATGTCTGCGGCGACGCTGGCAGAAGGCACCACGATCATCGAAAACGCCGCGCGTGAGCCGGAAATTGTGGATACTGCCAACTTCCTCGTGGCGCTGGGTGCGAAGATCTCCGGTCAGGGTACCGACCGTATCACCATCGAAGGCGTTGAGCGTCTGGGCGGCGGTGTTTATCGCGTACTGCCGGACCGTATCGAAACCGGTACTTTCCTGGTGGCTGCGGCGATCTCTGGCGGTAAAATTGTCTGCCGTAATGCACAGCCTGACACCCTGGACGCAGTGCTGGCGAAGCTGCGCGATGCGGGTGCGGATATCGAAATCGGTGAAGACTGGATCAGCCTGGATATGCACGGTCAGCGTCCTAAAGCGGTCAATGTACGTACGGCGCCGCATCCGGCGTTCCCGACCGACATGCAGGCGCAGTTCACCCTGCTGAACCTGGTCGCTGAAGGCACCGGCTTCATCACTGAAACCATTTTCGAGAACCGCTTCATGCACGTACCGGAGCTGATCCGTATGGGTGCACATGCAGAGATCGAAAGTAATACTGTGATTTGCCACGGCGTTGAGAAACTGTCTGGCGCTCAGGTGATGGCAACCGATCTGCGTGCATCTGCAAGCCTGGTGCTGGCGGGTTGTATCGCGGAAGGGACAACGATTGTGGATCGTATTTATCACATCGATCGTGGTTACGAACGTATCGAAGATAAACTGCGCGCGCTGGGTGCGAATATCGAGCGTGTGAAGGGCGAGTAATCGTTCCGGCAGCCCCCTGCCAGAAATGACCGGGGGGTTGCTGTTCCTGTCAAAAAACGCATTATTCCTGCGTTTTTTTCTTTGCCTTTCTCTGGCGAATCATCCGCGATCTGTCGATAAATTCATGGGTTACGGGATCGTGGTAGCGCGAAGGCCAAATGACCCACGGATGCGTATCCAGTGCCGTTGCGATAATTAACTCTCCTTTGGGCCAGGGGCGGGTCAGGGCGTTTGCGAGGGTTGAAGAACTCAGTCCATGGCGGCGGGACTCTGCAGCCAGCGAAGTGCCTCTTTTGCGCAGTGCCGCAATGATATCAGCCGTGTGCCAGTCGATAAATTTCGTATCCATAACGCTGTCCTTAAGTTCGGATTCACCTACGCCGTTTCGTCTGAAACGACGGGCTTACTATACCCATTTCAAACTGTTGTTCTAAAAAGTTCGCGTTACTTGAAGGGATATTCAGAATAAGGAATGGCTTTATTCATGCGGTCTCTAAACCGATAAATTTACATGAATACGTAATTTACTGGGGTGTACTGGAATCTCCCCGCTATGATGCGGGGAGAAACAGGGGGATTACCGGTCGCGCTGAACGGCGATGTGGGCCAGACCAATTAACGCGTCGCGCCATGGGCTGTCTGGAATTACCTGCAGTGCCGCGATGGCTTTATCCGCTTCTTCTTCCGCGCGCTGACGGGTCCACTCCAGCGATCCGCAGATGGCCATCGTTTCCAGTACAGTTTCCAGAAGATGGCGGCCATTTCCCTGCTCAATCGCTTCACGGATCATTTTCGCCTGGTCGGCAGTTCCGTTGCGCATGGCGTGAAGCAGCGGCAGGGTTGGTTTACCTTCGTTCAGGTCATCACCCACGTTTTTGCCGAGCGTTTCACCGTCCGCACTGTAGTCCAGCAAATCATCAATTAACTGGAATGCAGTACCCAGATAACGACCATAGTCCTGGAGCCCTTTTTCCTGTGCCTCGGTACAGTCCGCCAGAATGCCGGAGCACTGGGCGGCCGCCTCAAACAGGCGCGCGGTTTTACTGTAAATCACACGCATGTAGTTTTCTTCGGTGATATCAGGGTCGTTGACGTTCATCAGCTGCAGCACTTCGCCTTCTGCAATGACGTTAACGGCTTCGGACATCACCTCCAGCACTTTCAGGGAACCCAGACTGGTCATCATCTGGAAGGCGCGGGTATAAATAAAATCCCCCACCAGTACGCTGGCTGCGTTTCCGAAAGCGGCATTTGCCGTGGCTTTGCCACGACGCATATCTGATTCATCCACAACGTCATCATGCAGAAGCGTCGCCGTGTGAATAAATTCGATAAGTGCTGCGATCGTGATGTGGGCATTTCCCTCATAACCAACGGCTCTGGCAGCCAGAATGGCGATCATCGGACGAATGCGTTTACCGCCGCCGCTGACAATGTAATAGCCCAACTGATTGATCAGCTGAACGTCAGAGTTGAGTTGCTCCAGGATTGCTGCATTCACACCCGCCATATCTTGCGCGGTTAACTCGTTGATTTTTTCTAAATTCATCGCAAAAGCCGGGCTTTTTATCCTGTTGATCCCATCTACAATGGGGTAACGAAGGGTTTCGGTTTATCAATAGTAGTGCTGATTGTACTGAAAAAACGGCTCAGATAAACGTTACCGTACGCGTTGTGTTTTTTTTCTTCATGTATTGACGGTAGCACTTGTCAAAGGCTCGCGTTTTGCGTAATATTCGCGCCCTATTGTGAATATTTATAGCGCACTCTGAATCATACGAGGACGTGCGCGGAAGCGGAGTTTATATGTACGCGGTTTTCCAAAGTGGTGGTAAACAACACCGAGTAAGCGAAGGTCAGACCGTTCGCCTGGAAAAGCTGGACATCGCAACTGGCGAATCTGTTGAATTCGCAGAAGTTCTGATGATCGCAAACGGTGAAGAAGTCAAAATCGGCGTTCCTTTCGTTGATGGCGGCGTTATCAAAGCTGAAGTTGTTGCACACGGTCGTGGCGAGAAAGTTAAAATCGTTAAGTTTCGTCGTCGTAAGCACTACCGTAAGCAGCAGGGCCACCGTCAGTGGTTCACTGATGTGAAAATTACTGGCATCAGCGCCTAAGACCTGAGGAGAGATTTAAATGGCACATAAAAAGGCTGGCGGCTCCACACGTAACGGTCGCGATTCAGAAGCTAAACGCCTTGGCGTTAAGCGTTTCGGTGGCGAATCCGTTCTGGCGGGTAGCATCATCGTTCGTCAACGTGGTACCAAATTCCACGCTGGCAACAACGTAGGTTGCGGTCGTGACCACACTCTGTTTGCTAAAGCAGACGGTAAAGTGAAATTTGAAGTCAAAGGCCCGAACAACCGTAAATACATCAGCATCGTTGCTGAGTAAGGTTTTCTCGGTCCGGTAACGGATTAAAGCCCCGCAACGTGTTGCGGGGCTTTTTACATTGGAAACCCGGAAAATTTTCTGTAGGGAAAACGGGCATGAAGCAGCAGGCCGGCATAGGTATTCTTTTGGCGCTCACCACCGCAATGTGCTGGGGCGCGCTGCCAATTGCAATGAAGCAGGTACTGGAAGTGATGGAGCCGCCTACGGTGGTCTTTTATCGCTTTCTGATGGCAAGCATCGGCCTCGGGGCCATTCTGGCTGTCAAAGGTAAGCTTCCACCTTTGCGACTCTTCCGTAAACCGCGCTGGCTGGTGTTGCTGGCTATCGCGACGGGCGGTCTGTTTGGTAACTTCATCCTGTTCAGCTCTTCCCTGCAATATCTTAGCCCTACAGCGTCACAGGTGATTGGTCAGCTTTCACCTGTAGGCATGATGGTCGCCAGCGTCTTTATCCTTAAGGAGAAGATGCGCGGTACGCAGATTATCGGGGCGAGCATGCTGCTATGCGGTCTGGTGATGTTCTTCAACACCAGTCTGCTGGAGATTTTTACCCGACTGACGGATTACACGTGGGGTGTGATCTTCGGTGTAGGGGCAGCAACGGTCTGGGTGAGTTATGGCGTCGCGCAAAAGGTGTTATTGCGTCGTCTTGCCTCACAGCAGATCCTCTTTTTGCTGTACACTTTGTGTACAATAGCATTGCTGCCATTAGCAAAGCCGGGTGTGATTACCCAGCTCAGCGACTGGCAACTGGCGTGCCTCATTTTTTGTGGTTTAAACACGCTGGTCGGTTATGGCGCGCTGGCCGAAGCGATGGCGCGCTGGCAGGCAGCACAGGTGAGCGCATTAATTACGCTTACTCCGCTGTTTACGCTGTTATTTTCAGATTTGTTATCAATGGCCTGGCCCGATGTCTTCGTCAGACCGATGCTCAACCTGTTGGGTTATCTCGGTGCGTTTGTCGTGGTTGCGGGCGCGATGTATTCCGCCATTGGTCATCGTCTTTGGGGACGTTGGCGCAAAAATGAAGCGGTTGTAGTAGTCCCCCGCTCAGGCGAATGAGTTACGGAGAGTAAAATGAAGTTTGTTGATGAAGCGACGATCCTGGTCGTGGCTGGTGATGGCGGCAACGGTTGCGTGAGCTTCCGCCGTGAAAAATATATCCCACGTGGCGGTCCTGACGGCGGCGACGGCGGGGATGGTGGTGACGTGTGGCTGGAGGCGGATGAGAACCTCAACACGCTGATCGACTACCGTTTCGAGAAATCCTTCCGCGCTGAACGTGGCCAGAACGGCCAGAGCCGTGACTGTACCGGGAAACGTGGAAAAGACGTCACCATTAAGGTTCCGGTCGGTACGCGTGTGATTGACCAGGGAACCGGTGAAACCATGGGTGACATGACCAAACACGGTCAGCGCCTGATGGTTGCGAAAGGCGGCTGGCACGGTCTGGGTAACAGCCGTTTCAAGTCCTCCGTTAACCGTACGCCGCGTCAGAAAACGATGGGTACGCCGGGCGATAAGCGCGATCTGCAGCTGGAGCTGATGCTTCTGGCAGATGTGGGCATGTTGGGTATGCCAAACGCCGGTAAATCGACGTTTATTCGCGCCGTCTCTGCGGCGAAACCAAAAGTGGCGGACTATCCGTTTACCACCCTGGTACCAAGCCTGGGCGTGGTCCGTATGGATAACGAGAAGAGCTTTGTGGTTGCCGATATCCCGGGCCTGATTGAAGGTGCGGCCGAAGGGGCCGGACTGGGTATTCGCTTCCTGAAACACCTTGAGCGTTGCCGTGTACTGCTTCACCTCATCGATATCGATCCTATCGACGGTTCCGATCCGGTTGAAAATGCCCGCATCATTATCGGAGAGCTGGAAAAATACAGCGAAAAACTGGCGACTAAACCACGCTGGCTGGTCTTCAACAAGATCGACCTGATGGATAAAGCCGAAGCGGAAGCGAAAGCCAAAGCGATTGCAGAAGCGATGGGTTGGGAAGATAAATACTACCTGATCTCTGCGGCAAGCCAGGTTGGCGTGAAAGATCTGTGCTGGGATGTGATGACCTTTATCATCGAAAACCCAATTGTTCAGGCGGAAGAAGCTAAGCAGCCTGAAAAAGTCGAATTCATGTGGGATGACTACCACCGCCAGCAGCTCGAAGAGCTGGAAGCGGAAGAAGATGATGAAGACTGGGACGATGACTGGGATGAAGACGACGAAGAAGGCGTCGAGTTCATCTACAAGCACTAATATCTGTCCAAAGCCCCCATTATGGGGGCTTTTTTTATTCCAGCGTTGAGGGTAACCAGCAGCTGGCGATTAAGCCGCCCTCAGCGCCATTTTCAAGCGTCAGCTTGCCGCGGTGGAGCTGCACGATGCGCTGCACGATGCTCAGGCCCAGACCACTGCCACCGTAGCGCTGGTCAAGTCGACGGAATGGCTCCGTAATTGACTGTCGGTGAGCTTCATCAATACCGGGTCCCTGATCGATAACGCTGACCTGAGTACCACCTTCGACTTCGTTTAATGTCACTTCAATCGTTGTCCCTGACGGGCTGTATCGTCCGGCATTCTCCAGCAGGTTGCGCAGCATCAGACGCAGAAGCACTGCGTCTCCCTGAACCGTGAGCGCGCTCCTGGCGGGCCATATTACCGTATGTTCTTTGGCTTCATGCTCAAGACCAAGCGGCATAAGGATATTGTCCGTCCAGTTAACGGTATCGTAGTGGCCGCTGGCCATTGCCTGTCCGGCCCGGGCCAGCATCAGCAATTGTTCAACGGTATGCATGAGCTGATCGATGCGGCTGATTAACGTCGCGGCCTGTGGCGCGCCAGACTGCGCCATGAGCTCCAGATGGAGCCGGATCCCGGCAAGGGGCGTTCGCAGTTCGTGTGCGGCGTCCGCGGTGAAGAGACGCTCCTGCTGAATGGTATTATCCAGCCTGGCGAGTAGCTGGTTGAGGGAAGTGGTGACCGCGCCAATTTCCTCCATGTCGGAATACATAGGGAGCGGGGTTAAGTTATCCGCCGAACGGTTAGCCAGGCTGGTACGCAGTTTATTCAGGGGCCGGGTTATCCAGGTGACTGCCCAGAATGAAAACAGCAGCGTGAAACCGACCATCACCAGAGAAGGAACCAGAAGAGAGGCAATCGCTTCGCGGATCTCTTTCTCGACATGGTTATTGCGGGCTTTGGCAGACAACGTTTCACTGACAAGGAAACCAATCTGCTCACGGCTTTCATGCCACAGCCAGATAACGCTTATCAACTGGAAAAATAACAGAATGACCGCCAGCAGCACCATCAGGCGCCGACGCATGCTGTTCATTTCTGGCTCTCCAGACGATAGCCAACGCCACGGACGGTTTTGATCCTGTCCTTGCCCAGCTTACGACGCAGGTTGTGAATATGGACTTCAAGGGTATTTGACCCCGGATCGTCCTGCCAGGAGTAGATATCCTGCTGGAGGGTTTCTCTGTGCACCGTTTGCCCGCTGCGCATGATCAGACGCGTAAGCAGGGCGAACTCTTTTGGGGTCACCTCAACCGGTTGGGCCTGGCGCAGTACCTGCTGGGTTTGCAGATTCAGCGTAATATCGCCGTCGGTGAGTAAGTTGTCACTGTGCCCCTGATAGCGGCGAATCAACGCGCGCACCCGGGCCTGCAGCTCCGCAAGTGCAAAAGGCTTCACCAGGTAATCATCAGCACCGGCATCAAGGCCGGTGATACGATCTTCAATGGCATCGCGTGCCGTCAGGATCAATACCGGGTTGGCGATACCACGACGTCGCCACTGGGTCAGGAGCGTGGCGCCGTCTTTGTCAGGCAAGCCCAAATCGAGGATCACCAGACTGTATTCGCCGCTCTGAATCAGGGCATCCGCCTCCGCCGCCGTGCTGGCACAGTCGAGGGCATACCCTTCATTGGCCAGACCCAGCGCCAGCCCTTCCTGCAATAACAGATCGTCTTCAACTATGAGTAGTTTCATCGCTAGTTATTCTGATAAATGTCCTTATAGAGCCTGCTTTCGAAGCGAACAAGCGGAATACGGCGATTGCGCTGGTCGGTCGGTTCGACGGCATAGCCGGAAAGATACTGCACGAATGCCATGCGTTGTCCGCTGGCGGTAGTGATGAAGCCTGCAAGGTTGTAAACCCCCTGCAGTGAACCGGTTTTGGCGGATACTTTGCCATCCACACCGGCAGCGTGAAGCCCGGCGCGGTACTGCAACGAACCGTCATGACCAGCCAGTGGCAGCATTGAAATAAAGTTTAGCTCAGTGTCATGCTGTGCAATGTACTGTAGCACTTGCATCATTGTGGCCGGAGAGATCAAATTATGACGCGATAATCCGGAGCCATCGACGGCAATGGTATTACCCAGATCGATCCCTGCCTGCTGGCGCAGGATCTGACGAACCGCGTCTGAGCCCGCGCGCCAGGTTCCCGGCACGCCAAAACGCGCGTGACCAATCATGCGGAACACGGTGTCGGCAATCATGTTGTCCGACTTTTTCAGCATAATTCGCAGCAAATCGTGCAGCGGCGGAGACTGCTTGCTGGCGATGACCGTGCCGGGCTGGTTGAACTGCGTCTGACGAAGCAACGTGCCGGAGTAAGTTATTCCCGCTTGTTTCAGCTCATCTTTCAGAATAGCGCCCGCGTAGCTGGCACCGTCCTGTATCGCAAAGGCCAAGGGCAGCGGATCGGCACGCTGCGTCAGGCAGCCGGTGAGCGTGAAGCGGTTAAGATCGCCTGGCACCACATCCAGTTCGCAATACTGTGCATCCGGGGAGCCCTTGGCCAGCGTGCGGACCTGGCTAAACATCATGACCGGGTAGTAGGATGCTATGCGGATGAACGCTAAATCATCCGGCTTTGGCGCGCTGTAAAGCGAAACCGAGAAGCAGTTACGGTCAACAATCGCGGCGGCGGGTGGGGCGCTAAAGCATTGCGTCATATCGTTCCACGGCCAGCCAGGGGCTTTATCGTGGCTGGCAAAGATGGACGTATCTATCAGCACATTGCCATCAATCCTCTGCACGCCGGTTTTTTTCAGCACCGCAACCATATTGCGGATATCCTGGCGTTTAAAGGTCGGGTCACCGCCAAAGCGGGCGATAAGATCGCCTTTCAGTTCGCCACCCTCGACGTTACCTTTGGTCTCGAGTGTGGTGGTAAACCGGAAGTCAGGCCCAAGCTGAAGGAGGGCGGCAAGCGCAGTAATCACCTTCTGGGTACTGGCAGGCAGGGCCATCTGTTGACTATGGTAGTCAATCTCTGGCGTCTGCGCCCCGACCTTTTGCACCATCAAGGCAAGGTTGGCACCTGCGGGCAGTTGATTAATATACTCATCAACATTCGCGGCCTGAACGCTGAACGTTATACTGGTAGTCAATCCGATGATAAATCTGGAAAATCGCATAATCTCGCGCTAACAACCCGAAAACAAACCGTCATACTACGGTGCATAGCACTGCAAAGTAAACGATGACCCATAGTGAACTTCGCGGTAAAATGCATATCAAATTGAAAATTGCTGCTGACCTGGGGCGTTGCTCCCGGGTCGGTTTTCTTTTTGCTTCTGGCCTGCTCATGAGGGCCGGGGCAGGGAACACTGCTCCCAACAGGAATGTTTAAGAGGTATAACAAATGCAAGCTATTCCGATGACCTTACGTGGTGCCGAAAAACTGCGCGAAGAGCTGGATTTCCTGAAATCCGTTCGTCGTCCCGAAATCATCGCCGCTATCGCGGATGCGCGCGAGCATGGCGACCTGAAAGAGAACGCTGAATATCACGCCGCGCGTGAGCAGCAGGGCTTCTGTGAAGGGCGTATTAAAGATATCGAAGCAAAACTGTCCAATGCGCAGGTTATTGATATCACTAAGATGCCTAATAATGGCCGCGTGATTTTCGGTGCAACCGTTACCGTGCTTAACCTCGACAGCGACGAAGAGCAGACCTATCGCATCGTGGGTGATGATGAAGCAGACTTCAAACAGAACCTGATTTCGGTGAACTCACCGATCGCTCGCGGCCTGATTGGCAAAGAGCAGGATGATGTTGTCACCATCCGCACCCCAGGTGGTGAAGTGGAATATGAAATTATCAAGGTTGAATACCTGTAATTCGCCTCTCTGCTAAGATGTTGATACATTGTAAAGAAAAGAAAAAGGCCGCATAGCGGCCTTTTAACAACTCAAGGAGCATGGCATTTTGCTCACCTGCTGACAGAAATCCCTCGTTTAACACAGAAAATGTGTTTGATTCAGGATATCCTTAGCGTGGCAGCGAGATTTTGCGCTCTTTAGATGGGCGATAGAGCACCAGCGTTTTACCGATGACCTGTACATTACAGGCACCGGTTTCGCGCACGATGGCTTCCACGATCAGGTTTTTAGTGTCTCTGTCTTCAGAGGCGATTTTCACCTTGATCAGCTCGTGGTGTTCCAGCGCTTGTTCAATCTCGGCAAGCACCCCTTCGGTCAAACCATTGTTGCCAAGCATAACTACAGGCTTGAGCGGATGTGCCAGACCTTTAAGGTGCTGTTTTTGTTTAGTACTCAGATTCATCGTATATTTTTGCTTACGTTGGGATTGAAAACGGTTCATTCTACCGCCATCTCCCTAATATCGCCAAACAGCAGCGTAGAAATTTACGCCAAAGGTAAGCAACGATGAACCCGGACGGAAATGTTAAATGACAGGTAAAAAGCGTTCTGCCAGTTCCAGCCGCTGGCTTCAGGAACACTTTAGCGATAAATATGTTCTGCAGGCGCAGAAAAAGGGGTTACGTTCCCGCGCCTGGTTTAAACTTGATGAAATACAGCAAAGTGACAAACTTTTTAAGCCGGGGATGACGGTTGTCGACCTCGGTGCAGCACCTGGCGGATGGTCCCAGTATGCGGTAACGCAGATCGGCGGAGCGGGCCGAATCATCGCATGCGATCTTTTACCAATGGATCCCATCGTCGGTGTCGACTTCCTTCAGGGCGACTTTCGTGATGAATTAGTACTGAAAGCGTTACTTGAACGTGTGGGTGACAGTAAGGTTCAGGTTGTCATGTCTGATATGGCGCCAAATATGTGCGGAACACCGGCGGTGGATATCCCCCGCGGCATGTATCTGGTGGAGCTAGCGTTAGAAATGTGTCGTGATGTACTAGCGCCTGGTGGTAGTTTTGTTGTGAAGGTGTTTCAGGGCGAAGGTTTCGAGGAGTACCTTAAGGAAATTCGCTCCCTGTTTGCGAAGGTCAAAGTTCGTAAGCCGGACTCTTCCCGGGCCCGTTCCCGAGAAGTGTATATTGTAGCGACCGGGCGAAAGTGATAACCGGTGGATTTCAGGCGAAAGTTTGAATGAAACTGGATATAGAGTATCCTGACGCTGTTTTTAACACAGTTGTAATATGAGGTTAATCCCTTGAGTGACATGGCGAAAAACCTAATACTCTGGCTGGTCATTGCCGTTGTGCTGATGTCAGTATTCCAGAGCTTTGGGCCCAGCGAGTCGAATGGCCGCAAGGTGGATTATTCTACCTTCCTGCAGGAGGTCAATCAGGACCAGGTTCGCGAAGCGCGTATCAACGGACGTGAGATCAACGTTACCAAGAAAGATAGTAACCGTTACACGACTTACATCCCGGTGAACGATCCTAAGCTGCTTGATAACCTTCTGACCAAAAACGTCAAGGTGGTCGGCGAGCCGCCAGAAGAACCAAGCCTGCTGGCTTCTATCTTCATTTCCTGGTTCCCAATGCTGCTTCTTATCGGCGTCTGGATCTTCTTTATGCGTCAGATGCAGGGCGGCGGTGGCAAAGGTGCCATGTCGTTCGGTAAGAGCAAGGCGCGTATGCTGACGGAAGACCAGATCAAGACCACGTTCGCTGACGTCGCCGGGTGTGACGAAGCGAAAGAAGAGGTGGGAGAGCTGGTTGAATACCTGCGCGAACCGAGCCGTTTCCAGAAACTGGGCGGTAAGATCCCGAAAGGCGTGCTGATGGTTGGCCCTCCGGGTACCGGTAAAACCCTGCTGGCGAAAGCCATTGCGGGTGAAGCGAAGGTGCCGTTCTTTACTATTTCTGGTTCTGACTTCGTAGAAATGTTCGTGGGTGTCGGTGCATCTCGTGTGCGTGACATGTTCGAGCAGGCCAAGAAGGCAGCACCGTGCATTATCTTCATCGATGAAATCGACGCCGTAGGCCGCCAGCGTGGCGCAGGTCTGGGCGGTGGTCACGATGAACGCGAGCAGACGTTGAACCAGATGCTGGTTGAGATGGACGGCTTCGAAGGTAACGAAGGTATCATCGTTATCGCAGCAACTAACCGTCCGGACGTACTTGACCCCGCGCTGCTGCGTCCAGGCCGTTTCGACCGTCAGGTTGTGGTCGGTCTGCCGGATGTTCGCGGTCGTGAACAGATTCTGAAAGTCCATATGCGTCGCGTACCGCTGGCGCCAGATATCGACGCGGCAATCATTGCGCGTGGTACCCCGGGCTTCTCTGGTGCGGACCTGGCTAACCTGGTCAACGAAGCAGCACTGTTTGCCGCTCGCGGTAACAAGCGTGTCGTGTCGATGGTGGAGTTCGAGAAAGCGAAAGACAAGATCATGATGGGTGCGGAACGCCGCTCCATGGTGATGACGGAAGCGCAGAAAGAGTCCACGGCATACCACGAAGCAGGCCACGCGATTATCGGTCGTCTGGTGCCGGAACACGATCCGGTGCATAAAGTGACGATTATTCCTCGCGGTCGTGCACTGGGTGTCACCTTCTTCCTGCCTGAGGGCGACGCGATCAGCGCCAGCCGTCAGAAACTGGAAAGCCAGATTTCTACCCTCTACGGTGGTCGTCTGGCAGAAGAGATTATCTACGGTGTTGAACATGTTTCTACCGGTGCGTCCAACGACATTAAAGTTGCGACAAACCTGGCGCGTAACATGGTGACGCAGTGGGGCTTCTCCGACAAACTCGGTCCGCTGCTGTACGCAGAGGAAGAGGGCGAAGTCTTCCTGGGCCGTTCTGTGGCGAAAGCGAAACATATGTCCGATGAGACGGCACGTATCATCGATCAGGAAGTAAAATCTCTGGTTGAGCGTAACTATGCACGTGCTCGCCAGATCCTGAACGACAATATGGACATCCTGCATTCGATGAAAGATGCGCTCATGAAATATGAGACCATCGATGCACCGCAGATTGACGACCTGATGGCGCGCCGCGAAGTGCGTCCGCCAGCGGGCTGGGAAGATCCAGGCGCGTCCAATAATTCTGACAATAATGGCACCCCGCGTGCGCCGCGTCCGGTTGATGAACCGCGTACGCCAAACCCGGGCAACACCATGTCAGAACAGTTGGGCGATAAGTAAGTCACTGCTGTTGAAGCATTTGTCCGTACCTCAAACCCTGGAGCTTGCTCCGGGGTTTTTCATTTCTGTTTAACCATATAGATACCAGGGATTTCACCATGAAATTATTCGCCCAGGACTCGCATCTCGATCTTTCACATCCTCATGTGATGGGGATCCTGAATGTTACCCCTGATTCCTTCTCTGACGGCGGCACGCATAACACGCTTATTGAGGCGGTTAAGCACGCAAATTTAATGATTAATGCGGGTGCCACCATCATTGACGTTGGCGGCGAATCGACGCGTCCGGGGGCGGCGGACGTGTCCGTGGAAGAAGAGCTGGCACGCGTGGTGCCGGTGGTGGAAGCAATTGCACAACGCTTCGAAGTATGGATATCCGTAGACACTTCCAAACCTGAAGTGATCCGTGAAGTGGCGAGAGTGGGCGCTCACATTATCAATGATATTCGTTCACTCACCGAGCCGGGCGCGATTGAAGCGGCAGCGGAAACCGGGCTGCCCGTTTGTCTTATGCATATGCAGGGTCAGCCGAAAACGATGCAGGAAGCGCCGAAGTACGACGATGTCTTTGCCGACGTGAATCGCTTCTTTATTGAGCATATCGCGCGCTGCGAACGTGCAGGTATCCCAAAAGAGAAATTGCTGCTCGACCCGGGGTTCGGTTTCGGTAAAAATCTCTCACACAATTATGCGCTGCTTGCGCGCTTGTCGGAATTTCATCACTTTGACCTGCCGCTACTGGTGGGGATGTCGAGAAAGTCGATGATTGGTCAGTTACTGAATGTTGGGCCAGGTGAGCGCCTGAGCGGTAGTCTGGCCTGCGCGGTGATTGCGGCGATGCAGGGCGCACATATTATTCGTGTCCATGATGTCAAAGAAACAGTAGAAGCCATGCGTGTGGTGGAAGCCACACTGGCAGCGAAGGAAAACAAACGCTATGAGTAATCGTAAATATTTTGGTACCGATGGTATCCGTGGGCGTGTAGGCGATGCTCCAATCACCCCTGATTTTGTTTTGAAACTCGGCTGGGCTGCTGGCAAGGTACTGGCGCGTCATGGTTCCCGTAAGATCATTATCGGTAAAGATACCCGTATTTCAGGCTATATGCTGGAGTCTGCCCTGGAAGCCGGCCTGGCGGCGGCTGGGCTTTCTGCCTCCTTTACTGGCCCAATGCCAACGCCTGCGGTTGCATACCTGACCCGCACCTTCCGCGCGGAAGCGGGGATTGTCATCTCGGCTTCTCACAACCCGTTCTATGACAACGGCATCAAGTTCTTCTCCATCGATGGCACCAAGCTGCCGGACGAAGTGGAAGAAGCAATTGAAGCCGAAATGGAAAAAGAGATCACCTGTGTTGATTCCGCAGAGCTGGGTAAAGCGAACCGTATTGTCGATGCGGCGGGTCGTTATATCGAATTCTGTAAAGGCACTTTCCCAAATGAGCTGAGCCTGGCGCACCTTAAAATTGTGGTGGACTGTGCCAATGGCGCGACCTATCACATCGCCCCGAATGTCTTCCGCGAGCTGGGTGCGAAGGTCATTACCATTGGCTGTGAGCCGGATGGTCTGAACATTAACGAACAGGTCGGTGCGACTGACGTTCGTGCCCTGCAGGCGCGCGTTCTGGCTGAAAAAGCCGATCTGGGCATTGCGCTTGACGGCGACGGCGACCGCGTGATCATGGTCGACCACGAAGGCAATAAAGTCGACGGGGACCAGATCCTTTACATCATCGCGCGTGAAGGCCTGCGTCAGGGTCAGCTGCGCGGCGGTGCCGTCGGTACCCTGATGAGTAACATGGGCCTGGAGCTGGCGCTGAAACAGCTCGGTATTCCGTTTGTCCGCGCGAAAGTGGGTGACCGCTATGTGCTGGAAAAACTGCAGGAGAAGGGCTGGCGTATTGGTGCGGAAAACTCCGGTCACGTGATCCTGCTCGACAAGACCACCACCGGAGACGGCATCGTGGCCGCGCTGCAGGTGGTTGCCGCGATGGCGCGCAACCATATGAGCCTGCACGATCTCTGCAGCGGAATGAAAATGTTCCCACAGATCCTGGTGAACGTGCGCTTCACTGCCGGCAAAGGCGATCCGCTGGAAAATGAGAACGTGAAAGCGGTAATGGCTGACGTTGAAGCGGCGCTGGGCAGTCGTGGACGCGTGCTGCTGCGTAAGTCTGGCACCGAACCGCTGATCCGCGTCATGGTGGAAGGTGAGGACGAAGCGCAGGTTAATGAGTTTGCGCACCGTATTGCGGATGCTGTAAAAGCTGCATAATCTTGCACGCTAAATGTTTAAAAAGGCGGCTTTTGTCGCCTTTGTTTTAAGCAATTACTGGCTTTTTGCTGTTTTTTTCCGCAGTTGATACAATGCGTCAAAAATGCCCTTGCGAAGGTCATTCGCTTTGGTTAGTATTCACACCCGCTTCAGTGGGAAACAAAAATCCTGCTAATTGGTCGAAGCATTGGTATGCGGCAAATCCGCAAGGAACAGGTTGATTATGTACGAAGCTCTTTTAGTTATTTTCCTTATTGTAGCCATCGCTCTCGTAGCGCTGATTATGCTGCAGCAAGGTAAAGGCGCTGATATGGGAGCCTCCTTCGGAGCAGGCGCTTCCGGTACGCTGTTTGGTTCAAGTGGTTCTGCGAACTTCATGACCCGCACAACGGCGATTCTGGCTACGCTGTTCTTCATCATCAGCCTGGTGCTTGGCAATATCAACAGCAACAAAACCAGCAAAGGAAGCGAGTGGGAAAATCTGAGCGCGCCAGCAAAAACTGAGCAAACTCAGCCAGCTGCACCGGCTAAGCCGACCAGCGATATCCCGCACTAAGTATTCTGTACCGAGGTGGTGGAATTGGTAGACACGCTACCTTGAGGTGGTAGTGCCCTAACGGGCTTGTGGGTTCGAGTCCCATCCTCGGTACCAATATTCCAGAAGAAAGACGTCGAAAGACGTCTTTTTTTTCGTCTGTACTTTTTGTTGTTCGTAGGCCCGGTCAGCGCAGCGCCACCGGGCAAAATGGCGGGTGGCGCTGCGCTGACCCGCCCTACAAAAGGCCACAAAAAAGGCGTCCAGTGGACGCCTTTTACATTCACATCAGCGATTACTTCTTATCGCTGTGCTCCAGGTTTTCAACCTGCGGCAGGCCGTTACCTGAGTTTGCGGAGAGCAGGCCATTCTCAACATAGTTGAACAGCTTCTCACGGGTATCGGTGATATCCAGGTTACGCATGGTCAGCTGCCCAATACGATCGTCCGGCGAGAACACGGATTCACCTTTCTCCATGGTCAGACGCTCTGCTTTATAGGTCAGGTTGTCAGACACGGTATTCAGGATGGAGTAGTCGTTACCGCGACGCAGCTCCAGGGTAACTTCACCGGTGATCGCACTTGCTACCCAACGCTGCAGCGCATCACGCAGCATCAGCGCCTGTGGATCGAACCAGCGGCCCTGATACAGCAGTTTACCCAACTGGCGGCCATGAGAGTGATACTGCTCAATGGTGTCTTCGTTGTGAATACCAGTCAGCAGACGCTCGTAAGCGATGTGCAGCAGCGCCATTCCCGGGGCTTCATAGATGCCACGGCTCTTCGCTTCGATGATACGGTTTTCAATCTGATCGCTCATGCCCAGACCGTGACGACCGCCAATATGGTTAGCTTCCAGCATCAGCTCAACGTCATCAGAGAAGGTTTTACCGTTCAGCGCAACCGGATGGCCGCGTTCAAAACGTACGGTCACTTCTTCGGCCTGGATTTTGACATTCTCGTCCCAGAACTTCACGCCCATGATTGGGTTCACGATCTTCACGCTGGAGTTCAGGAACTCCAGGTCTTTCGCTTCGTGCGTCGCACCCAGCATATTGGAGTCGGTGGAGTAGGCTTTCTCAACGGACATCTTATAGTCAAAACCGCAGGCGATCATAAACTCGGACATCTCATGACGACCACCCAGCTCGTCGATGAAGTCGGTATCCAGCCACGGTTTGTAGATCTGCAGTTCGGCGTTGGTCAGCAGGCCATAACGATAGAAGCGTTCGATATCGTTACCTTTATAGGTACTGCCGTCGCCCCAGATGTTCACGCCGTCTTCTTTCATGGCGGCAACCAGCATGGTGCCGGTGACTGCACGGCCCAGCGGAGTGGTGTTGAAATAGGTCAGGCCGCCGGTGGTGTTATGGAACGCACCACACTGAATAGCCGCGATACCTTCAGCGACCAGTTGTTTACGGCAGTCAATCAGGCGCGCGTTCTCTGCACCATACTCTTTAGCGCGACGAGGAATAGCATCATAGTCTTCCTCGTCCGGTTGACCCAGGTTCGCAGTATATGCATACGGAACCGCTCCCTTCTGGCGCATCCACAGCAGTGCAGCGCTGGTATCCAGGCCGCCTGAGAAAGCGATGCCAATACGTTGTCCTACAGGAAGATGCTTGAGAATCGTCGTCATAGAATAAAACCCTGCTTGATTGACTGATTAGAGACCGCTTTCGCTCTCTTGTGCATTTTTATGCAAAATAAGTGAGTATTCATTTAATCATCTTTTGGCGAAGACCGGAAGAGACTCATGCGTTTTTTGTAAAAATTTTGGTCTGATTGAGCTGGCGGAAGTCGCCTTGACAGGTGGGGTCAACTATCAATATACTAAACGCCGATTTTACGTCCCGTCTTCGGTACCAAATCCCAGCATTATTTGCAAATTCTGTCCAAAACGCGTAGAATTTGCCACGTTTCAGGCGCGGGGTGGAGCAGCCTGGTAGCTCGTCGGGCTCATAACCCGAAGGTCGTCGGTTCAAATCCGGCCCCCGCAACCACTTTCCCATAAAGTTCTTTTTCAAATATACTGTGAAGACTTAGAGCCTTCGTAGCTGGATTTGAAAAAATTCTTTCGGAGAGTGCTCCAGGCCACGGTTGTGGCTATAGGGTTCAGTTATCTAAAGCCCCGATTTATCGGGGTTTTTTGTTATCTGACTACAGAATAACTGGGCTTTACGCCCTTTTTTTATGTCTTGGGGGTGGGCTTGTCCACATTAGAGCAAAAATTAACAGAGATGATTACTGCACCGGTCGAAGCACTGGGCTACGAACTGGTCGGCATCGAATTCGTTCGCGGCCGTACATCGACGCTGCGCATCTATATTGATAGTGAAGATGGCATCAATGTTGATGATTGTGCTGATGTTAGCCACCAGGTGAGTGCGGTTCTTGATGTTGAAGACCCAATTACCGTTGCGTACAACCTGGAAGTTTCCTCACCTGGCCTCGATCGCCCGATGTTCACGGCCGAGCACTATGTGCGCTTTACCGGTGAAGAAGTGGCTCTCGTTCTGCGTATGGCCGTACAGAACCGCCGTAAATGGCAGGGAATTATCAAAGCCGTTGATGGTGAAATGATCACGGTGACAGTCGACGGCAAAGATGAAGTGTTCGCGCTGAGTAATATCCAGAAGGCGAACCTGGTTCCCCACTTTTAACAGTCTGGATTGAGGTGAAAAGCCCGCGATGAACAAAGAAATTTTGGCTGTTGTTGAAGCCGTCTCCAACGAGAAATCACTGCCGCGTGAGAAGATTTTCGAAGCGCTGGAAAGTGCACTGGCTACAGCAACCAAGAAAAAATACGAACAAGAGATCGATGTTCGCGTAGAAATCGATCGTAAAAGCGGTGACTTCGATACATTCCGTCGTTGGGTAATCGTTGAAGAAGTGACCCAGCCGACCAAAGAGATCACGCTGGAAGCGGCACGTTTTGAAGACGAAAGTCTGAACGTGGGTGAATACGTTGAAGATCAGATTGAATCTGTTACGTTTGACCGTATCACCACCCAGACCGCTAAACAGGTTATCGTGCAGAAAGTTCGCGAAGCCGAGCGCGCGCTGGTTGTCGATCAGTTCCGCGATCAGGAAGGCGAGATCATCACTGGCGTGGTGAAGAAGGTTAACCGCGACAATATCTCCCTGGAGATCAAATCCGAAGGGTTGCCGGGTAACGCTGAAGCCGTCATCCTGCGTGAAGATATGCTGCCGCGTGAAAACTTCCGTCCAGGCGACCGTATCCGCGGTGTTCTGTACGCTGTGCGTCCAGAAGCGCGCGGTGCGCAGCTGTTCGTGACCCGTTCTAAACCAGAAATGCTGGTAGAACTGTTCCGAATTGAAGTACCGGAAATCGGCGAAGAAGTTATCGAGATTAAAGCGGCGGCTCGCGATCCGGGCTCCCGTGCGAAAATTGCGGTGAAAACCAACGACAAGCGTATCGACCCGGTCGGTGCTTGCGTCGGTATGCGCGGTGCGCGCGTTCAGGCAGTCTCCACTGAACTGGGCGGCGAACGTATTGATATCGTTCTGTGGGATGATAACCCGGCGCAGTTCGTGATTAACGCAATGGCTCCAGCTGACGTGGCGTCTATCGTTGTTGACGAAGACAAACACACCATGGATATCGCTGTTGAAGCGGGCAACCTGGCGCAGGCAATCGGCCGTAACGGTCAGAACGTGCGCCTGGCATCGCAGCTGAGCGGCTGGGAACTCAACGTCATGACCGTTGATGACCTGCAGGCTAAGCATCAGGCTGAAGCCCATGCGGCGATCGATACCTTCACTAAATACCTGGATATTGACGAAGATTTCGCCACTGTTCTGGTTGAAGAAGGTTTCTCTACGCTGGAAGAACTGGCCTATGTGCCAATGAAAGAGCTGCTGGAAATTGACGGCCTGGATGAACCAACCGTTGAAGCCCTGCGTGAACGCGCTAAAAACGCACTGACCACCCTGGCACTGGCTCAGGAAGAAAGCCTTGGCGATAAGAAGCCGGCTGATGACCTGCTGAATCTGGAAGGTCTTGATCGTGCGATTGCGTTCAAGCTGGCTGCCCGTGGTGTTTGTACGCTGGAAGATCTCGCTGAGCAAGGCGTTGATGACCTGGCTGATATCGAAGGTTTAACCGACGAGAAAGCCGGCGAGCTCATCATGGCCGCACGTAATATTTGCTGGTTCGGCGACGAAGCGTAATAAACTGTAGCAGGAAGGAACAGCATGACTGATGTAACTGTAAAATCGCTGGCTGCTGAGATTCAGACCTCCGTGGACCGCCTGGTACAGCAATTTGCTGATGCAGGGATCCCGAAGTCCGCTGATGACTCGGTGACCGCGCAAGAAAAACAAACCTTGTTAACGCACCTGAACCGCGAACACGGTTCTACGCCTGACAAGTTAACGCTGCAGCGCAAAACGCGTAGCACGTTAAACATCCCTGGTACCGGTGGCAAAAGCAAATCGGTACAAATTGAAGTCCGCAAGACGCGCACCTTTGTAAAACGTGATCCGCAAGAGGCAGAACGCCTTGCCGCGGAAGAGCAGGCACAGCGTGAAGCGGAAGAACAAGCTCAGCGTGAGGCGGAAGCAACCGCCAAACGTGAAGCAGAATTAAAAGCTGAACGTGAGGCCGCAGAAAAAGCGAAACGCGACGCAAGTGATAAAGCGAAGCGTGACGCTGCGGAAAAAGACAAAGTGAGCAATCAACAGACAGACGAAATGACAAAAACCGCCCAGGCTGAAAAAGCCCGCCGTGAAAATGAAGCTGCCGAGCTGAAGCGTAAAGCGGAAGAAGAAGCCCGCCGTAAGCTTGAAGAAGAAGCTCGTCGTGTGGCTGAAGAAGCGCGCCGTATGGCAGAAGAAAACGAGAAGAATGGTGTGAATACCGCTGAACCGACTGAAGATACCAGCGATTATCACGTGACCACTTCTCAGCACGCGCGTCAGGCTGAAGATGACAACGACCGTGAAGTTGAAGGTGGTCGCGGTCGTACTCGCAGTACTAAAGCTGCGCGCCCTGCGAAAAAAGGCAATAAGCACGCTGAATCCAAAGCTGATCGTGAAGAAGCACGCGCAGCCGTTCGCGGTGGTAAAGGCGGTAAGCGTAAAGGTTCCGCTCTGCAGCAGGGCTTCCAGAAGCCAGCTCAGGCCGTTAACCGTGACGTTGTGATTGGCGAAACCATCACCGTTGGCGATCTGGCGAACAAGATGGCCGTAAAAGGCTCTCAGGTCATCAAAGCGATGATGAAGCTGGGCGCCATGGCAACCATCAACCAGGTCATCGACCAGGAAACCGCGCAGCTGGTTGCTGAAGAGATGGGCCACAAAGTTATCCTGCGTCGTGAAAACGAGCTGGAAGAAGCAGTAATGAGCGACCGTGACACTGGTGCTGCGGCTGAACCGCGTGCACCGGTTGTGACCATCATGGGTCACGTTGACCACGGTAAAACCTCTCTGCTCGACTACATTCGTTCGACGAAGGTTGCCTCTGGTGAAGCGGGTGGTATTACCCAGCACATCGGTGCTTACCACGTTGAGACAGAAAACGGCATGATCACCTTCCTGGATACCCCAGGCCACGCAGCGTTTACCTCAATGCGTGCTCGTGGTGCTCAGGCTACGGATATCGTTGTACTGGTTGTTGCAGCAGACGACGGCGTGATGCCGCAGACCATCGAAGCTATTCAGCACGCGAAAGCGGCGCAGGTGCCTCTGGTTGTTGCAGTCAACAAAATCGATAAGCCAGAAGCCGATATGGACCGCGTGAAGAACGAACTGTCCCAATACGGCGTTATGCCGGAAGAGTGGGGCGGTGAAGCGCAGTTCATCCCAGTATCTGCTAAAGCGGGTACCGGTATTGACGACCTGCTGAACGCTATCCTGCTGCAGGCTGAAGTTCTGGAGCTGAAAGCGATTCGTAACGGTATGGCGAGCGGCGCGGTGATCGAATCCTTCCTGGATAAAGGTCGTGGTCCGGTTGCTACTGTTCTGGTTCGTGAAGGTACGCTGAACAAGGGCGACATCGTTCTGTGTGGCTTCGAATACGGCCGCGTTCGTGCGATGCGTAACGAACTGGGTCAGGAAGTGCTGGAAGCGGGTCCGTCCATTCCAGTTGAAATCCTGGGTCTGTCCGGTGTTCCGGCTGCCGGTGACGAAGTGACCGTTGTGCGTGACGAGAAGAAAGCGCGTGAAGTTGCACTGTATCGTCAGGGTAAATTCCGTGAAGTTAAACTGGCTCGTCAGCAGAAATCTAAACTCGAGAACATGTTCGCGAACATGACCGAGGGCGAAGTTCACGAAGTGAACGTTGTTCTGAAAGCTGACGTTCAGGGTTCTGTGGAAGCGATCTCCGACTCCTTGCTGAAACTGTCTACCGACGAAGTGAAAGTGAAGATCATCGGTTCTGGCGTAGGTGGTATCACCGAAACCGACGCAACCCTGGCTGCTGCATCCAACGCGATCCTGGTTGGCTTCAACGTTCGTGCTGACGCCTCTGCGCGTAAAGTTATCGACGCTGAGAGTCTGGATCTGCGTTACTACTCCGTCATCTATAACCTGATTGACGAAGTGAAAGCAGCAATGAGCGGCATGCTGTCGCCAGAGCTGAAACAGCAGATCATCGGTCTGGCTGAAGTGCGTGACGTGTTCAAATCACCGAAATTCGGTGCGATCGCGGGCTGTATGGTTACCGAAGGTACCATCAAACGTCACAACCCAATCCGCGTCCTGCGTGACAACGTGGTTATCTACGAAGGTGAGCTGGAATCTCTGCGCCGCTTCAAAGATGACGTTAACGAAGTTCGTAACGGCATGGAATGTGGTATCGGCGTGAAGAACTACAACGACGTTCGCGTTGGCGATATGATCGAAGTGTTCGAGATCATCGAAATTCAGCGTACCATCGCTTAATCTTCGTCGGCTTTTGGGCCGCCACTGCGTTGGCTGCGCTCGTTCACCCCGGTCACATAGTTATCTATGCTCCCGGGGATTCACGAGCTTGCCGCCTTGTTGCAACCCAAAATCCTTAGAAGATTAACTAGCGTAGGCCGGGTAAGCGAAGCGCCACCCGGCAATAATTTCAAAAAGGGGCTTTAGCCCCTTTTTTGTCTGGAGAATTTATTATGGCGAAAGAATTTGGTCGCCCACAGCGCGTAGCGCAGGAAATGCAGAAAGAGATCGCACTCATTCTGCAACGTGAAATTAAAGACCCACGCGTTGGCATGATGACCACCGTTTCCGGTGTGGAAATGTCCCGTGATCTGGCCTATGCCAAAGTGTTCGTCACCTTCCTGAACGATCAGGACGAAGCCGCAGTGAAAAACGGCATTAAAGCGCTGCAGGAAGCTTCTGGTTTCATCCGCTCTCTGCTCGGCAAAGCGATGCGCCTGCGTATCGTGCCTGAACTGACCTTCTTCTACGACAACTCGCTGGTCGAAGGTATGCGCATGTCCAACCTGGTGACCAGCGTGGTTAAACATGACGACGAGCGTCGTGTTAACCCGGCGGACGACAGCAAGGAGGACTAATGAGTCGTCCTCGTCGTCGTGGTCGCGACGTGCATGGTGTGCTGCTGCTGGATAAACCCCAGGGCGCTTCCAGCAACGACGTGCTGCAAAAAGTTAAGCGTATTTATAACGCCAACCGTGCGGGCCACACTGGCGCGCTCGATCCGCTGGCAACCGGTATGCTGCCGGTCTGTCTGGGAGAGGCAACAAAGTTTTCCCAGTACCTGCTCGACTCCGATAAGCGTTATCGCGTCATCGCGAAACTGGGCCAGCGCACGGATACCTCCGATGCGGATGGCCAGGTGGTGGAAGAGCGACCGGTGACGTTCAGCGCTGAACAGCTTGATGCTGCGCTGGAGAGCTTCCGCGGGGACACGATGCAGGTACCGTCGATGTATTCGGCGCTGAAATATCAGGGAAAAAAACTCTACGAATATGCGCGTCAGGGCATTGACGTCCCGCGTGAAGCCCGTCCGATAACCGTGTATGAGCTGCTCTTTATTCGCCACGAAGATGACGAGCTGGAGCTGGAAGTACACTGTTCTAAAGGGACGTATATTCGCACCATTATCGACGACCTCGGGGAAAAGCTGGGCTGCGGCGCGCATGTGATTTACCTGCGCCGACTGGCGGTGAGCAAGTACCCGGTAGAGCGGATGGTGACCCTGGAACAGCTGCGCGAGCTGGTTGAACAGGCGGAATCGCAGGGGATTGCATCGGCAGATTTGCTCGATCCGCTGCTGATGCCGATGGACAGTCCGGCAGCAGACTTCCCGGTCGTTAATCTTCCTTTAACATCGTCCGTTTACTTTAAGAACGGCAATCCGGTTCGTACGGCGCAAGCGCCGCTGGAAGGGCTGGTCCGCGTTACCGAGGGTGACGAAGGCAAGTTCATCGGGATGGGCGAAATGGATGGCGAAGGGCGCGTTGCGCCGCGTCGTCTGGTCGTCGAATATCCGGTCGAAGCGTGACGGCGATAACGGCTCACCTTGCGATAAGCAGGGGAGACGAGTAGAATATCGCCGCTTAACGCCTGGTAAATTGTTTAACAATCTGCGGGGCGTACATTGGATTGCTGAATTAGAGATCGGCATCCTTACATTCTTTATACTTTGGAGTTTGAAAATGTCTCTAAGCGTTGAAGCTAAAGCTAAAATCGTTTCTGAGTTTGGTCGTGGTACTAACGACAGCGGTTCTACCGAAGTTCAGGTTGCACTGCTGACTGCACAGATTAACCACCTGCAGGGTCACTTTGCAGAGCACAAAAAAGATCACCACAGCCGTCGTGGTCTGCTGCGTATGGTTTCTCAGCGTCGTAAACTGCTCGACTACCTGAAACGTAAAGATGTTGCACGCTACACCGCGCTGATCGAGCGTCTGGGCCTGCGTCGCTAAGTCTTGCGAGTTTCAGAAAAGGGGGCCTGATGGCCCCTTTTTTCAACCAGACGGCAGCAATTCACTGGAAACTATTGTATTGTTGCTATAAATGATCTTCATTGCAGAGGTTCGCGCGGCTAATGAGAGGCTTCACCCATGGGGGTGTTGGTTGTCATTAGTCGCGAGGATGCGAAGAAGGTCGGGTTAAATCGACAGCACACCGGTGGTGTGCTGTCAAACATTTAAGAAAGGACAGAACTTTGCTGAATCCGATCGTTCGTAAATTCCAGTATGGTCAACATACCGTCACGCTGGAAACCGGCATGATGGCACGTCAGGCTACTGCTGCCGTTATGGTAAGCATGGATGACACCGCGGTATTCGTTACCGTAGTTGGCCAGAAAAAAGCTAAACCTGGTCAGGACTTCTTCCCACTGACCGTTAACTACCAGGAGCGTACCTACGCTGCCGGTAAAATCCCGGGTGGTTTCTTCCGTCGTGAAGGCCGTCCAAGCGAAGGCGAAACCCTGATCGCGCGTCTGATTGACCGCCCGGTTCGTCCGCTGTTCCCGGAAGGCTTCGTTAACGAAGTGCAGGTTATTGCGACCGTTGTTTCCGTTAACCCACAGGTTAACCCGGACATCGTGGCGATGATCGGTGCATCCGCTGCCCTGTCACTGTCTGGTATTCCATTCAATGGCCCAATCGGTGCCGCGCGCGTTGGTTACATCAACGACCAGTATGTGCTGAACCCAACCCAGGAAGAGCTGAAAGAAAGTAAGCTGGATCTGGTTGTTGCGGGTACTGAAGCCGCTGTGCTGATGGTTGAATCCGAAGCTGAACTGCTGAGCGAAGACCAGATGCTGGGCGCAGTGGTCTTTGGCCACGATCAGCAGCAGGTTGTTATCCAGAACATCAACGACCTGGTGAAAGAAGCCGGTAAACCACGTTGGGACTGGCAGCCAGAAGCGGTAAACGACGCGCTGAACGCACGCGTTGCTGCACTGGCAGAATCTCGCCTGAGCGATGCATACCGTATCACTGACAAACAGGAGCGTTATGCTCAGGTTGACGTGATCAAGTCTGAAACTATCGCGACGCTGGTTGCTGAAGACGAAGCGCTGGATGCTAACGAGCTGAGCGAAATTCTGCACGCAATCGAGAAAAACGTTGTTCGTAGCCGCGTTCTGGCAGGCGAGCCGCGTATCGATGGCCGCGAAAAAGACATGATCCGTGGTCTGGATGTGCGTACTGGCGTACTGCCACGTACTCACGGTTCTGCACTGTTCACCCGTGGCGAAACGCAGGCGCTGGTTACCGCAACGCTGGGTACCGCGCGTGATGCACAGAACATCGACGAACTGATGGGGCGAGCGTACCGACAGCTTCCTGTTCCACTATAACTTCCCTCCGTACTCCGTGGGTGAAACCGGTATGGTAGGTTCGCCTAAGCGTCGTGAAATTGGTCACGGTCGTCTGGCGAAGCGCGGCGTGCTGGCAGTGATGCCAGAAGCGGATAAATTCCCGTACACCGTTCGTGTGGTTTCTGAAATCACCGAATCCAACGGTTCTTCTTCCATGGCTTCCGTGTGTGGCGCATCTCTGGCGCTGATGGATGCAGGCGTGCCGATCAAAGCCGCCGTTGCGGGTATCGCAATGGGCCTGGTGAAAGAAGGCGACAACTATGTTGTTCTGTCTGACATTCTGGGCGACGAAGACCACCTGGGCGATATGGACTTCAAAGTGGCGGGTTCCCGCGACGGTATCTCTGCTCTGCAGATGGATATCAAAATTGAAGGTATCACCAAAGAGATCATGCAGGTTGCTCTGAACCAGGCTAAAGGTGCGCGTCTGCACATCCTGGGCGTGATGGAACAGGCGATTAACGCGCCACGCGGCGACATTTCCCAGTTCGCACCGCGTATCCACACCATCAAGATCAATCCAGACAAGATCAAAGATGTTATCGGTAAGGGCGGTTCCGTCATCCGTGCGCTGACCGAAGAGACTGGCACCACTATCGAAATCGAAGATGACGGTACTGTGAAAATCGCAGCAACCGACGGCGAGAAAGCGAAATTCGCGATTCGTCGCATCGAAGAAATCACGGCAGAAATCGAAGTGGGCCGCGTCTACGCAGGTAAAGTGACCCGTATCGTTGACTTTGGCGCGTTCGTTGCCATCGGTGGCGGTAAAGAAGGTCTGGTTCACATCTCTCAGATCGCTGATAAGCGCGTTGAGAAAGTGACTGATTACCTGCAGATGGGTCAGGAAGTACCGGTTAAAGTTCTGGAAGTTGATCGCCAGGGCCGCATCCGTCTGAGCATTAAAGAAGCAACCGAGCAGTCTCAGCCAGCTGCTGCGCCAGAAGCACAGGCCGCAGAACAGCAAGGCGAATAAGTTGCAATTTGCCCTCCGCTTTGCGGAGGGCCTATTATCAGGCAGGACGCCTTGTTAAGCCGCCGGGGGACAGGACGTTCATCCAATTGTTGTCTTCGGGAGTGGGAAATGAAGCCTTTTTTGCGCTGGTGTTTCGTTGCGACAGCTTTAACGCTGGCAGGATGCAGCAACTCTGCCTGGCGTAAGAGCGAAGTCCTCGCAGTGCCATTGCAACCGACTTTGCAGCAGGAAGTGATCCTGGCACGCATGGAACAAATACTTGCCAGTCGGGCTTTAACCGATGACGAACGCGCACAGCTTTTATATGAGCGCGGAGTGTTGTATGATAGTCTCGGTCTGAGGGCATTAGCGCGAAATGATTTTTCACAAGCGCTGGCTATCCGACCTGATATGCCTGAAGTATTCAATTACTTAGGCATTTATTTAACGCAGGCAGGCAATTTTGATGCTGCCTATGAAGCGTTTGATTCTGTACTTGAGCTTGATCCAACTTACAACTACGCGCACTTGAATCGCGGTATCGCATTGTATTACGGCGGTCGTGATAAGTTAGCGCAAGATGATCTGCTGGCGTTTTATCAAGACGATCCTAATGATCCTTTCCGTAGCCTGTGGCTTTACATCGTTGAGCAGAAGCTTGATGAGAAGCAGGCAAAAGAGGCACTGAAACAGCGCTTCGATAAATCGGACAAGGAACAGTGGGGATGGAACATTGTCGAGTTCTACCTGGGCAACATTAGCGAAGCAACGCTGATGGAACGCCTCAAGGCGGACGCAACGGATAACACCTCGCTCGCTGAGCATCTCAGTGAAACCAACTTCTATTTAGGTAAGTACTACCTAAGTCTGGGGGATATGGACAGCGCTACGGCACTGTTCAAATTAGCGGTTGCTAACAACGTACACAACTTCGTTGAGCACCGTTATGCATTGTTGGAATTATCGCTCTTGGGCCAGGAGCAAGACGACCTGGCAGAATCGGACCAGCAATAGCTGACGACATAAACATCAGCCCGTAATCTTTTGATTGCCATCACCTTAACTGGTGAGGGCGTTGTTGTTCGTCAATACACCTACTTTGAGCCGGTTCACACTTTTCAATGAAAATTGCTAATCATTTTCACGATGAGCTAAGTAGACTGGCCGCCATTAATATCGAGGCACTTGTACTACATGGCTGAATTCGAAACCACTTTTGCAGATCTGGGCCTGAAGGCTCCTATCCTTGAAGCCCTTACCGATCTGGGTTACGAAAAACCATCTCCGATCCAGGCTGAGTGTATCCCACACCTGCTTTCTGGTCGTGACGTGCTGGGCATGGCCCAGACTGGTAGCGGTAAAACTGCAGCATTCTCGTTGCCGCTGCTGAACAACATTGATCCGGACCTGCGTGCACCGCAGATCCTCGTCCTGGCTCCAACCCGTGAACTGGCTGTTCAGGTTGCAGAAGCCATGACGGAATTCTCTAAACATATGCGCGGCGTAAACGTGGTAGCCCTGTACGGCGGCCAGCGTTATGACGTGCAGTTACGCGCCCTGCGTCAGGGCCCACAGATTGTTGTCGGTACGCCGGGCCGTCTGCTGGATCACCTGAAGCGCGGTACGCTGGATCTCTCTAAACTGAGCGGTCTGGTGCTGGATGAAGCAGACGAAATGCTGCGTATGGGCTTCATCGAAGACGTTGAAACCATCATGGCGCAGATCCCGGACGGTCATCAGACCGCGCTGTTCTCTGCAACCATGCCAGAAGCTATCCGTCGCATTACCCGCCGCTTCATGAAAGAGCCGCAGGAAGTGCGCATTCAGTCAAGCGTGACCACTCGCCCGGACATCAGCCAGAGCTACTGGTCTGTGTACGGCATGCGTAAAAACGAAGCGCTGGTACGTTTCCTGGAAGCGGAAGATTTTGATGCGGCGATTATCTTCGTTCGTACCAAAAACGCGACCCTGGAAGTGGCTGAAGCGCTGGAGCGCAGCGGTTACAACAGCGCAGCGCTGAACGGCGACATGAACCAGGCCCTGCGTGAGCAGACTCTGGAGCGTCTGAAAGACGGTCGTCTGGATATCCTGATTGCAACCGACGTGGCAGCACGTGGCCTGGACGTTGAGCGTATCAGCCTGGTTGTTAACTACGACATCCCGATGGATTCAGAGTCTTACGTTCACCGTATCGGTCGTACCGGTCGTGCGGGTCGTGCTGGCCGTGCGCTGCTGTTCGTTGAGAACCGCGAGCGTCGTCTGCTGCGTAACATCGAACGCACCATGAAGCTGACCATTCCAGAAGCTGACCTGCCAAACGCAGATCTGCTGGGCAAACGCCGTCTGGAAAAATTCGCCGCGAAAGTACAGCAGCAGCTGGAAAGCAGCGATCTGGATCAGTACCGTGCACTGCTGTCGCAGATTCAGCCTACCGCTGAAGGCGAAGAGCTGGACATGGAAACCCTGGCTGCAGCACTGCTGAAAATGGCTCAGGGCGAACGTAGCCTGATCGTACCACCAGATGCACCAATGCGTCCTAAGCGTGAATTCCGTGACCGTGACGATCGCTTCGAACGTCGTGGCGACCGTAATGACCGTGGCCCACGTGGTGACCGTCCAGAGCGTGGTGGTGAAGACCGTCCACGTCGCGAACGCCGTGACGCGGGTGACATGGAGCTGTACCGCATTGAAGTGGGCCGTGATGATGGTGTTGAAGTTCGTCACATCGTTGGCGCGATCGCTAACGAAGGCGACATCAGCAGCCGTTACATTGGTAACATCAAGCTGTTCGCATCCCACTCCACCATCGAACTGCCAAAAGGCATGCCGGGTGAAGTACTGCAGCACTTTACGCGTACCCGCATCCTGAACAAGCCGATGAACATGCAGCTGATGGGCGATGCACAGCCACGTCCTGACCGCGGTGGTGAACGTCGTGGCGGTGGTCGCAGCTTCGGTGGCGAACGTCGTGAAGGCGGTCGCAGCGAAGGCCGCGGTGGTGAAGGTCGTCGTTTCTCCGGCGAGCGCCGCGAAAGTCGTGGCCCGCGCCGTGAAGAAGGCACCAGCCGTCGCCGTGATGCGTAAGCCTTACGCAACTGACGTAAAGTAAAATATACAGCCCCGATACACGCTATCGGGGCTTTTTTTATTCCTTTTGTACTCTTGTACTGGTACATTGCGTCACATTAAAATACAGAACCACATTTTTGACTGGAGATAAGGCTGTATGGCGACACTAACCACCACCCAAACGTCACCTTCGCTGCTTGGCGGCGTGGTGATCATCGGCGGAACCATAATTGGTGCCGGGATGTTCTCCCTGCCCGTGGTTATGTCCGGTGCGTGGTTCTTCTGGTCGCTGGCCGCGCTGGTCTTTACCTGGTTCTGCATGCTCCACTCAGGGCTGATGATCCTCGAAGCCAACCTGAACTACCGCATTGGCTCCAGCTTCGACACCATCACCAAAGATCTGCTGGGCAAAGGCTGGAACCTGGTCAACGGCCTCTCCATCGCGTTTGCGCTCTATATCCTGACGTACGCGTATATTTCAGCGAGCGGCTCGATTCTGCATCACACCTTCTCGGAGATGTCGCTGAACGTTCCGGCGCGTCTGGCGGGATTGTGCTTTGCGCTGGGCGTGGCGTTTATCGTCTGGATGAGTACCAAAGCGGTGAGCCGGATGACGGCCATCGTACTGGGCGCTAAGGTCATCACCTTCTTCCTGACCTTCGGCAGCCTGCTGGGGCACGTGACGCCGGCAACGCTGTTTAACGTCGCCGAAGTGAACACCTCCTACACGCCGTATCTGCTGATGACGCTGCCGTTCTGTCTGGCGTCGTTTGGTTACCACGGTAATGTGCCGAGTCTGATGAAGTACTACGGCAAGGATCCGCGTACCATCGTGAAGTGCCTGGTCTACGGTACGCTGCTGGCGCTGGGGCTGTACGTGATTTGGCTGCTGGGGACAATGGGCAACATCCCGCGCCCGGAATTTATCGGCATTGCGCAGAAGGGCGGTAATATCGATGTGCTGGTGCAGGCGCTGAGCGGCGTGTTGAACAGCCGTAGCCTGGATCTGCTGCTGGTTGTGTTCTCCAACTTTGCGGTGGCGAGCTCTTTCCTCGGCGTGACGCTGGGTCTGTTTGACTACCTGGCCGATCTGTTTGGCTTTGATGATTCGGCAATGGGGCGCTTTAAAACCGCGCTGCTGACCTTCCTGCCACCGATTGTGGGTGGCCTGCTGTGGCCAAACGGTTTCCTGTACGCTATCGGCTATGCCGGACTGGCGGCCACCATCTGGGCGGCAATTGTGCCGGCGCTGCTGGCACGTAAATCACGTAAACGCTTCGGCAGCCCTAAATTCCGCGTCTGGGGCGGCAAGCCGATGATAGCACTGATTCTGGTGTTTGGTGTGGGTAACGCCCTGGTCCACGTGCTGTCGAGTTTTAACCTGCTGCCTGTTTACCATTAAACCGTGCGGCCTGATCCCCTCACCCCGCCCCTCTCCCGAAGGGAGAGGGAGAAAACCGTAGGCCGGATAAGGCGAAGCCGCCATCCGGCAAAAAAACTACCCCACCAGCTCCTCTTTCACCTGCATCGCCAGCTCAAACGAGTGCAAACGCGCCTGGTGATCGAAAATCTGGCCGTTAACCATAATCTCATCGGCCTGCGTCTCCCGCAGCACCGCTTCAAGCCCGTGACGCACCTTCGCTTTATCACCTACCAGCGACATGCTCAGCGCCTGCTGAACGCCATACTGCTCGGAGGCTGACCACAGCTGATGCATATTCTCCACCGGCGGCGGCAGCTGGCCCGTCTCACCGCGACGCAGCTTCACAAACGCCTGCTGCATGGAGGTAAACAGGAATTCCGCGTCGCGATTGCTGTCGGCGGCAATGATGTTGATACACACCATCGCGTACGGTTTCTCCAGACGCTCGGACGGTTTGAAGTTCGTGCGGTAAAGATGCAACGCCTGATGCAGCATATCCGGTGCGAAGTGCGAGGCAAACGCAAACGGCAGCCCTAGCTGTGCGGCGAGCTGCGCGCTATAAAGACTTGAGCCTAACAGCCATACCGGGATCTTCTCACCGTAACCCGGGACCGGGCGCACGTGCGGGTTAGGATCGCGCGCGTCGAACCAGTCCACCAGCTCGGCCACGTCGCGCGGGAAGTTGTCGATATCGCCGCTCATATGGCGGCGCAGGGCGCGCATGGTCGGCTGGTCGCTGCCCGGCGCACGACCAAGCCCTAAATCTATGCGGCCCGGATAGAGCGTATTCAGCGTGCCAAACTGCTCAGCGATCACCAGCGGGGCGTGGTTTGGCAGCATTACGCCGCCGGAGCCCAGGTGCAGGGTAGTGGTATTGGCTGCCAGATAGCCAATCAGTACCGAGGTGGCGGCGCTGGCGATGCCCACCATGTTGTGGTGCTCGGCCAGCCAGTAGCGGTGATAGCCACGCTTTTCGGCCAGCTGAGCGAGATCGAGAGAGTGCGAAAAGGCTTCTCGAGCCGAGGAACCCTGAGGGATCGGCGCCAGATCCAGCACCGAAAACGGAATGGTTTTGTCAGTCATAACAGCTCACTTTGTCGACGGTGAATCTTTAATACTGCATTAAAAAATGATAACCGTTGTTAACAAAGTGAGCCTTTTTTACGCCTGAAGTTCCAGCCCAGCGAGACGTTTCCAGTAACCGTTGCAGTCGCTGTTTGCCGTCAGCGGCAGCGGAGCGGTGCCGTTTTCATTGGCGCGGAAGGCGTCCAGCATCGCGAACACGCCGGTATCCAGCGGCGACAAACGCACCATATCCACCAGCCCGTCCATCGACGCCAGCTCGTTGCCGAGGTTATAGACATAGCCGCTCATGGTCTGAATGCCGTTGAGGACAAACACCTGCTGGTTTTCCTGCGACAGCATGCTGCGACCGTTCGGGTACTTGATGCAGCAGGTTTCGCACTCGTCTTTCGGGCGGTCTTCCGAGCGCGCGGTAAAGCAGCGGGCGGAGTAAGCCAGCGGCAGATGTCCGTAGCTCAGCACCTCCACTTCAAACTTATTGCGAATGCCCAGCTCTTCACACTGCGTGAGCAGGTTTGCCAGCCAGTCGCGGGAGAGTTCCACCGGCATGCACCAGCGCGTCATTCCCTGCTTGAGCAGCAGGCGCAGGGTCACGGCGTTGTAGCAGTTCAACGCGTGGCCCGCGACGAACGGCAGCTTGCGTTCGGCGCACATGTTTACCACGCCCAGATCGCTCGCTTCCAACAGGAACTCGCCGTTCTCCACGTAGCGTTTTAGCTCGCCTAGTTCAGAAGAGGCCTGAACCAGCGCGAGCGTCGAAAGCACCACCTGCTTGCCGCTTCCGGCGAGGGTTTTCGCCATGTCCAGCCAGTCGCCCACTTTGGTCGCCCGGCGTTTGCTGCACACCGCTTCGCCCAGGTAAATCACATCGGCGCTGCTAGTGGCGGCCTGTTGGTAAAAATCTTCCAGCGTCTCTTTTGGCCAGTAGTAGAGCACCGGTCCTAATGAATATTTCATGATTTTCTCACTGCCATTTACGGTGATACGCGCCCAGCGTGGTTTGCGTGCCTTCGGACATCGACCCAAGCGTCTCCATCCACGCCGGCTGCGGGGCGTAGTTCTGCGGATCCGCCATGCAGCGGTCAATGGCCTGACGCCAGACTTTCGCTACCTGGCTCACGTAGGCCGGGCTGCGCTGGCGACCTTCGATCTTCACCGAGGCAATATTGGCCGCCAGCAGTTCCGGCAGCAGCTCCAGCGTGTTGAGGCTGGTGGGCTCTTCCAGCGCGTGGTAGCGCTCACCATCGACCAGATAGCGGCCTTTACACAGGGTTGGGTAACCAGCGTTTTCACCGTCCTGATAGCGGTCGATCAGCACCTCATTCAGGCGAGATTCCAGCCCCTGCGGCGTTTGCTGCCAGCGGACAAAGCGGGCAGGGGAGCAGGCTCCGACGGTATTAGGCGATTCCCCGGTTAAATAAGACGAGAGGTAGCACCGGCCTTCGGCCATGATGCACAGGCTGCCGAAGGCGAAAACTTCCAGCGGCACTGGCGTGACGCGCGCGAGTTGCTTAACCTGATGAATAGAGAGCACGCGCGGCAGCACCACGCGGGCTACGTCAAAGTGTTGATGATAAAAACGTACGGCCTCTTCGTTGGTGGCCGATGCCTGAACAGAGACGTGGCGCTCAATATGGGGATAGCGTTCTGCCGCATACTCAAGCATGGCGAGATCGGCCAGGATCAGCGCATCGGCCCCCAGCTGTGCTGCCATATCCACCGCGCGCTGCCAGCGGGCGTAGCCGTCAGGATGGGCAAAGGTATTGATGGCGATATGCAGTTTGCGGCGGTGCTGGTGAACGAAGTTAACGGCTTCCTGAAGCTTTTTCTCCGTAAAGTTGAGGCCAGCAAAATGGCGGGCGTTGGTATCATCCTTCAGCCCGATATAGACCGCATCGGCCCCATTTTCGATGGCCGCCTTAAGCGCCGGAAGGTTTCCGGCAGGGCAGAGCAGCTCCATAATTTATCCTGATGTAGTCGATCGCAAAATTGTTAACGAGCTGGGATTTTAATTAACCCATACGCGACAATTTTTGATTTAAGGCAGCTAATGGCGTATTGATGACACCAATAATGAGGTACGCCGGAGGATGGTTTGTTGATTTACGCCGCTATGTTGTTCTTCGAATATGGCAAAATAGCAGGACTATAGATATCAGGGAGTAAAGCTCGTGCTGGATAAACTGCGTTCACGTCTCGTACAATTTGGACCATCAATGCTGAGCGTGCCGGTAAAGCTGGCGCCGTTCGCGCTTAAACGCCAGGTGCTGGAGCAGGTCCTGAGCTGGCAGTTTCGTCAGGCGCTGCAGGATGGCGAGCTGGAATTCCTGGAAGGCCGCTGGTTAAGCATTGAGGTGCGCGATATCGGGCTGCGCTGGTTTACCTCTGTTGAGAATGACCAGCTGATCGTACGCGAATCCGCCGACGCGGATGTGAGCTTTAGCGCCAGCGCCAGCGATCTGTTAATGATCGCCGCGCGCAAGCAAGATCCGGACACGCTCTTCTTCCAGCGCCGTCTGGTGATTGAAGGCGACACGGAGCTTGGCCTGTACGTTAAGAATTTAATGGATGCCATTGAGCTGGAGCAGATGCCGAAAGCGCTGCGCGTGATGTTAATGCAAATGGCAGATTTCGTTGAGGCCGGGCTCAAAACCCCGCCGGACGGTAAACACACTTCAGTAGGTGAGCCATGCTGATTCGAGTCGAAATTGGGATTGATGCGCCGGGGATCGATGCGCTGCTGCGCCGCGCCTTTGAGAGCGATGCCGAAGCTCAACTGGTCCACGATCTTCGCGAAGACGGCCTGATTACGCTGGGGCTGGTTGCCACCGATGACGAAGGTCAGGTGGTGGGCTATGTTGCCTTCAGTCCGGTCATCGTTCAGGGCGAAGAGCTCCAGTGGGTAGGAATGGCGCCGCTGGCGGTGGATGAAGGCTATCGCGGGCAGGGTCTGGCGCGCCAGATGGTCTATGAAGGACTGGATTCGCTCAATGAGTTCGGTTATGCGGCCGTTGTGACGCTGGGCGATCCGGCGTTCTATGGCCGTTTAGGCTTTGAGCAGGCCGCACATTACGATCTCCGCTGCCGCTGGCCGGGGACGGAATCCGCCTTCCAGGTACATCGTCTGGCGGACGACGCGCTCAACGGCGTAAATGGCCTGGTAGAGTACCACGACCATTTCAATCGCTTTTAATCAGGCTCTCGCGTAGCGCCTCAAAGGAGCCGTCTCCGGTCACGAGGCGTTCTTTCTGGCGCTTCGTCAGCTGCTTAATTCGGTATTCCAGCCTGAGCGCCAGCGATCTGTCGCCCACGGCGGCTGAAAATGCCAGCTGCAATTCCCCTTTTCCCCGCAGCGCCTTCGCCCCTTTCCCCGTTTGGTGCTGTAAAAAACGCCGTGCCACATCGGTGGTGATCCCGGTGTAGAGAGCGTTATCAGCGGTTCGGACAAGATAGAGAAACCAGCACACGGTAAACGGATTCAGTATGTTAAGGTGAACGCACCATAGCATGAGAGAGAACGAAAATGGAAACACTGGCCGCCATTAACCGCTGGCTGGCGAAGCAGCATGTCGTCACCTGGTGCGTATACAGCGAGGGTGAGATGTGGTGTGCAAATGCGTTTTACTACTACGATCCCGAGCGCGTCGCGTTTTACGTCATGAGTGAAGACAAAACGCGTCATGCGCAGATGACCGGCCAGCAGGCAAAGGTGGCGGGCACGGTGAATGGCCAGCCTAAAACGGTCGCGCTGATCCGTGGGGTGCAGTTTAAAGGCGAAATTCGTCGTCTGGACGGAGAAGAGAGCGACGCGCGTCGTAAGCACTACACGCGCCGCTTTCCGGTTGCCGCTGCGCTAAAAGCCCCGGTGTGGGAAATCCGCCTTGATGAGCTGAAATTTACCGACAACACCCTGGGCTTTGGCAAGAAGCTGCACTGGCTACGCGCCGAGCAGGCGTAGCGCTTCGCGGTTAAACGCCGGAAGATCGTCCGGGGTCCGGCTGGTGATCAGCTGGTCTTTGTCGTTGACCACTTCCTGATCGTAAAACTCGGCCCCCGCGTTTTTCAGATCGATAACGATCGGCTTCACGGCCGTGAGCTTACGCCCGCGGACAACCTCCGCGCTGATGAGCAACTGCGGGCCGTGACAGATGGCAAAGACCGGTTTGCCGGTCGAGACAAAGTCCCGGGTAAAGGTCACGAAACGCTCGTCCCCGCGCAGTGAGTCAGGGGAATGGCCGCCCGGTAACAGCAGGGCGTCAAAATCGGAGGGGCTAACGTTATCGATACTCGCGTCGATAGTCACGCTGGCCTCGCCCTTATGGCCCTTCACCGTTTTGCCCGCTTCCTTCTCAATGGTGATGACCTCATGTCCCGCCTTGCGGAACGCCTCTGCAGGAGAGGTGAATTCTGAATCTTCAAACTCGTCGGTAATCAAGACTGCGATTTTCTTGCCCATGCTTCCTCCGTTGTTTTGGCTTCAGACTGATTTTTCTCCGCTTGTGGTAAATACTTACCTGTAACAGACTTTTAAGTGTGGTCGACCACGGCGAGTTCGCAAACGGACAATTCTGTAAAGGGGATAAGATGAGTCAGGTACTGATAGCAGGCGCAACCGGGCTGGTGGGCGGGCATTTGCTGCGCCTGCTGATTCAGGATCGTCACGTGAACTACATCGCTGCCCCGACGCGACGCCCGCTCGCGGACGTTTCCGGCGTTTTTAACCCGCACGACCCGCAGCTGACTGACGCGCTGGCGCAGGTTCAGGATCCGATTGATATCGCGTTTTGCTGTCTCGGCACGACCCGGCGCGAGGCGGGCAGTAAAGAGGCGTTTGTGCATGCCGACTACACGCTGGTGGTGGATACGGCACTCACGGCCAAAAGGCTGGGGGCCAAACATTTTCTGGTGGTCAGCGCGCTCGGCGCCAGTGCCGGCTCGCCCTTTTTCTACAACAAAGTGAAGGGCAAAATGGAAGAGGCGCTGATTGCCCAGAAGTGGGAGCACCTGACGATTGTTCGCCCCTCCATGCTGCTGGGACACCGCGACGAACGGCGTTTTAATGAGTCAATTTTCGCACCGCTGTTCCGCATTCTTCCGGGAAACTGGAAATCCGTTGAGGCGCGGGACGTGGCGCGCGCGATGCTGAAAGAGGCGCTTTCACCTTCGAAGGAAGGCGTGAACATTATCCCTTCGGCAAAACTGCGTGAAATCGCGCAGGGCGAGGCGTAAACTCCCCCGGCTAATTATCTACTACTCTCCGGGGAATGCTATGACTGGTCAGTCTTCATCTCAGGCGGCAACACCTGTTCAATGGTGGAAGCCCGCACTCTTCTTTCTCGTGGTCATTATTGGCCTCTGGTATGTGAAATGGCAGCCGTACTACGGTAAAGCCTTCACGGCTGCCGAAACGCACAGTATCGGAAAATCTATTCTTGCTCAGGCTGATGCCCGCCCGCTGCAGGCGGCGTGGGATTACGCTATGGTCTACTTCCTTGCCGTCTGGAAAGCCGCCGTGTTAGGCGTCATTCTGGGGTCGCTGATTCAGGTGCTTATTCCGCGTAACTGGCTGGTGAAAACCCTGGGGCAGCCGCGCTTTCAGGGCACGCTGCTGGGGACGATTTTCTCCCTGCCGGGCATGATGTGTTCCTGCTGTGCCGCGCCTGTGGCGGCAGGGATGCGCCGTCAGCGCGTATCGATGGGCGGCGCGCTGGCGTTCTGGATGGGCAACCCGCTGCTCAACCCGGCGACGCTGGTGTTTATGGGCTTTGTGCTGGGCTGGCATTTCGCGTTCATCCGTCTGGTAGCCGGGCTGCTGACCGTGCTGGTCGTCGCGACGCTGGTGCAAAAATGGGTGAAGGAGCCTGCCGCAGAACCGGCGTCAGTTGAGCTGGACGTCAGCGAGCCGCAGGGCGGTTTCTTCACACGCTGGGGTAAGGCGCTATGGCAGCTTTTCTGGAGCACCATCCCGGTCTATATCCTGGCGGTACTGGTGCTGGGGGCGGCGCGCGTCTGGCTGTTCCCGCATGCGGATGGCGCTATCGACAACACGCTGATGTGGGTGATTGCGATGGCCGTTGCAGGCTGCCTGTTCGTTATCCCGACGGCCGCTGAAATTCCGATTGTTCAGACCATGATGCTGGCCGGCATGGGCACTGCGCCTGCGCTGGTGCTGCTCATTACTCTGCCTGCGATCAGTCTGCCGTCGCTCATTATGCTGCGTAAGTCATTCCCGGCGAAAGCGCTATGGCTCACCGCAGGACTGGTGGCGTTGAGTGGGGTGATTGTGGGGAGTATTGCGTTGCTGTAAAAAAAAGCCCGGTAGCGCTGGCGCTTACCGGGCCTGTAGTCAGGTGTGGCTTACTTGATGTAAGTAAACGCGGTGGTGACGTGCTTCACGCCGCTCACCCGGCTGGCGATATCGGCCGCCGCTTTCCCTTCACGTTCGGTCACCAGACCCAGCAGGAATACTTCACCGTTTTCCGTCGTCACTTTCACGTTGGACGATTTCACCTGGTCCGAGCCCAGCAGTTGGGAACGCACTTTGGTGGTTATCCAGGTATCGGAAGAAGCATCACCTAAACCAATTGGCTTGCCCTGGCGCACTTCGTTAAACACCTCAGTGGTACCTTCTACACCCATCGCAATTTGCTTCGCACGAGAGGCGAGTTCCATATTCGGCGCCTGGCCTGCCAGCAGCACTTTGCCCTGATAAGCCGTCACGTTGATCCGCGCTTCTTTCTTAATTTGTTCGTCTTTCGACAGCGCACTGTTGACGCGCAGCTCCAGCGTACCGTCATCCACCTGTGTACCCACAGTGCGCGGATCGGTTGCCGCTTTGGTGCCTACCGCGGCGGTACCCACAACGGCCGCAGCGATACATCCCTGAAGCAGTAATGCAGACATAAGGACTGCGAGGGTCGATAAAGCCTTCATAAGAACTCCTTAATCATCCTGGTGAGGGAAAAGCGTGTTATCGATCAAATCACATAAGCAGTTCACCGTGAGCATATGCATCTCCTGAATACGTGCGCTCCGGTGAGACGGAATGCGGATTTCCACATCCTGCGGCCCAAGCAGACCCGCCAGCTCGCCACCGTCATAGCCGGTTAAGGCCACGATAGTCATGTCGCGGGTAACGGCGGCTTCAACGGCTTTGACAATATCCCGGCTGTTGCCGCGCGTGGAGATTGCCAGCAGCACGTCTCCGGCATGACCCAGGGCTCGCACCTGCTTTGCGTAAATTTCGTCATGCAGACGATCGTTAGCAATCGCTGTTAAGACCACATTATCGGTATTAAGTGCAATGGCAGGTAAACTCGGGCGTTCTGTTTCAAAACGGTTGATCATGCTGGCAGCAAAATGCTGTGCGTTGGCGGCAGACGTGCCGTTGCCACAACAGAGGATTTTGTTGCCGTTAAGCAGGGACTGCACCAGCGTCATCGCGGCACGAGAGATAGCATCCGGAAGGGCTTCCGCCGCGGCAATCTGAGTCTGGATGCTTTCTGTGAAGCACACTTTAATTCTTTCGAGCACGTTATCCCTTTTAAATCTTAATTATGCGTCTTCGCCAAAAGCGTTTTTAAGCCATTCGATCTCATTTCCGGTGAAGGCTATCACATCGAACCGGCAATCCACAGTATCAAAACTCCCATTATGGCGGGCAAGCCACAAGTGGGCAGTCTGTAATAATTTATGTTGTTTGGCGAGCGTCACGCTGGCGGCAGCACCGCCAAAACGGGAGGACTGTCGAAAGCGGACTTCTACAAACACAATGACCTGACCGTCTTTCATGATCAGGTCAATTTCGCCGCCGCGCCCTCGGACGTTAGCGGCGATAAAGCGCAGTCCATTGCCTTCAAGCCAGCGACGCGCTTTTAACTCCCACGCATCGCCGGTCTCTTTACGGCTTAACTGGCCGGGACGATTTGCCCCTGCTGGTATTTGAGCCATGATAACTTCCTGTTGATCACGCAGTCCTGAGTTGCGGTCAGATCGCCGGTGTTGCCGTTAAGCTCAAAGCCCGGCACCTGACGCATTTGGGTAAAGTGGTTCGCCAGCGCCCACGCATCGACACCCATCGCATACAGACGCGCCAGAGAGTAATCGTTACGCACCGTGCTGAGCGCCTGCTGCATCAGCGCCGGATTGCTGCCAGCCAGCATAGGGATTTCACTGTACTGCAGGCCGTCCATTTCCAGACGGAAATCAGGACCCGCGGTGCCCTGCGCGCTGCGCGAGCTGGCGTACAGCGTTGCGCCGCTCTGGCTGCCGTTACGCATCGCAATCATCGGTTTGATAAAGGCGATCTCCTGCGGTGTGGCAACGATATAGGCCGCATCCACTTTACCGCCACCGCTAATCTGCGCGTCGGTAGGTGGGGCAGGGATCGTCAGACCGCCAATCGTCACGCCCTGCTGCTGCGGCAGGCTCGAGGTCACCGGGCTACCGTTAAGCGCGATACCCGCTCCGCCGTTTACGCCCGCGCGCAGTTCAGAGACGGAACCGAATTTCTGCTGCAGCACCACGCCACCGCCCAGCTTCTGCCACTCATCGGCAAAGGCATTGGCCACGCGATCGCCAAGCGTGCTGCGTGGGATGAGCAGTAGCGGAGCCTGCTTACCCTGCTCGTGAATATGACGTGCCGCATCGCGGGCCTCATCTTCAGGAGAAAGCGCGAAGTAACAAATATTGGCTCGGTTCTGAACCTGCTCAGGCTGGTTGAGCGCCAGCACGTTCAGCGTGGTATTGCTCTTCATCAGCTCTTCAACGTTGTTTTTCAGCAGCGGGCCGACAACGATGCTCGCACCGTCCTGTTGAACCTGCGCCAGCACCTGGTCAAGCGGCTGCGAGCTGGTGTCATAGATTTTCAACTCAGCGCCCGGGTTGGCGCTGGTGGCCGCAACGGCCTGCGGCTGTGCGGCAGGTTGAACGGCGGGTTGTGCAGGCTGCTGTTGAGTCTGTTGAGTCTCCTGGGGCTGTGCGGCTGCGGCTGCGGCGTCAGGGGCAGGCGCTGCCTGTGTCTCAGCCGGAGCCTGCGTCGCAGGGGCTGCAGTAGCCGCAGGCGTCGTCGGGGCCGTCACCGGGTTTTGCATCGTGCCCTGCGCCGGGGTTTGCGCGGTGGTCAGGTCGCTGGTCTCCGCGGCGGAAGGGCTGACAACGTCATTCACGTTGGCCGCCTGGGCCGCCTGGGCGGGAACCGCGCTGCCCGTTACCGAGGTGGTGCCGTTTTTCGCCGCTTCAAAGCCCTGCTGAATGGTTCGGCCGAACACTGCCGCCTGACCGTTGAGCGGCAGAAGCAGGGCGATTTTGCTGGTGGATGCAGGCTTAAAGTTCTGCACGTTCACCAGCTGGGTTGGCAGCATTTTCGCGCCCGGGTTTTGCGGGTAGCGCGTCTGCCAGTCCGTAATACCGGCTTTCAACATTTTTGGATCGCTGCGGTTGTTAAACCACATCTGCTGCAGATCCAGCCAGCCCTGAAGAACGTTTTCATCCGCGTTAATGACCAGCGCCTGCGCCTGTTCCTGGGTCATAGAGGCAAGCGCTTGCCAGGTGGCATCAATATTTTTCTGCTTATCCGCGCCGCCGAGCAGTGGCTCTTGTGCGACGAGCGCCCGAAGCAGCGTCAGCGAAGGACGCCCCTGCTCAGCGGTAATGCCCGCCTGCCAGAAGCGGGCCTGCTGATTTTTATCCAGCGCGCTCACGTCAATGTCACCGAGGGTCTTCTTCGCGGCGGCGTAATCTTTCAGTGCGACTTTCAGTTCGGCAGAGAGCAGGCTCTGTTCACGACGCTGGGTGTCGTTAAGATCTTTCGGCAACTGGTTAAACAGCTCGGCGGCCCGCTGGGTTTTACCCTCTTTCAGCAGTGCACGAATGGCGAGTAATTGCCAGTTGATCCTGGTATCATTTGAACTCTGCGACATTTGTTGCAGATAAAAGCCAGAATCAGCCTGAGCGGAACCCTGAAGATGGGCCGTGCTCTGGTCAGGTGCCTGGGTGCCACAGCCTGCAAAGATCAGGGCTGCCAGCAGAAGCGGCACGCTGCGCGTGGCTTTTTTTCGAAGAAACGTTAACGGTACCATACTGTATCCAGTGATTTTTTTTACGCAATGCTCAATATTAAATCGGCAATACGGACGAAACAATGAAACAACACGAAACGGCAGATAATTCTCAAGGCCAGCTTTATATTGTACCTACTCCTATCGGGAATTTATCTGATATTACCCAACGTGCGCTCACCGTATTGCAAGCTGTTGATTTAATTGCCGCCGAAGATACCCGACACACCGGATTACTGCTGCAGCATTTCGCGATTAACGCTCGTTTGTTCGCCCTGCACGATCACAATGAGCAACAAAAAGCCGAAACGCTGGTGGCGAAGCTGAAGGAGGGGCAGAACATTGCGCTGGTCTCCGATGCTGGTACGCCGCTGATTAACGACCCTGGCTACCATCTGGTGCGTACCTGTCGCGAAGCCGGTATCCGCGTTGTGCCGCTGCCGGGGCCGTGCGCCGCCATTGCCGCGCTGAGCGCCGCGGGTCTGCCGTCCGACCGTTTCTGCTATGAAGGCTTCCTCCCAGCCAAATCCAAAGGCCGCCGCGACGTGTTGAAGGATCTGGAAGCGGAGCCGCGTACCCTGATTTTTTACGAATCCACGCATCGCCTGCTGGAGAGCCTGGAAGACATGGTCACCGTCTGGGGAGAAGGCCGCTACGTGGTGCTGGCGCGCGAGCTGACCAAAACCTGGGAGACCATTCACGGCGCGCCGGTGGGCGAACTGCTGGCGTGGGTAAAGGAAGATGAAAACCGCCGCAAGGGTGAAATGGTGCTGATTGTCGAAGGGCATAAAGCGCAGGAGGATGCGCTCCCTGCCGACGCGCTGCGCACGCTGGCGCTGCTGCAGGCAGAACTGCCGCTTAAGAAAGCGGCTGCACTGGCGGCGGAGATCCACGGCGTGAAAAAGAATGCGCTCTATAAGTATGCGCTGGAGCAGCAGGGAGAGTAATCCAGATGAGCCGCTATCAGCCTCCTTTTACTATCACGCCATCGATTCTCAATCAGGTTGTTGAGATTGGTGAGCTGTTAGGGCACTGGGCGGCACATTCAGGAAGAACCTCTCCGCTACTGCGCAAAGAGAACCGAATCCGCACAATCCAGGCTTCTCTGGCGATCGAGCATAACTCTCTGACGACCGGGCAAGTGACGGCAATCATGGAGGGTAAGCGCGTGCTCGCACCTGAAAAAGATATTCAGGAAGTACGTAACGCGATTCTTGCTTATGAAAAATTGCCCGAATGGAAGCCCTGGAAGCTTAAAGACTTACTCAGTGCACACCGGTTATTAATGACGGGTCTGGTCGATAATCCTGGCAAGCTCAGGCATGGGGATGTAGGGATATACCGTGGGAACCAGTTAGTCCACATGGCTCCGCCAGCCTCGCAGATGAACCGCCTTATCGACGATCTTCTTGCCTGGCTTAAGCAAACCGATCTTCACCCTTTGATTGCCAGCTCGGTATTTCATTACGAGTTTGAATTCATCCATCCTTTTTCAGATGGAAATGGCCGCATGGGGCGGCTGTGGCAAACGTTGATCTTAAGCCAGTGGCGTGCAGAACTTGCCTGGCTGCCCGTTGAGACTCTCATTCACTTCCAGCAGGCGCACTATTACCAGATTTTAGGACAATGCGATCGGGCCAGTGATTGCACGGCATTCGTGGAGTTTATGCTGCAAAATATGGCCGAAGCTTTGCGGGAAGGCATAGGTATGTCGTCCGTAATGTCGGAAAAGATGCCGGAAGAAATGTCGGAAAAGGAAAAGGCAATCCTTGAGCTTCTTACCGTTCAACCGCAAATGACTGCGGTAATGCTGGCATCCGTATTGGGCGTGACTTCCCGCACCGCGGAACGTTATCTCTGTTCTTTGCAAACAAAAGGTAAATTAAAACGCCTGGGGGCAAGGAAAGGGGGAAGCTGGCAGGTCATGGCTTAACCTGCCAGCTGAACACTTTTATTTTCCTGGTAATGCCTCAAACACCAGCGTTTCCAGCGGCTTCAGGGTAATCACCACCGCGTTTTTATACTCCTCCGGTACGCTATCGTTACTGCCGTACACCGCTTTCAAACCAAATTGTGTCGTGCCGTCTGTCGGGATTTCAAAGTCTCTTGCCAGATCCAGATAGTAGCTTTGTGGCTTATCCGACGGGTTACGCAAGCCGATAATCGCTTTGTCCTTGCTCCAGGATGCCCAGCCGTAAACCTGCAATGCCGTCGGGTCACCGCCAATCCAGTGGGTATCCACCAGCACGCTGGCGTTCTCCCGGGACCACTTCGCGGCCTGCGCCAGGACATCCCACTTCGCCTTGTTGAGCATGGATGGGGTGATATACAGTTCCTGTAACTGGGTCCCGGTGGCGAAGTAGCTCCAGACCTGGTCGGCAAAATCGCTGTCCGTTTGCACCTTCTCCAGACCGTAATACGCGTTCTCCGCGCTGACGATCCCGTGATACATCAGGGAGTTCAGCGGGAACAGCGGACCTTTACGCACAATGGATCGATACGTTTCCGCATCGCGGTAGGTCATCCACTGCTGCACCGGCGTGCCGGGGCCGTACAGGTTGATATCATCTCCCTGACGCCAGATGGAATCGGCGTAGAACAGCCAGGAGGGGCTGGCGTTTGTACCGGTCGTCAGGTTAATAAACAGATTCGGATTGGCGCTGCGCATGTTATGCAGCAGATCGATAGAGGCGTCAAAATCCGAGGCGAACGGGCTCCCCTTAATATGTGAATTGGCATTACCCATCCCGTCGAGCTTGAACGAGGTAATGTGCTCATTTTTGATAAGCTTAACGATCTGCTCATTAAAGTTTTTAAAATAGTTCGGGCCTGACAGCGCCAGCTTCCCGTCTACCGTTTCGAAACCGTACTCTTTTGCATGCGAGACGCGCGTATCGCGCGGTTTGTTATAGCCGCCCCACGGCGAGAGCCACAGGCCGACGGAGCTGTGCAGGCTGTCAGCTTTCTCCCGTACCTTGCCAAAACCCTTGCTGAAAGCCGGGCCAAACAGCCAGCGCCCGGTCAGGTCATCCCAGCCATCGTCAAGCAGGAACGCATCCAGCGCCACGCCGCGCCCGGTGATAAATTCTTTATTCCATTCATCCATCCGCCCCAGCACATCCTGCTCGGAGTACGGGGTAAAGAAGCCGATATCCATCCAGCTGTTGTAGTGTAAATAAGGCTTATACGGACGCGGACGGACGGCATCGATAAACTGGTTTACGCTACGTCGCAGCTGGCTGGTCTCCGGGAAGGTACCAAAGTACGTGGTGTAGCTGACCGGAGTTGCGGGCTGAATAGGGGTTTTCAGCTCCACGTTGAGGTTGGTCGTCGCTTCATAGGCGTAAGTGTTAACGATGGGCTTATCCGGCAGAATAAAGAACGAGTCTGCGACGATCGGCGAGCTGTTAATTGCCCCGTCTACGTAAGGGGCCTGAGCCTGCTTTTTGGTCGGGAAGAAGGTGATTTTCGCCACGTCCCGAGGCTGACCAACGGCGGCGATGGTGTAGTCGATGCTGGCGTATTTGCCCTTCACCAGGTTCAGCTTCACCGTCACGTTAAATTCCGGATGGGTGAAATCAACGACAATCCCGCTGTCCTGCTTTTCGACATGCTTGATTTTAAAATCCGCGGTGTGGATTTTAGTCTCGTCCGGCAGCGTCAGAAAGAACAGCTCCTGCGGCGTGAGCGGATGGTTAGCTTTGCTGTCCTTAACCACAACCGTTGAGTTTGCATCATCAAATGACAGGGCGATATTGTCGTTACTGAGCGTGTAGTTCGCGGCCACCGCGCTATGGGATACGCACAGGGCCAGCACTGAGAGTGCGAGAATTTTTTTCATCAGCGTAAGCTCCATTTTAATCAGGCTTCTGCCGGAAGCAGCAATCGGTTTGCCGAGCCGCAAACGGTGATTTTGCTTCTGACCACCTCTTTCATGGCGTCCATACCGACCCGCATATAGAAGCGCGGATCGTTACCCTGCGGGTTTTCAGCAAACCAGGCCTTCACCGCGTCAGAGAAGGCGATTTTCAGTTCGGTAGCCACGTTGACTTTGCACACGCCCAGCGCGATGGTGCGGCGAACATCTTCATCCGGCACATCGCTCGCGCCGTGCAGCACCAGCGGCACGGTGACCACGTCGCGGATCTCGGCCAGCCGCTGGAAGTCGATTTTCGGGCGTTTGGTATACAGGCCGTGTGCGGTGCCGATGGCGACGGCGAGGCTATCGACGCCGGTCAGTTCGACAAAGCGTTTCGCTTCCTGCGGGTCGGTGAGAAACGCGCTTTCGGCGTCGACGCTCATGTCATCTTCCACGCCGCCAAGACGCCCCAGCTCGGCCTCGACGCTACAGTCGTTGAGGTGGCAAAAATCGACCACCGATTTCACCAGCTTCACGTTTTGTTCGAACGGATAGTGGCTGCCGTCTATCATCGCGCTACGCACGCCCGCGTTAACCTTGCGACGAATATCGTCGAGGGATTCGTGGTGATCGAGATGCAGCGCCAGCGGCATGTCGTAGGTTAGCGAGTAGGCGCTGCACAGGGCGTAGATCTCCTCCAGCGCAATGTGCTTAAACGTGCCCGGCGTACCCGCGAGGATCACCGGCGATCGCATTTCGCTGCACACTTCGAGGATCGCCTGGATCGTCTCCGCGTTGTGGATGTTGAACGCCGGCACCGCGTAGCCTTTTGCCTGCGCGTCCTGCAGAAGATATTTCGTTGAGATAATGCTCATAGTGCGATCCTCTTAAGCCTGCCACGGATGAATAACAACGCCCTGCACCACGCGGTTGACCGTGCCGCTGGCAGATGGCGTATCGGGCGTATTGCCCACGCTGAGGGACTGAGACAGCGCAAAGACCTGGGCGTACATCAGGAAGCAGAACGCCTGTTCCATATCGATAAACGGGCGGGAAGGCGGCAGCAGGATGTGCGGACCCGCTTCAATAACCGGATCGTTTTCAGCGGCGATGGCGACGACGCGCAGAGCCTGGCGTTCGCGGCGCAGTTCGGCCAGCAGATCGAGATCGTACTGACGCGTATACGGATGGCTGGAGACAAACACCACCACCAGCGTTTCGCTATCCACCAGTGATTTAGGCCCGTGACGGAAGCCGGTTGGGGACTCGTAGAACGCCGCCAGCTTGCCCGCCGTCAGCTCCAGCACCTTCAGCGCCGATTCACGCGCCGCGCCCTGCAGGCCACCGCTTCCCAGGTAAACGATCCTTTTCCACGGTTCGTTGCCAAAGACCCCTTGGCGGAAATCGCCGAGTGAGGTGAGGATCGCCTGACAGCGATCGGCCACGTCGCGGAAGGTGCGGCTACCGATCGTCTCTGGCGCGAATACCGCCAGGCAGCTCACCATCATGGTGGTGATACTGCTGGTCATCGCGAAGCCGCGATCGTGCGTTTCGGCAGGCATCAGCAGGGCATAGGCGTTATCGCTGTCGACGGCGTTCTGATACAGGCTGCCCGCCTCGTTACAGGTGATCGACAGGTGGTAGCACTCCGGCACGAACTGATTGGCAAGCTCTACTGCAGCCACGCTTTCCGGGCTATTGCCGGAGCGGGCAAACGAAACCAGCAGCAGCGGATATGCCGGGCTGAAGTAATCCATCGGGTTCGTGACCAGATCGGTTGTGGGCACGGCGGAGATGTTTTTCCCGGTGTGGCTCGCAAGCCATGGCGCAATGATATCGCCAATAAACGCGGACGTGCCCGCGCCGGTCAGGACGATCCGCAGATCGCGCTTGCGCAGCAGCGGGGTCAGGAAACCGTCAATTGAGGAACGCAGATTATCGATGTTGTTGAGCGAGCGGATCCAGCTGGCAGGCTGCTGGCGGATCTCTTCTTCGGTCCAGGTGCCGGTTGTGGCGGCGGGGGTGATTTGTGGCATAACTCAGTCCTTAGTCGTGTGAATTCCACATCAGACGCTGGCAAACGTGTCGCTATCTTTCGTTTCGTTTCACTTTTTCACTTTAGCAGTTAAATAAAATCTATAGAAAAGAAATCGAAAGTTCAATGAAAGAAAAGAAATAAAACGAAAAGTGTGATCGTGAAAGAAAAGGGCAAATTTAAGGAAAGGAAAAGAAAGGCCTTACGGTTTCAGGCCGTAAAGCCAAAAGGAGACACAATGAAAGGGCTAAAGGGGGAGAGCCTGGCCCTGAATCCAGATCTGCTGAAGGTGTAAACCCCCGTCCAGCGCAATCATATTGGCGCGTTTTCCCGGCGTTAAGGATCCGAGCTGACGATCGATGCCCAGCAGGCGGGCAGGGTGCAGCGAGGCCATATGAATAGCGTCTTCAGCGGCGACGCCCGCGTGCTCCACCATATTCCTGACTGCGGCATCCAGTGACAGCGTGCTGCCCGCCAGTCCGCCGGAGGCGGTTTTCACCACGCCGTGGTGCATCGTGACCTCTTCACCGCAGAGCGTATACCGCCCATCCGGCATACCTGCCGCCTGCATGGCATCGGTAATCAGCACCACCCTCTCTTTCGCACAGCAACTGCATAAACGCAGGGCTCCAGGATGAACATGGTGGCCGTCGGCGATAAGCTCCAGCCACGCCCGTTGGTCAGTAAGCCCCGCGCCGACCATGCCGGGCCCTCTGTGATGCAGCCCCGTCATGCCGTTGTAGCAGTGCACCAGCCCGTCCGCGCCGGCGTCAAAGGCGGCGAGGGTTTGCTCGTAGGTGGCGGCACTGTGGCCCAGCATCACGCGTAAACCCCGCTGCTTCAGGTGGCGGATCGCCCGTAGCGCGCCGGGCTTTTCCGGCGCCAGCGCCACCACCTTCAGCGTGTGGTGCGAAAGCGTAATTAGCGCGTCCAGCTCGGCGATATCCAGCTCCCGAAACAGCGCCGGCGGGTGCGCCCCTTTGTTCTGCGGGGTGAAGTACGGCCCTTCCAGATAGCTGCCCAGGATCTGCGCGCCGGGGCCGCCCAATCGACAGCGCCGGGCGATGCGCGTGAGGGCACCGTGAATGACCTCCAGCGGTGCGGTGACGGTAGTGGGCAAAAATGCCCCTACCCCTTCACGCGCTTTATGGATGGCTAAAACGTCCAGCGTATCGGGTGCGTCATCCATCACGTCCACACCCATGCCACCATGCACGTGAATATCAATGTACGCCGGGCAGAGCTTATCGGCATCGCGGGCGTGAACGCCCGTGGGGATGGGCTCAATCGCCGCGATAACGCCGTTCTCGATACGAAGCTGGTGGTCATCCAGCCAGCCCTGTTCGGTCAGCACCCGTCGGGCGCGCAGCAGCTGGCTCATATCCCTTCCTCAGCGGGCGCTTCCTCGCGGCAGCGGCCCAGCTCGTCCACCAGGCTTGTCAGGCCGCGGTGTCCGCACTCCAGTGCCTGCAGGCGAAACGCTTCGCTGGTTAATCCGTCGCGCTCCAGCACCATCTCCAGCAGGAGCTGCAGGTTGGTGCCGGTGATGACTTCGCTGCCCGGTCTTTGCATCGCGAGCGTTGAGGCCACGCGAAACGGCGTGCCGCCCAGCAAATCGGTGAGAAACACAATGTCGTGCCGGGCGTCGAGTTCACTCACTGCCTGCTCAAGCTGAGCGGTCAGCCGCGCCGTGGTGGACGTTTCAGGAAAATCGATGGCGATAAACTGCGGCTGCTCGCCGAGGATCTGCTTCATTGCCTGCTCAAGCCCGCTGGCAAAACCGCCGTGACCCGTCAAAATAATGCCTAACATCGCTACCTCTTTGCTTTTACAGGAAGTGACAGAACTTACCGACAACGCCCAGCACCACGGTGATACCAATCAGCCGCAGCGGGCTCCAGCCACGGCGCACCAGCCAGAACATGGTCAGGGTGTAGACCAGCGGCAGAAATGCGGGCATCAGCTTGTCGATAACGTCGGCCTGCAGCTTGACGACCGCATCCCCGGCTTTGATTTCGAGGGTAGTGTTGAGACGGACATAGGTTGCTACCAGCGCGCCGATCACCGTCATCCCGACGATGGAGGCCGCATGGCCGACCTTTTTGGTGTTGGCCTTGATCAGCGGAATGGCCGCAACGCCCATCCGGTAAGCGTAGTGCGCCAGACCAAAACGCAGGCCGAGGTGCACAACGTTAAACAGTACGATAAAGACCACCGCGCCCAGAATCGATCCCTGCAGCGCCAGGCTGGCACCAATGCCGCCGCAGATGGGCAGAAGGGTAAGCCAGAACATGGCGTCACCGATGCCGCCGAGCGGCGCACCGACGGCAATTTTGGTGCTCTGGATGCTGTTCACATCCTGCTTGGAGCGCTCCATCGCCAGAATAATGCCGATAACAAAGGTCACGAGGAACGGGTGGGTATTGAAGAAGCCCATATGGCCTTTCATCGCCCGCGCCAGGTCCCGCTTGTTGGTGTGGATCTTTTTCAGCGCGGGCAGCAACCCGTACAGCCAGCCGGAGGCCTGCATACGTTCATAGTTGAACGAGGCCTGCAGCAGCATTGAACGCCAGGCGACGCGGTTAATATCTTTTTTCGTCAGTTCGGCACCAATGCTTTGGTCTTCGTAGACGTTTTCGTTGACGCCGGTCAGCAGGGTCTCTTCGGTTTCAGACACGCCCGGTAACGTTGTTTGATTAGATGCCATCTTCGAATTCCTCTTTCTGGGCCGCTGGAGCCGTCGGTTCAGGTGATTTACGCATCAGGTCGATCAGCGCCATAGCCAGCGCGGCGGCCGCAATCGCCAGGACCGGAAGCTTGAGCCAGGCCGCGGCGACAAAGCCGATAATGAAGTAGGGGATGTAGACGTTTTTCATCATGATCTTCAGCAGCACGGCGAAGCCGATAGCTGGCATGATGCCGCCCGCGACGCCGAGGCCGTCAATCAGGCGTGTCGGCAGAACGTCAATGGCGGTTTTCGCGTGCTCCGCACCGAAATAAATAGGCAGAAACGCGCACAAGAAATAGAAGATGCCGAGCGCCAGCAGGGCCAGATAGTTAACCCGTTCAATGCCGTTGGTATCCGCATTGGCCGCCATGCGATCGCAGCGGGACATCACGCCAGACATCACCGAGAAGAGGAACGTAATCCCCATCTGTACCGCAACAGCAAACGGCACGGCGACGCCAACGGCAACTTCTGGCTTCACGCCTGTGCTGATGGCAAATGCGGTACCCACAATCGTGCCGATAATGACGTTTGGCGGCTGTGCGCCCGCGAGTGGCGCCAGGCCCATCCAGACCAGCTCTAACGTCCCGCCGGTCAAAATCCCGGTGTGCAGATCGCCAAGAATCAGGCCAACCAGCGGCCCGAGAACGACCGGGCGGTGCATGTGCGTTAACCCGTTAAACATATCCAGACCCGCGATAAAGGCGAGAAGCCCCAGCGCGAATGCCTGCAACAGACTGATTTCCATTGTGAATCCCTCAGAGCAGTTTAAAGAGATCCAAAGCAGCTTCTGTCGGAACGCCCTGAACAAAGCATTCCACCCCGGCCGTTTTCAGGCCGTTGAACGCGGCGATATCGTTCGCGTCGACGGAGACCGTTTTGGCAATTTGTTGTTTGCCGCTGGCGTAGTGCATGTTTCCTACGTTGATACGGGTGATGGGCACGCCGCCCTCAACCAGCTTCAGAAAATCGGCGGGAGATTTACAGACCAGCAGGATTTTCTGGCGATCAGCGGCGCGATGAATGTTGTCGATGACTTTTTGTAATGACCAGAACCGCACGGCGATCCCTTCCGCGAGCACCATTTCCATCAGGTTCTGTTGAACAGGATCCTCAGCCACCTCATCGTTGGCGACCAGAACCAGGTTTGCCCCCGCAAACCCTACCCACTGCACGCCCACCTGACCGTGAATCAGGCGTTCATCAATGCGGCATAAGACAATGTTTGGCATCGTGCTTTCCTCTTTTTATTATGCGTTTTGCGTCGTTACGCCTTCGCAGGCGGCGTGGTATTGCTGGAGTATGTCCTGAATGTGGTCGAGGATGAGTTCCCGAGGCGTTGACTTGAGAGCGCCCTCGCGAACTTTGCTGTACTGCAGCGGCAGGTACTGGCTGATCAGCGGCAATGGAATGGGGTCGTTTGCCAGGTTGCGTACCAGCCGCGCGAAGGCTTCGTCGATCTGGCTGTCCGGCCAGTAATAACGCACGCGGTCAGAGTAGCTGTAGCCGCGCGCCAGGCGACGCGCGTTGCCGTCACCGTGGTAATGGCTTTGCCAGTACTCCGGTCGGTCGAGCATCACGTTTTCCAGCACGTGGCGCAGGCCAGAACTGGCCTTCGCTGGCAGCAGCTCCTCTTCGATAGCGGCCAGTGAGAAGAGGGCTTCGCGCAGGGCAAAGGTCAGAGCCGGACCGACTTTTAAGATGGCGAAGTGATCGTTTACCAGTTGGCGCAGCGCCTGCGGCGTCTGGTAGTCAGTGGAGTGCGCTTCAAAAACCAGCGTATCGTAGGTTTCCACCATTTCGCTCAGGGCGATGGCTTTTTCCGGCCGGTAGTCGCAGACGTGTGCGTGGTCGAACTCCACGCCGGGCTGCACCACCAGGCCAATAATGCGCGGCCAGATGTCGCTTAATCCTTCCTTTTCGAACGCGTGACGATGCGCTTCAAGCGTCGCGCGCGCCGCGTCTGGCGTGGTGACCTCAAGCTCGGTGAGCGTGTCGTGCGCGCCACCCGGCACCGGCACCTCCGTGCCGATAACGTAGACCAGATCGGATTCACCAAACTGTTCCCGGCAGGTCGTTTCGGCAATTTTCGCCAGACGTGCGGCGCGTTCGGCGACGATCGCGTCGGTCAGGGGAACCGGATCGTCCTCACAGGACATGCTGCAGTCGAGGTGGATCTTTTTGAACCCGGCAGCGACATAGCTTTTAATGAGATCGTCGGCATTGGCCATGGCTTCCCGCGCGGGCAGGTGTTGCCAGCGGTTTGGCCCTAAGTGATCGCCACCGAGGATCAGCCGTGACGCCGGGAATCCAAGAGAATCTGCCAGCCTGCAGACGAACCCGTGAAAGTCGGCGGGCGTCATGCCGGTGTAGCCGCCAAACTGATCGACCTGATTAGAGGTGGCCTCAATCAGCAGCGGCGTCTGCTGTGAACGGGCGTAACGAATTGCGGCTTCAAGTACCAGCGGATGCGCGGAGCAGACAGCATAAATTCCGTTTGTCTTCCCCCGTTTATGCTGCTCCACCATTTCTGTCAGATGTTTCACTTTCCTCTCCATGTCGGATGGTAATGATACTTATCTTTCGTTTTGTTTCATTTAATCCTGCATCATGGTGATATAAAAATAAAACGAAAGATAATAGTTTTCCGATCTGTTTCACAAAAGAAACATAATGAAAGGTTTCAGCGCAGGTCAAGCGAATATCAGGCGGGCTTTCAGAGCTTGCATTCCCCCAAAAGAAAGGCGTTAATAGGCAAAACGAAATAAAACGAAAGTGTTTTTACTAAGGAGCTGGCATGGGCAGTACCGATCCATCCGCAGAAAAGCGCATCACCGGCACCAGTGAAAGGCGAGAGCAGATCATTCAGCGACTGCGGGCGCAGGGAAGCGTACAGGTTAACGATCTTTCTCATTTATATGGCGTATCAACGGTAACGATCCGCAACGATCTGGCATTCCTGGAAAAACAGGGCATTGCCGTGCGCGCTTACGGCGGTGCGCTCATCTGCGAGGGCAATACGCCGGGCGCTGAGCCTTCTGTGGAAGACAAAAGCGCGCTCAACACGGCGGTGAAACGCAGCATCGCGCAGGCCGCTGCCGCGCTGGTGAAGCCCGGACACCGCATTATTCTGGACTCCGGTACCACGACCTTTGAAATTGCCCGCATGCTGCGTCAGCACACGGATGTCATTGCCATGACCAATGGGATGAACGTGGCGAATGCGTTGCTGGAGGCGGAAGGCATTGAGCTGCTGATGACCGGCGGGCACTTGCGCCGCCAGTCGCAATCCTTCTACGGCGACCAGGCGGAGCAGTCCTTACAGAATTATCACTTCGATCTGCTGTTCCTGGGCGTTGACGCCATCGATCTCGATCGCGGCGTGAGCACGCATAACGAAGACGAGGCCCGCCTGAACCGCCGGATGTGTGAAGTTGCGGAGCGTATTATTGTCGTGACCGACTCCAGCAAGTTTAACCGCTCAAGCCTGCATAAAATCATTGATACGCAGCGGATTGATATGATTATCGTCGACGAGGGGATCCCGGCGGAGAGCCTGGACGGATTGCGTAAAAGCGGGATTGAGGTGGTGCTGGTTTAAAGGGGGTTTTTCCCCTCACCCTAACCCTCTCCCCATAGGGGAGAGGGGACTGCTCGGTGCGGTTTTTACCCTCTCCCCTATGGAGAGAGGGCAGGGTGAGGGGCAATCACGTCACCGGCGCCGGGTTAAACACCGCCAGCTGGTTATGCAGTCCCCATTGGTCAGAGAAGGTTTTCTTCCGCCCGCTCGCCACATCCAGAATGAAGTGGAACAGCTTCCAGCCTACCTCTTCAATACTCTCTTCCCCGGTAGCGATGGTGCCCGCGTTGATATCCATTAAGTCATACCAGCGGTTTGCCAGCTCGGTGCGCGTCGCCATTTTAATCACCGGCACCGCCATCAGGCCGTACGGCGTACCGCGCCCGGTGGTGAAGACCTGCACCGTAATACCTGATGCGACCTGCTGCGTGCCGCAGACGAAATCGCTGGCCGGCGTTGCCGCGTAGATCAGGCCGCGCTTCGTCGGGCGCTGGCCGGGAGAGAGCACTTCGGCAATGGCGCTCTGGCCGGATTTGGCAATGGATCCGAGGGCTTTTTCCACCACGTTTGCCAGACCGCCCTTTTTATTCCCCGGAGAGGGGTTGGCGCTGCGGTCGGTTTTGCCCATGTCGAGATAGTTGTCGTACCAGGCCATCTCCTCAAGCAGGCGCTTGCCGACCTCTTCATTGACGGCGCGCGGGGTAAGCAAATGGATGGCGTCACGGACTTCGGTCACTTCGGAGAACATCACCGTGGCGCCGCAGCGAACAAGCAGATCGGACGCATAGCCCACCGCCGGGTTGGCCGTCACGCCGGAGAATGCATCGCTGCCGCCGCACTGGGTGCCCACCACCAGTTCCGAGACCGGACACGTTTCGCGCTGGCGGCGGTTGAGTTTGTTCAGATGGCGCTCCGCGACCTGCAGAATATCGTCGACCATTGAACGAAAACCGACGTGGCGTTCGTCCTGCAGGCGCACAATGCTGGCCTCGTCTGCCGGGATGGCTTTGACATCTTCCGGGCCCTGCAGCAGACGCTCGGGCTGGAGCTTTTCGCAACCCAGACCGATCACCATCACCTCACCGCCAAAGTTCGGGTTAAGGGCGATGTTGTGGATGGTTCTGATGGGCACAACCGCTGCAGGCGCGTTAATTGCCACGCCGCAGCCGTAAAGGTGATTCAGGCCGACCACGCCGTCCACGTTCGGGTACTTCGGCAGCAGATCGCGCTCGATGATTTTCACCACGTAATCCACTACGCCCGCCACGCAGTGCACGCTGGTGGTAATGCCGAGCAGGTTTTTGGTGCCGACGCTGCCATCTGCATTGCGATAGCCTTCAAAGGTATAGCCTTCCAGTGGGGGAAGCGGCTCCGGCACGCGGGTTGCCAGGGGCAGCGTATTGAGCGGCGGTGCTTTTGGCAGCTCAACCAGCGACTCCTCAATCCAGCTACCCTTCGGAATGAAGCGGACGGCATAGCCGATCACTTCGCCGTAACGCACGATTTCGCTTTGAGCAGGAATGTCCACCAGGGCGACTTTATGTCCCTGCGGAATATGCTCTGTCAGCTCCAGCCCGTCCGGGAAGCGGGTTCCTGCTTTTAAGCCATTGTCGTTGACAATAATCGCCACGTTATCGGTGTCATGCACTTTTATATAGAACGCCGTCGGCGATGCGTGTCGAATTTCAATGTCGGCCATTGTTCACTATTCTCCAGCAAAGTGTCTGATAATAAATTCAGCCAATTTTCTAATGGTAGAAATAAATACGCGGCTTTCAGAAATAAAGCATGTCAGCAGATGGGATATGAAAATGTGATCCCGATCGCTCCCGAACCAGTAATGCCTGATTCTGTGCATTAGCGCCCAGTGCTTTGTGCATATGCTCAAAATATTATCAAAATGCACCGGAATGCTTGAGCATTAAAACAATGTGCAGTGGTGGATAGCGTCTTATACTGAATGACGATTTTATAACGCCAAACCAGCTCAGAATAATAAATATAACCCTGTCGCTGCGTCGGAATAAATAAAATGATATTGAACAAGGCTGCGGAATTAAAAAGGTAAACGCGATGAATAACGATATCTTCCCGAATAAGTTTAAAGCGGCCCTTGCGGCACATCAGATTCAGATTGGCTGCTGGTCCGCGCTGGCCAACCCCATCAGCACGGAAGTGCTGGGTCTGGCCGGTTTCGACTGGCTGGTGCTGGACGGCGAGCATGCGCCGAATGATATCAGCACCTTTATTCCACAGCTGATGGCGCTGAAGGGCAGCCGCAGCGCGCCCGTGGTCCGCGTCCCCACCAACGAGCCGGTGATCGTTAAGCGTTTGCTGGATATCGGTTTCTATAACTTCCTGATCCCGTTTGTCGAAACGCAGGAGGAGGCGGCACAAGCCGTGGCGTCAACACGCTATCCCCCGGAAGGGATCCGCGGCGTCTCCGTTTCACACCGCGCCAACATGTTTGGCACCGTACCGGACTACTTCGCCCAGTCCAACAGCAACATCACCATCCTGGTCCAGATCGAGAGCCAGCAGGGCGTCGATAACGTCGATGCGATTGCCGCCACCGACGGCGTGGACGGTATCTTCGTCGGCCCAAGCGATCTGGCTGCCGCGTTCGGACACCTGGGGAATGCCGGTCATCCGGACGTACAGCGTGCCATTCAGCACATCTTTGCCCGCGCCAAAGCGCACGAAAAACCGTGCGGCATTCTGGCACCGGTTGAGGCGGATGCCCGCCGCTATCTGGAGTGGGGAGCCACGTTTGTTGCCGTCGGCAGCGATCTCGGCGTATTCCGCTCGGCCACGCAGAAACTAGCGGACGCTTTTAAAAAATAACCATCATTGAGGAAAAGACTATGACGCTGAAAGTGGGTTTTATTGGCCTGGGGATTATGGGTAAACCAATGAGTAAGAACCTCATTAAAGCAGGTTACTCACTGGTGGTATCCGATCATAATCCGCAGGCCGTGGCTGAGGTGATAGCGGCTGGCGCAGAAGCGGCCACCACCGCTAAAGCGATTGCTGAGCAGTGCGATGTCATCATCACCATGCTGCCAAACTCACCGCATGTAAAAGAGGTTGCGCTGGGTGAGAATGGCATTATCGACGGTGCGAAACCTGGCCTGGTGCTGATCGATATGAGCTCTATCGCGCCGCTCGCAAGCCGTGAAATCAGCGAGGCGTTAAAAGCGAAGGGCGTTGATATGCTGGACGCGCCGGTCAGCGGCGGTGAGCCGAAAGCGATCGACGGCACGCTGTCGGTCATGGTCGGCGGTGACAAGGCTGTTTTCGACAAATACTACGATCTGATGAAAGCGATGGCGGGCTCCGTGGTGCATACCGGGGACATCGGTGCCGGTAACGTGACCAAGCTGGCAAACCAGGTAATTGTGGCGCTAAACATTGCCGCCATGTCGGAAGCGCTGACGCTGGCAACCAAAGCGGGCGTCAACCCGGACCTGGTCTATCAGGCGATTCGCGGTGGTCTGGCGGGCAGTACCGTGCTGGATGCCAAAGCGCCGATGGTCATGGACCGAAATTTCAAACCCGGCTTTCGCATCGACCTGCATATTAAAGACCTGGCCAACGCGCTGGATACCTCTCACGGCGTGGGGGCACAGCTGCCGCTGACCGCAGCGGTTATGGAGATGATGCAGGCGCTGCGCGCGGATGGCCTGGGCACAGCCGACCACAGCGCGATTGCATGCTACTACGAAAAGCTGGCGAAGGTGGAAGTCGCGCGTTAATCGCGTCTTGCCCACGCCTGAGGGTGACAGCGGCGCGCAAACCCTCTATACTGCGCGCCGAAGCTGACCAGACAGTCGCCGCTTCGTCGTCGTCCCCTTCGGGGGAGACGGGCGGAGGGGAGGAAAGTCCGGGCTCCATAGGGCAGGGTGCCAGGTAACGCCTGGGGGGGAAACCCACGACCAGTGCAACAGAGAGCAAACCGCCGATGGCCCGCGCAAGCGGGATCAGGTAAGGGTGAAAGGGTGCGGTAAGAGCGCACCGCGCGGCTGGTAACAGTCCGTGGCACGGTAAACTCCACCCGGAGCAAGGCCAAATAGGGGTTCACATGGTACGGCCCGTACTGAACCCGGGTAGGCTGCTTGAGCCAGTGAGCGATTGCTGGCCTAGATGAATGACTGTCCACGACAGAACCCGGCTTATCGGTCAGCTTCAACTTCTTCTAAAACAATGCGTTGGTGTGTCTCAGGCTTTCTAAGGCAAAACTGTGACACAGGCTGTGATACAAACGAGGCACACCAACGACTGTTCCATCCCGAATATCCTAAAGCGTGGCAACCGCTACGGCCTTCATTTCCAACTACCTTCAGGTGGCTTTTTTTGCATGTCTCAGGGTTGCGATTCAGCCAACAGGGCAAAGTTTATATTGTCCGTAATGCAAAAGTTTCAATACTTCACATTCTGAATACAATTCCAGAAAATATTCATTTAAATAATATATTGAAATGATGTTTCATTTTTTTTGCAGGCTACTTCCGATACTAGGGTGTTATTTGTACAATGAGTATTGAATACAGACAAATTCACAGCAAGCAGAGGGAGTTATGCAGCAGTATACCAACGAACTTACTCTAGAGATTCAGGCTTCTTTTGATAAACCAGCTTTCAGTAATGAGCAACTTTCCGGAATGACTGAGGAATGGCAGGAGTTCCTTGCTAAACAGCAGGCTGACTTGAAACAGAATCCTATTATTGAGATCTACCGCATCGCGGTTGAAGGAAGTCTGACTCGTGGCGGCGGCATACTCAAAACCGCAACTGCTACTACGGAAATAGAGATCAGCAGCGGTCAAAAACTGCGAGTAGCTCAAACTCTGGATACTGTTGTTTATCCCGATGCCACAGAAGCGGCAATAATCAGTGGCGCAGGAGAAGCTGGACATAATAGCAGTGGTCAAAGCGTTGCGCTTGTTGGCAGTCGCCTCAGTAACGGTGATGAAATAATAAGCACACCACAAGGTACGGCAATACTGGTGCTTCGCCGTGGCATCCCAGCAGCTAAAGGATTTCTTGTTGACCATTTCGAAGTAAAAAAAGTATCTGAAACTGAGCTTATTCATTGAGAGATCACTGATGGTTACGCAAAGAACGCTTGCAAAGCTGGGTAATAAAACGAGGTTCGGCCACATTGTTTCCGCCTCATCAACTATTTTTGATGAAGACCATAATCCATTGGTGAGGGCTGGTGATAAAGCATGGTGCGATGTTTGCAAAGGTGCTTTTGAAATCAATGCAACCTATACCGGACTCCTCGAAGATGGCCTTATCGCGGGTGATGGTGATCTGGTTTTATGCAACTGCAAAGATAACTTTGTGATCGCTATATCTGGTTATACAGGTGAACGTCATCCGGGAATGATGACTGCTAAACCATCAACCTTTGGATTAGCCCCAGAACAACAAACTCAGCAAGAGCCAGAACAACTTGCCCAGACAGCTAAAAAGAAACGCACTGGTGTAGATGCTGGTTTTTGCGTAGTCCCTCGACAGTCGACAACCGAATCTTTCGAAAGCATCCTGTTTACTGGCGGTCAGCCAGAAGGAACCCGAGAACTTTACCGCTCACTTAACGGCGCGGGTAAGGAATACAGAGCAGGATCTATTCTGCTGGTGGTTGATCCTGATAGGCAGGACAGCGAACAGATCGCACATATGCAAGCTGCTAAACAGCGCATTGATACTGCTTTAGCGCCCCTCTCACACCAGCAAGCCAACTTCCTTTTCAAACACAAAGACACCATTGAGATGTTCGCCGCTGCTGCCAGTACGGCGAGCGATACTTATGGATACTCAGGACAAGCAACCGAAGCCGCGAAAGGGTATTTCGAACATGTAGAAAAAATCCTTGTCGAGATCGAGAAGACCTACAAAAACCAGTACATCACCAGCGGCACGCTGATCGGAGAACAATTTTTTGTTGAGCGCCGCCGCCTGTTTGGCCAGCTTGATAGCGTCCTTAAACTGTTCATGAAGCACCGATTCATGTTCAATGAATATGCAGATCTGAAACGCGCACTTGGCTTGTCCAGCAGTTCAATCACCCATCGCTGGAATGAAACAGGCGTTAGTGATATTGAAGGTTACGCGACACACATCGAGAAGCTGGCGAAATACGTCAAATGGATGGAAACCGCCGGGAAGATAGGCATTGGCCTTTCTGCCTTTGATGCCGCAGCGAAGATCACCGAAGCCTGCACGGTTGGACGAGATTGTGAGAAAACCGCTTTTACTTCCATTGGTGAGTTTACCGGTAGCCTGATCGGCGGTGCGATAGCTGGAAAAATTGCGGGTACAGCCGCAGCAAATACCGTCTGTGCGATAGTGCTTAGCGCTGCAACCATAGAAGCCGCAGGTGCCGGAGCATTACTTTGTACGCTTGGCGTAAATGGCGCTATTGCATATGGGAGTGATAAAGCCGCATCTGCGTTCGGTGGATTCGTTGGTGAATCGCTATATGAGGTTACAAGCAATGACCATTAATGATCTACTTAGCGCCAAGGCAACAGTAATTATTGGAGCACTTGCTTTCGGCTTCGGTATAGCCAGTATCATAGCCTCAGTTCTGAACAGGGATAGATTTAAAGAGATCTGCATCCTGTACAAAGAAAAATACGGTAGTCTGCCCGATGCTGTATTGCTGTTCGAGAACGTCAACACGCTTTATGTCAAAGTGGCATACAGCACAAAAGTGAGTTTTATATACATGCCGCTGTTGTGGAATAAAAGCTCAATCCTGACCAAAAACGATGACAAGGACTTTATTCGTGGGCTACCAAAACGGCTTATTGGCCCATTCTACGTGGAGATATACCTGGCGGTTGTCAGTCTGTTGTTTTTTGTCATTGGTGTATTACAAATGCTAGCAATTAGGCATGGCTGGGTGTGAAAAGTGCCTCACTCGGTGGCTTTACTCTGCCACACAAACTGAGATACAGTCTGCGACACAAGACAACTTCAGCGCCGCAGATGCCTGACGTATGGTTGAACGAAGCCGCCTTATCGGTCAGCTTCACCTTCTTAAAAAATCCCCGCTTCGGCGGGGTTTTTGCTTTCAGGGGATTGCAGGCCGGATAAGCGTAGCGTCATCCGGTAATCGCCTGAGCGACATCAATTCTCATATTTGCGATATTAAGCACATTTCACTGTTTTTATCGCCTCATGGTCTATGCAGCATCTGCTTACGATCGACATCACAAAATTTCACGCTAAAAAATCATCAATCTTCAGTGTTGATAGTTTGTTATGTTCGTTACCTTAATGATCGCGAATGTTTTCTCGTTTGATATGTAAATATTGAATTTAAAAACATTCGCCCCGTGAATGTGTGACGTATTCCTCTCTTTATCGGTAATCTGCAAAATTACGTCAGAAAATTTTGATAAATTAAAAGAATGTTTCAAATTAATAGTGGTTATTTATTGCCCTTTAATTGTCTGAAAGATCGTCTTTATTGATTTTTTATGAACGGTAAAATTTACGCTGGTTATCGCCATAAAATAAATTTATTACCGTGTGTTTTATTGATCAATATCAGCGTAATGACGTATTTTAATTTGCTTATTTTATTGATATTAAAGGTTTTTTATTGGCTTTTGTAGTGGCTTTGTTGGATGCGAAAAGGCAAATTGTGAGTAACAGCACATACCCCTTTAAACATTATTGAGTAGAATTCACCCCGTCATAGGGAAATAAGCGCAGAATATTATGAACACTATTATTCTACCGAAAACACAGCACCTCGTGGTATTTCAGGAAGTCATTAAAAGTGGCTCCATAGGTTCTGCAGCAAGACAGTTGGGCCTGACGCAGCCCGCCGTCAGCAAAATCATCAGCGATATCGAATCCTACTTTGGCGTGGAAGTGATGGTGCGTAAAAACACCGGCGTAAAACTCACTGCCGCGGGCCAGGTTCTGCTCTCGTACTCCGAGTCGATCACGCGTGAAATGAAAAATATGGTGAGCGAAATCAACAGCCTGAGCTTCAGCACCGTCATGGACGTCTCCTTTGGCTATCCGTCGCTGATCGGCTTTACCTTCCTGTCCGGGATGATCAAAAAATTTAAGGAAGTGTTCCCGAAAGCACGCGTCTCGATGTATGAAGCGCAGCTGTCGTCTTTCCTGCCGGCCATTCGCGACGGTCGGCTGGATTTTGCCATCGGCACGCTGAGCGATGAAATGCTGCTGCAGGATCTGCACGTCGAGCCGCTGTTTGAGTCCGAGTTTGTGCTGGTCGCCAGCAAGTCACGAACGTGCACCGGCCCGACGACACTGGCATCGCTCACGCACGAGCAGTGGGTGATGCCGCAAACCGATATGGGCTACTACAAAGAACTTCTGACCACCCTGCAAGACAACCACATCAGCATTGAAAACATCGTCCAGACCGATTCCGTCGTTACCATTTATAACCTTGTGCTGAATGCCGATTATCTGACGGTCATTCCCCGCGACATGATTGCCCCTTTCGGTTCCGATCAATTCATCGTCCTGCCGGTGGAAGATGAATTACCCGTGGCGCGTTATGCCGCCGTGTGGTCAAAAAATTACAGAATTAAAAAATCGGCGTCAGTATTAGTTGAGCTGGCAAAACAATATGCCTCACTCACCGGCGAAAGACGACGATGATGTATTAATCCCTGAGAGTGATTAAACCTTTATAAAACACCCAGAGTTTATATTAAAAATGCTCTGATACCCTGACTTTGCCCGAAAAGAATGAATTATTATAACGAGGATATTATGCATATTACCTACGATCTCCCGGTAACAATTGAAGATATTCAGGATGCCAGAAAACGGCTGGCAGGAAAGGTATATAAAACCGGCATGCCGCGTTCGAATTATCTCAGCGAACGCTGTAAGGGCGAAATATTCCTGAAGTTTGAGAACATGCAGCGCACCGGTTCGTTTAAGATCCGCGGTGCGTTTAACAAATTAAGCTCGCTGACCGACGCTGAAAAACGCAAAGGCGTGGTCGCCTGCTCCGCGGGAAACCACGCGCAGGGGGTCTCTCTCTCATGCGCCATGCTGGGCATTGACGGCAAAGTGGTGATGCCGATGGGCGCGCCAAAGTCTAAAGTGGCCGCAACGCGCGACTACTCGGCGGAGGTGGTGCTGCACGGCGAGAACTTTAACGACACCATCGCCAAAGTCAGCGAAATCGTCGAGATGGAAGGACGTATTTTTATTCCACCTTACGATGACGCCAAAGTGATCGCCGGGCAGGGCACCATCGGTCTGGAAATCCTCGAAGATTTATACGATGTGGATAACGTCATTGTGCCAATCGGCGGCGGCGGATTAATTGCCGGGATTGCCACGGCGATTAAATCCATCAACCCGACCATTAATATTATCGGTGTGCAGTCAGAAAATGTTCACGGCATGGCGGCGTCTTATCAGGCCGGGGAAATCGTCAATCATCGCGTCACCGGCACATTAGCGGACGGCTGCGATGTTTCTCGTCCCGGTAAATTAACCTTCGAGATTGTTCGTGAATTAGTCGATGACATTGTGCTGGTCACTGAAGACAACATTCGCGACAGCATGATTGCGCTTATTCAGCGAAATAAAGTGGTGACGGAAGGTGCCGGCGCGCTGGCCTGTGCCGCGTTATTAAGCGGCAAGCTTGACCACTATATTCAGGGTCGTAAAACCGTCTGCATTATTTCCGGCGGCAATATTGACCTGTCCCGTGTTTCCCAAATTACCGGCTTCGTTGACGCATAAAGGTGACCTATGAGCAACACAGAAAGCATTATCGTTGGCCAGACGAAAACGTCCTCCTGGCGTAAGTCTGATACCACCTGGACGCTTGGCCTGTTCGGCACCGCCATTGGCGCAGGTGTGCTGTTCTTCCCCATTCGCGCAGGCTTTGGTGGCCTGATCCCTATCCTGCTGATGCTGGTTCTCGCGTTCCCGATTGCGTTTTACTGCCACCGCGCGCTGGCGCGCCTGTGCCTGTCCGGCAGCAACGTCTCGGGCAACATCACCGAAACGGTGGAAGAGCACTTTGGCAAGACCGGTGGGGTGGTTATCACGTTCCTCTACTTCTTCGCGATTTGCCCGCTGCTGTGGATTTACGGCGTCACCATTACCAACACCTTTATGACCTTCTGGGAAAACCAGCTCCAGTTGCCTGCGCTGAACCGCGGCCTGGTGGCGCTGTTCCTGCTGCTGCTGATGGCTTTTGTTATCTGGTTCGGTAAAGACCTGATGGTGAAGGTGATGAGCTTCCTGGTGTTCCCGTTTATCGCCAGTCTGGTGCTGATTTCCCTGTCGCTGATCCCTTACTGGAACTCGGCAGTCATCGACCAGGTGAACCTGAGCGATATCGCCTTCACCGGTCATGACGGCATCCTGGTCACGGTGTGGCTTGGGATCTCCATCATGGTCTTCTCCTTTAACTTCTCTCCCATCGTCTCTTCGTTTGTGGTCTCCAAGCGCGAAGAGTACGAGCCACAGTTCGGTAAAGAGTTTACCGAGCAGAAATGTTCCAGAATCATCGGTCGCGCCAGCCTGCTGATGGTTGCCGTGGTGATGTTCTTCGCCTTTAGCTGCCTGTTTACGCTCTCCCCGCAGAACATGGCGGAAGCCAAAGCGCAGAATATTCCGGTGCTCTCCTACCTGGCGAACCACTTCGCCTCGATGTCGGGAACTAAATCGACGTTCGCGACGGTACTGGAATACGGTGCCTCCATCATCGCACTGGTGGCTATCTTCAAATCCTTCTTCGGCCACTACCTGGGGACGCTGGAAGGGCTCAACGGTCTGATCCTCAAGTTCGGCTATAAGGGCGATAAGAAGAAAGTGTCCGTGGGCAAACTGAACACCATCAGCATGGTGTTCATCATGGGCTCCACCTGGGTTGTTGCGTACGCTAACCCGAATATTCTTGACCTTATCGAAGCAATGGGTGCGCCGATCATCGCCTCTCTGCTGTGCCTGCTGCCAATGTATGCCATCCGTAAAGCGCCGGCCATGGCGAAATACAAAGGCAGACCGGAGAACATCTTCGTCACGATTGTGGGTCTGCTGACCATTCTGAATATCGTTTACAAACTGTTCTAACCAAAGCTCAGGAAGAGCGGAGTCACATGATGAATGAGTTTCCGGTTGTACTGGTTATTAACTGCGGTTCGTCCTCCGTTAAGTTTTCGGTGCTTGATGCCGGCAGCTGTGACGCCCTGCTGACGGGCATTGCGGACGGCATAAACACTGAAAAGGCCTTTATTTCCGTGAACGGGGGTGAGCCGGTCAGGCTGGCTCACCATGACTACGAAGGGGCGCTGGCAGCCATCGCCCTGGAGCTGGAGAAGCGTAACCTGATGAGCAGCGTGGCCTTAATTGGCCACCGCATTGCGCACGGCGGCGATCTCTTCAGCGAGTCGACCCTGATCACGGAAGAGGTGATTGCGCAGATCCGCCAGGTTTCCCCGCTGGCGCCATTGCATAACTACGCCAACTTAAGCGGCGTGGAAGCCGCAGAGCGCCTGTTCCCGGGCGTGCAGCAGGTCGCGGTGTTTGATACCAGCTTCCACCAGACGCTGTCGCCGCAGGCGTATCTGTACGGATTACCGTACCGCTATTTTGAAGAGCTGGGCGTGCGTCGCTATGGCTTTCACGGTACCTCTCACCGCTACGTGGCCGGGCAGGCGCAGGCGCTTCTCGGGCTGTCCCCCGATGACAGCGGCCTGGTGATTGCCCATCTCGGCAACGGGGCGTCCATCTGCGCGGTGCGAAATGGCGAAAGCGTCGATACCTCGATGGGGATGACGCCGCTGGAAGGGCTAGTGATGGGCACGCGCTGTGGCGACGTGGATTTTGGCGCAATGGCGTGGATTGCCCAGCAGACCGGCCAGTCGTTCGAGGACCTGGAGCGGGTGGTTAACAAAGAGTCGGGGCTGCTTGGCATCTCCGGCATCTCTTCAGATCTGCGGACGCTGGAAAAAGCCTGGCACGCGGGCAATGAACGGGCCCAGCTGGCAATCCAGACCTTTGTGCACCGTATCGCCCGGCATATCGCCGGTCACGCCGCGTCGCTGCACCGCCTGGATGGGCTGGTCTTTACCGGCGGCATCGGTGAAAACTCAACGCTTGTCCGCGCGCTGGTGGCGGAACGCCTGAAGGTGTTTGGCATCATCCTCGACGACGCCAAAAATGCCCTGCCGGGCAGCGCGGGTGAACGCGTCATCAGCACCGGGTCGTCCCGCGTGGCCTGCGCGGTTGTCCCTACCAACGAAGAAAAAATGATCGCACTGGACGCCCTCCGTCTTGGGAAGGTTACCCCGGCTGCGGCTTACGCCTGATAAAGCGAGAATAAGATGAAAGTAACAATCGATACGGGCGTCGCGCCCTACAGCGACGCATGGGCCGGGTTTCGCGGTGAAGAATGGAAAGACACCGTCAACGTGCGCGATTTTATTCAGCATAACTACACCCCTTATGACGGCGACGAAGCTTTCCTCGCGCAGGCGACGCCAGCAACGACGGCGCTGTGGCAGAAGGTAATGGTCGGCATTCGCCAGGAGAACGCCACCCACGCCCCGGTGGATTTTGACACCAATATCGCCACCACCATTACCGCGCACGGGCCAGGCTATATCGACCAGGATCTGGAGACGATCGTCGGCCTGCAAACCGATAAACCGCTCAAGCGCGCCCTGCATCCGTACGGCGGGATCAACATGATCCGCAGCTCTTTTGAAGCCTACGGCCGCGAGATGGATCCGCAGTTTGAATACCTGTTTACCGATCTGCGCAAAACCCACAACCAGGGCGTGTTTGACGTGTATTCGCCGGAGATGATGCGCTGCCGTAAATCCGGCGTGCTGACCGGTCTGCCGGACGGCTACGGGCGCGGGCGCATCATTGGCGACTATCGCCGCGTGGCGCTGTACGGCATCAGCTATCTGGTGCGCGAGCGTGAACTGCAGTTTGCCGATCTGCAGGGGAAACTGGAGCGCGGGGAAGATCTCGAGGCGACGATCCGCCTGCGTGAGGAGCTGGCGGAGCACAAACGCGCGCTGCTGCAGATCCAGCAGATGGCGGCGAACTACGGCTTTGATATCTCACGTCCGGCGATGAACGCCCAGGAAGCGGTGCAGTGGGTCTATTTTGCCTACCTGGCGGCGGTGAAATCTCAGAACGGCGGGGCGATGTCGCTGGGGCGCACGGCCTCGTTCCTCGATATCTACATTGAGCGCGACATGCAGGCCGGGCGGCTGAATGAGGTTCAGGCGCAGGAGCTGATCGACCACTTCATTATGAAGATCCGCATGGTGCGCTTCCTGCGCACGCCGGAGTTCGACACGCTCTTCTCCGGCGATCCGATCTGGGCGACGGAAGTGATCGGCGGCATGGGGCTGGACGGGCGCACGCTGGTGACCAAAAACAGCTTCCGCTATCTGCATACGCTGCACACCATGGGGCCTGCACCGGAGCCTAACCTGACGATCCTCTGGTCAGAACAGCTGCCGATCGCGTTTAAGAAATATGCCGCGCAGGTATCGATCGTCACCTCGTCGCTGCAGTATGAGAACGACGACCTGATGCGAGCCGACTTCAACAGCGATGATTACGCCATTGCCTGCTGCGTCAGCCCGATGGTGATTGGCAAGCAGATGCAGTTCTTTGGCGCCCGCGCCAACCTCGCCAAAACGCTGCTGTACGCGATCAACGGCGGGGTGGACGAGAAGCTGAAGATTCAGGTTGGCCCGAAAACCGAGCCGCTGCTGGATGACGTGCTGGACTACGACACCGTGATGGCGAGCCTCGATCACTTTATGGACTGGCTGGCGGTGCAGTACATCAGCGCGCTGAATCTCATTCATTACATGCACGACAAGTACAGCTACGAAGCCTCGCTGATGGCGCTGCACGACCGGGACGTTTACCGCACCATGGCCTGCGGCATTGCTGGCCTGTCGGTGGCGGCGGATTCCCTGTCCGCCATTAAATACGCCACGGTAAAACCGGTGCGCGACCACACCGGCCTGGCGGTCGATTTTGTGATAGAAGGGGACTACCCGCAGTACGGCAACAACGACGACCGCGTGGACAGTATTGCCTGCGATCTGGTGGAGCGCTTTATGAAGAAAATTCAGGCGCTACCGACCTACCGCAACGCGGTGCCGACCCAGTCGATCCTGACCATCACCTCCAACGTGGTTTACGGCCAGAAGACCGGCAACACGCCGGACGGACGCCGCGGCGGCACGCCGTTTGCGCCAGGCGCAAACCCGATGCACGGTCGCGACAAAAAAGGAGCGGTGGCCTCGTTAACCTCGGTTGCCAAGCTGCCGTTCACCTATGCCAAGGACGGGATCTCCTACACCTTCTCCATCGTGCCGCAGGCGCTGGGCAAGGACGAGCTGGTGCGCAAAACCAACCTGGTCGGGCTGCTGGACGGGTACTTCCACCATGAAGCGGCCATCGAGGGCGGGCAGCATCTGAACGTCAACGTCATGAACAGGGAAATGCTGCTGGATGCCATTGCGCATCCGGAAAATTACCCGAACCTGACCATCCGCGTTTCGGGTTATGCGGTGCGGTTTAATGCCCTGACGCGCGAGCAGCAGCAGGATGTAATTTCAAGGACGTTTACGCATTCCATCTAACGCAAAAAATGCCTCATGCCCCCTCAGCGCAGGGGGCATTTTTTTGCCCGCTTAACATACAAAATTGTTTATATAATTACTCACACATATTCATCCGCTCTTGAAAAACAATACGCCTGCTTTCCCCTATAACAGCTTGTAAGGACAGTAAGATGATGAAAATGACCCGTATTGCGTTGGCCGCCGCCGCGCTGGCCCTGTGCAGTTTTACGGCGCAGGCCGCGAACGTTGAGGCTGCCCCTTCTCCATCGCAGGATCCGCTGGTCCAGCACCTGAAGCTCAGCAATGAGCAGGTGAAGAAAATAGAAGACCTGCATAAGCAGCTGGAACAAAATGTCAGCAAAATTCCGATGACGGGCGTGAAGGACGGGGCGCTTATCGACATGTTCCAGGCGGGTAAATGGGACGAAAGTACGGTGAAAAGCCAGCTTACCGCGTTCAGCAAAATTGAAGAGCAGACCCGTTATTACCGCGTGAAGTATTACTTCGACGTCAGTCAGGTATTGACGCCGGAACAGCGTAAGCAGATCAGAACCGATATGGCTAACGCGCTGGCAGAGTGATTTCATCGTCGCGTACGGCGCTGGATGATTCTGCCGTGGCTCGATCGGTCCCCTCTCCCACCGGGAGAGGGTTAGGGTGAGGGCATTCTCTAAACCGGCAAATCAATCAGCAGCGCGCGCAGCGGCGTATCCGCCACCAGCGTGATATTCGCTTCATCACGAATAAACGCCCCGTCACCGCAGGTGAGCGCTTCTTTCTCTTCCGCATGCGTCACCGCATGCACCGTGCCGTGAATCGACTGTAAATAGGCGCGCGGGCCGTGAAGCTGGAAGCTCGCCTGTTCGCCTTTCTTCAGCTCGATATGGTGCAGCCACACCTGCTGGCGTAGCTGCAGACTACCTTTGCTGCCGTCCGGGGACGCGATCAACTGCTGCTTATCGCCCGTTAAATCTAACTTCTGTACCAGCGGATTTTCCCGCTCAGGGCAGGCATCGAGCCACAGCTGCATGCGGGTCAGCGTTTTGTCTTTGCTGAGGTTATGCTCGCTGTAGCTTATGCCCGGCTGCGTGGAAATTAACAACGCTTCGCCAGCCTTTGCCTGGACATGATTGCCCTCGCTATCGCGGTATTCTGCCTCGCCTTCCAGGATCAGGTTCAGGATATCGACTTTCGGATACGTACGCGGCTGGAAGGAGGCGCCCGGAGCGAGCACTTCCTGATTCAGCACGCGTAGTGATGCGTAACCGAGGAGTTTAGGGTCAAAGTAGTGTCCAAAGGAAAAGGTGTAGCGGGCCTGCAGCCAACCGAAATCGGCTTGTCCGCACTGTTTAGCTGTTCTTGTCGTAATCATAAACTTGACCTCTCTTTACACTAAAACAATGGTAAAGGTATGGACGCTGCATTGTTAGCCAGATATTCTGCCCGGTATGTTCAAATTTCCTGAATGAGAACGAGATGGCTAAAGAGAGAGCATTGACGCTTGAGGCGCTGCGCGTCATGGACGCGATTGACCGACGCGGCAGTTTTGCTGCGGCGGCTGATGAACTAGGGCGCGTTCCGTCTGCGCTGAGCTACACCATGCAAAAGCTGGAGGAAGAGCTGGACGTGGTGCTGTTTGACCGCTCCGGTCATCGAACAAAATTCACCAACGTTGGGCGGATGCTGCTGGAGCGCGGTCGCGTGCTGCTGGAAGCGGCGGATAAGCTCACGACGGACGCCGAAGCGCTGGCGCGCGGCTGGGAAACCCACCTGACGCTGGTGACGGAAGCGCTGGTGCCGACAGAAGCGCTGTTCCCGCTGGTGGACCGCCTGGCGGCGAAGGCCAACACGCAGCTGTCAATTATCACCGAGGTGCTGGCAGGCGCATGGGAGCGTCTGGAGACGGGCAGGGCGGACATCGTCATTGCGCCTGACATGCACTTTCGTTCCTCATCGGAAATCAACTCGCGCAAGCTTTACAGCGTGATGAACGTCTACGTTGCCGCCCCCAATCATCCGATTCACCAGGAGCCGGAGCCGCTCTCTGAAGTCACGCGCGTGAAGTATCGCGGCGTGGCGGTCGCGGATACCGCGCGCGAGCGCCCGGTGCTGACGGTGCAGCTGCTGGATAAACAGCCTCGTCTGACGGTGACCTCACTGGAAGACAAACGGCAGGCGCTGCTGGCCGGTCTTGGCGTGGCGACGATGCCGTACCCGTTTGTGGAAAAAGATATTGCGGAAGGACGGCTGCGCGTTGTCAGCCCGGAATATAGCCACGAGGTGGATATCATTATGGCGTGGCGTCGCGACAGCATGGGCGAAGCCAAATCGTGGTGCCTGCGCGAAATACCCAAACTCTTCGCCCACCACAATAAATAAGCGTATAGCCCGGTAAGCGTAGGCGCCACCGGGCTTTGATTTACACGCCGGCTTTCGGATCCGGACCAAAGCGGTTTTCACCTGGGGTGCCGCTCTGACAGTTGAAGATCAGAATCACGATCCAGCCGACAATCGGGATCAACAGCAGCAGTAACCACCACGCCGAACGATCGGTATCGTGCAGCCGACGGAACAGTACCGCCCACGATGGCAGCAGGACTAACAGGCCATAGATGGTAGTCAGCACGCCTTCTCCGCCAGCCCGCTCCCAGCCAAGAATTTTATCAATAATACCCAGCACCATAATGAGAATGAAGTTCACCAGAACAAACATCCAGTACTCTTTACGGCGGGCACGGCCACCAAATCCAATATAGTTACGCAGTACTTTTAAATACCAGTCCATTTTCCTTGCCTCATTAGTCAGTCAATCACTTGTTTTCTAAGCGATCGAGGTAAGGATAGATGGAGATTGTGAATTAAAAAAGGGCATCTATTGATGCCCTTAATATTTAACCAAACCGAACGTCGCGCCCGTGCGGTTCGTCCAGATCCTGCCACGGGCCAATGGAGATAATGCCCGTTGGGTTAATGGTCTTGTGGCTGCGGAAATAGTGGGTGCGGATATGGTCGAAGTCGACCGTGTCGGCGATGCCCGGCATCTGGTAGATGTCGCGCAGGAAACCATACAGGTTCAGGTAGTCGCTGATGCGGTGTTTATCGCACTTAAAGTGGGTAACGTACACCGGATCAAAGCGAACCAGCGTGGTCCACAGGCGAATGTCCGCTTCCGTCAGGCGGTCACCCGTCAGATAGCGGTGCTGGCCGAGGATCTGTTCCAGGCGCTCCAGCGATTCAAACACCTTCCCGACCGCTTCGTCATACGCTTCCTGGCTGGTGGCGAAACCGGCTTTGTAGACGCCGTTGTTGACGTTGTCGTAGATCCAGCCGTTCAGCTCATCAATCTTGTCGCGCAGTTCAACCGGATAGTAATCCCCGGCGCGGGCGCCGTGGGCGTCAAACGCGGTATTGAACATGCGGATGATTTCCGCAGACTCATTGCTGACAATCGTCTGGTTTTTCTTGTCCCACAGCACCGGCACGGTAACGCGCCCGGTGTAGTGCGGGTCGGCGCGCAGATAGAGCTGGTAAAGGAAATCGTGGTGGTAAAGATCGTCGCCGGTCGCGGCAGGGAAATCACCGTCAAACGTCCAGCCGTTTTCCAGCATCAGCGGGTTCACCACCGAAACCGGAATTAAAGATTCGAGACCTTTGAGCTTGCGCACAATCAGCGTGCGGTGTGCCCACGGGCAGGCAAGGGAAACATAAAGATGATAACGGTCTTTCTCAGCGGCGAAGCCGCCTTCGCCGCTCGGGCCAGGCGCACCGTCAGCGGTGAGCCAGTTACGGAAGGCCGAAGCTGAGCGCTTGAAGCGACCACCGGTGGATTTGGTGTCATACCAGACATCCTGCCAGACGCCGTCTACGAGTTGTCCCATTTTTTCTCCTCCGTCAGATAGCAAAAGCGAGGAGATATCTCCTCGCTTTGTGTTCATTCAGTATAGCGTGCTTACCACTTCTTATTCAGAACGCGGTCGATGCTGTATGCGCCTGGACCAGTGATGGCCAGCAGCAGGAAGCCACCCGCGATGGTCAGGTTTTTCATGAACATCAGAGAGTTTACGCCTTCCGCAAAGTTGCTGTGGAAGATAAATGCTGTCAGCAGGGTGAAGCCTGCGGTAAACAGCGCGGTCGTACGGGTCAGGAAGCCGAACAGTACCGCCAGGCCGCCGCCGAACTCAAGAAGAATGGTCAGTGGCAACAGGAACCCCGGAACGCCCATGGCTTCCATGTATTGCTGGGTACCCGCATAGCCGGTGATTTTTCCCCAACCTGCGACGATGAACAGAATTGGCATCAGAATACGTGCTACCAGTACACCAACATCTTCTAATTTTTTCATTTTACTCTCCAGGAAACCACATCAGCGGCTGAACTTTATTTGTCTGCAATTCCGGGTAGATACCGCGTCATTGCTGTCGATGGAGAGCATCATAAACGTGACGGTTGGCGATTGTTAGCAAGGAAAACTGTCAATCTAATTCAAAGATATTGAGTAAGGGGGCGCGCGCGGGTGCCCTCACCCCAGCCCTCTCCCACGGGAGAGGGGGCAAAAACAAAAAACGGTAACCAGGGTTACCGTTTTGCTTTTATCACCGCAGCTGCTGCTGTCGAATCGTGGATTTCACCAGCCGCCAGGCGCTCCAGGCACCAAATCCACGACGCGCCCAGCGGATCAGCATATTCGGATGACGAACCGTCCAGATAGCCATCACGCTGCTGCCGACCAGTGCCCATGAACGCAGGCTCAGGACGGTATTCCAGCCACGGTCAAAGCGTCTCGTCGCATCAATCCAGTCGCGACGGCTGGCAGACAGGTCCAGCCGTTGCTGCTGGATCTGACTTAACAGGTACGCTTTTCGCTTCTGACGTTCGGCTTTACCGCTCACGGCTTGTCATCCTCCAGCAGGGCGCGATCGTTAGCCAGCTCCTGGCGCGTATGGCGCAGGAACGTGGATTTACGCGCTTTGCGCAGCGTCCAGATACCGCCAATCAATGCCGCGACCAGGAGAACGACGGTGGTGGCAATCATCGCGTTGAGACGATACTGCGGGTCAATGGCCCAGATGATTAACACCATCAGGCTCATCAAACCAAACGCGGCGAAGAGCATGGTCAGCCCGAGCATCAGCAGCATCTGGAAGAGGTTTGCTTTCTCCTCTTCCAGCTCGACCACTGCCAGCCGGACGCGCGTTTCGGCAATCCCAACCAGCGTCGTTAAAATACGCTGGCCGATGCCGAGGACGTTGTTAGCAGGCCCTTGTGCGTGACGAGGATCTTCCATATCAACGACGCGTCAGAAGGACACCCAGTACCACACCGACTGCGGCACCAATTCCTACGCCCGTCCATGGGTTATCACGCACGTATTCGTCCGCACGGGCAGCCGCTTCGCGGGTCTGTTTCGCCAGCGCATCGCCGGTTTCACCCAGACGATAGCGGCTCTCCTTGAGCGCCTGCTCTGCTTTGCTGCGCAGTTTGCTGACCTCTTCTTTTGACTTATCAGCAGAGGAGTTCAGCACCTCTTCAAGGGTATCGGCCAGGGATTTCAGTTCAGCGCGCAGATGTTCAGACGTCGTATCTTTTGACATGATTCTCTCCTGTTGAGATTTCCGTTAACTCAATAATCGCGAGCTTCCAGCGCTTTCAGGTCGTCCTGCGCTTCTTTCAACTTCTTCTCGCGCTTGGCAATTTTTTCCGCATCCCCTTTCTCTTTCGCTTCCTGCAGGTCGCGACGGCGCTCGGCTATCTCGTCCTTCTGTTCAGCGATTTTTTTCTGGTGATCGGCACGAAGCTTGCTGTCTGAACAGTTCGCTTTCACTTCGCTCAGCGCCTTTTTAAGACCATCAACACGGTGCTGATTGTTATGCTTTTCGGCATAATCGATCTCACGCTGAATATCCTGTTCTTTCTCCTGACAGAGAGAGGTTGCGAAGGATGCTGTGCTTAAAGAAAAAAGGGCCAGAGCCAGAGTAATGCGGAATTTCATTATCGAAACCTTCCATTGTGTTACGGCGTAAGCCGTTATCCAAAGTTATGCGGAGTACATTCGAGGGATGCTCCGCGTACTTAAGCATAGTAAGTAAACGGGGGATTCACCAAAGTGAGTGAAAAGATTCGGAATCGTGGTAATTATCCAAACCGATGCGACGTATCGCGAATCAGTGACAGCCAGGCTGCAGGCTGGCTGTCTTCTTCCTGCTGAGCAATGATATACCCGTGCGGCAGCGTACGGTCGAGAACCACTTTCGCGGCGGCACTTTGCGCACGGGAATCAAACTTGATCAGTAAAACATCGTCCTGCGGGGTAATGCTCTTAAAGCGGATCCCGTTCGCATCCAGATGATGCCAGACAGAAAAACCGTCTGGCACGCTGGCACCCTGGTTTACCGGGCGAATGGCCAGCGTCGATTCCTGATGCGAAAGCGCGCTCCAGGCCAGCAGCATAGCGCTGAGTACCACCAGTGCAACCACAGCAAAGGCGAAACGGCGTAGAGCGAGCGGTGAGATAACCATCGTTAACCTCTGGCTCCGTATTTCTTTTTCCACAGGACAACCAGGGAGCCAATCAGGCCAAAGACCAGCAGCACAACGGGCAGCAGCATCAGGCAGGACATCAGCTGGTCCTCATATTTCATGAAGACCGGGGTTTTACCCAACGCATAGCCCAGCGTCGTCAGAATAAGCACCCATAGCAGGCCGCTCATCCAGTTGAAGAACTGGAAGCGCGCGCTGCTCAGACCGGACAGGCCGGCAATCGTAGGCAGCAGGGTACGAACAAAAGCGATAAAGCGGCCAATCAGCAGCGCAGAAAGCCCGTGCTTATGGAACAGGTGGTGCGCCCGCTGGTGATAATGCGCCGGAAGATGAGAAAGCCAGTTCTGGACGATCCGGGTATTGCCCAGCCATCGTCCCTGGATGTAGCTCACCCAGCAGCCGAGGCTTGCGGCGACGGTCAGTAGCAATATGGTCTGTGGAAACGCCATCGCCCCTTTGGCACACAGCACGCCAACGAGCACCAGCAGGCTGTCACCGGGCAGGAAGGCAGCAGGCAGCAAACCGTTCTCAAGGAACAGGATCATAAACAAGACGAAATAGAGCATGCCAATCATGGAGGGGTTGGCCAGCGTTTCAAAATCCTGCGCCCAGAGGGCATGCAGTAGTTGGGTCAAAAGTTCCATTCAATGTTCCTGGAAATCGGTTAACGTCACGCCTGTTATCCGGGACAAACAGCACGGCGACATTGTTGTGATTTCATTATGGTCGCTCGCGGACACATTGCGGTGTGGCCAACACTGTTCCCTGTTAATTGGCTGGTTAGCAAGCACTAACTTACAAAATAACGAATTGAATCCAATTGTAACAAAGCCCAACGTTCTGCGTCACAGAATTTGCAGGGGTGAGTTGATTTTGGCGTAAGCCATGGAGGGGAGCGAGGGGATTTACAAAGGCTGACACTATATATGTTTTGCTTACCCACCTAAGCCGGAGGGCGCAGCGAAGCGCCTGCCGGCAGAAAGGTCATCTATTTTACGGCACTGGACGCCGTATCGAGATGAACAACGGGATTATCGGCAAAAAGATAGCGATCAGCGTTAAATTCGAAGTCATCGCTGGTTTCATTGAACAGCATCTGCTTGGTGTTTTCCAGGTGCTGCCACATCGCCAGCTTAGCGGCATGCGGGTCTTTACGAATCAGCGCCTTGAGGATTTGATCGTGGTCGTCACACCAGTTATCGACGGTACGGGAATCAATGTGATCGTGCAGTTTTTTCCAGTACGGGTTGTGAACGCGCTGAGTCCACATTTTCTCAACAATTGCCGCCAGCGCCGTGTTTTGGGTTGCCAGGGCGACCTGAACGTGGAACTGCAGATCCCACTCTGAATCGCGGAAACATTTTTCCTTGCGGGCATTCTCCTGGATTTCCATCAGCTTCATGATGTCCTGCTTGGTCACCTGCGTCGCGGCAAATTCGGCAATATTGCTTTCGATCAGCTGGCGAGCCTGGAGCAGCTCAAACGGACCATAGCTGGCGAATTCCAGACTTTCGTCTGCAACGGGAGAGTGTTTCGGCAAATTAGAAATCACGTGAATGCCGGAGCCTTTGCGTACCTCAACGTAGCCTTCCACTTCCAGCATGATGATCGCTTCGCGCACGACGGTGCGGCTCACGCTTTTTTCATCCGCGATAAAGCGCTCGGCGGGAAGTTTATCACCGACAAGATAGACCCCTTGCTCGATGCGATCTTTCAGCTCGGCAGCAAGTTGTTGATATAAACGACGTGGTTCGGTGATTTCCATATGCGCTCCAGGCAGGGTACGGCAGATGATTTGTTATACCACTTTTGCGTGCCACTCTCCAGATTATGCCATTAAAAAAGCCGCCCGGAGGCGGCTTCGGTGAGACGCATTTTCGCTAACTCTGCGTTGCCGGTTTTCCGAGGGACTCTTTCGCCAGCTCTTCTGCCGATTTGCTTTTCAGCACCGTCCAGATAACCACCGCGCCAAGCAGGTCGAAGATCGCCAGCACCGCGAACAGCGGGCTGAAGCCGATGGTATCCGCCAGCGCGCCGACCACCAGAGCAAACATCGTGCTTGCGGTCCAGGCGGCCATCCCGGTCAGGCCGTTGGCGGTTGCCACTTCGTTACGGCCGAAAACGTCGGAGGAGAGCGTAATCAGCGCGCCGGACAGGGACTGGTGCGCAAAACCACCGATGCACAGCAGGGCGATAGCCACATACGGGCTGGTGAACAGGCCGATCATGCCCGGGCCAATCATCAGCAGCGCACCCATGGTCACCACCATCTTACGGGAAACGATCAGGTTCACCCCAAACCAGCGCTGGAACAGCGGTGGCAGGTAGCCGCCAACGATACAGCCCAGGTCAGCAAACAGCATTGGCATCCAGGCGAACATCGCGATCTCTTTCAGGTTAAAGCCGTAGACTTTAAACATGAACAGGGGTATCCACGCGTTGAAGGTACCCCAGGCCGGTTCAGCCAGGAAACGCGGCAGGGCGATACCCCAGAACTGACGGGTGCCCAGGATCTGCCAGACGGTCATCTTTTTGCCGTTGTTGGTCTGATGCTGCGCTTCCTGACCCCCAATGATGTACTCGCGTTCTTCTTCAGACAGTTTTTTCTGATCGCGCGGGTGTTTATAGAAAATCAGCCACGCCATGGCCCACGCAAAGCTCAGCACGCCAGAGATGATGAACGCCATCTGCCAGCTGTGCATCACGATAGCCCACACCACCAGCGGCGGCGCTATCATCGCCCCGATGGACGAGCCGACGTTGAAGTAACCGACCGCAATGGAACGCTCTTTTGCCGGGAACCACTCGGAGCTGGCCTTCAGCCCTGCGGGGATCATGGCGGCTTCAGCTGCACCTACCGCGCCGCGCGCCAGCGCAAGACCACCCCAGCTGCCCGCCAGCGCGGTTGCTCCGCAGAACACCGCCCAGGCGATGGCGAAGAAGGCATAACCGATTTTGGTGCCGAGTATGTCCAGCACATAGCCTGCCACGGGCTGCATGATGGTATACGCCGCGGAATAGGCGGCAATGATGTAGGAGTATTGCTGCGTGGAGATATGCAGCTCTTCCATCAACGTTGGCGCAGCTGCTGCCACGGTGTTACGCGTCAGGTAGCCCAGCACGGTGCCTAACGTCACCAGCGCGATCATATACCAACGTAACCCTTTAATTTTACGCATCTAAAACCTCATCGTTATGTTATTTCCGCGCCAGAACGCGGCAACTTCTCAACCGTTTCCGGGAGCAGTTGTGTAACGGGAGGGGCGTAGCCGGGAGCATGTCCCGGAACGGCCCGAACCTTGCCATAAGTAAGCGTGCATAAGTCGGTATCCGTACCGTTAAACCCGATGTCTCTCACACCGGTAATGCATTCCGTCGGCTGAGTGTTTGCGACGGCGAAAAGATAACTTGTCATACAACTTTAAAAGGTGAGTGATATCACAAATGTATGATTCTTTGTGGGGACATTCATCATCGCGGGCGAAGCCAGTATTGGCGCGGGTTGCAGAAGGGATTACTCCATTGAGGGTAATTTATTTGTTGACGTTTATTGATCTCACTCACGAAAAAAGCTTCGGTGGGTGGAAATTGGTGTGATAACTTTGCAGCATATGAACATACGCTTTCTGACGCTCCCGTAATGAGGAAGACGATAATGACGCCGTTTATGACCGACGATTTTCTGTTAGATACCGAATTTGCTCGCCGCCTGTACCACGACTACGCAAAAGACCAGCCGATTTTCGACTACCACTGCCACCTGCCGCCGCAGCAGGTTGCCGAAAATTACCGTTTCAAAAACCTGTATGACATCTGGCTGAAGGGTGACCACTATAAATGGCGCGCCATGCGCACCAACGGCGTCGCTGAGCGCCTGTGTACCGGTGACGCCAGCGACCGCGAGAAGTTTGACGCCTGGGCGTCGACCGTTCCGCACACCATCGGCAACCCGCTCTACCACTGGACGCATCTTGAGCTTCGCCGCCCGTTTGGTATTACCGGAACGCTGCTCTCCCCAACGACCGCCGATGAAATCTGGGAGCGCTGCAATGCGCTGCTGGCGCAGGATAACTTCTCCGCGCGCGGCATCATGAAGCAGATGAACGTGAAGATGGTGGGCACCACCGACGATCCGATTGACTCTCTGGAACACCATGCGGCGATCGCCAAAGACGGCGCGTTTGACATTAAAGTGCTGCCAAGCTGGCGTCCGGATAAAGCCTTTAATATCGAACAGGCCACGTTCAGCGATTACATGGCGAAGCTGGCAGAAGTCTCTGATACCGACATTCGTCGTTTCGCAGACCTGCAAGCCGCGCTGACCAAACGTCTGGATCACTTCGCGGCACATGGCTGTAAAGTTTCTGACCACGCGCTGGACGTGGTGCTGTTTGCGGAATCAAACGAAGCCGAGCTGGACAGCATTCTGGCGCGTCGTCTCTCCGGCGAGGGCCTGAGCGAGCACGAAGTGGCACAGTTTAAAACGGCGGTGCTGGTGTTCCTCGGCGCGGAATATGCACGCCGCGGCTGGGTACAGCAGTACCATATCGGCGCGCTGCGCAATAACAACCAGCGCCAGTTTAAGCTGCTGGGCGCTGATGTAGGCTTCGACTCCATCAACGACCGTCCGCTGGCCGAAGAGCTGTCTAAGCTGCTGAGCAAACAGAACGAACAAAACCTGCTGCCAAAAACCATTCTCTATTGCCTGAACCCGCGCGATAACGAAGTGCTGGGCACCATGGTCGGCAACTTCCAGGGCGAAGGGATGCCGGGCAAGATGCAGTTCGGCTCCGGCTGGTGGTTCAACGATCAGAAAGACGGCATGGAACGTCAAATGACGCAGCTGGCGCAGCTTGGCCTGTTAAGCCGCTTTGTCGGCATGCTGACCGACAGCCGCAGCTTCCTGTCCTATACCCGTCATGAATATTTCCGCCGCATTCTGTGCCAGATGATTGGCCGCTGGGTCCACGCAGGCGAAGCGCCAGCGGATATCCAGCTGCTGGGCGAAATGGTGAAAAACATCTGCTTTAACAATGCGCGTGACTACTTCGCCATTGAACTGAACTAGGGCCGTTTGAGGTTGATATGCAATACATCAAAATCCATTCGCTGGATAACGTGGCCGTCGCGCTGACGGATCTCTGTGAAGGCGACGTGGTGACCGTCGATAACCAGAGCGTCACCCTGCGTCAGGCGATCGTTCGCGGGCATAAGTTTGCCGTGAAGCCTCTCGCTAAGGGGGACAACGTCGTGAAGTACGGCCTGCCGATTGGGCATACGTTAGCGGATATCGCGCCGGGTGAACATATTCATTCCCACAATACCCGCACCAATCTTAGCGATCTGGACGAGTACAGCTATCAACCTGAATTACCTGCGGAAGCGATGCAGGCGGCGGATCGTGAGGTGCAGATCTACCGTCGCGCCAGCGGTGACGTGGGGATCCGCAACGAGCTGTGGATCCTCCCGACCGTCGGCTGCGTGAACGGGATTGCGCGTCAGATCCAGACGCGCTTTCTGAAAGAGACCAACAATGCCGAAGGCACTGACGGGGTGCATCTGTTCAGCCATACCTATGGCTGCTCCCAGCTCGGCGACGACCACATCAATACCCGTACCATGCTGCAAAATATGGTGCGTCACCCGAATGCGGGCGCGGTGCTGGTGATCGGCCTTGGCTGCGAGAACAATCAGGTGGACGCCTTCCGCGAGACGCTGGGTGAGTTTGACCCTGAGCGCGTGCATTTTATGGTGTGTCAGCATCAGGACGATGAGGTGGAAGCGGGCATTGAAGAGCTTCATCAGCTGTACGAAGTGATGCGCCATGACAGGCGCGAGCCGGGCAAGCTGAGCGAGCTGAAGTTTGGTCTGGAATGCGGCGGGTCTGATGGCCTGTCCGGTATCACCGCCAACCCTATGCTGGGCCGCTTCTCGGACTACGTGATCGCCAACGGCGGCACGACGGTGCTGACCGAAGTGCCGGAAATGTTCGGCGCGGAGCGTATTCTGATGAGCCACTGCCGCGACGAAGAGACGTTTGAGAAGACCGTCACCATGGTGAACGACTTCAAGCAGTACTTCATCGCCCACAACCAGCCTATTTATGAGAACCCGTCTCCGGGTAACAAGGCGGGCGGGATTACCACACTTGAGGAGAAGTCCCTCGGCTGCACCCAGAAAGCGGGCGCGAGCCAGGTGGTGGATGTTCTGCGCTACGGCGAACGCCTGAAAACGCACGGTCTGAATCTGCTGAGCGCGCCCGGGAACGATGCGGTTGCCACCAGCGCGCTGGCCGGGGCAGGCTGCCACATGGTGCTGTTCAGCACCGGACGCGGCACGCCGTACGGCGGCTTTGTACCGACGGTGAAAATTGCCACCAACAGCGAGCTGGCGGCGAAGAAAAAACACTGGATCGATTTTGATGCGGGCCAGCTGATACACGGCAAAGCGATGCCTGAATTGCTGACGGAGTTTGTGGACACGATTGTGGAATTGGCTAACGGCAAGCAGACCTGCAATGAGAAGAACGACTTCCGCGAGCTGGCGATCTTTAAGAGTGGTGTGACGCTTTAATCGATGCGGCCTGATGCCCTCACCCTCTCCCACAGGGAGAGGGTACAAACACTAAAAACGGCAACCTCAGGGTTGCCGTTTTGCTGTTAACCTCGCAGGGCGTTCTTTGCCAGGCGCGCGTCTTCCGCCTGGCATACGGCGGCGGTGAACATCACGTCGGTAGAGGAGTTAATCGCGGTCTCGCAGGAGTCCTGCAATACGCCGATGATAAAGCCTACCGCAACCACCTGCATGGCGATCTCGTTCGGAATGCCGAACATGTTACACGCCAGCGGGATCAGCAGCAGAGAGCCGCCCGCCACGCCTGATGCACCGCAGGCACAGAGAGACGCTACCACGCTCAGCAACAGCGCAGTAGGTAGATCCACAGGAATACCCAGCGTATGCACGGCCGCCAGGGTTAAAACGGTAATCGTGATCGCCGCCCCCGCCATATTGACCGTCGCCCCCAGCGGGATCGAGACGGAATAGGTGTCCCGGTCCAGATTGAGCTTTTCGCACAGCGACATATTGACCGGAATGTTCGCCGCCGAGCTGCGGGTGAAGAAGGCGGTCACACCGCTTTCGCGCAGGCACATCAGCACCAGCGGATACGGGTTGCGGCGGGTCTGCAGGAACACCAGCAGCGGGTTAATCACCAGTGCCACCACGGCCATACAGCCAATCAGTACCAGCAGCAGCTGCGCATAACCCCAGAGCGCGCCGAAACCGGTGGTTGCCAGCGTTGACGCTACCAGGCCAAAAATACCTATCGGCGCAAAGCGGATGACCACCGTCACGATAAACGTCACGGCGTGTGAAAGGTCGTTGACCAGGTTTTTTGTCGTGTCGTTGCTATGACGCAGGGCAAAGCCCAAACCGACTGCCCATACCAGGATCCCGATGTAGTTTGCGTTGATAAGCGCGTGGATCGGGTTGGCAACAATGCTCATCAGCAGGCCATGCATGACTTCAACGATCCCCGCCGGCGGCGTAATGTCGGTTGCGCCGGTGGTCAGCTGCAGCGTGGACGGGAAGATAAAGCTCACCACCACAGCCGTCAGGGCCGCAGAGAATGTGCCCAGCAGGTACATCCACAGAATGGGGCGGATATTGGTTTTTTGCCCTTGCTGATGATTCGCGATAGAGGCCATCACCAGGGTCAGAACCAGCACCGGTGCGACCGCTTTCAGTGCGCCGACGAAGAGGGTACCGAGAAGGCCAGTTGCCTCTGCGGCAGATTTTGAGATCAATGCCAGCGCGACGCCGAGCACCAGGCCAACCAGTATTTGCTTAACGAGGCTGCCGCGCGAGAGGCGCGCAAACATACCCGACGAAGATGTAGTCATAGGTGTTCCTTAAGTGAAATTGCGTTCCATCCCGGATGTGCTCTAAGTCACATTTATGTCCGGATGTAAGTAAATGTTTGCCTGGTCGAGTATAGGGAATGCAAGAAAGGAGGGAAGCGTAAAATGCTGGATTTTACGTGTTGCATCATATTTTTTAACTACTGCGTTACAAAAGTGTGTTCACCCTCTCCCTGTGGGAGAGGGCCGGGGTGAGGGAATTACTCCACCTGCTGCTTCTTATCGTGCTGGCGGTTAACCCAGGTATTGATAATCAGCGTCACGATCAGAATGCCAAACACCACGCCGAGCGAAATGGCGATCGGGATGTGGTAGAAATCGACGATCAGCATCTTGATACCGATAAACACCAGGATCACCGACAGGCCGTACTTCAGCATCGAGAAGCGCTCCGCCGCGCCTGCCAGCAGGAAATACATGGCGCGCAGACCGAGGATCGCGAACAGGTTTGAGGTCAGGACGATGAACGGGTCGGTGGTTACCGCGAAAATGGCCGGGATGCTGTCCACCGCGAAAATCACGTCGCTCAGCTCAACCAGAATCAGCACCAGCAGAAGCGGGGTGGCGAACAGCAGACCGTTCTTGCGCACGAAGAAGTGCTCGCTCTCGATCCTGTCAGTCATGCGCAGATGTCCACGGATCCACTTCACCAGCGGACGATCGCCAATCGCAGAGCCGTCCTCTTTCGCCAGCGCCATTTTGACCCCGGTGAACAGCAGGAACGCGCCGAAGACGTACAGCAGCCACTCGAACTGGGTAATCAGCCAGCTGCCGGCGAAGATCATAATGGTACGCAGGATAATCGCGCCCAGTACGCCGTAGACCAGCACGCGGCGCTGCAGGGCAGCAGGCACGGCGAAGTAGCTGAACAGCATCAGCCAGACGAAGACGTTATCAACCGCCAGGGCTTTTTCAATCAAATAGCCGGTGAGGAAGGCGAGCGCCTGAGGATCGGCCACCGCGCGGCCTTCGGTCGAGGCCAGATACCACCAGAAGGCAGCACAGAACAGCAGGGAAAGGGTAACCCATACCAGAGACCAGGCCGCGGCCTGCTTCATGGTCATGCCGTGCGCGCCGCGACGTCCCTGCAAAAAGAGGTCGATCGCCAGCATGATGAGCACGACAACCGCGAATCCGCCCCACAACATTGGAGTGCCGACAGAATGCATACTATTTTCCTTACACATAAAAAACAAAAACGGCCATGGTCAGAAGACGATAGCCGTTAGCTTTTTATGCATCGACCTCGCCTTCCGGCAAGGTCTCACTTACAACCACGAAGGTTGCCCGGCGACCGGATGCGGTATTGCACGCATCGTAATGACGATCCACCGACGAAGAAGTTACTCCCCTTTGCAGGTAACAAAATATGTCAGACCATTGGTTTCGTCAATGGTCTGCGCCGTTTCATTACACAGCTTTACGCGATAGCTTCCGCGCTCACGCCGTCTGCCGGGAACACCACGCCGGTCTGACGGCGGATCTCCGTTTGCAGCTTCGCCGTGGTGCGGCTGACCGCGAGACCCGGGTGATTCACTTCGTCGTCTTCCACCAGACGGGCGAAGACCTCTGCCTCATAGAGCATAGTGTTTATATGCTGAGGCTGCGTCAGCTCCTGCGCTTTACCGCCGCGCGGCACAAAGCTCACCTTCTGGCACTCGGAGATCTTCTCGATCACCAGCGAGCCCGCTTCGCCCTGAATTTCGCTCGGCAGCACGGAATCGCTCACCTTGGAGTGCTGCAGCGTGACGCTGAAATCGCCGTAGTCCAGCACCACTAAACCGTGCGCATCCACGCCGCTCTCCAGCAGGCTGGCGGTGGCCGTTACGCCATGCGGCTCGCCCCACAGGGCCACGGCAGAGGCCAGGCAGTAGAAGCCGATATCCATGATCGAACCGTTAGAGAAGGCCGGGTTAAAGGTATTTGGGTTCTCGCCGTCGAGATAGCGCTGGTAGCGCGACGAGTACTGGCAGTAGTTGATAAAGGCTTTACGCACTTTGCCAATTTTCGGCAGCGACTGCTGCAGCAGCAGGAAATTCGGCAGGCTGGCGGTTTTGAAGGCTTCGAACAGCACCACCTGGTTTTCGCGGGCAAGCGCAATGGCCGCTTCCACTTCTTCGATATTCGACGCCAGCGGCTTCTCGCAAATCACATGCTTTTTATGGCTGAGGAACAGCTTCGTTTGCGGGAAGTGCAGGGAGTTCGGACTGGCGATATACACCGCGTCAATGGCGTCACTCTGCGCCATTTCATCGAGCGAGGTGAACAGATGTTCAACCAGATAGTCGTTCGCGAAGCTCTGCGCCTGCTCGAGGCTGCGGGAATAGACTGCGGTAAGCTTATATTTGCCGGTTTCATGGGCGGCGTCGACGAACTGGCGCGTGATCCAGTTCGTACCAATGACTGCGAAACGTATCATAAACGTTTACGTACTCCGTAGCGGGGAACCTTTAGCCACTGTAGCACGGGATTATTGCAAAACCAGTGCGCTATTCCGCATTACCATTTAACGATAAATGCGTAAGCCATAGCCGGGTATCAAACTCCAGCTGGTGGTACTGCGGCTCCATGTGGCAGCAAAGGGAGTAAAACGCTTTGTCGTGCTCTTTCTCTTTCAGGTGCGCCAGCTCATGGACGACGATCATCCGCAGAAACGCTTCCGGTGCGTTACGGAACACGGTCGCGACGCGGATCTCGGCTTTGGCTTTCAGCTTGCCGCCCTGCACGCGGGAGATGGCGGTGTGCAGGCCGAGCGCGTTTTTCAGCACGTGGATCTTGTTGTCGTACATCACCTTGTTGATCGGCGGCGCGCTCTTCAGATAGCGGCTTTTCAGATCCTGCGTATACTGCCAGAGGGCTTTATCGGTCGCAAAATCGTGCGTGCCGGGGTAGCGTTTTTCCAGTACCGCCCCCAGTTTTTGCTCGGCAATTAACGTGCGTACCTGGGAAAGCAGATGCTCCGGGTAGCCCTGAAGATAAGTCAGCTGGTTCATCAAAACCCCAAAATAAGTTGAAAACGGGTATACTCACGCACCCTTTTCAGGGATAACGCCGAAATTTTACCATTCAGGAGGGCCGATGAGCCACTTAGACAACGGTTTCCGTTCACTCAACCTTAAACGTTTCCCGGAAACGGACGACGTCAACCCGCTTATGGCGTGGGAAGCGGCGGATGAATATCTGCTGCAGCAGTTGGATGAGACTGAAATCCGCGGCCCGGTACTGATCCTGAATGACGCGTTTGGCGCGCTGGGCTGCGCGCTGGCTGAACACACCCCGTACAGCATCGGCGACTCCTACTTAAGCGAGCTGGCGACGCGTGAAAACCTGCGTCACAACGACATCGAAGAGTCCAGCGTGAAGTTCCTCGACAGCACTGCGGACTACCCGCAGGCGCCGGGCGTGGTATTGATTAAGGTGCCAAAAACCATGGCGCTGCTGGAGCAGCAGCTGCGCGCGCTGCGTAAGGTCGTGACGCCAGAAACCCGCATTATCGCGGGTGCCAAAGCGCGCGATATTCACACCTCGACGCTGGAGTTGTTCGAGAAAGTCCTCGGCCCAACCACCACCACGCTGGCGTGGAAAAAAGCGCGCCTGATCAACTGCACCTTCAGCGCGCCGGAACTGGCCGACGCGCCGGAGACCCTGAGCTGGAAGCTGGAAGGCACTGACTGGACCATCCACAACCATGCGAACGTTTTCTCCCGCACCGGTCTGGATATCGGCGCGCGTTTCTTTATGGAACATCTGCCGGAAAATCTGGAAGGGGAAATCGTCGATCTGGGCTGCGGTAACGGCGTGATTGGCCTGACGCTGCTGGCGAAGAACCCGAACGCCAGCGTGGTGTTCAGCGACGAGTCGCCGATGGCGGTGGCCTCCAGCCGTCTGAACGTGGAAACCAACCTGCCGGAAGCGCTGGATCGCTGCGAGTTTATGATCAACAACGCGCTGTCGGGCGTAGAGCCTTTCCGCTTCAACGCCGTGTTCTGTAACCCGCCGTTCCACCAGAAGCACGCCCTGACGGATAACGTCGCCTGGGAGATGTTCCACCACGCGCGCCGCTGCCTGAAAATCAACGGCGAGCTGTACATCGTGGCAAACCGCCACCTGGACTACTTCCACAAGCTGAAGAAGATTTTCGGCAACTGCGTCACCATTGCAACCAATAACAAGTTCGTGGTGCTGAAGGCGGTGAAGCTGGGGCGTCGTCGTTAAGATTGGGGATGTGCGGCCTGATGCCCTCACCCCAACCCTCTCCCACAGGGAGAGGGGGCAAATACTAAAAACGGCAACGGGGTTGCCGTTTTGCTTTTACCCTGCCGCCCGGCAATGCCCTAGATCGCCAGAGCCAACTTCGTCCCCTGCGCAATTGCCCGCCGCGCGTCCAGCTCCATCGCCACGTCGCACCCGCCAATCAAATGCACCGTTTTACCGGCTTCGCGCAGCGGATCCGCCATATCGCGCTTCGGCTCCTGCCCGGCACATAAAATGACATGATCCACGCGCAGCAGGTGCGGCTCGCCGCCGATCGTGACGTGCAGGCCCTCGTCGTCGATCTTCTGATAGCTCACCGCTGGGATCATCTTCACCCCGCGCGAGAGCAGGGTGGCGCGGTGGATCCAGCCCGTGGTTTTACCCAGCCCTTCGCCCGGCTTGCTGGCTTTACGCTGGAGCATCACGATCTGGCGCGGGCTTTTCGGCAGTTGCGGCCCTTCCGGGCGTAGCCCGCCGGACTGGTTCAGGCTGGTGTCGATACCCCATTCCACGCAAAACTCGGCAATGTTCTGGCTGGTGGCCTCGCCCGGCTGGCTTAAGTACATGGCGGTATCAAAGCCGATCCCGCCGCAGCCGATAATCGCCACCTTCTCGCCAACCGGCGCTTTGTCACGCAATACATCCAGATAGCTCAACACCTTCGGATGATCGATACCCTCGATCGCCGGCATGCGCGGTACGATCCCGCTTGCCAGGATCACCTCGTCGAAACCGATCAGGTCCGCCGCGCTGACAAACTGGTTAAGCCGCAGATCGATGCCTGTAAGCGCGATCATCCGGCGGTAGTAGCGCAGGGTTTCATAGAACTCCTCTTTGCCGGGGATCTGCTTGGCGATATTAAACTGACCGCCAATTTCCCCGGCTGCATCAAACAGCGTCACGCTGTGCCCGCGGGAAGCGGCATTCACCGCAAACGCCAGCCCTGCCGGGCCTGCGCCCACCACGGCCAGGCGTTTTTTACTGACCGCCGCAACGACCGGCATTTTGGTTTCATGGCAGGCGCGCGGGTTAACCAGGCATGAGGTGACCTTGCCGACGAAAATCTGATCCAGACAGGCCTGGTTACAGCCGATGCAGGTGTTGATTTCATCCGCACGGCCGCTTTGCGCTTTGGAGAGCAGTTCGGCATCCGCCAGGAACGGACGCGCCATCGACACCATATCGGCGTCGCCTCGCGAAATCACATCGTCCGCCACCTGCGGATCGTTAATGCGGTTAGTGGTGACCAGCGGAACAGATACTTTGCCTTTCAGCCTGCGCGTCACCCAGCTGAACGCCGCGCGCGGTACCGGCGTGGCGATGGTCGGGATGCGCGCCTCGTGCCAGCCGATGCCGGTGTTGATAATGGTGGCGCCAGCGGCTTCAATCGCCTGCGCCAGCTGCACGGTTTCGACGAAGGTGCCGCCGCCCTCTACCAGGTCGAGCATCGACAGGCGGAAGACGATAATAAAATCAGCGCCCGCACGTTCGCGCACGGCGCGCACGACCTCCACGGCAAAACGCATGCGGCGGGCATAGTCGCCGCCCCATTCGTCGTCGCGCTGGTTGGTGCGGGCGGCGAGGAACTCGTTAATCAGGTAGCCTTCTGAGCCCATCACCTCGACGCCGTCGTAACCCGCCTCGCGCGCCAGCGCCGCACAGCGGGCGAAGTCGTCAATCAATGCCAGGATCTCGTCGTGGGTGAGGGCGTGAGGTTTAAAGCGGTTAATCGGCGCCTGAAGAGCCGACGGCGCGACAAGGTTCGGCTGGTAGCTGTAGCGTCCGGTGTGCAGGATTTGCAGGGCGATTTTACCGCCCTCGCGGTGGACCGCGTCGGTCACCATGCGGTGGTGCGGCAGCTGTGACGCATCGTTCAGGACCGCGCCGCCCTCCATGCCGACGCCGGAAGGGGCAGGGGCCACGCCGCCAGTGACTATCAGCGCCACGCCGTGGCGCGCGCGCTCGGCGTAGAAGGCCGCCAGACGCTCGGCCCCGTCCGGATGCTCCTCCAGCCCGGTGTGCATCGAGCCCATCAACACGCGGTTTTTGAGTGTGGTGAACCCCAGATCGAGGGGGGCGAATAACGACGGGTAGCGGCTCATAGTCTCTTCCAGTGTAAAATTATTGTTATGTGGTCGGATGAGTTACTAATTTAGCCAGCGGCAGCGGAAAGGTAAAAGCGGGATCGAATGATTGTGATAGATCTCAAAGAACTTCATCCTTCACCCTAACCCTCTCCCCTAAGGGGAGAGGAGACTGGCCGGTGCGGCCTTAAAGAATTGGCTCGATCGGGTTTTTTCCCTCTCCCCTTAGGGGAGAGGGGCAGGGTGAGGGGTGTGGGTTTTTACCAGCCCCGGCGCCTGCCACATCGACGTCGTCAACCCGCTGTCCACCAGCCCAAGCTGATCGGCGTACACCGCCTGCCACTTCTGCATCATGCCGTCGTACAGCTCGCGGTGCTGCGGGTTCGGCGTGAACTCGCGGCTCCACTTCACCAGCCGCTCGCCCGTCGAGGCCATATCCGCAAATAGCCCCGCGCCCGCGCCTGCCGCAATTGCGCAGCCCAGCGCCGTCGCCTCTTTCACTTCCGGCACGCGCACCGGCAGCCCGGTGACGTCGCTTAAAATTTGACTCCACAACGCCCCTTTGGCCCCGCCGCCCGCAAACACCAGGCTCTCAAACGTCACGCCGGAAAAGCGCGAGATCTGCGCCAGGTTGCAGGCCGAGACGATCGCCGCGTTCTCCTCCAGGGCGCGGAACAGCGTCGCTTTGTTGCACTTTTCCGGGTCGATGGAGAGGTTAATAAACGACGGCGCGGCGTGGTACCACTGCTTAAAATGCATCGCGTCAGAGAAGATCGGCATTACCCCGTGGGAGCCTGCCGGCACGCGGCTGGCCATCTCTTCCATCAGGGAATAGGTGTCCATGCCCATCCGCTCGGCAATCAGCTTTTCCTCGGCGCAGAAGGCGTCGCGGAACCAGCGCATGGTCAGCCCGGTAAAGAAGCTGATCGACTCAGCCTGCGCCATGCCGGGGATAACGTGCGGGTTCACGCGGATGTTCATCTCGGGATCGGTGCGCACCTGCGGCAGGTTCACTACCTGCTGCCAGAAGGTGCCGCCCAGCACCGCCGTCTGCCCGGCGCGGACCACGCCCAGCCCAAGACAGCCCAGCTGCACGTCGCCGCCGCCCATCACCACCGGTGTGCCCTCGCGCAGGCCGCTCTGCTGCGCGGCCTCTTTGGTGATAGCGCCCAGCACGGTGCCGGTCTCTTTCACCGGGGAGAGGATATCGGCGCGCAGGCCGGCCATGTCGAGCAGCGCCGGCCGCCAGTCTCGGGAGAAGAGATCGAGCATGCCGGTGGTGCCGGCGTTAGACGGGTCGACCGCCAGCTCGCCCGAGAGCTTCGCCGCCAGCCAGTCGCTGATCATGGTGATGGTGGCGGCCTTGCGGTAAATATCCGGGCGATGGTGTGCCAGCCACAGCAGGCGCGGCATGGCGCTCAGGGCAAGAGTTTGCCCGGAGACGTCATACACCTCGGATTCAAAACGGTCGTCGTGGATCTCTTTGAGTTCGGCCACCTCGCGGCTGGCGCGGGCGTCGACGTTGGCGCAGGCCCAGATGGCCTCGCCGTTGCGGTCGTACAGCACGATCCCTTCGCGCATCGAGCAGCAGGCGACGGACTGAATATCCGCCGCGCTCAGGTGCGCACGTTCCAGCGCCTGATAAATACACTGGCAGGCCAGCCGCCAGTTGGTCTCCAGGTCGAACTCCATCGAGCCCGGCACGTTCTCCACGCTCAGGTGTTTCCACTCGGCCTGACCGACGGCAATCTGGTTGCCCTGTAAATCGAAAATCACGGCGCGAACGCTGCCTGTCCCTGCATCTAACGCTAAAAGGTAACTCATGAGCTTGCCTCGTTGTTAGCGCAGGGCAACCCCGTTACGTCAGGGCCAGCACCGCGCGGGCTGTCGTCTCCTCCGTCACCAGGCCATTGATACGGCGGCCCTTCAGTGCGGCATAAATCGCATCGGCTTTCTCTTCTCCTCCGGCCACGCCAACGATGGTGGGCAGCTGCGCCAGTTCATCGAGCGTGACGCCCAGCAGTTCTTTGTGGATCTCCAGCTCCTCGACGCATTCACCTTCGGCATTGAGGAAATAGCCGAGAATATCGCCGACCGCGCCTTTGCGGGCGTACATCAGCTGCTCGCCTTCGCTGATATAGCCGGAGCGCAGGATGGTTGCGTCACGGCGCTGGTTCACCGAACCAATGCCGACCACCGCCACGTCGGCTGCGGTGGCGGCGAGGATCACGTCCCGCACGCTGGTTTCACGTTTTAAGATCCCGGCCACCTCGGCGGATGACACGCGAAGCGGGGCGGGGATCATGCTGACGCTGCAGGCCGCGTCCAGCTGGCCGATACCGGTCATATACGGCCCCACGCCGCCGGAGAGCGTCACCAGGCGGATCTGCTGCGAGCTGATAAAGCCGCTCAGATGCTGCAGGCTGCTCATGGTGGTTTCACCAAACCCCACCGCCAGCAGCTGGCCGGGCTCCAGTACGCCCATCAGCGACTGCGCGGCGCCAATGCCCAGCCGCACGTTCATCGGCGGGGTATTCAGGGCGGGCATGACACGCACCAGCTTCAGGCCAAAGCGCTGCTGGAGCTCGGTTTCCAGCGCCAGGCAGCCCTCGTATCGGGAGTTGATCTGCACCCGGATCACCCCGGACTGACGGCCTTTCTCCAGCAGGCGGGAGATCTTCAGGCGCGGCAGCCCGAGTCGCTCGCCGATATCGTTCTGGGTCAGCCCGTCGTGGTAGTAGCACCAGGCCACGCGGGCCACCAGCTCCTCTTCCGCCAGCGCCAGCCCGGCAAACCGTCCTTCTTCCGCAGTGCGTTTATCGCTCATAGTTGAACTCTTATAAAAATTTAGATCATATGTTCGTGATGGCGCGAAGGGAAAATGTGAGCCACGCGACAAAACGGATCTTTTAGATCGTTTCTGGTTTATCTGTATCTCAATCGATAAAACTGTGATCCCTGCACGGTTGTAAATATAGTTCACCGTCTACGCTTTTGAACATTATTGAATCTAAAAATCATTTGTTCAATAGCGGAGCGATGATGACCTCACTTCTTGAAGCGCGAAATATCAGCAAGCAGTTTTCCGGCGTGCCGGTTCTAAAAGGCATTGATTTCACGCTGCTTGCGGGCCAGGTGCACGCGCTGATGGGCGGTAACGGCGCGGGAAAATCGACGCTGATGAAGATTATCGCCGGGGTGGAAACGCCGGACAGCGGTGAACTTACTGTCGAGGGGCAGTCATATGGGCGGCTCACGCCCGCGCAGGCGCACAGGTTAGGCATTTACCTGGTGCCGCAGGAGCCGCTGCTGTTCCCCAACCTGACGGTGCGGGAAAACATCCTGTTCCGCCTGCCGCGCGAACGCGATCTGGAAAAGCGGCTGGCGGAGAAGCTCCAGCAGCTGCAGTGCCCGCTTAACCTCGACGCCGCCGCCAGCACCCTGGAAGTGGCGGATCAGCAGATGGTCGAGATCCTGCGCGGATTAATGCGCAACGCCAGGATCCTGATCCTTGATGAACCCACAGCGTCGCTCACGCCGGGCGAAACCGAGCGGCTGTTTCGCCAGATCCGCGCCCTGCAGGCGCTCGGCGTGGGCATTGTTTTTATTTCGCACAAGCTGCCGGAAATTCGCATGCTTTCGAGCCACGTCTCGGTGATGCGCGACGGCGCGGTGGTGCTCAGCGGCGAAACGGCACACTTTGACGATAACGCCCTCATCGCCGCCATGACGCCGGTGAGCCGGGAGAAAGGCTTGAGCGACGCGCAAAAGCTGTGGCTGGCGCTGCCGGGCAACCGCCGCACGCAGCCGCAGGATTTTCCGGTGCTGCGGGTGGACGATCTTACCGGGGAGGGGTTTATCGATCTGAGCCTTGAGATCTACGCCGGGGAGATCGTCGGCCTGGCCGGTCTGGTGGGATCCGGGCGCACCGAGTTTGCCGAAACCCTTTACGGCCTGCGGCCGGTACGCGGCGGGCGGATCTGGCTGGAAAACCAGGAGATCACCGGCGATCCGGTCAGTTCACGCCTGGACAAAGGGCTGGTCTACCTGCCGGAAGACAGGCAGGTGTCCGGCCTGTTCCTCGACGCGCCGATCCGCTGGAACACCGTGGCGCTGAACGAGCCGTCTCTCTGGCAGCAGCGCAGGCGGGAGACTGCGGTGGTGGAGCGTTACCACCGGGCGCTGGGGATCAAGCTTAACCATGCGGATCAAACCGTACGCACGCTCTCCGGCGGTAACCAGCAGAAGGTGCTGCTGGCGCGCTGCCTGGAGGCCAATCCTTTACTGCTGATCGTCGATGAACCGACGCGCGGCGTGGACGTGGCGGCGCGCGCCGATATCTATCAGCTGCTCAAAAGCGTGGCGGCGCAGAACGTGGCGGTGCTGATGATCTCAAGCGATCTCGATGAGTTCCCGGGCCTCGCGGACCGCGTGCTGGTGATGCACCAGGGCGTACTCAGCGGCGAACTGCCGCGCCACGCCGTCAGCCTCGACCGGATGATGGCGCTGGCGTTCGGAGGACAATCATGAAGATCTTACTGAGAAACCGCGAGCTGAGCGCCTTTCTCGCGATTCTGGCGCTGTTCGCCGTGCTGGTGGCGCTGAATCCGTCCTACCTGAGCCTGCAGACGCTGGGGATGATCTTCGCCAGCTCGCAGATCCTGATCCTGCTGGCGCTCGGCGCCGCGCTGGTGATGCTGACCCGCAATATTGACGTCTCCGTCGGCTCTACCGTCGGGCTTTCGGCGATCGCCGTCGGCGTGGCGCTGAACAGCGGCTACAGCCTGCCCGTTTCCATACTCTTCGCGCTGTCGATTGGCGCGCTGGCGGGGGCGTTCAACGGTTTTCTGGTGGTGGGGCTGCGCATTCCGGCGATTGTCGCCACCCTCGGCACGCTGGGGCTGTACCGCGGGGCGATGCTGCTCTGGACGGGCGGGAAGTGGATTGAAGGACTGCCGCCAGCGTTAAAATCCCTCTCTGAGCCTGCCGCCATCGGCATTTCACCGCTCGGAATAGTCGTGTTGATTATCGCGGCCACAGGAGCGTGGACGCTGTCGCGCACCGCGTTCGGTCGTGATTTCTATGCCGTGGGCGATAACCTTGCCGCCGCGCGCCAGCTGGGCGTGGCGGTGAACCGCACCCGCATGATTGCCTTTACCCTGAACGGCATGCTGGCGGCCTGCGCCGGAATTGTCTTTGCCGCGCAGATTGGCTTTGTGCCGAACCAGACCGGCAGCGGGCTGGAGATGAAGGCCATTGCCGCCTGCGTGCTCGGCGGCATTTCACTGCTGGGCGGCACGGGCACACTGGTTGGCGCGCTGCTCGGCGCCTTCTTCCTGACCCAAATCGACACCGTGCTGGTGCTGTTCAGGCTCCCGGCGTGGTGGAACGACTTTATCGCCGGGCTGGTGCTGCTGGGCGTGCTGGTGCTCGACGGGCGCCTGCGCCAGGCGCTGGCGCGCCACCAGCGGGCGCTGAAGTACGGCCGCTTCCAGCCGGGCAACAGAGGGGGAAAGCACGTTACCCCCTTTCCCAAACGCAAAAAAGAGGTGGCGTAAATGAGGCTTAACTGGGAAAGCGCGCTGCTCATTTTACTGGTGCTGGAGATCCTTCTCTTTGGCGCCATCAACCCGCGCATGCTTGATATCAACATGCTGCTGTTCAGCACCAGCGACTTCATTTGTATTGGCATCGTGGCGCTGCCGCTCACGCTGGTGATTATCAGCGGTGGGATCGACATCTCCCTCGGCTCGACTATCGGCCTGTGCGCCATTGCGCTGGGCGTCATGATGCAGGCGGGGTGGCCGATGGCGATTGCCATCCCCCTGACGCTGCTGCTGGGTCTGCTCTGCGGGCTGGTGAATGCGGCGCTGATCCACTACACCGGCATCAGCCCTCTGGTGATTACCCTCGGCACGCTCTACCTCTACGGCGGCGGGGCGCTGCTGCTCTCCGGCATGGCGGGCGCGACGGGCTACGAGGGCATCGGCGGCTTCCCGGACAGCTTTACCGCGTTCGCCAACCTTACCGTTTTAGGGCTGCCGATCCCGCTGGTGCTGTTCGCGGTGATTACGTTTTTCTTCTGGCTGATTACCCATCGCGGGCGCTTTGGTCGTCACCTGTTTTTAATCGGGCAAAACCCGCGCGCAGCGCGCTATGCGGCGCTGTCGGTGAACGGCATGCCCTATGCGCTGTACGGCCTGGTGGGCGTGGCCTCGGCGGTTGCCGCGCTGGTGATGGTCTCCTATTTCGGCTCAGCGCGTTCGGATCTGGGGCGCGATCTGCTGATGCCAGCCCTCACCGCCGCCGTGCTCGGCGGGGCCAATATCTACGGCGGGTCAGGTTCGGTTGTCGGTACGGCGCTGGCGGCGCTGCTGGTGGGCTACCTGCAGCAGGGTTTACAGATGGTCGGCATACCTAATCAGGTGTCGAGCGCGCTGTCAGGGGCGCTGCTGGTTGTGGTGGTGATGGGACGTTCGCTGAGTCTGCACCGTGAATGGGTGCGATCTTTCTTTAGAAAACTATCCGGAGCGTAAGATGAAAACAAAACTGTTCGTCCTGGCAATGGCCCTCAGCTTCGCCTCGGCGCAGGCGGCGGACCGCATTGCATTTATCCCAAAACTGGTGGGGGTCGGCTTCTTCACCAGCGGCGGCAACGGCGCGAAAGAGGCGGGGAAAGATCTCGGCGTGGACGTCACCTACGACGGCCCAACCGAGCCGAGCGTCTCCGGCCAGGTGCAGCTCATCAATAACTTCGTCAACCAGGGCTATAACGCCATCATCGTCTCCGCCGTATCGCCGGACGGCCTCTGCCCGGCGCTGAAGCGCGCGATGCAGCGCGGCGTCAAGGTGCTGACCTGGGATTCCGACACCAAGCCGGAGTGCCGCAGCATCTACATCAACCAGGGGACGCCGGAACAGCTCGGCGGCCTGCTGGTGGAGATGGCGGGCAAGCAGGTCACCAAACCGAATGCCAAAGTGGCGTTCTTCTACTCCAGCCCGACCGTTACCGACCAGAACCAGTGGGTGAAAGAGGCGAAGGTCAAAATTGAGAAAGACCATCCCCAGTGGCAGGTCGTCACCACGCAGTTTGGCTATAACGACGCCACCAAATCCCTGCAAACCGCCGAAGGGATCTTAAAAGCGTATCCGGATCTGGATGCCATCATCGCGCCGGACGCTAACGCGCTCCCGGCCGCCGCGCAGGCGGCAGAAAACCTGAAGCGGGAAGGGGTGGCGATTGTCGGGTTCAGTACGCCGAACGTGATGCGTCCGTACGTTGAGCGCGGCACGGTAAAAGCCTTTGGCCTGTGGGATGTCGTACAACAGGGCAAAATTGCGGTCAATGTCGCCGATCGCCTGTTGAAAAAGGGCGATCTTAACGTGGGCGACAGCGTGGACGTAAAAAATATCGGGGCGCTGAAGGTCGAGCCGAACAGCGTGCAGGGCTACCAGTATGAGGCGAAGGGCAACGGCATCGTGCTGTTGCCGGAGCGCGTGGTGTTCACCAAAGAGAACATCAATAAATACGATTTCTGACGGGGGAGCAAATGGCTGATTTAGACGACATCAAAGACGGTAAGGATTTTGGCATCGGCACGCCGCAGCAGAATGTGCCGTTCACTTTGAAAGGCTGCGGCTCGCTGGACTGGGGCATGCAGTCCCGGCTGGCGCGCATCTTTAACCCGCAAAGCAACCGCACGGTAATGCTGGCCTTTGACCACGGCTATTTTCAGGGGCCGACCACCGGCCTTGAGCGTATCGATCTCTCCATCGCGCCGCTGTTCGGTGAAACCGACGTGCTGATGTGTACCCGCGGCATCCTCAGGAGCCAGGTGCCTGCCGCGACGAACAAACCGGTGGTGCTGCGCGCCTCCGGCGGTAACTCGATTCTTGGCGAACTCTCCAACGAGTGCGTGGCGGTGGCGATGGAGGACGCGCTGCGCCTGAACGTCTGCGCGGTCGCGGCGCAGGTGTATATCGGAAGCCCGTTCGAGCATCAGTCGATCAACAACATCATCAAGCTGGTGGACGCGGGCGCGCGCTACGGCATGCCGACGCTGGCGGTGACGGGCGTCGGGAAAGAGATGGCGCGCGACGCGCGCTATTTCTCGCTGGCCAGCCGCATCGCCGCCGAAATGGGGGCGCAGTTCGTCAAAACCTACTACGTGGACGAGGGCTTTGAAAAAGTGACCGCCAGCTGCCCGGTGCCGATCGTCATCGCAGGCGGTAAAAAGCTGCCGGAGCATGAGGCGCTGGAGATGTGCTGGCGCGCGATTGACCAGGGCGCCTCCGGCGTGGACATGGGGCGCAATATCTTCCAGTCCAGCGCGCCGCTCGCCATGCTGAAGGCGGTGAAAAAAGTGGTACACGAGAACATGAGCGCCCGGGAGGCGTTCCATTTCTGGCAGGAAGAGAAACAGGGAGAAGCACAATGAACGTGACGTTAGTGGAGATCAACATCAAACCCGAGCGGGTGGACGAGTTTCTGGAGGTATTTCGCGCCAACCACGAGGGGGCAATCAAGGAGCCGGGGAACCTGCGCTTTGACGTCCTGCAGGACCCGCGCGTAAAAACCCGGTTCTTTATCTACGAGGCCTATAAAGACGAAGAGGCGGTGCTGGCGCACAAGCAAACCCCGCACTATCTGGCGTGCGTGGATAAGCTCGAGGAATTGATGTCGGAACCGCGCAAAAAGCGCAGCTTTGTGGGGTTGTTGCCGGAGTAAAATATCCCCCTCAGTATGAGGGGATAGATTTTTATTCGATTATTTTTTTTAACATTGCATCGGCAGTATAGTTTTCAATGACTTGAGGATCGACTGCTGGGATGGCTTTGTTTAAAAAAGTATGTAATTTTTCAGGGTTGTCATGTCCCCAAATAAATATTCTGTCTTGATCATAGAAAGGTGATTTATTTATTTCAAGGTTGGTAGTTATTAGTTTTTTATTATAAAATAAAGCTTCAAGAGCTCTTAATGTTAAGCCAATCTGACCTGGTCTGTTGATCTCAATAAGAACATCAGCATGTTGAGTTTTTGATAGGTTATCAAAATAATCGATTTTTTTATTTTTGCAATAGGGAGGCAAAACTATTTCGTCATTAGATATTAGGTTAAAATCAATGTCATAACCATAGTTTTTAATTAGGTTATATATTTCCTTGATTTTTTCCTCTCGGTAATTATCATGAGCACCAACATAGTAGCAAATTTTATTCGTTGTGCATGTCAGAGATTTTATATCGTACTGATCGCTCGTGAAGCTAAGAAAGGGTGGCAGATAATTAAGGTTATATATATTGCAGTCACCTTGATCAAAACTGTATATTTTATCGAAAACGTTTGATATTTCATCAAGATAATTTTTATTCGGTCCCAAAAGTCCTTTTGCCATCATATTAGTATTAAGTTTTTCAATAGTATCCCTCAGTACTACAATTTTTCTTGATGGGACGTGAGAGAGTAATTTTATAAGTGGCAAAGTACTATACCCATTACATACGATTAAATCATCTTTACCGATGTTTTTAAATTTTAGCCAGCTATGTAATTTGTTATGCGCGTTTTTAAAGAATTCCCATGGGATTTTTTTGTTCAGCGACTTATAATTACGTAAAACATGATTAATTAATTTGACATCATGGCTTTTGGCCAAGTTCTCAATCATTAATTTACCGTAATCGGCATTCCATTCTAAAAAATAAACACGCATTTTTTTTACCTTCATGTTGTATGAGATAATTTTACAAAAAGATGTTCATACGGAGCAAGATAAAATTAGGCATTAAAATTCCAATAATTGGCTGTATGTTGTGGCCCCCGGCATCAGCCGCTGCAGGCTATCCACCAATTCCTCTCCCGCCTCTTCCAGCGCCGCAAGCGGCATTGACGGCAGGCTCTCAAGAATAAACCACATGGTTTGCGCCTGGCTGTCCAGACGCGTCCGTATCCCCTGGCGCCAGTTCCAGCGGCGGCAGGTGACGCCGAGATCGTCGCGCCAGATAACCTCGCCCGGTTCCGGATGTTCCACCACCGGCTGTCCCTCTTTGAAGGTATCAAACGGCTCGCTGCCGTCGGCCAACGTCAGACGCGGCGCGCCTGAATAAGCCGCGAGATTTTCGCCGCCAACCGGAATGGCGTAGCGAATGCTCACCGCGTTATAAATATCCACCACCGGGTCCAGCGGCGGCAGCGAGCCGTCTTTCAGCACCCGCTTACGCAGGGCGGATGCCGAGCAGGGCGTGCGTTTCGGTTTCGCACCGAAGGCTTTAAACACCTCATCCCAGCCTGAAAGGTGTGCAGCAGCCCATGGCACATCATCATTAAGCATCTGCTGGCAGGCCTGCGCCAGCGCGGCAGCCGCCACCTCCGGGTGGGTAATCGGCGCAGCTTCAACCAGAATGCTCAGCGCCCGAAAGCCTGGGGCAATCCCGGCAAGACGCGAGTCTATTGACGGCGTAACGAGAGACATAAATAATCCTGTATTGACTGTTTTATACCATGGTAGTGACCAATGACTGATAAAGTCAATATAATGACTACGCAGGGCGCCGACGTTGCCCAGGTAAGCCTGGCCGTGGCGAACCGCATCCGCAACTGGCGGAAAGAGAAAAAACTGTCGCTGGACGAGCTGTCCCGCCGCGCCAGCGTCAGCAAAGGCATGCTGGTGGAGATCGAAAAGGGCGCTGCCAACCCCAGCATCGCCATTTTGTGCAAGCTGGCCGCCGCGCTCGGGATCTCAGTGGCGGATATCGTTAACGTCTCCAGCGAGCCGCAGGTGCACGTTATCGAAGAGGCTGCAATTCCGGTGCTGTGGCAGGGCGCACGGGGCGGTTACGCCAGGCTGCTGGCGGGCACCGCAGGCCCGGATATGATTGAGCTATGGCAGTGGGAGATGCAGCCGGGAGAGCGCTTTACCTCTTCGGGGCATCCGGCGGGAACCTTTGAGCTGCTGCACGTGAACGAAGGGATGTTAACCCTGACGGTGGACGAGACGCTAACGCAGGTTGCTGCCGGGGCGTCGGCGGTGGCGAAAACGGAAGCCGCGCACGGCTATGCCAATGAAGGCGTTACTGTACTTCGCTTCACCATGACGGTGGCGGAGTTTCACCGATAAAAAGCAGCCCGGTGGCGCTACGCTTACCGGGCTAACATATGCAGTATTTGGTAGGCAGGGTAAGCGTAGCGCCACCCGGCGTTGATTACGCCTCTTCCACGCTCACGCGCAGCGCTGCCAGCGCTTTGCGTGCCGCTTTCAGCACCTGCTCACACTGCTCAATGGTCAGCGTCAGCGGCGGTTCAATGCGGATGGTTTTCGAGTTGTTCAGCGTGCCGGCCACCAGCACCCGCTGGCGGAACATCTCGCTCGCGAAGCTGTAGCCGATTTCGTTATCAACAAACTCAATAGCCATCAGCATCCCTTTGCCGCGCGCCTCCTGAACCAGATCCGGATATTCACGCCCCAGCTGGCGGAAGCCGTCCAGCAGCATGTCGCCTTTCTGCTCCGCCTGCGCAGGCAGGTTTTGATCCAGCAACACGTTGATGGTCGCCAGCGCTGCCGCACAGGCCAGCGGGTTGCCGCCAAAGGTGGTGGTATGCAGGAACGGGTTGTCGAACAGCACCGAGAAGACCTCTTCGGTTGCAACCGTCGCACCAATTGGCATAACGCCGCCGCCCAGCGCTTTCGCCAGGCACAGGATGTCCGGCTGAACGTTCTCGTGCTCGCAGGCAAACATCTTGCCGGTGCGACCCATCCCGGTCTGGACTTCGTCGAGGATCAGCAGCGCGCCAAACTCATCGCACAGCTGACGCACGGCAGGCAGATAGCCCTGCGGGGGGAGGATCACGCCGCCTTCTCCCTGGATAGGTTCCAGGATCACCGCGGCCACGTCATCGCCGGTTTTACGGCATTCAGTCAGCACGGTGCGCATGGCGTTGATGTCGCCGAACGGCACGTGGCGGAAGCCCGGCAGCAGCGGCTTAAACGGTTTGCGGAAGGTGGATTTAGCGGTAGCGGACAGTGCGCCCAGGGACTTACCGTGGAACGCGCCGCTGGTGGCGATAAAGGTGAATTTCCCGCGCGGCGACTGGTACGCTTTGGCGAGCTTAATCGCCGCTTCGACCGATTCCGTGCCGCTGTTGCTAAAGAAGCTGTATTTCAGCTTGCCGGGCGTTAAGGCCGCCAGCGTTTTCGCGAGCATGGCGCGAAGCGGGTCGAGCAGCTCCTGGCTATGGAGAGGTTGTTTCGCAAGTTGATTCTGTACGGCGGAAACCACAACTGGATTACGGTGCCCCACGTTGAAAATGCCAAAACCACCCAGGCAATCGATAAACTCCTGTCCCTGGGTGTCGACAAGCGTGTTAAGACTCCCCGCTTGCCACTCTACGGCTCCGTAATCCCCGCCGGCGGTAACAGATTTGCGATACTCCAGAAAACCAGGATTGACGTGCTCTTTAAAGTAATCGATGACCTCTCGGTTAAGTTGTTTCATCTCCTCATGATCGAGCGTTCGCTTTTCAATGAGATTCAGTGCGTGCGCGGTACAGGCAAGAGCCGAGGCGCTGGAAGGTAACCTGTTCAAAATATGCTCCCGGGGATCGCGTATCACATGATACTGAGTTAAGTATTGCAGGGATTACGCCACTTCAGATGCCTTATCGAAAATCGGGATAAACGCCAGGTTAAAATAATGTTGCACAATATTTAATCATGCCGATACAACCGAAACGGGATTTAGCGGGACACGCCAGAGCGCATCAAGAAGGGATGAAAGGGGCGGCTGCACTAAAGCAGTGCATGTGCTGCGACTTTAGCGAGCATTAACTAATCCTACTTTGTGGGTAATTTCTTAGTGAAAGTATTTGAAATCAATGAATTATAAAATCGTACAAAAAGTATGGTTTAAGTCAAATCTGCGATCTTCATCAAGTTTAACAACTAAAGATAAATTGTTTACCGCCGAAATAACAATGACCCACAAAATTAACATTCAAATAACCTGCAAGGGATGCCCACGATGTCCTCTCCAACCTATGTCACCCAGAATGAATATCCTCTGGACGATGACACCACCTTAATGTCTACCACTGACGTCCACAGCTACATCACCCACGCCAACGACACCTTTGTGCAGGTGAGCGGCTACCCGCTCGATGAGCTGACGGGCCAGCCGCACAATATGGTGCGCCACCCCGATATGCCAAAAGCCGCGTTTGCCGATATGTGGTACACGCTGCAGCAGGGCGAGCCCTGGAGCGGGATCGTCAAAAACCGGCGTAAAAACGGCGACCACTACTGGGTGCGTGCTAACGCGGTGCCGATGGTGCGCCGCGGGCAGGTGACGGGCTATATGTCGATCCGCACGAAGGCCACAGCGGAAGAGATTGCCGCCGTGGAGCCGCTCTACCGGGCGCTGAATGCCGGGCGCTGTAAAAAACGTATTCACAAAGGTCTGGTGGTGGGAAAGGGCTGGCTGGGTAAACTGCCGGCCATGCCGCTGCGCTGGCGCGTGCGCGGCGTGATGGCGGCGCTCTTTGCCCTGCTCGCCGCCTCGCTGGTCGCGACCAATGCAGGCTGGACGCCGCTCGCCGCTGCCGCGGTGGTGATGTTGTTGGGGACGCTTCTGTTTGAGCAACAGATTGTCCGCCCTGTAGAGAATGTGGCGCGACAGGCGCTGAAGGTCGCAACCGGCGAGCGCAACAGCGTGCAGCATCTGAACCGCAGCGACGAGCTGGGGCTGACGCTGCGCGCGGTAGGGCAGCTGGGCCTGATGTGCCGCTGGTTGATCAATGACGTCTCGAGTCAGGTGGTGAGCGTGCGGGACGGCAGCGACAGGCTGGCGCAGGGCAATGAAGATCTCAACGATCGTACGCGTCAGACCGTGGCCAACGTGCAGCAGACCGTCGCGACAATGAACCAGATGGCCGCTTCCGTTCAGAGTAACTCTGAAACCGCCGCCGAGGTGGACAAACTCTCGGTCGCCGCCAGCGGCGCGGCGACGAAAGGGGGCAACGCGATGCAGACCGTCGTCAAGACCATGGATGACATCGCCGACAGCACGCAGCGAATTGGCTCGATTACGTCCCTGATTAACGATATCGCTTTCCAGACCAATATTCTGGCGCTGAATGCGGCCGTTGAGGCGGCAAGGGCAGGGGAGCAGGGGAAAGGTTTTGCCGTGGTCGCGGGCGAAGTTCGCCATCTCGCCAGCCGCAGCGCCAGCGCAGCGAATGATATTCGTAAACTGATTGATGCCAGCGCCAGCAAGGTACAGTCCGGCTCCGAGCAGGTTCACGCCGCAGGCCGCACGATGGATGATATTGTCGAGCAGGTGAAAAACGTGACGCAGCTGATCGCTCAGATCAGCCACGCGACGTCCGAGCAGGCAACCGGGCTGTCAGAGTTAACCCGCGCGGTGGCCGAGCTCGACAGCATCACGCAGAAAAACGCCGACCTGGTCGAGGAGAGCGCGCACATTTCTGCGATGGTGAAACACCGCGCCGGACGTCTCAAGGATGCCGTGACCGTGCTCCATTAAGCCGTCATGTTCCGGAAAAGCCGTTTATACCGTAAGGCATAAGCGGCTTTTCTATTCTCTAGATGTGACTATTAATGAGGTTTGTTGTTAACTTAATATTAAATAACTAAAAAAAGTGCCTCAGTTATTTATTCCCGCCTAAGTCAATTCTTCAGAATGCTATTTCGAAAAAACCCCGTCAGGTGGTCTGGTAACGATCGATGGAGCAATATTAATAGCCTCTACCTATCCATTGTGAGGGTTATGAAATAAAAAAACGATCAAAGTCATAAAGTTAGCGAATTCGTTACCGATAACAGCGATCGTCTGAGAAATAATCACATCGATGGAGAAAATATGTTCCTACATGACGTAAAGATCGGCACGAAATTATTTCTGGCGTTTGGGTTCTTTATTGTCCTGATGGCGATCAGCGCAAGCTTGTCTTTGCTGAGTCTGAACCGGGCAAATAATGGGATGCAGTCCATTATTACCAGTGACTATCCAACCACGGTAAAAGCGAACCAGTTAATCGATAACTTCCAGGAATTTATTAGCACTCAACAGCTGATGCTGCTGGACGAACAGGGCACCTACACCGGGCAATCTCAGCAGCACCTGAAAGCGATCAGCGAGCACATCACGGTGATCCTGGGCGAGCTGAACAACGCGCTGCAGGATCAAAAATCTCAGCAGGTGCTGGCGGAAATCCGCAGCGTGCGCCAGCAGTATCTGGACTCGCGCTACCGTATTTTGCAGGCGGTGCAGAACAACAATCGTGCCGGCGCCATTCAGGAGATGATGACCACGACCCTCGCCGTGCAGCAGGCTTACAAAGCGAAGGTGAAGGAGCTGATCGCCATTCAAAACAGCGAGATGCAGAGCGCAGGCGCGCAGGTGGAAGGGGATTTCAGGTCTAACCGCCTGCTGCTGATCCTGATCACCCTCTTTAGCGTCGCGGTCGGCAGCCTGATTGGCTGGTTCATCGTGCGTGCTATCACCCGCCCGCTCGGCGAGGCGGTGCATTTTGCTAAAGCGATTTCAGAGGGCGACCTGACCGGCAGCATCACGCCGCACGGCAAAGACGAAACGGGTCTGCTGCTGCATGCGCTCATGGAGATGAAGACGCGTCTGCTGGACATTGTGCAGCAGGTGCAAACCGGCTCGGAGAATATCTCCAGCGCAGCCGCGCAGATTGTCGCCGGGAACCAGGATCTGGCCGCGCGCACGGAAGAGCAGGCAAGCTCGGTTGAACAGACCGCCGCCTCGATGGAGCAGATCACCGCGACGGTGAAAAACACGGCCTCGCACACCGGGGAAGCGACCAACCTCTCGGCAGATGCCGCCACGGTGGTCAAAAACAACGGCGAGATGATGAAGCAGGTGACCAGCAAAATGCGCCTGATTAACGAGACGTCGAACCGGATGTCCGACATTATCGACCTGATCGACGCCATTGCTTTCCAGACCAACATTCTGGCGCTGAACGCGGCGGTGGAAGCGGCGCGCGCCGGAGAGCACGGTCGCGGCTTTGCGGTGGTGGCCGGTGAGGTGCGTCAGCTTGCCCAGAAGAGCGCGTCGTCTGCCAGCGAAATCCGCGAGCTGATTGAAAGCTCAACCAGCCAGACCCAGGACGGGATGAACCTGGTCGAGAAAGCGAGCGCGCTGATCAACGGGATGGTGGGCAACGTGGAGGAGATGGATGCGATCCTGCGCGAGATCCGCCAGGCCAGCCATGAACAGACGGAGGGGATCTCCCAGATCAACAGCGCGATTGGCCTGATTGATGCCACCACCCAGCAAAACTCCGCGCTGGTGGAGGAGTCCGTGGCGGCGGCGGCCTCGCTTAACGAACAGGCGATGCACCTGAAAGAGCTGGTACGCGTCTTCCGCGTGAGCGAGCACGCCCCGGCTTAATCCAGCTGGGAGATCTCCAGCGCCGCGCGGTCAATCACCCCGACGATTTGCCTGAGCTGCGCGTCGCTGAGCTCTCCCTGATTCACCTTCAGGTCTAACACCGCTTTGAAGTTATCCAGCGCCCGCTTCATCTGCGGGTTTTTGCGCAGCTGAAAGCCGACGGAACGCGCTTTGATACGTGCCCGTATGTTCTCAAGCTGCTCCTGGTTTTCATCCAGCCACTGCTGGCCCGCAGCGGTAATCGTAATTCGCTTACGCCCGCTCTCTTCTTCCGTAATAGCGATAAACGTCTGATCCTGAAGATAATCGAGGGTCGGATAGATCACCCCAGGACTGGGGGTGTAATTCCCCTGCGTCAGGTTCTCTATCTCTTTGATCAGCTCATAGCCGTGGCTCGCGCTGCGGGTCAGGATGTCCAGAATCACCAGCCGCAGGTCGCCGTGGCCAAAAAAGCGCGGTCGGCGCCCGCCGCCGTCGTGTTCATGTCGCATAATATGCCCTTCAATTTGATATATCTAAACTATATCTAAGATATATTCAGATGCAATCTAAAAGATCTTGCATTTTTTCTTATTAGTAATCATTATCATTTGAAAATTGATTTAGATATATCGTATTCACCAGAGAAGGGGCTAAAAATGGCATCTACCCGTTACCCACAGCGCGTTCGTAATGACCTGCGTTTTCGCGAGCTGACGGTGCTTCGCGTTGAGCGCGCCAGCGCGGGTTTCCAGCGCATTGTTTTAGGCGGCGAGGCGCTGGAGGGCTTTAGCTCCCGCGGGTTCGACGACCACACCAAAGTCTTTTTCCCGGCGTCCGGGGCAACGTTTGTTCCGCCGGTGGTTACCGATGAAGGCATCGAGTGGGGCGACGGCGTGCGTCCGCAGGCGCGCGACTATACGCCGCTGTACGATGAGGCCCGTCATGAGCTGGTGCTTGATTTCTTCGTTCATGACGGCGGCATCGCCAGCCGCTGGGCGGTTGAGGCGAAAGTGGGCGACAGGCTGACCATCGGCGGCCCGCGGGGTTCGCTGGTTGTGCCGGAGGATTACGCCTGGCAGCTGTACGTGTGCGATGAATCCGGCATGCCCGCCCTGCGTCGGCGCTTAGAGGGCATTGCTAAACTGCCGGTTCGCCCGGAGGTTCATGCGGTAGTGACGGTTGGAGACGCGTCTTATAAGGAGTATCTGGCGCACCTGAGCGCGTTCGACATCACCTGGGTGGTGGGCCACAGCGAGCAGGCGGTAGCCGACCATCTGGCGGCGCTGAGCGTCCCGGCGGATGACTACTTCATCTGGCTGACCGGGGAAGGAAAGGTGGTGAAAACGCTGAGCCGTCAGTTTGAAACCGACGCGATTGACCCTCAGCTGGTGCGTGCCAGCGCATACTGGCACGCCAAATAGTCACGCGGCGGAATCCAGCTGCGCTTCGTTCACCTGATGTTCGAGCGAGGCGCGGACCTCGTGCAGCGCTTTCTCCTGCTGAGCGAAGTACGCTTCCATATTGCTCAGCGACGAGACCAGAAGCCAGGACTCCTCTTTCTCAAGCTCCGCCAGCTCGTTCACTAAAATGTCGATCTGCTCGCGCACCTGCGCCATTTTTTTGCGGATACGTTCCAGATCGTTCAGCCTGTCGCTGGCCATCAGCGGCTCGAAGCCCTGCTGCAGTCGGGCCACCAGAGAGCGAATGGATTTAACGTCGCCGCGCTGCTTCGCCTGGTTGAGCTGCACCATCATCGCGTTAGCTTCTTCTTTCAGGTCGTCCGCCACCAGATCAGGGTGGCAGAGCTTGCTCGCCTGTCGCCAGAGACGCTTCAGCTCGTTCCGATCTTCTTCCGAGAGATCTTTGCCCTTGCGCAGCCGCACTTCGGCATCGTGATGCTGCTCGCGATACTTCTCGTACTCTTCGTTGGCCTCGTCGCGGGCCTGCCGCGCGGGCTCCTCCTCGCGCGTTAAGCCGCTCTCCAGCTCCAGCGCCTCGGCCAGCAGGTTGGCAATCAGATCGCTTTGCTGCTCCAGATGCTTGCGCGCCTCGGCGGCCTGTACGGAATCCGCAGGGAGATCGCGCCAGCGCTGGGTCAGCGTCGCCAGCACCTCGACCGCCTGCGCCATATAGCGCTGGCAGCGGCGATAATCTTCCTCGCGACGACGCGCCTCCGCCTGCTGACGGCGCAGGTTCAGCTCCGCCAGGGTTTTACGCAGGGCGAGGATCTGCTGCATCAGGGGACCCAGGCGGGAGAAATAAAGATCGTTGAATTCGTCAAGCTGCTGCACCCGCGCGTTGCGGCGGTCTATCAGATCGCGCAGGCGCTCTTCCAGCGCCTTCAGCTCCAGCTTGCTGGCAGCCACCTGCGGGTCGCGCCACGGGGTAACCGCGCGCTGGCCCTGCAGCCAGGCGACGATGGCCGCCATCGCCGCGGTGTAGTTCTTCTCCTCAAGCGCCACGACGATTGCCTGTAGCTCATCGTCAAACGCTTCATTTTTCAGGCGTGTCAGCTGGCTGTGGATGATGTCGTCATCTTCCAGCTCAATGGCATTTTTAATGATTTCTAGCCGTTTGATCGGTGTGCTCATGATGCCTTTCGCTTTGGCGCTTAAGTATTTGAGTTAAGGATAGTTGTGGTCAACGCTACAGGAAATAATACACACGGATGATGATCGGCGCGATGGGGGATTTCTTTAATATTGCTTCGTATTTATCCCTGCAAAAATCTGAAAATGCGCCAGAAATATCCTTATCTTCTTTATTGATATTTACACTATTTACTTTTTGAAATAAGTTGCTCGTTTTTTAACAGTCAAGTTTGAAAGCGGACTTTGAGCGGAGAGTAAATAGTGTTAGGGAAAACATCAGCACGCACGCTGCTGACAGCCATCGTGTTACTGGTGCCAGGCATCGCACTCGCCGCCCCGTTGTCGCCGGCCGACCGCAATACCATTCAGCAGCAACAGCAGCAGCTGCTGGATGAAAACCAGCGCCAGCGTGAAGAACTGGAGCGCAGCGTGGTGTTACCGCGTCCGGCTCAGCCCGACAGTACCGCGACCCCACAAGGCCCCTGTTTTGCTATCTCGCGCATCGAACTGACGGGTGCCAGCCTTCTCTCTCCGTTAGCTAAAGAACGGCTGGTTGCGCCGTGGCTGAATCAGTGCCTTGATATTGCCCGTTTAAATACCCTGACTAACGCCGTGTCTGACTGGTACATCAGCCGGGGCTATATCACCAGCCGTGCGTTTTTGACCGAACAGGATCTCTCCGGTGGTGTTCTCCAGCTCGCGGTTCTGGAAGGTAAGCTCCAGCAAATACGCCTTGAAGGCGTTCCGGCGCGCACCCTGAACATGACCTTCCCCGGGCTCGAAGGAAAAATTCTCAACCTGCGCGATATCGAACAGGGGATGGAGCAACTCAATCGCGTGCGCCAGACGCCGGTTGAAATAGAAATATTGCCCGGCGACAGGCAGGGCTACTCGATCGTTAATCTGACGGCTACGCCTGAATTCCCGCTCAGCGGAACAGTGAGTTTCGATAACAGCGGACAAAAGAGTACCGGGACCGGGCAGCTCAGTGGCGCGGTGTACGGCAATAACCTGCTGGGTCTGGCGGATAAGTGGTTTGTCAGCGGCGGGCGCAGCAGCGATTTTTCGAATAGCCATGATGCGCAGAATTTTGCCGCCGGGGTCAGCGTACCTTACGGCTATGGCTTGCTGGACTACAGCTACAGCTGGAGCAACTACCTCAGCACCATCGACAATAACGGTTATCTCTGGCGTTCGACGGGGGATACCGAGACGCACCGCCTGACGGGCTCCTGGGTGCTGTTCCGCAATGGCGATATCAAAACCGGCGTGTCGGCGGGCCTCACGCACCGTATCAACCATAACTATCTCGACGATGTTCTGCTGGCCACCAGCAGCCGCAAACTCTCCAGTTTCTCACTGGGCCTTAACCACACGCAAAAAATCGCTTCCGGCGTGGCGACCCTGAACCCGACCTTCACTCAGGGGGTACCGTGGTTTGGCGCAGAAGATGATAACGACAAGCATGGCGATGTGCCGAAAGCAGAGTTTCGCAAATGGAGCGTGAACGGAAGCTTTCAGCGCCCCGTTGCGGACAGACTGTGGTGGCTGACCAGCGTCTACTTTCAGTGGTCGCCGGACCGGCTGTACGGCAGCGAGCGGCTGACGCTGGGTGGCGAAGCCTCCGTGCGCGGCTTTAAGGAGCAGTACATCTCCGGCGATAACGGCGGCTACTGGCGAAATGAGCTGAATTATTCGCTCTTTACGCTGCCGTGGGTAGGGGATGTCGGCCTGCTGGCGGCAATCGATGGCGGCTGGCTGAAGAAGGACGGTTTCGACCGTTACGCCTCCGGCACGCTGTGGGGCGCTGCACTGGGTCTTACGACGGCTCATCGTAACTACTCAAGCCAGTTTACCGTTGGCACACCGATGGCGTACCCGGACTGGCTGGGGCCGGACCACCTCACGATTTATTACCGCGTATCAGTGGCTTTCTAAGGGACAGGGATGATGAAACAGGATCAGGTTCGTTTTTCGCAGCGCGCGCTGAGCGCGTTACTGAGCGTGCTGCTGACGACGCAGCCGCTGCTGCCCGCGATGGCAGCAACCCTCACCCCGTCCGGCAATACGCAGATGGACAAGGCGGCCAACGGCGTGCCGGTGGTGAATATCGCCACGCCGAATCAATCCGGTATTTCCCATAACAAGTACAACGATTACAACGTCGGGAAAGAGGGGCTGATCCTCAATAACGCGACCGGGCAGCTCAACCAGACCCAACTGGGCGGGATTATTCAGAACAACCCCAACCTGAAAGCCGGGCAGGAAGCCAAAGGCATCATCAACGAAGTCACCGGGACTAACCGCTCGAATTTGCAGGGCTATACCGAAGTCGCGGGCAAGGCGGCCAATGTCATTGTGGCGAACCCCTACGGCATCACCTGTAACGGCTGCGGGTTTATCAATACGCCGAATGTGACGCTCACCACGGGTAAACCGGTGCTCGATGCCAGCGGTAAGCTGCAGTCGCTTGATGTGACCAAAGGCGCCGTCACCATCGAGGGTGCGGGGCTGAATGGTAGCCAGAGCGATGCGGTGTCGATCATTTCCCGCGCGACCGAGATCAATGCGCAACTGCATGCGAAAGATTTACGTCTGGTAACCGGGGCGAACCGCGTCACGGCGGACGGTAGCGTCAGCGCGTTAAAAGGTGAAGGCGAAGCCCCGAAGGTGGCGGTAGACACCGGCGCGCTGGGTGGCATGTACGCCAACCGCATTCGTCTGGTCTCCAGTGAGGCGGGTGTGGGCGTAAACCTGGGCAACCTTAACGCGCGTCAGGGGGATATTGCGCTCAACAGCGCGGGAAAAGTGGTGCTGAAAAATTCCCTTGCCAGCGGCAGCACCACGGTCAGCGCGGCGGACGTGAGGTTACGCGGCGAACATAAAGCGGGTGGCAGTTTAACCGTCTCCGGTCAGAGTGCTCTGACGCTTGACCAGGCCCGCATCGCCGCCGATAAAAACCTGCAGTTAACAACCGGCGGCACGCTGACGCAGAACGGCGGTGCGTTCACGGCCGCAAACGACGCGACGCTTGCAGCAAAAAGCGTTATCCAGAGTGCAGATGCCCAGGCGAGTGCCGGTCGTCACCTTTCCGTGAACGGTGCGGAAAACGTGGTGCTTAACGGCGCTGTCGTCGCGGGCCAGCAGCTGTCGGTTCAGGGCGGCGAGCTGGTGCAGCGCGGAAATCTCAGCGCCTCAGAGATTGCGCTCAGCGGTCAGACGCTGACTCAGGAGAGCAGCAGCACAACCAATGCCAGCGGGAATATCACGCTCACCACGTCCGGCCACAGCCGGCTGAACGGCAGCAATGTCGCCGGACGATCCCTCGCCGTCAGCGCGGGCAGCCTCACTCACCAGGGCACGCTTGCAGCCGCTGCGGATACCCGGATTACCACCGGGACATTCAGCAATACCGGCACCGTTCAGGGCAACAGCCTGACCGTCTCGGGGACCGATATCACCAGCTCCGGCACGCTGAACAGTGCCTCCACGCTGGATATCCGCGCACGCAACGTCACCCTCTCCGGCGACACCGGCGCGAAAGGCAAAACCACCGTTATCGCGAGCGGTAACCTGAACAACAGCGGCAGTCTTATCAGCGATGACGCGCTGACGCTGAACGCGGCGCAGATCGTCAACAGCGGTACGCTTTCCGGTGCCCGGGGGCTCACGACCTCTGCGCAGACGTTCACCGCCAGCGAAAAGTCAGTCACCCACAGCGACGGGGATCTGCTGCTTAACAATACCGGGACCACGCTTGCCGGTGAAACCAGCGCGGGTGGCGCCATTACCCTGCAGGGAAACAGCCTCAACACTACGGCCACGGCACAGACGCAGGGCAACAGCATCAGCGTGGACGTGCTCAATGCAAAGCTTGAAGGAACGCAGGCTGCCAAAGGCAGCCTGATTCTGAAGGCGGATAACAGCCTCAACCACGCGGGAAAATCATCGGCTTCAGGGCTTAAGGTTGAAACCGGTCATCTCAGCAACAGCGGGACGCTGACGGCCTCCTCGCTCGCAATCGACAGCCCTGACGTCATTAACAGCGGCCTGATCCACGCTCAAACGACGCTTTCACTGGTCACCCGTCTGCTGGATAACCGCAGCAGCGGGGTGCTGTACAGTCCGGCCGTGCTGTCACTTTCACTCGCTGAACTGAAAAACGCTGGCATTATCACCAGCGATGCCGCGCTTTCCCTGTCTGGCTCAACCCTGACCAACAGCGGCGAGGTGAGCGGCACCTCACTTCTTGTTGATTACGACTCGCTGAATAACAGCGCGGGGGGACTGCTGCTGGCTCACGGGGCAAACCGCATCACGGCGCAGTCGGTGTCCAGCGCGGGCAGCATCGTGGGCAATACGCTGACGCTGAATGCAGATCGCCTCGAAAGTGCCGGTCTGTTACAGGGCGATATCGCACTGTCTCTGACCGCCGGAATGCTGTATTTACTGGCAGGCTCCCGCACGCTCACGGCTGGGGTGCTTAGCCTTTCAGGAACCTCGCTGACCACCGCAGGCCAGCTACAGGGAGAGAACGTCAGCCTCCGCGGGCGTGACTGGACTAACCGCGGAAGTTTACTCGCGACCGGCTCACTGGACGCCTCAACCAGCGGAACGCTCAGCAATACCGGCGAACTGATGAGTCAGGGCGACATCACGCTGAATGCCATCAATACCGTGAATAACGGCAGCCTGCTGTCGGCGGGCGATCTCTTGCTCACGGGAAATACGCTGCGCAACAACGGCACGGTTCAGGGGAACCGCGTCACCGCGCATCAGGACAGCATCACGAACAGCGGAACGCTGACCGGGATTGCCGCCCTGACGCTCGCTGCCCGCCTGGAGATGGCGGCGCCGTTACTGTCGCTGGTGAATGACGCGTCGGGATCGTTGCTGACGGCAGGCGAGTTGTCCGTGACGGGCGGCGATCTGCGAAATACAGGGCAATGGCAGGGGAAACGGGTACTTATTAATGCGCAGGCGCTTACGAACGGCGGTGCGATCCAGGCAGAAAATTTACTGGATGCGCAAATCGACAGCACCCTTACCGGCACTACGGGGAGCAAAATCACCTCAAATGGTGAGCTGGCGCTCTCAGCACTGACGCTGGCGAACAGCGGACAGTGGATTGCGAAGCACCTCACGCTGAAGGGGAAGACGCTGACCAACAGCGGTGAAATCACCGGCGTTGATGCACTGTCGGTTGCCATGAATCAGGAGCTGAACAATCTGGCCGGTGGAAAACTGCTGAGTGCAGGCGCGCTGTCGCTTGATACGGGCAATGCGACCAACGCCGGGCAAATCCAGGGGAAAACGACCTCGGTTACGACAGGGCAGCTTATCAACAGCGGACGGCTTCAGGGGGAAGGGCTGACGCTGAATGCGGCCGGGGCACTGAGCAATACCGCCAGCGGCGTGCTGCTGAGTGAGAACGCGCTGACGGTGTCGGCTGCCACGCTGAGTAATCAGGGAACGATACAGGGCGGTGGAGAATCTACGGTGAAAGCCACCACCCGCGTGCAGAACGACGGCAAAGTGCTCTCTGGCGGCAGCCTCACGCTGACCGCGCTGGAGCTGGAGAACAGCAGCAGCGGGCTGGTTCAGGCGGTGAGGTTGCTGCTGGATGCGGTGAACGCCCTGAATAATGGGCGGATACTGGCGACCGACAACGCCGAGCTACGGGGAACGACTCTCACCAACGACGGCACGCTGCAGGGTGCAGACCTGCTGATTAACTATCAAAAACTGAATAACCGCGGTACGGCACTCGGCACCATTTCGCTTACGGTGAAGGGCGATGAGATGACCAATGCCACCAGCGGCAGGTTGTTCAGCGCGGGTAACTTCACGCTTAACAGCGACACGCTGAACAACGCGGGTCAGATTGTGGCGCTGGGGGACGTCACGCTTCATCTGTTAAGTGCGCTGGAGTTCAGTGGAACGCTGGCCGCCAGCAAAACGCTTTCTCTCACCGCTGAAGGTGATATCACCAATAATGGCACCCTGCAGGGAAACAGCCTCGTTCTGAGCGCCGGTGGGGCGTTAACCAACAACGGCCAGTTCACCGCAGGTAAGGGTGACAGCACGTTCAGCGCGCAACGTATTTTGCTCAATGCAGCCGGTAGCCTCTCTGCAGGCGGCGACGTGGCGTTTAACAGCCTGAGCGACATTACCGTAAATGGCTTTACCGGTACGGCAGGCAGCCTGACGATGAATGCTGCGGGTACCTTGCTCAATACCGCACTGATTTATGCCGCGAATAATATGCAGCTTTTCGCTGACCGTATCCATAACGTCTACGGCGATATTCTGGCAGGGAATAGCCTGTGGATGCAGAAAAATGCGGCGGGGGCGGCGAACAGCGAAGTGGTGAATAAATCCGGGAATATTGAGACGCAGAAGGGTGATATTACGATCATTACAGCCCACTTATTAAATGAGCGTGATGGAAGCAATTCGAATACTCAGATAATTGATTTGGTTAACCCTTCCTGGGTTGGTGATTCATCCTTTTTTGTAAGCCTGGATGATATGGAGGAAGGAAGCTATTCAATAGTAAAAAATCGCACGGATGTCTGGGTTGGAAGCTGTATGAGTTATCCAACCTATCCAGGTGCGTGCAGCATGGATGAGCCTTTCTTTACCACCTCTTACCGGATTAATGATTCGGGTCAAACCAAGCGTTTTGCTATTAAACGAACTGAGGTTGATGTAAGCAGTGCTGGTCAGGCCGCGCGCATAGCATCAGCTAATAATCTAAATATCACTGCAAATTATCTCGACAATAGCGGTAGCAATATACTTGCTAATCGCGACATTAACCTAAAAGGTGCGCAACTCAACAACCAAAGCTATCAGGCCAGTTCTGAGACGGAGTATCTTGTCTACACGGCATCAACCATTAATGCCGGTGGTATAACTTATACTCTGACTGGGCGTGAGGTCGAATCAGAAAATACCGCTAATGTTGTTAGGGCAGTAATACAGGCAGGCGGCAATGTCTCCGCCACCTTCACTACCGACATCAGCAACACGCTCGTCACCGCGAACACGGACGGCTTTAGCAATACGATTGCTGCCCCAACGCTGACCCCACTCAGCAACCATTCCATCGCCAACGGCGAGCAGGCGCAGTCTCTTGTCGAAACCGATACGCAGGACATCGCCACGCCGCAATGGCGTGATGCGTTAAGCGACGCCCTGAAAGATATTTCCGGTGGTTCATCACTTTCCGACCAAAACGGCAGCAGTGGAAACTATCCACTGCCGTCCGGCAACAACGGCTATTTTGTCCCGTCAACCGATCCCGATAGCCCGTATCTGATTACGGTGAACCCGAAGCTTGATGACCTCGGCAATATGGACGACAGCCTGTTTGACGGACTGTATGACCTGCTCGGCATAAAACCCGGCAGTGCGCCGCGTGAAACCAACAGTGCGTATACCGATCGGAACCAGTTCCTCGGCTCGGCCTATTTCCTTGACCGTCTGGGCCTGAACCCGGACCGCGACTACCGGTTCCTCGGCGACGCGGCATTTGATACCCGTTACGTCAGCAACGCCATTCTCAACCAGACCGGCAGCCGCTATATCAACGGCATCGGTTCCGATCTTGATCAGATGCGCTACCTGATGGACAGCGCCGCAGAGCAGCAGAAAACGCTGGGGCTGAAATTCGGCGTGGCGCTCACGGCGGCTCAGGTTGCCGCGCTTGACCACAGCCTGCTGTGGTGGGAAGCAGCGACCCTCAACGGCCAGACGGTGATGATCCCGAAAGTCTACCTTTCACCGAAGGATGTCACCGTTCACAGCGGCAGCGTGATTAGCGGTAATAACGTCCAGCTGGCGGGCGGTAACGTCATCAACAGCGGCAGTACGATCGCGGCGCAGAATGGCCTGGCAATCGACAGCAGCAATAGCCTGAGTAACCTCAACGCCGGGCTGCTGAGTGCAGGTGGCGGGCTGAACCTGAGCGCGCTGGGGGACATCAACAACATCGGCTCCACCATCAGCGGTAAAACGGTAGGGCTGGAGAGCGTCACCGGCAGCGTTAACAACGTTACCCGCGCGCAGCAGTGGAATGTCGACGCGGGCAATGTGCATTTTAGCGGCACGGACGTGGGCGGGAGGGCCTCCATCACCGCCACCGACGGGCTGACGATGCGCGCCGGACAGGATATCAACGTGACCGGCGCCAACGTGTCGGCGGGCGGCAGCCTGGCCATGGCGGCGGGGAATGACATCAACATCACCGCCAACGAGATGGCAATGAGCGAGGGACGTGCCGGGCGCAACCGCGCGACCACGGAGACGGCATCGGTCACGCATCAGGGCAGTACCCTGAGTGCGGGCGGCGATCTCACCCTGCAGGCGGGTAACGACGTGAACGCCCGTGCGTCAGCGATGGCCGCAGAAGGGGATGTGGGGATTCAGGCCGGGCGGGATGTGAATCTGCTGGCGGAAGCCTCAACGGAACGCTCCAGCAGCCAGGCGAAGAAAAAAAACGCCATCGATGAATCTGTTCGTCAGCAGGGAACGGAGATTGCCAGCGGCGGCAATACGGCGATCGTCGCCGGGCGAGACGTGACCGCGCAGGCGGCAGAGGTCACTGCGCAGGGCGATATTGGCGTGGCGGCAGGGCGCGACGTGAACCTGACGACGGCAACGGAGAGCGATTACCGCTACCGCGAGAAAACCAAAACCAGCAGCGGGTTCCTCAGCAAAAAGACCACCCACACCATCGAGGAAGACAGCTCGACGCGGGAGAAAGGTTCGCTGTTGAGCGGCGACAACGTGACGGTGTCGGCAGGGAACAACCTGCTGGTGAAAGGTTCTGCGGTTGCCGGAGACGGCGACGTGGCCCTGTCCGCAGGCAACAACGTGGACATCGTGGCGGCGACCAACACCGACACCTCATGGCGCTTCAAGGAGACCAAAAAGTCCGGCCTGATGGGCACGGGCGGCATCGGCTTCACCATCGGCAGCAGCAAAACTACCCACGACCTTCGCGAGCAGGGCACGACCCAGAGCGAGAGCTTCAGTACCGTCGGCTCAACGGGCGGTAACGTCAGCATCACGGCGGGCAAACAGGCGCATATCGGCGGGGCGGATATCATCGCGCAGAAGGATATCAGCCTGACCGGCGACAGCGTGGTGGTTGAGCCGGGGCATGACAAACGCACCCGCGATGAGACGTTTGAGCAGAAGAGCAGCGGGCTGACGGTGGCATTGTCGGGGGCGGCGGGGAGCGCGGTGAACAATGCGGTCACCACCGCACGCGACGCGAAAGACGAGAGCGATGACCGCCTTGCGGCGCTGAAAGCCACCAAAGCGGCACTGTCAGGCGTACAGGCGTCGCAGGGCGCGGAAATGGCGCAGATTAACGGCGATCCCAACAGCGGTATAGGCGTAAGCGTTTCGCTCTCCTCGCAGAAATCGAAATCCGAGCAGCACATGCAGAGTGACACGGTTGCGGGCAGTACGCTGAATGCGGGGAATAATCTGTCCATCACCGCGACCGGGAAAGGGAAAGGCGATAACAGCGGCGACATTCTTATCGGTGGCAGCCAGCTGAAGGCGGGCGGAGACACCGCGCTTGTCGCAGCGAACGACATTGTGCTGGGCGGTGCGGCCAGCACGCAGCAGACGACAGGAAAGAACAGCAGCAGCGGTGGCGGCGCAGGCGTCAGCATTGGCGGTGGCAAGAGCGGTTACGGCATCGGCGTGTTTGCGAACGTGAATGCTTCGAAAGGCAGTGAAAAGGGCGACGGTACGGCGTGGACGGAAACAACGCTCGACAGCGGCGGGACGGTCTCCATGACCAGCGGTCGGGACGCCATTCTGAACGGCGCGCAGGTGAGTGGCGATAAAATCGTTGCGGATATCGGGCGTGACCTGTGGATGAGCAGCCAGCAGGACAGCAACGATTATAAATCGACGCAGAACAGCGCGGCGGCAGGCGGCAGCTTCTCTTTCGGCAGCATGACGGGATCCGGCTACATCAGCGCCAGCCAGGACAAAATGAAGAGCACGTATGACTCGGTGCAGGAGCAGACAGGGCTCTTCGCGGGTGAAGGCGGCTTTGATGTGACGGTGGGACGCCACACGCAGCTTGACGGTGCGGTGATTGCCTCGACGGCGACGGCGGACAAAAACAGTCTCGATACGGGAACGCTGGGCTTCCGGGATATCCACAACGAGGCGGATTATAAGGTCAGCCACAGCGGTATCAGCCTCAGCGGCGGCGGTGACTTTGGCGGAGACGCATTCAAGGGCAACCTGCCGGGCGGTGTGGTATCGGTAGCGGGCAGCAGCGGTCATGCGGAAGGCACGACGCAGGCGGCGGTGGGCGAGGGTAACATCACCATCCGTGATACCGCGAACCAGCAGCAGGATGTGTCCAGCCTGAGTAGGGACACGGAACACGCGAACGACAGCATCAGCCCGATATTTGACAAGGAGAAGGAGCAGCGGCGGCTTGCGCAGGTGAGCGCCATCAGTGATATCGGCGGGCAGGTGGCAGACATCGCCAGAACGCAGGGCGAGCTGAATGCGCTGAAGGAAGCGCGTAAGACGCACCCTGACCTGACGGTTGAGCAACTGAAAGAGACGCAGACGTACCGGGACGAACAGGCGAAGTTTGGTACGGGCAGCACCATTCAGCGTGGCATTCAGGCGGCAACGGCGGCGCTTCAGGGGCTGGCGGGCGGAGATATCGCCGGCGCGCTGGCGGGAGCGTCGGCGCCGGAACTGGCAAATTATATCGGCCACGGTATGGGCATCGACGACAACGCGGCGGCGAAAGCCATTGCTCACGCCATACTGGGTGGTACGGTTGCAGCGTTGCAGGGCAACAGTGCGGCGGCGGGTGCTGCGGGCGCGGCCACGGGGGAGCTTGCGGCGAACGCGATAATGGCGTCGCTGTATCCGGGCAAAGCGGTGAGTGACCTGAGCGAGGAGCAGAAGCAGACGGTCAGCACGCTGGCGACGATATCGGCGGGGATGGCCGGAGGAATAGCGGGAGACAGCACGTCATCGGCTGCTGCGGGGGCGCAGGCCGGGAAATCGGCGGCGGAGTCAAATTCGCTTGCACTGGTTGCCAGAGGCTGCGCGGTTGCAGCACCGTGCCGGACGAAGGTTGCAGAGCAGTTGCTAGAAATCGGTGTCAAGGCCGGTATTACCGGAGCCGTGGCGAAAACACTTGCCGACAAACTGACCGCTGATGAACTGGATCATCTTGTTACCTTGGAAATGATGGGCAATGATGAGATCACCAGTAAGTATCTCAGCTCGCTTCAGGATAAGTACGGTTCCGGGAGTGCTTCGAATCCGAATATTGGCAAGGATCTGACGGATGGTGAGAAAGCTGAACTGGGCGGTGCGGGGTCGGGGACTCCGGGAGGCTGGGAGCCGCAGGATGAGGATAATGCGCGGAGCGCTGAATCTCAGCCAAATAAATCCGATGTCGGTAATATATCTTCCCTACCTATCGAAGAACAGATAGGTATATTGAGGGATGCGGCAAAAGGGAATAAAGGTAATTTTGGTTTAGGTCAGGCGACAGCTAAGGACGCTAACGCATTGGGTGAAGCATGGGTAGGGCCAGGGTATCGAGTATCCAGTGATGGTACCGCATGGGTCAGTTCTGATGGATTGAGAGTTTATCGCCCGCCTTCTACTAAACCAAATAGCCCTCATGCCACGACGGGGGTTCAGGCCAATTTTGAACAAAAACTGACGCCAACGGGGAGACCTATCAGCAATGGACATCTGGATATAACTAAATGAATATTGAATTGAAAGGGCTGAGATCGCTGGAACTGGAGGATAGTTTAATCAACTATTGGCCAACCGATCCTGTCAACTTTGGTTGTTGGATCAGGCTAATGATCGGACCTAATGATCAAAACGGTGCTGAAGCTTTTGATATGTTGGTATGTACGCCAATTTGGCTTCAAAACGAGCTGGTATTAAATAAGGTTTTGTCTGGTAAAGGAATGATCATTGTCGAAGAATATGATTATGATGAGATCCTTTCTTATGTAGAGAAAAAGATCATTGCCTGCAATGATAGCGATTGGTCAAAAGCTGCCATCAAATTAAGTCGATTCAGTTACTGGGAATATGAAGATTATCAACCTTAAGTAGTAGAGATCCCGGCCACCGAGCCGGGATCTTACTTTTATCGGTCAGGAAAAATGCCCGTTACCTCGTTTGTACACCGGCAGATCGCCGGTATCGTTCAACGCTCCCGGAAACTCTTTGATCCACTGGTTCATCTTCTTCTTGTTGAAGTGGGCGACGCTTAAACCCTCGGCGCAGCCCCATAGTTCGCGGCTGTTCTGAGTAGTGATGACAATGCAGTTGGGCATCACCCGGATTTTGCTCGGCATCCCGTCAGTAAACCCGGCCTGTGAAACCCACTTGCCCTAGAGCGGGATGTAGTTGCGTTGTGCGCGATCGTAAAACTCGCAGCAGGATGTGGCCAGCCTGAGCCGGGACACAGAGCACGCAAACGACAGCATCAGCCCGATATTTGACAAGGAGAAGGAGCAGCAGCGTCTTTCGCAGGTGAGCGCCATCAGCGATATCGGCGGGCAGGTGGCAGACATCGCCAGAACGCAGGGCGAGCTGAATGCGCTGAAGGAAGCGCGTAAGACGCACCCTGACCTGACGGTTGAGCAACTGAAAGAGACGCAGACGTACCGGGACGAACAGGCGAAGTTTGGTACGGGCAGCACCATTCAGCGTGGCATTCAGGCGGCAACGGCGGCGCTTCAGGGGCTGGCGGGCGGAGATATCGCCGGCGCGCTGGCGGGAGCGTCGGCGCCGGAACTGGCAAATTATATCGGCCACGGTATGGGCATCGACGACAACGCGGCGGCGAAAGCCATTGCTCACGCCATACTGGGTGGTACGGTTGCAGCGTTGCAGGGCAACAGTGCGGCGGCGGGTGCTGCGGGCGCGGCCACGGGGGAGCTTGCGGCGAACGCGATAATGGCGTCGCTGTATCCGGGCAAAGCGGTGAGTGACCTGAGCGAGGAGCAGAAGCAGACGGTCAGCACGCTGGCGACGATATCGGCGGGGATGGCCGGAGGAATAGCGGGAGACAGCACGGCTTCAGCGGCTGCGGGGGCACAGGGTGGTAAGAATGCGGTTGAGAATAACTATCTGAGCAGTAAGCAGATAGACGCTTGGTCCGCTGAAATGAAGTCCTGTCAGGCCAGGGGCGGCGACTGTGGCAGCGTCATAAAGAAATACGAGGAATTGAGTACCGCCCAACAGCAGCAGTTGATCAGTGACTGTGCCGCCAGTCCGGCGACTTGTCAGCAGAAATATGGTGATGTGTTGGCCGACAGCATGGCGGTGAAACATGCGCTTGATAAAGCACTGGGTCAGGATATTCCGGCTAAGATGGCTTATGATCTTACTGCAACATGGATGCATCAGATCCAGGCCGATGGGGTTATTTCAACCAACAAAGTGTCGGAAGCTCTTCAGAAAGAATATGGACTGGATGCGATCCAGGCTGATATTGTAGCGAGTGTAGCGGCGGCAGCTTTCGGAGGAATTAGTAAATATCAGCCGAATAAAGGCGCGATTGGAAATATGGGCGAATTTTTCAAGCAACCCGGCTTTGGTAGCCAAATGAAAGATAATGCTCAGAAAACTAGTCAGATATTTCAGGGGCAGAGTGTTTATCAAGCCAAGAAACCTGTTGGGGATTATATCGCTAAAGGCGATAAGTACTATCTTGATGGGCTACATAAAGATCATATCGAAGTTTTTGATAGTAAAGGGAAAGTTAAAGCCGTCCTAAATATTGATGGTTCGTTTAATGATGCAAAAACTAAGGCAGCTAAAGCCGAAGGTCGGAGATTGCCAAAATGATTGATATCAGTAAGTTAGATAAATTTAAAGATGCCTATTTAGAGCTGCTAAAGCATGAGGCAGGGGAAGATCTCGATGAGGATGAGCTTTATTTGGCAGAGGATTATTCAATAGTTGAAAACTTTCAAAAGAATATGAAAAACCTTAACTTAACAATCGAGCTGTTTTTTACTGCAAAAGAAAATAAAGATGAATTAGCAATGCAGGCGGCATTATTGCGTATTTCAACTTTTTTATCTGGAATGGCTGGGCTTTTTGAACAAACGAGAGAAGACATTGATCGTTATGTCAAAATTCCCCACATAGCCGATTTTCCTGAGAATTATAAAATACCAGAGCATTATAATTATCCTATTAAGTAAGACAGATCCCGGCCATAGAGCCGGGATCATTTATCCGCCGCCAGTCTTACCCACAATGCCCGTTCCTGTGCTTAATTATTGGTAGACCGCCGGTTTTGTTAAGAGCCCCGGAAACCATCCTGCTACAGGTGTCACTGGTACACATAGTGATACACATGTATCACCAGAGCAGATGCTATGCCGTCAAAAAGGTAAGAGCAATATGATTACTGATGCTGAGCTTCATGAATTTGAACAATCCATATTTATCGGGGTAACGGTAGGGGTGGGATCTTTAGTTTTGCTGTTTTCATCAGGCGCTAGAGTAATGGTCCAGTGCCCATTTCAGTGTGGGGAAAAAGAGCATTTACTCATAGGGCATGGTGAGGACTTATCGACCAGTAATTTTTTATTCCCCTTGCTTAACCAGGTAGTCAGAAGATGTTCTGTTCTGGACGGTGAAATACTGAGCATATCCTTTGATAACGAAAGATATATACACATTTTTCCTGAAAATAACGGGTTTGAGTCTTACGTTATTACGACCAGGCACGGGGAATACCCCGTAGTTACTTACTGATAGAGATCCCGCCTCTTGCGCCGGGATCTTTCCCTCGACGCTTACTAAAGCGGTCGGGACGCCAGCCTGAACAGTGCGCAGGTGAGTGGCGATAAAATAGTTGCGGATATCGGACGCGGCCTGTGGATGAGCAGCCAGCATGACAGCAATGATTTTAAATCGACGCAGAACAGAACAGAACAGAACAGAACAGAACAGAACAGCACGGTGGCAGCTTCTCTTTCGGCAGCATGACGAGGTCCGGCTACATCAGTGACAGCCAGGACAAAACTGCCGGGCGGCGTGGTTTTGGCTGCGGGCAGCAGCGGCAGAAAAAGATTCTCCAAACTGAAGACTGAAGGGGTAATACAAAGGGATTATCAGTATTACTGAAAAAAGTAGTAATAGCGGTTCTGAGCACCTGCTCGGAATCCTTGTGGGATGAGGGCATTATGGTGCCTTCTAAATTTAGGATAAAATTTATTAAGGATATTTAAATATGTCAAAAAAAATAATATTAAGCATTGCTGTAGTGTCAATGCTACTAACCTCATGCTCTGCATTCAACGGCGGTAGTGAACTTTTGTCTGACAAGAAAAGCAGTGATTCTTTTATTAATTCAAAAGTAATAGACGGAGAAACAAAAGTCTCTTCTTTGTCCAGTATTATTGGGAAAAAAGATGAATTCCGGTCTACATTAAAGAAAACATTCCCTGATGGTAAGCTTTCGGTTGCTTCATATACAGGGTTTTTGAACGGTATGACCGGCACTTACGCACATAGAGTTCTTTCAGTTGTCTATGGTCCTGATAATGTTGTCATTAATCATGGTATCTTTGTAAAAGATTTGCACAATGCGAATAAATATAATCTTGATTATATCAGCGCTCGTAGTTTGGCGTTTACAGAATTAGAAAAGGGTAGTGATAAAACGAAAGTTATTAATTTATTAGGTAATCCTGATGGCATGACCTTCACAGATGAGGGTGACCTTTTGCTTATCTATTCTAAAACGGATATTTCAAGAGATGCCTCATCTTATATTCCGGTGGTTAACATGATAAGCGGGACAGAGTCTGGCGTATCAGAAAGGCTCTATATTGAGATGAGTAAAGATGAGAAAGTAAAAAACGTTATTTCAGCTACTGTGAAAATTGTTCAGGGAAGAGGTATAGGCAATGCAGATAGTTATATTGAAAAATACGAAAACATTAAAAGTAAGTTCTAGATGGTGAGTTAATATCAAGTCGCAATCATAGGCGCTAATAGAGAATGGAGAATTAACCTTTCTTTATGAATTGAAATGCCTTGTAGCCCAGTGAAGTATTGGCTGGGCTATAAGGCATCAGCCCGATGTGTGACAAGGAGAAGAGGTTGACGCGACAGCGATATCGGCGAGCAGATGGCAATCATCCCCAGAAATCAGGCTATAAAATTCCTAAAATTTGTAATTTGCCAGCAACATCACCCTATCTTTCTTTATCCTGCTCTTGCTTATTTATCTTCTATGTTAAAATACCGAGAAAACAACATTGTTAAAGGATAAACGATGAGTATGAAGCTTTTCCTGTTTTGCGAAGATACAGGTTTCAGTAAAAAGGATTTCCCTTTGTGGGCGGACGTCTGCGATGCGCTTCATAAGCTCAGAACTCATACTGGAAGCATAAATATTGAAGATGTTGATAATCATAAAACGCTCAGCATACATTCAGATGGTATGCATTTCTTGCTCTCATTAATTGAGTACGAGGACGATGAAACAAAAATAAACAGTATTCAAAAAGCCTGTTTTTCGAGAGGAGTGAGCCCTGTTTTGCCTGTTTCCTGGAGTCGCTCTCATGACGCGACAAGTGATTTCGATTTTGTCACTGAGGTGTCCAGAACTTTTTTCATTACGGGGCAGGTTTAGTTTTTTTGCATAGAATACTACCTGGATATATCAGGTTTTTTAAGCCTTCGCGTATTTCTTTAAGTCATTATGAATAATGCACATTAGGTGGTTGTCATGTATTTGTTGAGACTGTAATGCTGAATTATCCCATCATTCCCCATCCTCAAAATGCCGACAGGCCGGGTATTAAAGGCCACTTCCCTGCGCTCAGGGTGCTCGGCAATGTGCTTCCACAACCAATTCCTACGTAAAATTACCAGGTTAAACGCGTATTCATCCGAATAGTTTGCCCCTTCGGGACTGCTTATGCTTCGTCTCACTGACTTTTTCCTGCCAACGGCGGACGACTGTTCGACGTGCGGAATATTTTTTCAACGGAGTGGAGATGAATATGAAAGCTATTTTAGCCGCCCTGCCGATCGCAATGATTCCGGCCACTGTTCTGGCAGCAAATACCGAGGAAGGGTATTACGGTTCGGCAAAATATCTGCAGGTTGAACAGCGTGCGAAAGAGATGGATACCAGCGCGCGCCCGGGTGTCGGGCAGTTTGTGGGTGGTAAAGAGAAGGAGCACTTCGGCGGCGCGGCGATTGCAGGGGGCTACCAGTTTGGTAACGGCTGGCGTACCGAGGGTGAGTATACCTTTAAGCAGAAGGCCGAATATACCAGCGGCTCCAGCACATTCGCTAATAGTTATAACCACCTGAAAACAGAAAACGAGCGCCTGATGGTCAATGTTTATCGTGACTATGAGCTGGGTTATGGCGTTTCCCTGTACGGAACGGCAGGCCTTGGCGTAAGCAAGATTAAAGCCGGCGGCTGGCAGGGTAACTCGGGCCGTGAATATGCTTCGACCACGCAAAACAACCTGACCTGCGCCTTAGGCGGCGGTGTGAGTTACACGCCAGCTGAACGCCTGTATGTCGATCTGGGCTACCGTTATATCGATATGGGCAAGATCGAAAGCGGATATAACAACTTCACTAACGCGCGTGGTTTAAAAGACGAACAAATGAAAGCACACATCGTCTCTAATGAATTTACCCTTGGCATGCGTTATGTCTTTTAACCTGTTGTAAGCGTCACTGCCTTAAAAACAGGGCCAACGCCGCAGGAGTGCGGGGTTGGCTTTTTTATTGCGAGCATGCGGTTTTGATTACCCGCACGCCATCAGTTCACCTCGCTGTAAATCCCCACCACGCGACCCACCGTTTTGATCTCGTCGATACCGCATTCAAAGGGAACCTTGCCCCCCGCCACGTGGAGCTTTTTACCCGGCAGCAGCGTTAAGTCGCGGATGCTGGTGGTGCCTTCAATCTCAACCAGCCACAGACCGTCGGTTAACGACGCCTCTTTCTCAATAAAGTGCAGCTTGCCCTCCGCCCGGACGGCGATGCCGCGCGCCAGCGGTTTGCTAAAGACAGCAGAATCGATACTCAAAATAGTATTTTCTTCCAGTCTCCCATCACTTAGGGTGAATGCGGAAACCGAAACGGGATCGCCCGGCGCGGGGTTACCTTCAAACTGCGCGCCTTGTCCGGTCATCAGCCAGCGAAGGCTGGCGCCGGTGTCCAGCGCGCATTGAACCGCAAAGTCGTAAGAGATGGTACCGCGCGCGTAGCGGTTCTGAAGCGAGCTGGCGGCGATATTAAAGTGCCGGGCCAGCTGGATTTTCTGCGTGAAACCATATACCTGACAGATTCTATCGAGTAACTCTTCATTATTCACTTGAGAATCTAAAATCAAAATATGTTCCTTTGAGTGTTTACTAATACTCGTTTGGGTATTAATATCATTACAAATTCGGGCAATCAGCGGCAGACGTTGGCAAACAGAGGCTAATGATTGCAGACAGTATCAAAATGGGAATCATGCAGCATGGCTTCTGAAATCGCAATCCTCAAACGGCGGAAAAAGCCGTGCTGTGCCCGTTATCAGCGCATTAGCGTGCGTGGATTTACGCGAGGGGAGATATGGCGATAGAAGCTGCCCGTGCAAGGGTTCCACTTAGCGTGGGGGCTCGTCTTAGCGGGCTTAACCACGTCGCTGAACTGCGCGCCCGATACGGGAGCGATAGCGGAAAAGAGCTGGCGCGGTTTATGGCCGAGCTGCGCGATAAGCGCGATCCCTGTTTTGAGGAGAACAGCAGGGCGCTGGCCGCCATCTTTTTCCTGGCGAGATTGCCCGTCGCCCGTCACGAGTGCGATATCAGCGAACTGACGACCGAGGAGAAAAGGGCGCTGATTACCGCCATGAACCATTTTCGTGCTGTTGTGAGTCTATTTCCTGAACGGCTGACCATGCCGGTGTAACCCAACCAAAAAACGAATGGCGTAAACCCGCCGGGCATTCTATTGCCTGAAATTAAGGAGAACGCGTGATGCGAAACAGTGAAAACCGCCCTTATCCGATTGGAAGTGAAGAACTGAAACGCCTGCTGAGGGAGGCAAAAACAGAGGAACGATGCGCACGAGCCCGCGCGGTCTCCCTGCGCCTGGAGGCGCTGGCGAGCCATATCTTCAAAACCGGCATGAGCGGGGAAGACGTTGCCGAACTGCTGTGCCTCGAGGCGGCCCGCTACGAGCGCGAATCACAGGAGCTGCACTGATGGCTGATTTTATCGATCTTGCGCAGGCGCGCGAGCAGGAAGACAGAGAGCGGCACATAAATCACGCCCGCAGACGGCCCGCATCGCCTTCGCGTTTCCTCTGCGAGGACTGCGAGGCCCCGATACCTGAGGCGCGCCGCATGGCGGTGCCCGGCGTGGCCCTGTGCGTCACCTGCCAGGAGATCGCGGAGATGAAAAATAAACACGTCCGGGGAGGATGAGTTGGCTACGTCATTTGCTTATCCGTGGAACGCTCCGCGGTCGGCCATTGCCAGCCCCTACCTTACTCATGCCCAACTGCAGCGCCGCGATCGCCTTTTCGCGGCGCTGCAGCAGGCAAGAATTGCCCTCTCACAGCAGCCTGACTGCGTGCGCGTTGACGTCTGGCGCACGGTCGACGCCCTAGAACAGCGTCGGGGCAGCCCGCAGGCCAATGCCTTTTTGATCCGCTTCTGCAACAGGATGCTGCCCCGCCTGCGGCAGGTCTCTGAACGCTATGCCTGCGCGGGCCTGCACAGCGCGGTCTCCCGGGCCGTGTTTGACGGCCATTTCGACACCCGGCTTCTGCAATACCTTGCCTCGCGCATGGTCGAGCTGGTTGCCCGCTATAACCGACTTCCGGATATGTCCCGCGCGGATATCGACCTGCTGGCCGCCGATATCGCCAGCTTTATTCGCGGCGAGCTGGCGAATATTAACGATGCTGACATGGGTGAATACCAGACGCTGTTCGTCTGGTATCAGCGCGCCGGGCTGATCGCCCGTCAGTTCAACGTGTCGCCTCCGCACTGGGAGCGGGTGTCGAAGACGTTTTTTAACAAAGATGATGTTGCCGCGGCGGTGATCCGCCTGTTTTCCGAGGCGTGGTGGCGCGGGCGCCTGCGCCGGATCGCGGCTGCCTGGCGCGAGCATTTGCAGATTGCCCTCGGCAACGTCAGCAAAAAGAGAACGGCGTATGCGAGCAAGCGCTGTGTGACCGAGTGGCGCGAGCAGAAGCGCCGCACCCGCGAATTTCTCAAGGGCATGGAGCTGGAAGATGAAGAGGGCAACCGCATCAGCCTGATTGAAAAATACGATACCTCGGTGGCCAACCCGGCCATACGTCGCTGTGAACTGATGACCCGCATTCGCGGGTTTGAAAATATCTGCCAGGCGCTGGGCTATGTGGGCGAGTTCTATACCTTAACCGCCCCCGCGCGGTATCACGCGACCGTGAAATCGGGCTACCCCAACGCGAAGTGGAACGGTGCCAGCCCGGCGGAGACGCAAAGCTACTTTACCCGGCTGTGGGCGCGCATCCGCGCAAAGCTGCACCGGGAGGGGCGCCGTATTTTTGGTATCCGCGTTGCGGAACCCCATCACGACGGTACGCCCCACTGGCACATGCTGATGTTTATGCGGCCGGAAGAGGTCGAATGCGTTCGCCGGATTATAGGGGACTACGCGCGGGGGGAGGATGCCGCCGAGCTTCAGAGCGAAAGCGCCAGACAGGCGCGCTTTCACGCAGACGCCATCGATCCGCAGAAAGGCAGCGCTACCGGCTATATCGCCAAATACATCTCGAAGAATATCGACGGCTATGCGCTGGATGGCGAGGCCGATAGCGAAAGCGGCGGGCTGCTGAAGGAGACGGCGTCCGCCGTGTCGGCCTGGGCGGGGCGCTGGCACATTCGCCAGTTTCAGTTTATCGGCGGGGCGCCGGTAACGGTCTACCGCGAGCTGCGCCGTCTGGCGGATACCGAGGCCGCGCGAGGGCTGAGCGTCGAGTTTGCCGCCGTCCATGACGCTGCCGATGCCGGGGACTGGGCGGGTTACGTCACCGCGCAGGGCGGGCCGTTTGTGCGTCGCGATGATTTACAGGTGCGCACGCTGTATGCCCCGCGCGCCGGGTTCAACCAGTACGGCGAGGAAACCGTCCGTATCCGCGGCGTGTACGATTCAGCCGTCGGCGCGGGCAGCCCAATTTTAACCCGACTCACCGAGTGGAAAATTGTGCCGAAGCGGGCCGTGGATCCTAAGGATGCACCTGTGCCTCCTCGGAGTTCTGTCAATAACTGTACGGTGAGCGATCTCTCTCAACCCCTTAACCGGCGTGCGAGACGGGCGTTAACCGAGCGCATCAAACGCATCCGGCCCGGCGCAGCGGCGCCCTTTGTCTACGAGCGGGATCCGCAGAACGGGGTTCCGGAGAGGGTGATTGACGAGATCCGGCTCGCCACCGGAATCGCCATCAGCCGGGGAGAGGCCCTGCATCTTATGGCGGGCGGCGTCAGCCGCTTTAACGACAGATGGTGCAGAGGCGCAGCTGATGGATCGCTCTTTCCGGCGGCGCGTTCTTATCAGGAAAAGGCGCGAAAAATCCTTGAACGTATTGGGCATTTAACGGAACTGCTCACCCGGCGGGTACGCTAATCTCCATCGATATCATGTACATACCGTGAAGGGTTCTGATTTTTCGCTTCACTCTTTTTATGAATACGTGATACTGTATGTTTATACAGTATCTCGTGGTGGAGGTTGTGTGGACAGAGAGTTGAACGAGCAGGTCATGATTGAACGCGTCGAGATGATTGCGCGACTCACGACAGAAGGAACGTGTCAGGAAAGAGATCGTGAAATTGCCCTGAATTTGATTGCTGAGATTGCGCGGGGAAATTTAATCAAGAACAACGCGTTTACCGTTGTTTTCTCGGCATCGCCTGTTCCGGAACGCATTAAAAAAGAGGGTAACGTTCGGGTGAACATTACCCTCGATAAAGATCGGCAGATTGGCCATGCCGTCGTCGAGGCCTTCCAGTGCGAACTGACCCGCAGAATACGGTCCCTGTTTCCGTCATCCCGGGTAAACGTGAAGTTAGGCTCGGTGACGGGAGTCGAGCTCCAGGGGCTTGAAAGAGAGGCCGATCGCGAGGCGCTGGACGCTATTCTCCGGGAAGTCTGGGAAGACGAGAGCTGGCGCTAGCCCCGGCTCATTACCCGACCCCACGCCCTCATTCAGATTTTGCGCTTCCGTTGAACCACGCGTCGCTGCTCGCGGACGGTCTGTTGTGTCCGCGTTTGCCCATCTCTCAGCGATAGCGAAAAGACCGCCGGCCCGGGAAACTCTACGGTACCTGGAAAACCGGATGTTGGGAGCGTCTGATGAAAATCTATGCAATGCAGGGGGACACGCTTGATGCCGTTTGCGCTCGCTTTTATGGGCGCACGGCTGGCGTCGTTGAAGCCGTTCTGAAGGCCAATTCTGGCCTCGCGGAGTTAGGCGTTATCTTGCCTCACGGCACGCCGGTAGAGATGCCGGAGGTGGATAGCGCCCCCACAAAAGAATCCGTAAACCTATGGGACTGAGCCTGGAGAAGATCACCACGTTTATCGCCTACTGGCTGGCCGTGGCGCTGGCCTGGTTCGGGGCGATGTCTCCTGAAAAAGTCGCGCTGTACGTAGGGAGCCTTTGCGCCATTTTTACCGCGCTGACGAATTACTGGTTTAAGCGAAAAACCTGGCGCTATCTCCAGTCTCTGGGCCTCGACAAGAAGAGCATTCGTGAACTCAATAATTAAGCGTTGCAGCGTCGCCGGCGTGCTGGCCCTGGCGGTGCTGATGCCTGACTTTCGGCTGCTGAAAACGTCCCCGGAGGGGCTGGCGTTGATTGCCGATCTCGAAGGATGTCGCCTCTCGCCTTACCGGTGCAGCGCCGGGGTCTGGACGTCAGGCATTGGCCACACGGCAAACGTCGTGCCGACGCGGGACATTACCGAGCGTGAGGCCGCGGTAAACCTGGTCGCTGACGTGCTCAACGTTGAGCGGCGGCTGGCGGCGTGCGCGCCGGTGGAGATGCCGCCCCGGGTCTACGACGCGCTGGTGAGTTTTACCTTTAATGTCGGCACGGGCGCCGCCTGCCGTTCGACCCTGGTGTCGTTTATTAAGCGTAAACAGTGGCCGCAGGCATGCGGCGAGCTTACCCGCTGGGTGTACGTCAACGGCGTCAAAAATACCGGGCTGGAAAACCGCCGCGTTCGCGAGAAGGCCTGGTGCATGAAGGGGCTGCCGTGAGGGTCCTCATGCTGATATTGGCCGGGCTGCTGGCCGTCACGCTGTGGCTTCGTCATGACAATCAGACCTTGTCCCGCTCCTTGGCCACCGCTAACCGGGTCGCCAGTGAGCAAAAAAACGCTCTCGCCGCGCTTAATCAACAGCTTTCCCTGGCACAGCGGATGGCCAGATCCAACGAAAACGCACAGGTGAGGCTCCGTGAGGCGCTGCTCGCTGCGGGTGAGGAGCAGGCGAAACGGGAAGCGACTATCGGGAGATTGCTCAATGAAAATGAAGCGTTACGCCGCTGGTATACCGCTCAGCTGCCTGATGCTGTCCGCAGGCTGCACACCCGCACCGCCTGCGCCTCCGCAGCACATTGTTTACAACGCCTGCCCGAAGGTGAGCCGCTGCCCGATGCCGGGAAGCGAACCCGCCACTAACGGCGATCTCAGCGCAGATATTCGCAGGCTTGAGTACGCCCTTATCGCCTGCGCGCTGCAGGTGGAAACCATTAAAGACTGTCAGGATAAACTCGATGCACAAACTCAAGAGCCTGCGTCAGGCATTAATTGACGCGATCCCCCAGCTGAATGCTCACCCGGAGCGCCTGCAGATGTCGGTCGGCAGCGGCAATATTGACGCCCGCCTGGCCTCCTCGCTCTCCTATGAAAAGCGCTATGCGCTAAACGCGAAGGTCAGCGGTTTCACCGGCGACAGCGAGGGGTTTTTCGTCCCGGTGCTGGCCTGGCTTCGGGAAAACCAGCCGGACATATTTACCCTCGATGAAGGACACAAAAACGGATACACCTTCGCGATCGTCCTGAACGATGACGATACGATGGACATCAGCATCAGCGTGCAGGTGACCGAGCGCATTCTCGTGTCCCAGGAGCAGAGCGCTCTGCACGCGACGTACTCCCCCGAACCGCCGCTGCCGGAGCCCGTCACGCGTCCGAAAGAGTTGTACATTAACGGCGAGCTCGTCAGCCGGTGGGAGGACTAACTTCCCCGCGCTGAAGGCCGCCTGCGGCCTGCTGTCTGGAGAGCTTGTTGTTTCATCCCGCAGAAAACCCCGTCTCGTTGCTGCCGTTCGCCCTGAACGGCATTCTCTTCTCATGAATACATTAACTTCCATGAACGGCATCGCTCGCGCGATCCGCAATCTGATTCGTATCGGTGTTGTGACCGATGTTGACCTCAACAGAGGGCTTTGTCGCGTCCAGACCGGCGGGATGAAAACCACCTGGCTGAACTGGCTAACCTGCCGCGCGGGACGTTCGCGCGTGTGGTGGGCCCCTTCCGAGGGCGAGCAGGTGCTGCTGCTGGCCATCGGCGGGGAGCTTGATACCGCCTTCGTGCTGCCCGGCATTTTCTCGGACGATCATCCGGCGCCGTCCGGGTCGGCTGACGCGCTCCACGTCTCGTTTCCGGACGGCGCGGTCATCGAGTACGAACCCGGGCGCGGGGCGCTGACGGTTTCAGGCATTAAAACGGCCGACGTTACCGCCTCTGAATCGCTGACCGCCACCGTGCCGGAGGTGCGGGTGACGTCAACGTCACGCATCACGCTGGATACGCCTGAAGTGGTGTGCACTAACAAGTTAATTACCGCCTCTCTTGAAGTGCAGAAGGGCGGTGTGATGGCCGGAAATATCGAGCATTCCGGCGGCAAATTCACCTCCAACGGGGTGCAGGTGGACAACCATGCGCACGGCGGCGTGCAAAGCGGCGGAAGCTGGACTAAGGGGACACAATGACGGTGCGTTACAGGGGAATGAACAGGCAGACCGGGCTTAGCATTACAGAGGCTGACCACATCCGGCAAAGCGTGCGCGACATTCTGGTCACGCCGATTGGCTCGCGAGTCATGCGCCGGGATTACGGCTCGCTGCTGGCGGCGATGATCGACAGGCCGCAGAGTCCGGCGCTGCGCCTGCAAATCATGGCCGCCTGTTATTCCGCCATCCAGAAATGGGAGCCGCGGATAAGCCTGACGGCCATCACCTTCGAGCGTTCGGAGAACGACGGGACGTTGTATGTCGATATCACCGGCACGCGCCCGACCTCCGGACAATCCTTTTCTATCACCATTTCACTGAGTTAAACGCTATGGCTATTGTTGATCTGAGCCAACTCGCCGCGCCTGATGTCGTGGAGGAGGTGGATTATGAAACGCTGTTGGCAGAACGAAAGGCCACCTTTGTCTCGCTCTATCCGGAAGAGGAGCGAGAGGCGATTGCACGGACGCTGACGCTGGAGTCGGAGCCGATTGTGAAGCTCCTGCAGGAGAACGCCTACCGGGAAGTTATCTGGCGCCAGCGCGTTAACGAGGCCGCCCGTGCGGTCATGCTGGCCTATGCCGCAGGCAGCGATCTGGACCAGATTGGGGCAAACGCTAATCTTGAGCGTCTGGTGATTACCCCTGCCGACGACACTACGTTCCCGCCCACGCCTGCCGTGATGGAGTCCGATACCGATTTTCGTCTGCGCATTCAGCAGGCGCCGGAAGGGCTGAGCGTGGCCGGCTCAACAGGGGCGTATCAGTTCCATGGCCGCAGCGCGGATGGCCGGGTAGCGGATATTTCTGTGATCAGCCCACAGCCGGCGAACGTCACGGTCTCCGTGCTCTCCCGGGAGAATAACGGCGTGGCGTCTGAGGAACTGCTCGCCGTTGTTCGCAATGCGCTGAACGATGAGGACGTCAGGCCCGTCGCCGACCGCGTGACCGTCCAGTCGGCCAGGATTGTCGACTACAGCATTGCCGCCTCGCTATTTCTCTTCCCCGGCCCTGAAAGTGAACCCGTGCTTAGCGCGGCAAGGGCCCGGCTACAGGCCTACATCACGGCCCAGCATCGGCTTGGACGCGATATCCGCAAGTCAGCCATTTACGCCGCACTTCACGTGGAAGGGGTGCAGCGGGTGGAGCTGACGGCCCCCGCGGCGGACATCGTGCTTGATGAAACTCAGGCCTCATGGTGCAGCAACTACAGCGTAACCGTGGGGGGAAACGATGAGTAATACCCGCCTTTTACCGGTTGGCTCATCGGCGCTTGAGGTCGCCGCGGCGCGGGCCTGTGCGGACATCGAAAACACGCCTGTTCCGCTGCGCCAACTCTGGAATGCGGATACCTGCCCGGCGAATCTGCTGCCCTGGCTGGCGTGGGCGTTTTCGGTTGACCGCTGGGATGAGAACTGGCCGGAGGCCACCAAGCGGGAGGTGATCCGCGCCGCGTGGTTTATTCATGCCCACAAGGGAACGATTGGCGCCGTGCGTCGCGTGGTGGAGCCGCTTGGCTATCTGATTAACGTTACCGAGTGGTGGCAAACCAACGATCCGCCCGGCACCTTCCGCCTTGATATCGGCGTGTTAGACACGGGCATCACCGAGGAAATGTATTACGAAATGGAGAGGCTTATCGCCGATGCGAAGCCTGCCAGCCGCCACCTTATTGGCCTGAATATCATCCAGGACATACCGGGTTATCTCTATACCGGCGCCCTGAGCTATGACGGCGACATCATCACGGTTTATCCCGGATAAGTGAGAGCACAATGACAGTGAAATATAAAACGGTTATCACCAAAGCCGGTGCCGAAAAACTGGCTGCAGCAACCGTCCCGAACGGTAAGAAAGTCAATTTTACGGCGATGGCGGTTGGCGACGGTGGCGGCACGTTGCCAACGCCAAACGCAAACCAGACGAAACTCATCAATGAAGTCTGGCGCCATGCGCTGAATAAAATCAGCCAGGACAAAAAGAATAAAAACTATGTCGTGGCGGAGCTGCTGATCCCTCCAGAGGTTGGCGGTTTCTGGATGCGCGAGATGGGGCTGTATGACGATGCCGGAACGCTGATTGCGGTCGGGAATATGGCTGAAAGCTATAAACCCACGCTGGCGGAGGGCTCGGGTCGCGCGCAGACATTGCGAATGGTCATCATGGTCAGCGATATCGCATCCGTCGAGCTGACGATTGACACCTCAACGGTTATGGCGACGCAGGATTATGTTGACGAGAAGCTGACGGAGCATGAGCAGTCGCGCCGCCATCCGGATGCGACTCTTGCTGCCAAGGGCTTTACGCAGCTCAGCAGCGCCATTGACAGTGCATCTGAGGTGCTCGCTGCAACGCCTAAAGCGGTAAAGGCAGCGTACGATCTGGCGAAAGGGAAATACGCGGCTCAGGACGCCACCACGGCGCAAAAGGGGATTGTCCAGCTTAGCAGCGCGACTGACAGTGTGTCTGAGGTGCTGGCGGCGACGCCGAAGGCGGTGAAAGTGGTTAACGATGACCTAAATGCGGTTAAAAAAACGCTTGGTACTGCAGCCGCTTCTGATGCAGCAACATCAGACACCGATACCATGCCTAAACGTCTGGTTCCAGTGGGCTGGATGGGATTGGGGGCGGTGTCGGGCGTGAGTTTTACTGATGCGAATCAGCCAAACTATAACTGTTATTTCCGCATGAATGCGCAGGGTTTACATGGCCCGGTAGCGGGCGTACCTGCAAACATCCATCAATTTCAGTATGACGCTAATGCAGGCCAGCAAATCGGCTACCGTGCCGGTGTGGTCAATGCTGCAATGTATCACCGTTCAAAAGTTAATGCCGCGTGGGGAAACTGGTTACAAGTTTTTGATACTGAGCATCCGCCCACGCCTGAGCAGGTTGGGGCATTTCCAAACTCAGGCAGTCTTTTAAATAGTATTTTTGATATCACATCAAGCAATGTATATGCAGCGATGGGTACAGGTACGTCAGTGCCTACTTCCGGGATGCCTGAAAACTCGGGAAATACACGCTTCGCAGTATTTGCGACCATGGTTTATACAGGTCAGTATTGGGTTACGCTTATTTCACGTGACCAGAACTACACCGGTCTGGTTAATACCGCCTTAAAATCTGCTTCATGGACACAGGTCTTTAACACTGCAAATAAACCCACTGCGTCAGATGTGGATGCTGTTTCTGCGAGTAATGGTGGAACCTTTAAAAAAGAAGTTTCATTCCAGGCCGGTTTTAACGTCCGAAGTTCAACCGGTATTTACGGTGGTAATGACTCGGCAGGTTTTACCAGTAACAACCTTCTACTCAAATCATGGTATGGCATCGGATTTTACTGCACGCTGCCGGATAGCGAAGGGGTGACGGGGTATATTAACACCCGTATCGGTCAGCTCGAAATGAAAGGCCAGGTTATTCCTGGCAATTATTCGAATTTCGACGGACGTTACTATACCAAAACGTCTGCAGATGAAAGGTATCAGCTAAAAGGAAATTACACCCCCGCTGGTCAGGCTTATACCAAGGCAGAAAGCGATGGACGTTTCCAGAAAATAAATGCCGCCTCTAAATCAGCTAATGGCTGGTTTAAAGATACAAATACAGGATTGATTATTCAGTGGGGATCAGGTTCGTCTCTCAATATTGCATTCTCGTTACCCATTGCGTTTCCTAATGCGTGCCTCTCAACGCAGATAACGGATCGCGGGAACGGTAAAAAGGCTTTTTCTGGCATGGCATCGAAAACCTATTTAACTGTTTGGGGTGATGCCTCGAATCCAACCTATTCATGGCTTGCTGTAGGATATTGATATGAGCGATATTTATTTTTATAGTATTGAAAGTAACGCTTTTTATGCGGGTTCAATGCGGGAAGTTTACAAGTCCGCGGGTAGTTGGCCAGAGGATGCCATCGAAATCAATGAAACACTGTATCAGAACTTACTTAAGGGACAGGAAGAAGGGAGGGTTATTACTCCTGACGCATCAGGTCAACCACAACTTTCCGAGCCTCCTAAGCCATCCCCAGAAGAATTAATGGCGCAGAAAGAGAGAATTCGAGCAGAACTATTCAAAGAGGCTAACACCAGAATCACACCATTACAGGATGCTGATGAGCTTGGAATTGCCTCTGCGGATGAGAAGGAAATGCTCACCTGCTGGAAGCGTTATCGCGTAATGTTAAACAGACTGGATCTCAGCAAAGCGCCAGACATTCAATGGCCTGAAAAACCGCAATAACCCAAGCCCTCCTCGCGGAGGGTTTTTCGTTTGTTGTGTAATCCTTTCCCCAACCCCAATACGTCGCATCAATCACGCACTCCACAGACAATAGCCTCACCACTAAACGAAGGAGTTAACCGGATGGGCGACTATCACCACGGCGTGGAAGTCATCGAAATCAACGATGGCACGCGCACCATTTCCACCGTCTCGACGGCAATCATCGGCATGGTCTGTACGGCCAGCGATGCTGACGACAAGACATTTCCGCTAAACGAGCCTGTGCTCATTACCAACGTGCAAAACGCGATTGCGAAAGCCGGCAAGGCGGGAACGCTGTCTGCTTCTCTGCAGGCGATCGCTGACCAGTGCAAACCGGTAGTCGTGGTTGTGCGCGTTGCCGAAGGTATCGACGACCCGGAAGATCCGGAGGCGGCACAGAAAGGGACTCTCTCTAACATCATCGGTACCACCGACGAAAACGGCAAATACACCGGCCTGAAGGCGCTTCTGACCGCGAAAACGGTAACCGGCGTGAAGCCGCGCATTCTCGGCGTGCCGGGGCTGGATTCGCTGGAAGTGGCGACCGCGCTGGCAGCGACGTGCCAGAGTCTGCGCGCGTTTGGCTACGTCAGCGCATGGGGCTGTAAAACGATTCCTGAGGCAATCAACTACCGCAAAAACTTCAGCCAGCGCGAGCTGATGGTTATCCACCCTGATTTTCTGGCATGGGATACCACCACGAACGCAACGACAACGGCCTGGGCTACCGCCCGTGCGCTTGGCCTGCGCGCCAAAATCGACCAGACCATGGGCTGGCATAAAACCCTGTCAAACGTTGGCGTCAACGGCGTCACTGGAGTAAGCGCCTCTGTCTCATGGGATCTTCAGGAGCAGGCCACCGATGCGAACCTGCTTAACCAGGCTGGCGTCACCACGCTGATTCGCAACGACGGCTTCAAATTCTGGGGTAACCGTACCTGCTCAGACGACCCGTTATTCGTCTTTGAAAACTACACCCGTACCGCACAGGTGCTGGCCGATACCATGGCAGAAGCGCATGCGTGGGCGATGGATAAACCTATCACCCCAACGCTTATCCGCGACATCGTTTCCGGTATTAACGCCAAGTTCCGCGAGCTGAAAACCAACGGCTATATCGTCGACGGCACCTGCTGGTATGACCCTGAATCGAACGATGCATCCACCCTGAAAGCGGGGAAACTGTATATCGATTACGACTACACCCCTGTCCCGCCGCTGGAAAACCTGACCCTGCGCCAGCGCATCACCGATACCTATCTGGCAGATCTGTCAGATTCGGTTAATAGCTAAGGAGCTGAAGCATGGCGTTACCACGCAAACTTAAATACCTGAATATGTTCAACGATGGCCTGAGCTATATGGGCGTTGTTGAGTCTGTCACCTTACCGAAGCTCACCCGCAAGCTGGAGAAGTATCGCGGCGGCGGTATGCCTGGCTCGGTCTCTATCGACCTCGGCCTGGACGATGATGCCCTGGCGCTGGAGTGGACCATTGGCGGTCTGCCGGACGTGGCGCTGTGGGCGCAGTATGCCTCTCCGGGCGCGGACAGCGTGCCTCTGCGCTTTACCGGCTCTTTCCAGCGCGACGACACCGGCGAAATCTCCGCCGTCGAGATCGTGATGCGCGGCCGTCACAAAGAGTTTGATGGCGGTGAAAACAAGCAGGGCGAGAGCGGCACCACCAAAATGTCCACCGAGTGCGCTTACTACCAGCTGACCATCGATGGCAAAGAGATCGTCGAAATCGACATCATCAACATGGTGCTGAAAGTCGACGGCGTCGATCGTCTGGCGGAACACCGTAAGGCGATTGGCCTGTAACCCTTTAACCGGCCGGAACTGCCGGCCGGTAAGTTAACTTTCTGAAGAGTAACGAAATGGACAACATCAACGAGACTGCCATGAACGAAAGTGAAAACCCACATATCGTCACGCTGGATAGCCCCGTTCTGCGCGGCGAGCAAAAAATCGACAAGGTGACCGTCGCCAAACCCAATGCGGGAACCCTGCGCGGGGTATCGCTGGCGTCGCTGGCGCAATCTGACGTCGATGCGCTGATTAAGGTGCTGCCGCGAATGACCTCGCCGGCGCTGACCGAGCATGAGGTTGCGCGCCTGGATGCCTGCGATCTGCTCTCTTTTGCAGGTAAGGTGATCGGTTTTTTGTCACCGGCTTCGGCTCGCTGAAATTTCCCGAAAAACTGTCGGTCGACGATCTGATGGCGGATATCGCGGTGATCTTTCACTGGCCGCCGTCAGAGCTGTACTCCATGAGCGTGACCGAACTCCTCTTATGGCGCGAAAAAGCGCTGCAGCGAAGCGGAAACCACCATGAGTAATAATGTCAGTCTTCAGGAGCTGCTTAAGGCAGTCGACCGGGCAACCCGACCGCTTAACGCTCTCCATAACGCCAGCCTCACTCTCGCGAGCGATATCCGCGATTCTCAGACGGCGCTGGGGGCGCTCGATGAGCAGGCGGGGCGTATTGACGGCTTCAGGAAAGCAAATATCCAGCTCACCGTGACGGAGCAGTCGCTTGCCCTGGCGAAACAGCAGGCAGCGGCGCTGGCGGTGCAGTTTAAGAACACGCAAAACCCCACCCAGGCCCAGGCCGATGCGTTGTCCGCAGCCCGAAAATCGGCAGCCGACCTTAAGCTTGAGTACAACAGCCTGCGCTACGCGGTGCAGCGCCAGCGCGCTGAACTCGCCCAGGCGGGAATAAACACGCGCACGCTCTCGTCGGATGAGCGTCGTTTACGCACCCACATCAGCGATAAAACGCTGCAGCTTAACCGACAGCGTGATGCGCTGGCCCGCGTCAACCAGCAGCAGGAGCGGCTGAGTACCGTTCAGAATCGCTATGAGTCAGGCAAACGCGTTGCCGCACGGGTGCATCAGCTGGCTAATGCGGGCGTGGGCATGGCCAAAGCGGGCTTTGACCAGACGGCCCGGTTTATGGCCCCCGGCATCAGTTTTGAAAAGCAGATGTCGGCCATACAGGCAAGCCTTGGCCTGGAGAAGGGCGACGCCCGGCTTGAGGCCATTCGCCAGCAGGCGCGGGAGGTTAGCGTCAGTGCCGGCATCCCTGCGGATACGGTCGTTCGGGCTCAGAACGCGCTGGCCCGCTCAGGCTATGATGCCGATGGGCTGCTTGCGGCCACCGCGCCAGCGGTCAACCTCAGCCTGGCGGGGAACGTCGACGCGGCCAAAGCGGCCGATACGATCGCCAGCACGCAGGCCGCGTATCGCCTGGCGAATTCGGATGCGGGGCGCATCGCAGACGTGCTTACGCGCGGTTTTACCTCTTCAAATACCACCCTCGCTGAGATGGAGGCCGCCATCACCTCCGCCGCGCCCGCTGCGGATGCTTCCGGTCTGGGGCTTGAAGAGACCACCGCGCTGCTTGGCGTTCTGGCGGAAAAAGGGATGAAAGGTGCCGCCGCCGGGGACGCGCTCAGCGCGATGCTGCGCCATGTTCAGACTCCGGATGCCATAAAAGCCGCGGGGGTGCTGGCTTCCGCTTCGGGTGATGGATCGCTTGATGAAAAACGCCAGCAGCTGCAAGGAGCAAAGGGCAGTACCGCACTCGCGGCTTCCGTTCAGACCGATAATCTTGACGGCGACATCAGCCGGTTCCAGGCCGCGCTGAACGGGTTAAAGATTGATGTATTTGATAAATCGGATGGTGCTTTGCGCAATCTGACTACTACAGCAACGGGATGGGTCGGCACGCTTTCGCTTTGGGTAAACGCTAACCCTGAGCTGACGCAAACCCTGGTTAGCGTGATTATCGGCGCACAGGCATTTGCCGGCGTACTGGGCACCTTAGGGATGGTCGTCGCGCCGGTGTTGTCTGGCCTGAATCTGGTCATAGCCGCCGCAGGAATGTTGGGAACGGTATTCAGCGTGGTGGGCGGTGCCATCATGACGGTGCTGGGCGCCCTTAGCTGGCCGGTTATTGCCCTTGGCGCGGCAATTGCCGCCGGTGCTTTGCTGATTTTTAAATACTGGGAGCCCATCAGCGCCTTCTTTGGCGGAGTGATTGAGGGGCTTTCTGCGGCCTTCGCGCCGCTGGGCGAGCTATTCGCTCCGCTGTTACAGGCCTTTGGTTTCATTTCAGAAAAACTGGGCGGGATCTGGCAGTGGTTTACCGATCTGATTGCGCCGATTAAGGCAACGCAGGAAACGCTCGACAGCTGCAAAAATGTCGGCGTGGCGTTCGGTCAGGCGCTGGGCGATGCGCTAATGGCGCCGCTTAATCTCTTTAACAGCCTGAGCGGCAAGGCCAGCTGGCTGCTGGAGAAGCTCGGCGTCATAAAAAAAGAGTCGGGCAATATCGACTCGGCTGTGCCGAAAGAAGGCACATCCTCTGCTGACGCCGGCAGTGCCTGGGACCTGGAGCCACCTGTTTATAGCGGCTTCATGGGATACCAGCCCACGGCTGCCGCGGGAGGGCGTTCTTACGTCGATCAGAGTAAAAGCGAATACAACATCACGCTGCAGGGGAGCACGGCCTCCGGAATGGATCTGACTCGTCAGATCCGGGAGGCAATAGAGAGCAGTGAACAGGATAAAGCGAGACGGCAGCAATCCAGCTTTTTGTATGGTTGAGGAGAGAGAAAATGTTAATGGTGCTGGGTCTGTTTGTCTTTGAACGACGAACCTTACCGTATCAGTCAATGCAATTTTCAAAGGACTACCGCTGGGTGTCCAACGATCGCATCGGAAAAACCAAAGCCTGGCAGTATCTTGGCGAAGGTGAGACTTCTCATTTGCTCACAGGGACGCTCTATCCGGAAATCACCGGCGGGCGACTCTCCCTGAAGGCGATCGAGCTGATGGCGAATGAAGGACGGGCGTGGCCGTTGATAGACGGCACCGGCATCATTCACGGCATGTTTGTCATTGAGAAAGTCACGCATACGCACACGGATTTTTACAGCGATGGTGCCGCCCGAAAAATCGAGTTTACCCTGTCGCTAAAACGCGTGGACGAATCGCTGATGACGATGTTTGGCGACCTGAGAACGCAGGCCTCAGAGCTGGTGGAAAGCGCACGTAATAGCATTGGAGGGCTGGCGGGATGATCGCTGAAATGAATATCCGGGCGGGTGGGAAAATCGCCCCTGATTTTATGCTTAAGCTTAACGATCGCGATATCACGCAAAATTTCAGCCATCGTCTAATCAGTTTGACCATGACCGACAAGCGCGGGCTGGAGGCCGATCAGCTGGATATTCAACTGGATGATTCCGACGGGCTGTTAGACCTGCCTGCCCGGGGGGCAACGCTCTCCTTATGGCTGGGATGGGAGGGTACCCCGCTCGAGCAGAAAGGGAACTTTACGATCGATACCATTGAGTTTCGGGGCGCGCCGGACACGCTGACCATTCGGGGATGCAGCGCGGATTTTCGCGGAAAGCTAAACGTGCGGCGCGAGCAGTCGTGGCATGACACGACAATCGGCGCGATCGTGAATACCATTGCTCAGCGCAACCAGTTGACCGCCAGCGTCGCGGCAGAACTTTCATCCATTGCTATTTCGCATATCGATCAGTCTCAGGAGACTGACGCGGCGTTTCTCACCCGCCTGGCCGAACGCAACGGTGCCTTTGTTTCAATTAAAGCCGGCAAGGTTATTTTTATGAAAGCGGGCCAGGCCGTGACGGCTGGCGGCACCTCGATTCCCTTGATGATGATTGAACGTGGGGATGGCGATAAGCATCTTTTTTCCGTCGCGGACCGTGAAAATTACTCCGGCGTGACGGCCAAATGGCTGCAAACGCGCGACCCAAAAAAGCAAAATGCTCAATTGAGTATTAATCGTTTACCTGAGGGGCAGGCGACAGAGGGGCTGCAGCACCCGGATGCCGCCGCGCCGATTGCGGGAGCAGGGGGCAAGGAGCAGAAGCCGCAAGAGATGCTGGTGGGATCGGCGGAAAACGTATTTGAGCTCACCACGGTGTATGCCTCTGAAGAGCAGGCGCTGAGGGCTGCGGAGGCGAAGTGGCGTGCGCTTCAGCGCGGTACCGTGAATTTTTCCATCCAGCTGGCGCTGGGACGCGCCGATCTGTTCCCCGAAACGCCGGTGCTGGTAAACGGCTTTAAACGCGTCATTGACGAGCAGGGCTGGATCATCAGCGAGGTGGTCCATGCCCTCAGCGGGAGTGGATATACCACGAAGCTGAACCTTGAGCGTAACGTCACCGACGAAAAATTTGCTGTCGACAGTGAGTAATTCATTTGCCTTTACGTTGTTTTTGAGTATTATTAATTCACAAAATGTGAATTAAACGGAGGGGTACATGTTTCATTGTCCTAAGTGCAAGCATTCAGCGCATGCGCGTACCAGTCGCTACTTAAGTGAAAATACCAAAGAGCGGTATCACCAGTGCACCAATGTGGACTGCAGCTGTACGTTCGTGACGATGGAGTCCGTGGAGCGTCTGATTGCGATCCCTGGCGACGCTGGCAAAGCCCGAACGGCTTCGCGACCAGCTGTTTAAAAACCAATAAAAAAAGCCACTCAATGAGTGGCTTATTTATTTGATTCTACAGCTAAAATTTGGTGGCCCCTGCTGGACTTGAACCAGCGACCAAGCGATTATGAGTCGCCTGCTCTAACCACTGAGCTAAGGGGCCGTGGCGGTGAATTATAAAGTAACTCCCCGCAGCAATCCAGCCATTCACACCTGCCTGCTGTTTTTATAAACAACGCATAATCAATCCTTTATACTTCACTCACGATGTATCGATCGGGAGTAAAGATGATCAACGATATTCTGGCCCCTGGCTTGAGGGTGGTGTTCTGCGGAATTAACCCGGGCAAGTCCTCGGCGCACACCGGTTTTCACTTCGCCCATCCGGGCAATCGCTTCTGGAAGGTGATCTACCAGGCCGGGTTTACCGACAGGCTACTCAAGCCCGAAGAGGAGCAGCACCTGCTTGATACGCGCTGCGGGATCACCATGCTGGTCGAGCGGCCTACGGTGCAGGCGAGCGAGGTTAACCTGCATGAGCTGCGAAGCGGCGGGCGAGAGCTGGTCAAAAAGATAGAAGATTATCAGCCGGCCGCGCTGGCGATCCTCGGTAAGCAGGCCTACGAGCAGGCGTTCAGCCAGCGCGGGGCGCAGTGGGGCAAGCAGGCCATCACCATCGGTGTGACGCAGGTATGGGTGCTGCCGAATCCGAGCGGGCTCAACAGGGCGACGCTGGATAAGTTGGTGGAGGCGTATCGGGAACTGGATGAGGCGCTGATGGTGCGGGGGCTTTAGGGGCTTCTGTGGCCTGATGCCCTCCCCCTCACCCCAGCCCTCTCCCTCAAGGGAGAGGGGGACGTCTGTGCCGGCATTATTTTGTGGGGATCCCTCAGCCCACAGGGAGAGGGAATAGGCAAAAAAAAGCTCCCGATTGGGAGCTTTTTGCTGTTTACCTGGATTAATCGTCCAGGAAGCTACGCAGCACTTCAGACCGGCTTGGATGACGCAGCTTACGCAGCGCCTTCGCTTCGATCTGACGGATACGTTCGCGGGTCACGTCGAACTGTTTACCCACTTCTTCCAGCGTGTGGTCGGTGTTCATATCGATACCGAAACGCATACGCAGTACTTTCGCTTCACGGGCGGTCAGGCCAGCCAGAACGTCGTGCGTGGCGGCACGCAGGCTCTCGGTGGTGGCTGAGTCCAGCGGCAGCTCGAGGGTGGTATCCTCGATGAAATCACCCAGATGCGAATCTTCATCATCACCGATTGGTGTTTCCATGGAGATTGGCTCTTTGGCGATCTTCAGCACTTTACGGATCTTGTCTTCCGGCATCAGCATGCGCTCGGCCAGCTCTTCCGGCGTCGGCTCGCGGCCCATCTCCTGCAACATCTGGCGTGAAATACGGTTGAGCTTGTTGATGGTCTCAATCATATGCACCGGAATACGGATGGTGCGCGCCTGATCCGCGATAGAGCGGGTGATAGCCTGACGGATCCACCAGGTTGCGTAGGTGGAGAACTTGTAGCCACGACGGTATTCAAATTTGTCTACCGCTTTCATCAGACCGATGTTGCCTTCCTGAATAAGATCCAGGAACTGCAGACCACGGTTGGTGTATTTCTTGGCGATAGAGATAACCAGACGCAGGTTCGCTTCAACCATCTCTTTCTTCGCACGGCGGGCTTTCGCTTCACCGATGGACATACGACGGTTGATGTCTTTAACCTGCTCAATGGTCAGGCCGGTCTCTTCTTCAATCTGATGCAGCTTCTGCAGGCCGCGATGCACATCGTCCTTCACGTCGTGCAATTTTTCAGACCACGGCTTGTTCATCGCGATAGCGGCGTTGAACCAGGTTTCGCTGGTTTCGTTGCCGGTGAAGAGGGTGATGAAATTCTTCTTCGGCATTTTGCACTGCTCAACGCACAGCTTCATGATGATGCGTTCCTGGGTACGAACGCGATCCATCATCACGCGCATGCTGTTCACCAGGTAGTCGAACTGTTTTGGCACCAGGCGGAACTGTTTGAACACTTCAGACAGCTTCAGGATCTCTTCCTGAGCGGCGGCATGGCTGCGGCCTTTCGCTTTGATGGTGTCACGCGTCACTTCGTACTGGGTACGCAGCTCGGCAAACTTCTCACGCGCCAGCTCCGGGTCAATGCTGTTGTCATCATCCGCGGTGTCGTCGTCGCTCTCTTCCTCATCTTCGTCTTCGTCATCATCCATCTCTTCCTGAGACAGTTCAGAACCGACGTGAGTGGCGGTAGGGGCCATATCTTCTTCAGCGTTCGGGTCGACGAAACCGGTGATCAGGTCAGACAGGCGCGCTTCTTCCGCTTCAACGCGATCGTACTGCTCCAGCAGATAGGTGATCGCTTCCGGGTACTCGGCAACAGAGCACTGAACCTGGTTGATCCCGTCTTCGATGCGTTTTGCGATGTCAATTTCGCCTTCGCGGGTCAACAGTTCAACGGTACCCATTTCGCGCATATACATGCGGACCGGGTCAGTGGTACGCCCGATTTCAGATTCCACGCTGGACAGTACCTGTGCAGCAGCTTCTTCCGCATCTTCGTCAGTGTTGTTGGAGGTTTCAGCCAGCAACAGATCATCGGCATCCGGTGCTTCTTCCATCACCTGAATGCCCATGTCATTGATCATTTGGATGATGTCTTCGATTTGATCTGAATCGACGATATCTTCCGGCAGATGGTCATTGACCTCGGCATAGGTCAGATAGCCTTGCTCCTTACCACGTTGGACAAGAAGTTTCAGCTGTGACTGCGGGTTTTGCTCCATAAGACGGTATCCACACTTAATTCGTTTGATTGGTGTCGGCGATGGGGCTGCCAACCTTTAAAGCGAGGGCGTACTTATATTTTTGCCGCTGCCTCTCAGTGCGGCTGCCGGGGGCTTCCCGATCGATATTCGGCACTTAAGCCGTTAAATTCGTTTATTTCTTCGCCAGTTCCTGGTTTATCATCCAGAGCTCCCGGCGTTCTTCGCTGATCAAACCGTGCGTACGCTCGCGAGCAATCAACTCTTCCTGGCGCAGCTCAAGCATCGAATCAAACATATGGTTGAGTGAGTCGGTGAACGTTTTTTCTGCAATGTCCTTATCTGCTATATCGTCCCACATCGACAATTTTTCAAGGGTAGCGGCCTCTTTTGTGCCGCGATAATGCTCTAAAAGTTGTCCGGTGGTCAGACCTGGCTGAGACAAACAAGTGTTGACCAGTTCTGAAAATAAGCCAAGTCCGGGCAATTTTTCGTGGTTCAAACCCGCCAGCGACGGCACCTGCGGTGCAAGCTCGGGATTTTGTACCAGCAACCCTATCAGTATACGCATGGTTGTGCGTTTTAGCTGAGGCGCGGCGCGAACCGCACCGTTTTCAGCGTGTTTAGGCATTAAACGTTCAAGCTGGCTGTCATCCAGAATGCCGAGCTTGTTGCCTAACTCCTGACGCAAATAGATGCGCAGCGTTTCGCCGGGCACCTGGCTGATTAACGGCAGCGCCAGCGTACTGAGCTGCGCGCGCCCGTCAGGGGTACTCAAATCGACCTGCGGCATCAGGCTGTTAAACAAAAACGTGGAGAGCGGCTGAGCCTGCTCCATCCGCGCTTCAAACGCCGCTTTACCCTCTTTACGCACCAGCGTATCCGGGTCTTCACCGTCGGGCAGAAACATAAAGCGCAGCTGACGGCCGTCGGTCATGTAGGGGAGGGCGGTTTCCAGCGCGCGCCAGGCGGCGTCGCGTCCGGCGCGGTCTCCGTCGTAACAACAAATCACGTTGTTGGTCACGCGGAACAGCAGCTGGATGTGATCCGCCGTCGTGGACGTTCCTAACGACGCCACCGCGTAGTTAATGTCGTACTGCGCCAGCGCAACGACGTCCATATACCCTTCGACGACCAGAAGACGCGGAGGTTCCGCGTTGTTCTGTTGCGCCTCATAAAGGCCGTAGAGCTGGCGGCCCTTATGGAAAATATCGGTTTCCGGGGAGTTGAGGTACTTCGGCAGGGCATCACCCAGCACGCGACCACCAAAACCAATTACCCGGCCACGCTTGTCGCGGATTGGGAACATCACCCGTTCGCGGAAGCGGTCGTAGCTTCGTCCCTGGTCGTTGGTGACCAGCATGCCTGCATCGATGAGAGACTTACGATCTTCGCTATTGCCGCCAAAACGCTTTAACACGTTGTCCCAGCCGGGCGGGGCGTAACCAATAGCGAAACGCGCAATGACATCGTCGCTCAGTCCACGCTTGTTCAGATACTGACGCGCAGGCTCAGCCGCAGAGTGCTTAAGAGACTGTTGGTAAAACGAATTCAGGCCATCCATCAGTTGATACAGCGTTTGCCGTTGATGGCGCTCGATCTGACTTGGCCCACTGCCTGCTTCATACGGCACTTCAAGGTTATGCATTGCCGCCAGCTCTTCGACGGTTTCAACGAACTCGAGCTTGTCGTAGTTCATTAAAAAATCAACGGCATTACCGTGAGCACCACAGCCGAAGCAATGGTAAAACTGCTTTTCACCGTTTACGGTGAAGGAGGGGGTTTTTTCGTTATGGAACGGACAGCACGCATGGTAATTCTTGCCCTGCTTTTTCAGCTTTACCCGCGCGTCGATGAGATCGACGATGTCGGTTCTGGCGAGCAGGTCATTGATGAAAACGCGTGGGATTCTTCCGGCCATATGCCCCGTTATTTTTAGCGACTCATAAACGAAAACAAGCCGCGCATTCCTTCCGGAAGCACGGCCTTACGACTATTACTCTGTCTGTCAATTGAGGGCTGAGGCCCTCAACCAATTAGTACAGACGAGTACGGCGTGCGTTTTCGCGAGCCAGTTTCTTCGCGTGACGTTTCACAGCGGAAGCTTTAGCGCGCTTACGTTCGGTCGTTGGTTTTTCATAAAACTCACGACGACGAACTTCAGCCAGAACACCTGCTTTCTCGCATGAACGTTTGAAGCGACGCAGTGCTACGTCGAACGGCTCGTTTTCACGTACTTTAATTACCGGCATGTAACTCTCACCTTTAATAAATTCGGTTTGCCGCTGGCATCAACGCCAGCTTATTTCAAAATGGTGCGGAATTTTACTGCAAATGCTGCTGCTTTGTAAAGCACCGATGCGATTTTGAAAGGGACTTTAATAAGGGTGAGGAGTATACACGAGCCTTCTTCCTGGGGCGAACAAAGTTTTACATCAACCCGCCCAGGCTCTACACTGCGCGGTATTGAAACGAGGTAAAACAAGTCATGCGTGTACTGGGTATTGAAACATCCTGCGATGAAACCGGCATCGCTATTTACGACGACGAAAAAGGCCTTCTGGCCAACCAGCTGTATAGTCAGGTGAAATTGCACGCTGACTATGGCGGCGTCGTGCCTGAACTGGCCTCTCGTGACCACGTGCGTAAAACGGTTCCCCTGATTCAGGCGGCGCTGAAAGAGGCCGGGTTGAGTGCAAACGATATCGACGCCGTGGCCTATACCGCGGGCCCTGGCCTGGTCGGCGCGCTGCTGGTCGGCGCAACGGTTGGCCGTTCGCTGGCCTTCGCGTGGGATGTTCCGGCCATTCCGGTTCACCATATGGAAGGGCATTTGCTGGCGCCGATGCTGGAAGATAATCCGCCTGAGTTTCCGTTTGTGGCGCTGCTGGTTTCGGGTGGGCATACCCAGCTGATCAGCGTGACCGGCATTGGCAAGTATGAGCTGCTGGGCGAGTCGATCGACGACGCCGCCGGTGAAGCGTTCGACAAAACCGCCAAGCTGCTGGGGCTGGATTACCCGGGCGGCCCGATGCTATCCAAAATGGCGGCGCAGGGAACGGAAGGGCGCTTTGTCTTCCCGCGTCCGATGACCGATCGTCCAGGGCTGGATTTCAGCTTCTCTGGCCTGAAAACTTTCGCGGCCAATACTATCCGCAATAATGACGACAGCGAGCAGACCCGCGCCGATATCGCCCGTGCATTCGAAGATGCGGTAGTCGATACGCTGATGATCAAGTGCAAGCGCGCGCTGGATCAGACTGGCTTTAAGCGCCTGGTAATGGCCGGTGGCGTCAGCGCCAACCGTACGCTGCGCGCGAAGCTCGCCGAGATGATGCAAAAGCGTCGCGGGGAAGTGTTCTATGCGCGTCCGGAATTCTGTACCGATAACGGCGCGATGATCGCTTACGCGGGTATGGTGCGCTTGAATGCGGGCGCAACGTCTGACCTCAGCGTGTCCGTGCGTCCGCGCTGGCCGCTGGCGGAACTGCCGGAGGCGTAACCCTCACCCTAACCCTCTCCCACAGGGAGAGGGGATCATAGGACTACACCCGCAGCATCCCTTTCTCTTCCAGAAACGCAATAATCGTCGCTAAACCGTCACCCGCCTTCAGGTTGGTAAACGTCCACGGACGCTCGCCGCGCATGCGGTTGGTGTCGCGCTCCATCACCTCCAGCGACGCCCCAACGTATGGCGCAAGATCGGTTTTGTTGATCACCAGAAAATCGGATTTGGTGATCCCCGGCCCGCCCTTGCGCGGGATTTTTTCCCCTTCGGCAACGTCGATGACGTAGATGGTGAGATCCGCCAGCTCCGGGCTGAAGGTCGCGCTCAGGTTATCGCCGCCGCTTTCAACGAAGATCAGATCCAGATTGCCGAACTTCTCGCTGAGCGCTTCTACCGCCGCCAGGTTCATCGAGGCATCTTCGCGAATGGCGGTATGCGGGCAGCCGCCGGTCTCCACGCCGACGATGCGCTCCGGCTCCAGTGCGCCCGCTTCGGTCAGGATGCGCTGATCCTCTTTGGTGTAGATATCATTCGTCACCACCGCCAGGTGGTACGTGTCGCGCATCGCTTTGCAGAGCGCTTCCAGCAGCGCGGTTTTACCCGACCCCACCGGGCCACCCACGCCCACGCGCAGGGGATGTTTGTAATCAGCCATGTTGCTTCCTCAGGAACGGAATAGTCGTGAATATTGGGTTTCGTGCCGCGCAGAGGCGATGGCGGACAGCGGCGTCGCCGCGCCTATCTCGTCGTCACTGCATAAAAATGCCTGTTCAAACCGGGCGGCAAAATGGTCGCTCAGTTCGATAATCAGTTGCTGCGCCGCCTGCTGCCCAAACGGCACCAGCTTGACGCCTGCCATCACCGCGCTCTCCATCCAGCTGTAGCCGAGGCTCAGCGCCAGCTCGCGCACGCCAATACCCCAGCGCACGCCGAGCCATGCCATGCCGCAGAGCTGGCTTTGCATAAACAGCGGCAGCCATTCGGGCGGACAATCCGGCTCCCAGCTCTTAATCAGTCGCGTAAAGGCCGCCCCGCGGTTTCGCTCTTCTTCTCGCAGCTCGCGCGTTTCCCGGCAGGCGAGAAGGTATGCCGTCCAGCGTTTTGCGTGTGTAAGATCGCGTTGCTCACAGGCCTGATAAAGACGGAGAAACAGCGGCAGATCGACGCAGAAAAAGCTCTGCTCCATCTGCTGGATTTGCCAGCGCTTAAAGGCCCCGGCGTCGGCAACCCAGCCGGCTTCAACGGCCCACTCCAGCCCCTGCGACCAGGTAAACGACCCGACCGGCAGGCTGCTGCTGGAGAGCTGCATCAGGCGCAGCCGCTGGCGGGAAAGGTCCATTAGCTCATCAACGCCAGCAGGGCAGAGACGATCAGCCCGCCGCCGAAGGTTTTACGCAGGCCGTCGTGACGGCGCAGCAAAAAGCCTGCGGCGAAACTGGCGCACAGCACGGTGGCGCTGGCGAACATAAAGCCGCTGGTGAAGAGCCAGAAGCTGTGGCCGGACATCTCCACCCCGTGCGCCCAGCCGTGGAACATCGCCAGAGCCGGTACCGCCAGCAGCAGGCGGTTTTCGGTTTTAAACATCATCACGCCGCAGACCGCCAGCGAGGCGATAATTAGCATCTCCATGCCGCTAAAGCCGCCGAGCAGGCTGCCCGCAATGGCGCCGACAAGCATCATCCCGAGGGTGGCAAACGGCAGCAGGAGCTTGCGGCCGCTCAGCGCCGAGAGCACGCCTGCGCCGGTCAGCATCAGCAGGTGATCGAGCCCGGTCAGAGGGTGGAGAAAACCGGCCTGAAAGCTGTCGGTGCCGTGGCCGGGGTGGGCGAGCGCGGGTACGGAAACGGCCAGCAGTAACAGCGGTAAATACTTACGCATGATGGATCCTTAATGTGAATGGGCGTGAGAATGGCTATGGCTGTGGGCATCGCTGGCATACGCGCCCGCTTCCGGTTCAAACGGCAGGCTGGCGTAGGTCACCTCCAGCCCGAACTGGCGCAGCATATCGTCGAGAACGTGATCGTGGTGATAGCGCAGCTCGCCGGGCATGACCTGCAGCGGCACGTGGCGGTTGCCCAGGTGGTAGCAGGCGCGGGCGAGCAGGAACGGATCGGCGCAGCGCACCACGGAGACGGACTCCGGCGCGGCGATCACTTCGATCACCTCGCTGCCGTCGTCGGTGGTCAGCAGGTCGCCCCCGCGCAGCAGCAGGCCGCGCGGCAGCATCAGCCCGGCTTCGCGACCGTCGTTCAGCGCCACGCGGGCGCGGCTTTTCACCCGCACGTCAATCGGCAGCGTGACGCTGGCGGTAATCGGGTGTGCATGGTCAAGGCGTTGGGTTAAATAGATCATCATTACTCCTCAAAACAGGAAATAGCGTTGCGCCATCGGCAGAACGTCAGCCGGTTCGCTGGTAATCAGTTCGCCGTCGACGCGCACCTCGTAGGTTTGCGAATCGACGGTGATATTCGGCTGCAGTCCGTTGTGGATCATGTCCGCCTTTTTCACCGTCCGGCAGCCTTTCACTACCGCCGTGGCGCTTTGCAGGTTGAGCCGTTGTGGTATGCCGTTGGCGCTGGCGGCCTGCGAGACAAACGTCAGCCGTGTGGCGTGGCGAGCGGCGCCCAGCGCGCCAAACATTGGGCGGTAGTGCACCGGCTGCGGCGTAGGAATAGAGGCGTTGATATCGCCCATCGGCGCGCAGGCGATCATCCCGCCCTTGACGATGGTGGCAGGCTTCACGCCGAAGAACGCCGGGGACCAGACCACCAGATCCGCCAGCTTGCCCGCCTCGATGGAGCCCACTTCATGGGCGATGCCGTGGGTCAGCGCCGGGTTAATGGTGTATTTAGCGACGTAGCGTTTTACGCGGAAGTTGTCGTTTTCGCCGGTCTCTTCCGGCAGGGCGCCGCGCTGGACCTTCATGCGGTGCGCCACCTGCCAGGTGCGGATAATCACTTCCCCTACGCGGCCCATTGCCTGCGAATCTGACGAGGTGAGCGAGAACGCGCCGATGTCGTGCAGCACGTCTTCAGCGGCGATGGTTTCACGGCGAATGCGCGATTCGGCAAACGCCACGTCCTCGGCGATATCCGGATCGAGGTGGTGGCAGACCATCAGCATGTCGAGATGCTCGTCGATGGTATTGACCGTGTAGGGCAGCGTCGGGTTGGTGGAAGAGGGCAGAATATTCGGGTGCGCGCAGGCGGTGATAATATCCGGCGCGTGGCCGCCGCCCGCCCCTTCGGTGTGGAAGGTGTGAATAGTGCGCCCGCCAATGGCGGCCAGCGTGTCTTCCACAAATCCGGACTCGTTCAGCGTGTCGCTGTGCAGCGCCACCTGAATATCCATTTCTTCGGCCACCTCCAGCGAGCAGTTGATGGCCGCAGGCGTCGCGCCCCAGTCTTCGTGGATCTTCAGCCCGATGGCACCAGCGGCGATTTGCTCGCGCAGAGCGTTCGGGTTGGAACCGTTGCCCTTGCCGAGCAGGCCGATATTCACCGGCAGGGTATCGGCAGCCTGCAGCATGCGGGCGATATACCACGGCCCCGGCGTGCAGGTGGTGGCGTTGGTGCCCGCCGCCGGTCCGGTACCGCCGCCGATCATCGTCGTGACGCCGGAGACCAGCGCCTCTTCCGCCTGCTGCGGGCAGATCCAGTGGATGTGGGTGTCGATCCCGCCGGCGGTAACGATCTTCCCTTCGGCGGCGATCACTTCCGTCGCGGCACCAATCGGGATCGTTACGGCGGGCTGAATATCCGGGTTGCCGGCTTTGCCGACGGCAAAGATCCGCCCGTTCTTCACGCCGATATCGGCCTTCACGATCCCCCAGTGATCGACGATCAGCGCGTTGGTGAGCACCAGATCCACGCAGTCGTCTGCGGTCATCTGTCCCTGACCCATGCCATCGCGGATCACCTTCCCGCCGCCGAACTTGACCTCTTCGCCGTAGGTGGTGAGATCGTCTTCCACTTCTATCCACAGCTCGCTGTCGGCCAGCCGCACCTTATCGCCGGTGGTAGGGCCGAACATATCGGCGTAAGCCCGGCGCGAAATCTCAGCCATGTTTCACCTCTCCCATCACCTCGCCGCGAAAACCGACTATGCGCTGTGCGCCCGTAACCTCAACCAGCGTCACTTCGCGCTTCTGGCCGGGTTCAAAACGCACGGCGGTGCCCGCCGGAATATTCAGCCGGTAGCCTTTGGTGGTTTCCCGGTCAAACTTCAGCGCCGGGTTGACCTCGTAAAAGTGGTAGTGCGATCCGACCTGGATCGGCCGGTCACCGTGGTTTTCGACGATGACGCGCCGGGTTTCACGCTCGACGTTGAGGGCGATATTGCCGGGCTGGATCTGATATTCACCTGGGACCATCACGCGCTCCTTAGGCGATCGGATTGTGGACGGTGACGAGCTTGGAGCCGTCCGGGAAGGTCGCTTCCACCTGAATATCCGGGATCATCTCCGGGACGCCTTCCATTACCTGGTCGCGCGTCAGAACGTGGCGGCCCGCCTCCATCAGCGAGGCGACGGTTTCGCCATCGCGCGCGCCTTCCATAATGAAGGCGCTGATCAGCGCGACCGATTCCGGGTAATTGAGCTTAACCCCGCGCGCAAGGCGGCGTTCGGCAACCAGCGCGGCGGTGAACAGCAACAGCTTGTCTTTTTCTCTGGGGGTCAGTTCCATAACGTTTCTCTTATGTCTGCCAGATACGCGGCGAACAGGCGGTTTTGGTGGTGAGAAGCGGGCGAAGCGACTGCCAGACGTCGCGCATCACCCGCTGACAAATCAGGTTATCGTGGGAGAGAAAACGCACCGACAGCAGATCGTCAGTGAGCGTTGCGCCAGCAAAATTTTCCAGCGATGCGAGCCGCTCGCGCACCGTGTCGAGATGCGTTTCCCCGGCCGGATAGAACAGCAGCGTGCCGAGCCACGGATGCCCGGCAACGGGCGTAAGATCGCCATGGCTGAGATGCTGACGCTCAATCAGGCGCGGCACGTCGTCGACCCAGACCTCAAGGCGGCTCTCCAGCGTGCCGTGGCTGAAGGTTTCACCGATCACCGGTCGTCCCAGGCAGTACAGCTCCCACGCCAGCAGCGTGCTGGAGGCCTTCAGGTGGAAGACGGAGCGCAGCGCGGCATTCGCGCCGGGAAAGACAATGGTGTCCTGCGGCAGCCACTCGAGCGTGGATCCATCATCAAGATAAAAGTGCTGATTGAGGCAGGCCTGCGGGCCGCTGCTGCGATAAAACTTGCTGGCGCCGGGCATGGTGATGAGCGCGTGGCTGTTGGCGTCCAGCCGGACAGAAATATCCAGCGTATCGCCGCCCACAACGCCACCGGGTGGATGCAGCAGATAGAGGTGGCAGGTTTCGCCTTCAGGATAAAACGGCCGCTGAACGGTAAGCGGCCCGAGGTGATGAGCGGAGTGCAGGAGGGTTTTCTCAGGGGTGTGACAAAACTGCAGGGCAAGCGACGCCTGCCAGCCTTTATACGTATTATCAGTGACCTGAGCTGCTAACATGCTGCATCCATCTGCTCATCATCGGGGTCGTTTCAGTATGCCCTGGCAGAATTGAAGGCTGTCATATGAGTCGCTTATGGATGGCGGTTAAGACGAAACAAAAAAGCACGCCCCGGGGGGGCGTGCTGTCTGACAAACATCGCGATGCTGTTATTTCAGGTGTTCATGCAGCGCTGCGCCAGCCTGCTCCAGAGCAACCTTGACCGTAGGCTCTTCGCTCAGTGGATTGAGCAGGCCGTAATCGTGGATCATGCCGTTATAGCGCGTGACGGTCACCGGGACGCCAGCCGCATCCAGTTTACGCCCGAATGCTTCACCTTCATCCCGCAGAACGTCCAGCTCTGCTGTCTGAATCAGCGTCTCCGGGAAGCCTTTCAGCTGCGCGGCGCTGGCGCGAAGCGGAGAGGCAAGGATATTGTTGCGATCGGCTGCGTTGGTGGTGTAGTTATCCCAGAACCATTTCATCATGTTTTTCGACAGGAAATAGCCGTTCTCGAACTGGTTATACGAGGCAGTATCAAAATTCGCATCGGTAACAGGCCAGAGCATGACGTTGTAGCGAATTTTTGGCCCATTGAACTGTTTTGCCTGCAGCGCCACGGAAGCCACCATATTACCGCCCACGCTGTTACCGACCAGACCCAGACGGCTACCGTCCACGCCAATTTCCTGACCGTGCCCGGCTACCCATTTAGTCGCTTCATAGGCCTGATGAATGGCTACCGGGAAATGGGCCTCAGGTGACGGCGTGTAATCAACGTAAACCGCTGCGGCACCTGAGGCGCGAACGAGATCGCGGATTAAGCGTTCGTGGGTTGGGAAATCACCCAGCACCCAGCCGCCGCCGTGGAAGAACATAAATGCCGGGAGCGTGCCGCTGGCGTTTTCAGGTTTTACTATTTTCAGTTTGATCGCCTGGCCATTAACCTGGATCGTTTTTTCAGAAACCTGAGCGGGCGGCAGTTTTGCGCCTTGCTGCGCGCCGATAAGTACCTGGCGGGCCTCCTGCGGAGTCATCTGCTCCATTGGCTTACCCTTGCCTGAATTGAGAACATTAAGAAATGCCTGTACGCCTGCGGTCGGGGTAGGGGTATTGGGGGTGTGAGCGGACGCTGCGGCAGACGCGAATACGGAAGAAACCAGGATGGCGGTTAATGTTTTCATGGTAGTACCTCTTTAAGCGAGTGTTAAACGGTGACGTTCTTTAAGTATCGCGCTATTTAGTTGTTGATGTAATACTTGCGCGCAAGATACTTTTAGTCAAACTTTATTTATAATTTTTTTTATAAGACTGACTCAGGGTGGATAGAGAAATGAAAGAAAACAAGACATTAGATGATTTGCTTTGCTTCTCACTGTACTCGGTCACCAACGCGTTCGTACGGCAATATCGTCCCTTATTGCAGGAAATGGATCTGACCTATCCGCAATTTGTTGTTTTGATGGCGCTTTATGAGAAAGACAACATTCCACTTCGCGATCTCAGCGATAAGACGTTTTTTGATTCGGGCACATTGACCCCGCTGGTACAAAAGCTTGAGGCAAAGGGGTTTCTCAACCGTGTCGCGGTTGTGGGTGACGAAAGAATGAAAAATGTCGTTCTGACGGAGAAGGCTAACGCACTGAAAAAGCAGGTGATGGCGCTGCCGGACCAGATTCGCTGCAGCATGCGGATGAATGATGAAGAGCTTGAGATGTTGAAAAAACTTTCCCGAACGCTGCTGGATGATTTGTAAGAACCCTTCGGTGGGGTTAACCCACCGAAGCGAGATCATTAGCGGTAATCCTCCGCATCTACGTCGTACCCGGACGGTTCCCAGCGGATCGCCAGCAGGGAGGCCAGGCCGATAAACGGCGCCAGCGCAATCACCCAGAACACGGCGGTATCGAGGGAGGCGACCAGCAGCGGGAACAGGAACAGCGACAGCGTGGAACTGCTGCGCATCAGCGTCTGGTTGAGACCCACGCCGACGCCTCGCAGCGAGGTCGGGTAGCTCAGCGAGGCAAACGTCATGGTATGCGCACCCGGGCCGAAGCCCTGACCGAACAGGAACAGTGCCAGCATGCCGACGGCAACCACACCTTCCGCTGCGCCTTCAGGCCGTCCCACCAGCGCCAGCCCGAGCAGCGCGACCAGCTGGCAGGCGTAGCCCGCAAGCGACATCCGCCAGGCACCGAAGCGCGGCACGTAGCGTACCGCCAGCAGTCCGCCGACGAAGGCAAACAGCAGGTTAAGCACCAGAGAAATCAGAATGGTGGTGAGCATCGACTGGACAAAGAAGCTGGAGATGATCACCGGCAGGCCAAACGCCACGGCGTTATAGGCAAACGACGAGACGACGGACAGCAGCGTGGCGAGCGTCGTGCGGCGTAAATAGATGCCGCGAAACAGGTTCAGGTAGTTAGACCATTTCGCTTTATTGACGACGGGGGCGGGCTGGCTGAGCGCGTCCTGCGGCACGTGGGCGTTGATGTTATAGGACTGGCGCAGGATCGAGGCTGCCTCTTTCAGGTTGCCCTGATTCGCCGCCCAGACCGGCGACTCGCTCATATAGCGGCTACGGATGGCGATAATCACCAGCGCCGGCACCGCGCCGAAGCCCAGAATCAAACGCCACAGCCAGTCGCTGTGGCTTTCCGGCAGCACGGCGTAGAAGAAGAGCACCAGGAGATACGAGATGCTGATGGCGGCATACCAGGTGGGGCACCACATCGCGACGCTGGAGGCCTTATTCCCCGGGCCTTTGAGTCTGGCAAACTCGCTTAAAAATGCCATCGCCACGGGAAGGTCGATCCCCACGCCGAGCCCCATCACAAAGCGGGCGCCCGCCAGCACGTATTCGTTAGGTGCCAGCGCACAGGCGATGGCGGCCACCACGAAGAAGAGCATGTCGGCCATAAAGACCCGGTAGCGGCCAATCTTGTCCGTGAGGTATCCGCCGAGCAGCGCCCCGACAATGGCCCCAAAGGTAATGGCCGAGGCCACCATGCCGGTGCCTGCCGGCGTAAGGTTAAATTCTCGGGTGATGTCTTTTATGCCGAACGCCAGCGCGCCGAGGTCGTAGGCATCGAGGAAAATCCCGCCCAGCGCGATACCGATGACGATGCGCGCATTTGCCCGTCCCTGAGAACCGTCATTGACCAGCCGCGAGACGTCAGCGGCGCTGCGCACCCACTGGATGTCGCCATTTGCTGAATGTTGTGGTGTTGAAAGGGGAGTGGTGTCTGTAATGTCTGCCATTTTCTTCTAACGTGGTTGTGTTGTGTCTCTAACAGTTACCACAGGCAGAAGGTGGCCAAAATCACATTTGGCTATAAGGCATAACTAACCCTTTGGAGCGTCTTTTTTCTTTCTCTTGAGCTTCGTCCAGATTTTGGTCTCCTGGCGACGCCACAGGCGCTGAATATTATCGTGATGCCGCAGCAGGATAAGGCAGGAGAGCATCGACACCGGGAAGGTAAACTGGGGTTTGAACCACCAGACGTAGAACGGGGCAATCAGCGCGCTGACAATGGCGCCCAGGGACGAATAGCCGCTCAAAAGAATGGTCAGCAGCCAGGTGCCGGCCATGACGCCGGTTAAATCCCAGCCGATGGGCGCAATGGCGCCAAAAGCTGTCGCAACGCCTTTGCCGCCTTTGAAGCCGAAGAAGACGGGCCAGATATGACCAACGCAGGCTGCAATGGCAATGAGCCCCAGCCAGAACGGCGTAACGCCCAGCGCATACGCGCCCCAGACGGGTAGCATCCCTTTCAGAACATCAAAAATCAAAACCGCTACGGCTGCTCCCTTGCCGCCAATTCGTAGTACGTTGGTCGCTCCCGGGTTCCCGGAACCACTTTCACGCGGGTCAGGTAACCCGGCGATGCGGCAGACCAGAATGGCGCTGGAGATTGAGCCGCAAAGGTAGGCGAGGAGGATCATTCCAGGCGCGATTGCACTCATAACGCTGTTCCGTTTTGAAAATGTATCTGTATTCTCAGCATCTGTGGATAATACGCATAATTCGCCGGAAGTGGTATCCGGTTTAGCCAAAAAGCAGGCAGGTCGTGATGGATATTGTATTTATAGAGCAACTTTCGGTAATCACCACGATTGGTGTTTACGACTGGGAACAGACCATCGAGCAGAAGCTGGTGTTCGATATCGAAATGGGCTGGGATAACCGCAAATCGGCAAAAAGCGATGACGTGAACGATTGTCTGAGCTATGCCGACATCAGTGAAACGGTCATCGGCCACGTTGAAGGGCAACGCTTTGCGCTGGTCGAGCGGGTGGCGGAGGAAGTGGCGGAACTGCTGCTGACCAAATTCAATTCGCCGTGGGTGCGCATCAAGCTGAGCAAGCCGGGCGCGGTGGCGCGAGCCGCTAATGTCGGCGTCATCATCGAGCGTGGCACAAATCTGAAAGGACAGATTTAACGTCATAATAGCTAAACCATTTTAGGTTATACCGGTCTTAAAGCTGTATCTTTCACGGTAGCCGTTGGGGCGACCGTTTTTTTATTTCTTTTTAGGGGTTTATAGATGAGCGATATGCACTCGCTGCTGGTGGCGGCAATACTGGGTGTGGTCGAAGGATTGACGGAATTTTTACCCGTTTCCAGTACGGGCCATATGATTATCGTTGGCCATCTGCTGGGCTTTGAAGGCGATACCGCAAAGACGTTCGAAGTGGTCATTCAGCTGGGTTCGATTCTGGCGGTGGTGGTGATGTTCTGGCGTCGTCTGTTTGGTCTGATCGGCATCCACTTTGGTCGTCTTCCTCAGCGCGAAGGTGAAGGCACCGGTCGTCTGACGCTCATCCATATCCTGCTCGGGATGGTCCCTGCGGTGGTGCTGGGCCTGGTTTTCCATGACGCCATCAAGTCTCTGTTTAACCCGATTAACGTGATGTACGCGCTGGTGGTGGGGGGGTTCCTGCTGATCGCCGCGGAAGTGCTGAAGCCAAAGACGCCGCGCGCGGAAGGCCTGGACGATATGACGTATCGTCAGGCGTTTATCATTGGCTGTTTCCAGTGTCTGGCGCTGTGGCCGGGTTTCTCGCGTTCAGGCGCAACGATTTCTGGCGGGATGCTGATGGGCGTGAGCCGTTATGCCGCGTCGGAGTTTTCGTTCCTGCTGGCGGTGCCGATGATGATGGGGGCCACCGTACTCGACGTCTATAAGAGCTATCACTTCCTGACGGCTGGCGACATTCCAATGTTCGCCGTTGGCTTCATCACCGCGTTTATCGTGGCGCTGATTGCCATCAAAACCTTCCTGCAGCTGATTAAGCGTATCTCGTTTATTCCGTTCGCGATCTATCGCTTTATCGTGGCGGCTGCGGTGTACGTGGTCTTCTTCTGACCGATGGCCCTCAGTCTTTCGGCTGAGGGCAATGCTTTTCCTTCCAGTCCGATACCGCCTGAATTCGCCGTTTCGTCAACTCTTCCCGAATCTCCGGTCCTTTGAATCCCGCGTCGACGACGTCTTTCGTCGGCACCGCTTTTGCCACGTCCCAGGCGTTACGCAGCAAACGACCCTGCGGGTAATCGCACGCTTCAAACCCGGTACGACCGCGCACGTCCGCTTCGCTGGTGAGCGCGATTTGCTCCACGCGCTGGGGTTTGCGCCAGGCGTCGATGTTATCGAAAAGCTTAACGATGGTGGCCGGCTTCAGGATCGGGAAGGTGTGGATCAGGTCGTGGAACTCGGCGACCAGTTTCGCCAGATCGCGGATCTCGTTCGGGACGCGCAGACGCTGGCACAGCCCCTCGACCAGCTTCACCCCAGCCGGGCCGTGCCCGTGGTGGCGAGGCCAGAATTCTTTTGGCGTTAAGCCTTTGCCGAGATCGTGGCACAGGGTGGAAAAGCGCACGTCCACGTCCGGGCTGAGCATGGCCGCCATGCTGAGCGTCATCAGCGTATGCACGCCGGTATCAATTTCCGGATGCCATTTCGCCGGGGCGGGAACGCCAAACAGCGCGTCTATTTCCGGGAACAGCACCTTCAGCGCGCCGCAGTCGCGCAGGACCTGGAAAAAGACCTGCGGGTTGCGCGTGGTGAGAGCATTTTCCGTCTCTTTCCAGACGCGTTCTGGCGTCAGGTGTGCAAGCTCGCCCGCCTCGGTCATGGCGGTCATCAGCGCCATTGTCTCATCGGCAATACGGAAGCTGAGATGCGCGTAACGCGCGGCAAAGCGCGCCACGCGCAGCACGCGGAGCGGATCTTCAGAAAACGCGGGGGAAACGTGACGTAAAAGACGGTTGCGCAGATCGTTCTGGCCGCCATAAGCGTCAACGATCTGGCCGTTCTCGTCCTGCGCCAGCGCGTTGATGGTGAGATCGCGGCGCAGGAGATCTTGCTCCAGCGTGACGTCCGGCGCGGCATAGCAGGTGAAGCCGGTATAACCCGAGCCCGATTTCCGCTCGGTACGCGCCAGGGCGTACTCTTCGCGGCTTTTCGGGTGCAAAAACACGGGAAAATCGCGGCCTACCTGCTGGTAGCCCGCGTTGAGCATCTCTTCAGGGGTGGCGCCAACCACCACCCAGTCTTTATCTTTGACCGGCAGACCTAACAACGCATCACGTACCGCACCACCGACCAGATAACTCTTCACGCCTTACACTCCCGTTTTCTCTTTTCCAGAATGATACGTAAGTCTGGCAGAGAAGACGAATTAGTTCATCCAGCGGTCTTTACGCTTACGGCTTGGGATCAGATGCGGCAGAACCAGACCCAGTACCAGACCAACGCCCAGCACGCCGCCGCCATACATGAACCACTGCATGATGATGGTGCGCTGTTTGTCATCGAGCTGCAGATTAGCGGCATTCACTTTCTTCTGCGCGACAATCAGCTCATTTTTCAGTTTCTGGTTTTCTTCTTTCAGGCCGTTAATCACGCCGTCGCTTTGCGCGACCTTCTGCTGCATTTCAGCGGTGCGCTGGTTCCAGGTTCCGTCGATATTGTTCAGCTTGTCGGTCAGGGTTTTCACCTGGTTTTCCAGATCCGGGACGCGGGTGCGCAGGCTTGGCACGGTGCTCAGCTGTTTCAGCGGGATCCATGAGGTACGACCGGTACTGTCGCGCACCTGACCGTAGTTGGTGTCCGCGTTGGTCTGTAACAGAGTGACTTCCTCGCCGGCATTTACCGTACCCACGAGGCGATAATTGTCTCCAGGGCCACTGCGTACCCAGGTGTTCAGTTCGTCAGAAACGTAACGCTTCTCTTCAGCGTGCACGGCGGTTGCGGCGCTAAAAGCGAGTAAAGTTAGTCCAATCAGGCGTAATTTAAGCATCATTAGTCGTTATTTTCATAAATAGTGGAACGATAGTAGTGGCAACAGTGTCTCTACGCAAAGCATTCATCAGCAATCAGAATCATCTGTGTCACGACTCTACACATTTACGCCCGTCAAATTGCTCATTGCATGGCAATTTGGCGCAAAATACTATGTACTGACAAACAAATGGCGAGGAAGTTCGCCCTCATTGACGCGTCTGTGACGCCCGCAAAAGTACAAGGCTATGGCTCAGGAAATCGAATTAAAATTTATCGTCGAAAAAGACAGCGTTGACGCACTCCGCCAGCATCTGCATACGCTTTCCGGCGAACACCATGCACCGGTACAACTGCTTAATATCTATTACGAAACGCCGGACAACTGGCTGCGCCGCCACGATATGGGGCTGCGCATCCGCGGTGCGAGCGGTCGCTACGAGATGACGATGAAAATTGCCGGCCGCGTGGTCGGCGGTTTGCATCAGCGTCCGGAATACAATATCGACATCAGTAAGCCAGAACTTGAGCTGGAACGTTTCCCGACCGAAGTCTGGCCGGAAGGCGAGCTGCCTTCCACGCTGGCGGAGCAGGTGCAACCGCTGTTCAGCACCGATTTCTGGCGTGAAAAATGGCTGGTGACGGAAGGCAAAAGCCGCATCGAAATTGCCCTGGATTTGGGTGACGTGAAGGCGGGAGAGTGTCAGGAGCCGATTTGCGAACTGGAGCTTGAGCTGCTGGAAGGGGACGCGAATGACGTGCTGAAGCTGGCGCGCAGGCTGGTGAACCAGTCCGGATTACGTCAGGGGAGCCTGAGCAAAGCCGCTCGGGGTTACCATCTGGCCGCCGGGAATGCGCCGCGCGTGCTGAAAGAGACGACCATCTTGCACGTTGCGCCGAAAGCCAGCGTTGAACAGGGCCTGGAAGCCGCGCTGGAGCTGGCGCTTTCTCAGTGGCAGTATCACGAAGAGCTGTGGGTGCGAAACGTGAAAAACGCCAAATCCCACGTGCTGGCGGCGATTGCCCTGGTGCGCCATACCCTGACGCTCTTTGGCGGTATCGTTCCTCGAAAAGCGAGCGCTCACTTACGCGATCTGCTGACGCAGACCGAAACGCTGATGCTTTCCGACGTCTCTGCGCAAACGGCAATCTACAGCCCGCAAACCGCGACGGCAAAACTGGCGCTGACCGAGTTCCTGGTGACGCGCGGCTGGCGCCCGTTCCTGGATGCGAAGGCAGAGGCCAAAATTGCGGAAAACTTCAAACGCTTCGCGGATATTCATCTTTCCCGCCATGCCGCTGAGCTGAAGACCACGTTTGCCTATCCGCTGGGCGACCAGTATGGCGATCAGCTTCCCCGCCTTTCGCGCAACGTCGACAGCATGCTGCTGCTTTCCGGCGCTTATGACGGCGCAAAGGCCCAGGCCTGGCTGGAAAACTGGCAGGGACTGAAGCATGCCATTGAAACCCGTCAGCATATTGAGATTGAGCATTTCCGTAACGAGGCCATTTCGCAGGAGCCGTTCTGGCTGCACAGCGGAAAACGTTAACTCTGGCAAGGAACCCCAATAATGCCGCTTTCTTCGCAGTTACAGCAGCAGTGGCAGACCGTTTGCGAACGTCTGCCTGAGTCATTACCGGCGTCATCGTTTAGCGAGCAGGCAAAGCGCGTGCTCGTATTCAGTGATTTTGTGCAGGAAAGTATCGCCGCCAACCCGGACTGGCTGGCGGAGCTTGAGAACGCACCGCCGCAGGCAGACGAGTGGCGGCACTATGCTGGCTGGCTGCAGGCTGCACTCGAAGACGTGGCGGATGAGGCCACGCTGATGCGCGTCCTGCGCCAGTTCCGTCGTCGGGTGATGGTGCGCATTGCCTGGGCGCAGGCGCTGGAGCAGGTGAGTGAAGAGAGCACGCTGCAGCAGTTAAGCGAGCTGGCGCAGACGTTGATCGTCGCCGCGCGAGACTGGCTCTACGCCGCCTGCTGTAAAGAGTGGGGCACGCCGTGCAGCGAGGAGGGGGTTCCTCAGCCGCTGTTGATTCTGGGGATGGGCAAGCTGGGCGGCTGCGAGCTGAACTTCTCCTCCGATATTGACCTGATTTTTGCCTGGCCGGAGAACGGCTCCACGCGCGGTGGGCGTCGCGAGCTGGACAATGCGCAGTTCTTTACCCGTCTCGGCCAGCGCCTGATAAAGGCGCTGGATCAGCCCACGCAGGATGGTTTTGTCTACCGCGTGGACATGCGTCTGCGTCCGTTTGGCGACAGCGGGCCGCTGGTGCTGAGCTTTGCCGCGCTGGAAGATTACTACCAGGAGCAGGGGCGCGACTGGGAGCGCTACGCGATGGTCAAAGCGCGGATCATGGGCGACAGCGACGACGCTTACGCCAACGAGCTGCGCGCCATGCTGCGCCCGTTCGTGTTCCGTCGCTATATCGACTTCAGCGTGATCCAGTCCCTGCGAAATATGAAAGGGATGATTGCCCGCGAGGTGCGCCGCCGTGGTCTGAAGGACAATATCAAGCTCGGCGCGGGCGGCATCCGCGAAATCGAATTTATCGTCCAGGTCTTCCAGCTTATTCGCGGCGGTCGCGAGCCGTCGCTGCAGTCCCGTTCGCTATTGCCGACGCTGAGCGCCATTGCGCAGCTGCATCTCCTGCCGGACGGCGACGCGCAAACCCTGCGCGAAGCCTATCTTTTCCTGCGTCGTCTGGAAAACCTGCTGCAAAGCATCAATGATGAACAAACCCAGACCCTGCCGGGCGACGACCTGAACCGGGCGCGTCTGGCCTGGGGAATGCGCGTGGAAGAGTGGGCAACGCTGACCGAACGGCTCGATGCTCATATGGCAGGCGTGCGCCGCATCTTTAACGAGCTGATCGGCGATGACGAAAGTGAGTCGCAGGACGATGCGCTTTCCGAACACTGGCGCGAGCTGTGGCAGGATGCGCTTCAGGAAGATGACACGACCCCCGTGCTGGCACACCTGAGTGATGATGCCCGTCATCGCGTGGTGGCGCTAATAGCGGATTTCCGCCTTGAACTGAACAAACGCGCCATTGGCCCGCGCGGTCGTCAGGTGCTGGATCACCTGATGCCGCACCTGCTGAGCGAGGTCTGCTCGCGGGCGGATGCGCCGGTGCCGCTGTCGCGGATGATGCCGCTGCTGAGCGGGATTATCACGCGTACCACCTATCTGGAGCTCCTGAGCGAGTTTCCGGGAGCGCTCAAGCACCTGATTTCCCTCTGCGCCGCATCGCCGATGGTGGCCAACAAGCTGGCGCGTTACCCGCTGCTGCTGGATGAGCTGCTCGATCCGAATACCCTTTATCAGCCGACGGCGACCGACGCCTACCGTGACGAGCTGCGTCAGTATCTGCTGCGCGTCCCGGAAGAGGACGAAGAGCAACAGCTGGAGGCGCTGCGTCAGTTTAAGCAGGCCCAGATGCTGCGCGTGGCGGCCGCGGATATCGCCGGAACGCTGCCGGTAATGAAAGTGAGCGATCACTTAACCTGGCTGGCGGAAGCGATTATCGACGCGGTGGTGCATCAGGCCTGGGTGCAGATGGTGGCGCGCTACGGCCAGCCGAAACACCTGGCCGACCGTGACGGTCGCGGCTTCGCGGTGGTGGGCTACGGTAAGCTCGGCGGCTGGGAGCTGGGGTATAGCTCCGATCTGGATTTAATCTTCCTCCACGACTGCCCGGTTGACGTGATGACCGACGGCGAGCGCGAGATTGACGGGCGGCAGTTCTACCTGCGCCTGGCGCAGCGCATCATGCACCTGTTCAGCACCCGCACCTCGTCGGGCATTTTGTATGAAGTGGATGCCCGTCTGCGCCCGTCCGGCGCGGCGGGTATGCTGGTTACTTCGACGGAGTCCTTTGCCGATTACCAGAAGAACGAAGCCTGGACGTGGGAGCATCAGGCGCTGGTGCGTGCCCGCGTGGTGTATGGCGATCCGCAGCTAAAAACGCAGTTTGACGTCATCCGCAAGGAGGTCATGACCACCCCGCGTGACGGCAGTACGTTGCAGACCGAAGTGCGCGAAATGCGCGAGAAAATGCGTGCGCACTTAGGCAATAAACATCGCGATCGCTTTGATATTAAAGCCGATGAGGGCGGGATTACCGATATTGAGTTTATTACCCAGTATCTGGTACTGCTGCACGCCCATGACAAGCCGAAGCTGACGCGCTGGTCGGATAACGTGCGCATTCTGGAACTGTTGGCGCAAAACGACATTATGGACGAGCAGGAGGCGCAGGCCTTAACCCGCGCCTACACCACGCTGCGCGACGAGCTGCATCACCTGGCCTTGCAGGAGCAGCCGGGGCACGTGGCGCTGGATTGTTTCACCGCTGAACGCGCTCAGGTAACGACCAGCTGGCAGAAGTGGCTGGTGGAACCGTGCGTAACAAATCAAGTGTGATATTATCGCGCGCAAATTGTGAATCTTTCTGGAGTCAGGAATGAAAGTAACACTGCCAGAGTTTGAACGTGCTGGGGTAATGGTTGTTGGGGATGTGATGCTGGATCGCTACTGGTATGGGCCGACCAGCCGCATCTCTCCGGAAGCACCGGTACCGGTGGTTAAGGTCGACACCATTGAAGAGCGTCCCGGCGGCGCGGCAAACGTGGCGATGAACATTGCCTCTCTGGGCGCGCATTCGCGTCTGGTGGGTCTTACCGGCATCGACGATGCGGCCCGCGCGCTGAGCAAGTCGCTGGCGGACGTGAACGTGAAGTGCGACTTCGTTTCTGTTCCGACCCACCCGACGATCACGAAACTGCGCGTGCTGTCGCGTAACCAGCAGCTGATCCGCCTCGACTTTGAAGAAGGGTTCGAAGGCGTTGATCCTGAGCCGCTGCACGAGCGTATCAACCAGGCGCTGGGCAATATTGGCGCGCTGGTGCTCTCTGATTATGCGAAGGGTGCCCTGGCCAGCGTGCAGACGATGATCCAACTGGCGCGTAAAGCCAGCGTGCCGGTGCTGATCGACCCGAAAGGGACCGATTTTGAGCGCTATCGCGGCGCGACGCTGCTGACGCCAAACCTGTCAGAGTTTGAAGCGGTGGCGGGCAAGTGCAAAACCGAAGAAGAGCTGGTTGAGCGCGGCATGAAGATCATCGCTGATTTTGAGCTGTCCGCGCTGCTGGTGACCCGCTCCGAGCAGGGGATGACGCTGCTGCAGCCGGGCAAAGCTCCGCTGCATATGCCAACCCAGGCGCAGGAAGTGTACGACGTAACCGGTGCCGGTGATACGGTGATTGGCGTGCTGGCGGCGACGCTGGCAGCGGGTAACTCCCTGGAAGAAGCGTGCTACTTTGCGAATGCGGCGGCGGGCGTGGTGGTCGGTAAACTTGGTACGTCTACCGTTTCGCCTATCGAACTGGAAAACGCCGTGCGCGGTCGTGCCGATACCGGTTTTGGCGTCATGAGCGAAGACGAGCTGAAGGTGGCCGTTGCCGCGGCGCGCAAGCGCGGTGAGAAAGTGGTGATGACCAACGGCGTGTTCGACATCCTGCACGCAGGCCACGTTTCGTATCTGGCGAATGCGCGCAAGCTCGGCGATCGCCTGATTGTGGCGGTCAACAGCGATGCGTCGACGAAACGCCTGAAGGGTGAAACGCGTCCGGTGAACCCGCTGGAGCAGCGTATGATCGTGCTCGGCGCGCTGGAAGCCGTGGATTGGGTGGTGTCGTTTGAAGAAGATACGCCGCAGCGCCTGATTGCCGGTATTCTGCCGGATCTGCTGGTAAAAGGCGGGGATTACAAACCGGAGCAAATCGCGGGGAGCGAAGAGGTCTGGGCCAACGGCGGTGAAGTGATGGTGCTCAACTTTGAGGACGGGTGTTCAACCACCAACATCATTAAGAAGATCCAGAAAGACAGTCAGTAGTCCGTGCGGGCTGATGCCCTCACCCCAACCCTCTCCCACAGGGAGAGGGCGCAAACCAAAAAAAACGGCAACCGAGGTTGCCGTTTTGCATTGATTTTAGGCCTGGTCGTCCACCGGCGGAATCGCCGGTGCCGGCTTCACTTCTTCCGGGGTATTGCGGTTTTCCAGCTCGGTCAAACGCTGTTCCAGCAGCGCCAGCTTTTCGCGGGTGCGCAGTAGTACCTGCGTCTGCACGTCAAACTCTTCGCGGCTCACTAAATCAAGGCGAACTAACTGCGCCTGCAGCGTCTGGCGGATTTTCTTCTCAACGTCATCACCAAATTCACGAATGCCTTTTGGCATGGACTCGTGAACCTGACGCGCAATTTGCTCAATTTTCTTCGGGTCAATCATAGTGGCTTCCCTTGATAAGACGGTGTTGATGAACATTGTAGCGCGTCATGCTCCAGGATAAAGCAGATTTGTTTGAAGCTTATGCATTGCCCAGATTAATCAATAGCGTTATAGTTATCTCGCTTATTCTCAGGGCGGGGCGAAATTCCCCACCGGCGGTAAATCAGCTTAACGCTGAAAGCCCGCGAGCGCTTTGGGTGAATACTCAAAGGTCAGCAGATCCGGTGTAATTCCGGGGCCGACGGTTAGAGTCCGGATGGGAGAGAGTAACGATCCAGTCGGGCATGGGCCCGCTCACGTTATCTTTTTGCCGCTTGTACGGCGCTCCTAAGACTGCCCTGATTCTGGTAACCATAATGTTAATGAGGTTTTTTTACCATGAATCAGACGCTACTTTCCTCTTTTGGCACTTCAACTCAACGTGTTGAACATGCACTGGATGCACTGCGCGAAGGCCGCGGTGTGATGGTGCTTGACGATGAAAACCGTGAAAACGAAGGCGATATGATTTTCGCCGCCGAAAACATGACCGTTGAACAGATGGCGCTGACCATCCGTCATGGCAGCGGCATCGTATGCCTGTGTATCACCGAAGACCGTCGTAAGCAGCTCGACCTGCCGATGATGGTCGAAAACAACACCAGCGCGTTTGGTACCGGTTTTACCGTCACCATCGAAGCGGCGCACGGCGTGACTACCGGTGTGTCTGCCGCTGACCGTCTGACCACCGTTCGTGCAGCGATTGCCGATGGTGCTAAGCCGTCCGACCTGCACCGTCCAGGCCATGTCTTCCCACTGCGCGCGCAGGCGGGCGGCGTGCTGACCCGTGGCGGTCACACCGAAGCGACTATCGACCTGGTGACGCTGGCAGGCTTCAAACCTGCGGGTGTGCTGTGCGAGCTGACCAACGATGATGGCACCATGGCGCGCGCGCCGGAGTGCATCACCTTTGCGCGCCTGCACAACATGCCGGTAGTGACCATTGAAGATCTGGTGGAGTATCGCCAGGCGCACGAGCGCAAAGCCAGCTGATAATAAAAACGCCGGGATGTCCCGGCGTTTTTTTACCCGATTCCTGCGGTCTGCAGCAGAACCAGACTTAATCCCATCACTGACATACCGCACAGCACGCCATAGCTGGGGTTGTTATTGGGGTCGATCTCTTTTGCCAGCGGCATCAGCTCATCTACCGAAAGCGCAACCATAATCCCGGCGACAGCTGCCATGATAGCCGCCATCACAACCGGGGAGACCAGGCTACCCAGAATCAGCCAGGCCAGCACGCCGCCGAGAATTTCCGCCATGCCTGATATTCCTGCCCAGAACACGGCGGTGCGCTTTGAGCTGGTGGCGGCATAAACCGGCCCGGCGACGGCCAGTCCTTCAGGAATATTGTGTAAGGCGACCGCCAGCGCGATGCCAAAGCCCATTTCCAGATTGCTGCTCGCCGTCACGTAGGTGGCGACCCCTTCCGGGAAGTTATGCAGGCTGATGCCAAGCGTCAGCAGAACCGCCGTTCGCTTAATATTCCGCGGCGTGGGCGTTACGTTTTTCTGCATTAAATCCTGCGGGTGCGCGTGCGGCAGCATACGGTCGAGAGCAAAGTACCCCAGCAGGCCAAAGACAAACATGCCGTAACCCAGCAGCGGAGACATGCCGTCTGTGCCCAGTGCGGCAGGGAGCATCTCCATCAGGGAGATGAGCAGCATGATCCCGGCAGCAAAGCCCAGTGAAAAGGCCAGTACGCGGTTAGATGGCTTTTGGCCAAGCACGCCGAGGATCGCGCCGATGAAGGTCGCGGCGCCCGCCAGTATGGTCAGGATCAAGGGGACTGACATGCATTGCTCCTTATGATAATGATTCTCATTAATGGTAATGATTCATCGTGCGCAAAGCGAGAGAGAAGGCTCTGTTTTACACATTCCTTACATTCAAATTTCCTGATGATGATCTTCACGCTTATCTGCGTTCATCTTTGCCCTATTGGGCGTAATGTAGCACCATTAAATTGACACCTTCTGTAAGGATATCACCATGACTTCTTCCCGTATGCCAGCCCTGTTTTTAGGCCACGGTAGCCCAATGAACGTTCTGGAAGACAACGTCTATACCCGCGCATGGCATCATCTGGGCGAGACGCTGCCGCGTCCAAAAGCAATCGTGGTGGTGTCTGCGCACTGGTTTACCCGTGGGACGGGTGTGACCGCCATGGAAGCGCCAAAAACCATTCATGATTTCGGTGGTTTCCCACAGGCGCTGTATGACACGCATTATCCGGCCCCCGGCTCGCCCGAGCTGGCGCAGAAGCTGGTCGATTTACTGGCACCTGTTCCGGTCGCGCTGGATAAAGAAGCCTGGGGCTTTGACCATGGCTCCTGGGGCGTGCTGATTAAAATGTATCCTGAAGCAGATATCCCGATGGTGCAGTTAAGTATTGATAGCACCAAACCCGCCGCATGGCACATGGAGATAGGCCGTAAGCTGGCTTCACTTCGTGATGAAGGCATCATGCTGGTGGCGAGCGGCAACGTGGTGCATAACCTCCGCACGGCACGCTGGCATGGTGAAAATACTCCGTACCCGTGGGCAAGTTCTTTTAACGACTACGTAAAAGCGAACCTGACCTGGCAGGGCCCGGTCGAAGAGCATCCGCTGGCGAACTATCTGGATCATGAAGGCGGTTCGCTCTCTAACCCGACGCCGGAGCATTTCCTGCCGCTGCTTTACGTTCTTGGCGCGTGGGATGGTCAGGAACCGGTGACGATCCCGGTCGACGGTATTGAGATGGGAAGTCTGAGTATGCTGTCGGTGCAGGTGGGATAATAAAAGCAAAACGGCAACTTCAGGTTGCCGTTTTAGTGTTTGCACCCTCTCCCACGGGAGAGGGGCGGGGTGAGGGCATCAGGCTGCACTCTACTCCACGAAAATATGCGGATAGAAGCGTGACAGATCCTGAGTGATCAGCGCGCGATCTTCGCGGATGCCAATCCCGGCAGGTTGATCGTTGATGAGCCAGCTGCCAATCAGCGTATAGCTGTCGCCAAATTTCGGCAGTTGATAAAATTCCTGGACGATCATGCCTTCCTCGCCGTAAGGTCCTTCAACCGCTTCCAGCGTCTTACCGTTTTCGATAATCGACACGTTTGCCCCTTCGCGGGAGAAGATCGGCTTAACGACGTACTTTTCCATTTGCGGGAAATCGTCTTCCGCAAAGTAGGCTGGCAGCAGGTTCGGGTGGTTCGGGAACATCTTCCACAGCATCGGCAGCAGGGCTTTGTTGGAGATAATGCTCTTCCAGGCTGGTTCCAGCCAGCGCACGCCAGCATCTTCCAGCTTGGTGGAGAACATCTCACGCAGCATGTATTCCCACGGGTAGAGCTTGAACAGGTTGCTGATGACCTGATCCTGCATATCCGTAAACTGGCCTTTTTCACCCAGGCCGATATCCTCGATATAGAGGAACTCGGTTGCCACCTCCGCTTCGGCGGCGCAGTCCTGCAGATATTGAACCGTGCCGCGGTCTTCTTCCGTATCGCGGCAGCAGGCGAGATGCAGCAGGTTGAAGCCATGCTGTTCGCGCAGCTCGGCAAAACGCTCAATCAGCTTTTCCTGCAGGCTGTTGAACTGGTCGCTGCCTTCCGGCAGGTTTCCGGCATTGGCCTGATCTTCCAGCCAGATCCACTGGAAGAACGCCGCTTCGTACAGGGATGTCGGCGTATCGGCATTGTTTTCCAGAAGCTTAGGTTCACCCACGCCGTCCCACGCCAGGTCGAGGCGAGAATAGAGCGACGGCTGGCTGGTTTTCCACGACTGGCGCACAAAACCCCAGGTGTGCTTAGGAATGCGGAACTTTGCCATCAGCTCGTCGCTGTCGATAACCTTTTCCACGACCTTGAGGCACATCTGGTGCAGCTCTGCCGTCACTTCTTCCAGTTTTTCAACCTGGGCCAGCGTGAGCTTGTAATAGGCGTCTTCACACCAGTACGGCTCGCCGTACATGGTGTGAAAGTTAAAACCGTATTCGGTGGCTTTTTCGCGCCAGTCCGGGCGCTCGGTAATACTGACTCGCTCCATGATCAGCCGCCCATTGAGCGAGTAGAGGAGGAGCCTGTCGCGCTGCGCTGCATGCTGGTCTGTTTCGCCACAGACTCACCGAACCCGCCGCGGGTGATGGTGCTGGTGGTGGCCGGTTTCGGTGCCATTGCCGTTTTCGGTACCGTCACGGTGCGGCCAGGCGTAGCTGCGCCGTAGCCTTTGCCGCTGGCATCGGTATATTGACCGTAAGCCGGGCTGGCCGGGTTTTTCGAGCTAAACAGCGGCTGCTGCTGGTAGCCCGCGCCGCCGCCCATCAGACGACCCATCATGTAACCTGCCATCAGTGGCATCCAGAAGCTGCCGCTGGACTGCGCCTGCGCCTGGTTTTCCGGTGCTGTGCCCGCCTGAGCCGGCGCCTGCTGGCACTGGCCTTCACCGAACTCTGCCACGCAGTCTTCGCGTGATGCATACTTCGGCGCGGTGCGTTCTGCTTCTTTCAGTGCGCTTGTGTAGGCCGTCTTACATTCGGCGGCTTTACCGGTTGCGGCAGAGCAGTCGTCGGCGTTTTGATACAGCGATACCGTTTCGTCGTTTTTCTCACAGCCTGCCAGCATGAAGACAGCCGTGACCGCCAGCGCAACAGGAGTGAGGTGACGCGCGTTCCAGCTTTTGCGGAACGACGCGTGATTGATGGATTTTGTCCGTTTCATATTTGTCTTCCAGGACCCAGTGGTAATAACGCTCAGGATAGAGGATGAGTGGTTGAAAATGAAGCGAAGAGGGGCGGAATCAGGGGGATCTTTACGTTGGCTTACGTTCGGGTGTGATTCAGATGCGCCCTCTCCCTGTGGGAGAGGGCCTGATAACACTTTTAGTTACGGAACGGATTACTGCCTTTGCTGGCAGGCGTAGTGGTACGCGCAGCAGCTGGCTGTGCAGCAGGGGTGGTGCTGTCACCGTTGAAGTTATCAACTGCGGCAACCTGCTCCGGGTTCTCCGGTGCAACGCTGTCCGGAGAGGTGGAGACCGGTTTACCCAGCGCGCTGTTCAGCATCTGCAGGTCTTGCTCGTTCAGCGTACCCAGAGCCTGTTTGATGTTCAGCTGGTTAATCAGGTACTGGTAACGCGCGCTGGAGAGCTGCTGTTTCGCGTTGTAAAGCGTGGTGGTCGCGTCCAGCACGTCAACGATGGTACGTGTACCGACGGAGTAGCCCGCTTCCATCGCATCCAGGGAACTCTGTGCAGACACAACGGCCTGTTTATAGGCGTTGATGCTGCTGATCGAAGCGTTTACGTTGTTGAAGGAAGAACGCACGGTCTGCACCACGTTGCGGTGGGCGCTTTCCAGCTGCTCGCTCGCGCCAACAAAGTTGTACTGCGCCTGTTTTACCTGGGAGTTGACCTGACCGCCCTGATACAGCGGCAGGGAGAAGCTCAGGCCCACTTTGTTCTGGCCCTGGTTGCTGTCGTCATACTGGGCTGTGTTGGTTTTAGATCCGCTATAAGTCGTATCAGAAACACCGGTAGACGCGCTCAGGCTCAGGGTTGGCAGATGGCCGTCCTGCGCCTGACGAATTTGCTCGCGGGCCAGGTCCTGGCTCAGACGCGCCTGCAGCAAGGTCAGGTTGCGGTTTTCCGCTTCTTTCAGCAGGGCGTTTACCGCCTGCGGTTTATCCGTTTTGAAGCTGTCGACGTTCAGGGACGCCAGTTCAGGATAGTAATTCCCGGTGACCTGGCGCAGAGATTCCAGCGCGTTATCGAGGTTGTTACGCGCGGTCACTTCGTTGGCCAGCACGGTGTCGTACTGTGAACGGGCGTTCTGCACGTCGGTGATTGCCACCAGACCCACGTTGAAACGCTGGGTGGTTTGATCTAACTGACGGTAAATAGCCTGTTTCTGCGCTTCGGTGTAGGACAGCGCGTCAATCGCGCTCAGCACGTTGAAGTAAGCCGTGGCAGTGTTCAGGATCAGCGTTTGCTGGTCGGTCTGATAGGTCACATCCTGGATACCCGCGCTCTTTTCCTGCAGGGTCAGGGCGCGCCATTTGGACATATCAAACAGCGTCTGTGTTAATTGCAGTGAGGCGCTGGTAGCATTGGAGTTAACGCCGTTAGCGTCGCGGAAACCGTTGCTGTAGGTATAATCCGCACCTAAACCTAACTGTGGCAGCAATGGGCTACGCGCTTCGTTAATCTTTTCAAACGCAGCATCACGATCGGCCGCTGATTTCCGTAAATCAGGGTTGCCCAGACGTGCCTGCTGGTAGACCTGTAACAGGTTTTCCGCCTGGCTCATTGCACTGAAGCCCGTCAGGCTCAGGCCGATAAGGATGGGGAGCAATTTCTTCATTTGCATTCCTTGTTGTGAAGCAGTATTAGCGCTGATCTAATTAAAAAATAATTGCCGATTCTAACAGAATCATCCACACCAAAAGGTTGGCGTTACGTGCCATCTGGCGGTAATTTGCACCAATCTATCATATAGCCTTACAAACGGCAGCCAAACAGCCTTGAAATTCACAATTTCATCACCATTGCTACCAGGACTCGACTCATGCAAAAACCAGAAAAGTTGCCCGTGACATTCGCCAAAAACGATGTAGAAATTATTGCACGAGAAACGCTTTATAGCGGTTTTTTTTCAATGGAACTTTACCGTTTCAGGCATCGCCTGTTTAACGGTGAAATGAGCGGTGAGATCAGACGCGAAATTTTTGAGCGCGGGCATGCGGCAGTCTTGCTACCCTTTGACCCAGTGCGCGATGAAGTTGTGCTGGTGGAGCAGATCCGCATAGCCGCTTATGACGTGAGCGAGAGTCCGTGGCTGCTGGAGATGGTGGCCGGGATGATTGAAGAAGGCGAATCGGTTGAAGACGTCGCCCGGCGCGAGGCGCTGGAAGAGGCGGGGCTGGTGGTGGGCCGCACAAAACCGGTGCTGAGCTATCTGGCAAGCCCGGGAGGCACCAGCGAGCGCTTGTCCATTATGGTGGGCGAAGTGGACGCCACGACCGCGGAAGGGATCCACGGTCTGGCTGATGAAAACGAAGATATTCGGGTTCATGTGGTAAGCCGGGAACAGGCTTATCAGTGGGTAGAAGAGGGGAAAATCGACAACGCAGCGTCTGTCATCGCCCTGCAATGGCTACAGCTGCATTATCAGACATTACGAAACGAGTGGAAAAAATGAAGCGCTATACGCCTGACTTCCCAGAAATGATGCGCCTGTGCGAAACCAATTTCGCACAATTGCGCCGCCTGCTGCCGAAAAACGACGCACCCGGCGAAACGGTAAGCTATCAGGTGAGCAACGCGCAGTATCGGTTAACTATAACAGAATCAACGCGCTACACTACGCTGGTGGAGATTGAGCAAACGGCACCCAGCATTAGCTACTGGAGCCTGCCGTCGATGACGGTCCGCCTCTATCACGACGCGATGGTCGCTGAAGTGTGTTCAAGCCAGCAGATCTTTCGCTTCAAGGCGCGGTATGATTACCCGAATAAAAAGTTGCATCAACGCGACGAAAAGCATCAAATTAACCAGTTTTTAGCCGACTGGCTAAGATATTGTTTAGCACATGGAGCAATGGCGATTCCGGTTTGTTAGCGTCATAAACCTACCTAAGGACACCATTTGGAAAGCCTGTTGAACCTGACTGTTGCTGGTGGGGCGCCAGTCAGGATATTACAAATCACCGATACCCACCTTTTTGCCGAAAAGCATGAGACGCTACTGGGGGTCAACACCTGGGAGAGTTATCAGGCGGTACTTAGCGCCATTCACGCTGAAAATCGTGTATGCGATCTGATTGTCGCAACCGGCGATCTGGCGCAGGATCAATCCTCCGCGGCCTACCAGCATTTTGCTGAAGGCATCGCGAGCTTTAGCGTACCTTGCGTCTGGCTGCCCGGAAACCATGATTTTCAGCCAGCTATGTACAGTTCCCTCCAGGATGCGGGGATCTCTCCGGCGAAATGCGTTTTTGCGGGCGAACAGTGGCAGATCCTGCTGCTGGACAGCCAGGTGTTTGGCGTCCCGCACGGTGAGTTAAGCGAGTTTCAACTCGACTGGCTGGAGACCAAACTGGCTGCTGAACCTGAACGACATACGCTGTTGCTGCTTCATCATCATCCTCTGCCAGCCGGGTGCAGCTGGCTCGATCAACACAGCCTGCGCAACTCCGCGGCGCTGGATCGCGTGCTGGCGAAGTTCCCGCGGGTGAAAAATCTGCTGTGTGGACATATTCATCAGGAACAGGATCTCGACTGGAACGGACGTCGGATGCTGGCGACGCCGTCGACCTGCGTTCAGTTTAAGCCGCACTGCGCCAACTTTACGCTGGATACCATCGCGCCAGGCTGGCGCTGGCTGGAACTGCATGCCGATGGCACGCTGACCACGGAAGTCTGTCGTTTAACCGGCGCGCAATTCCGCCCGGACACCGCTTCAGAAGGCTATTGATGTCTACGCTCCTTTATCTGCACGGATTCAACAGCTCGCCGCGCTCCGCAAAAGCGACACAGTTTCGCCAGTGGCTGAGCGAGCATCACCCCGACGTTGAGATGATCATCCCGCAACTGCCGCCTTACCCGGCAGAGGCCGCGGAGATGCTGGAATCTATCGTGCTCGGGCACGGCGGAGAATCATTCGGTGTGGTCGGCTCATCGCTGGGCGGGTACTACGCCACCTGGCTCTCGCAATGCTTTATGCTGCCCGCCGTTGTGGTTAATCCGGCGGTACGGCCGTTTGAGCTGCTGCGGGACTTTCTTGGCGAAAACGAGAACCCCTACACCGGCCAGCAATATGTGCTAGAGTCACGCCATATTTACGATCTCAAAGTTATGCAGGTCGACCCGCTTGAGGCACCGGATCTCATCTGGCTGCTGCAACAGACGGGAGATGAAGTGCTGGATTACCGCCAGGCAGTGGCGTATTACGCATCCTGCCGCCAGACTATAGAAGAGGGCGGAAACCATGCTTTCACGGGCTTTGAGAATCATTTCACCCAGATTGTCGATTTTCTTGGACTGCACAGCCACTGACAATCAATGCGAATTGCTAGTTTAAATCATGACGCAAACCTATAACGCTGATGCCATTGAGGTCCTCACCGGGCTTGAGCCGGTTCGCCGCCGCCCGGGGATGTACACCGATACGACGCGCCCAAACCATCTGGGCCAGGAAGTTATTGATAACAGTGTGGACGAAGCGCTGGCTGGCCATGCCAAACGCGTTGACGTTATCCTGCATGCCGATCAGTCGCTGGAGGTCATCGACGACGGGCGCGGCATGCCGGTGGATATCCACCCGGAAGAGGGCGTCCCTGCCGTTGAGCTGATCCTCTGTCGCCTGCATGCGGGCGGTAAGTTCTCCAACAAGAACTACCAGTTCTCCGGTGGTCTGCACGGCGTGGGCATTTCCGTCGTCAACGCCCTGTCTAAACGCGTGGAAGTTAACGTCCGTCGCGACGGCCAGGTCTATAACATCGCGTTTGAAAATGGCGATAAGGTGCAGGATCTGCAGGTTGTGGGCACGTGCGGTAAACGCAACACCGGCACCAGCGTCCACTTCTGGCCTGACGAAAGCTTCTTCGACAGCCCACGTTTTTCCGTTTCTCGCCTGACGCACCTGCTGAAAGCGAAAGCGGTGCTGTGTCCGGGCGTAGAAATCACCTTTACCGATCACGTTAACAATACCGCACAAACCTGGTGCTATGCCGATGGTCTGAACGACTACCTGTGCGAAGCGGTAAACGGCCTGCCAACGCTGCCGGAAAAACCGTTTGTCGGTAACTTTAGCGGCGATACTGAAGCCGTGGACTGGGCGCTGCTGTGGCTGCCGGAAGGCGGCGAGCTGCTGACCGAAAGCTACGTTAACCTGATCCCAACCATGCTCGGCGGTACGCACGTCAACGGCCTGCGTCAGGGGCTGCTGGACGCGATGCGTGAGTTCTGCGAATACCGCAATATCCTGCCGCGCGGCGTGAAGCTGTCGGCGGAAGATATCTGGGACCGCTGTGCCTACGTGCTCTCCGTGAAGATGCAGGATCCGCAGTTTGCCGGTCAGACCAAAGAGCGCCTCTCTTCACGTCAGTGCGCGGCGTTTGTCTCCGGCGTGGTGAAAGATGCGTTTACCCTGTGGCTGAACCAGAACGTTCAGGCGGCAGAGATGCTGGCTGAAATGGCCATTTCCAGCGCCCAGCGTCGTCTGCGCGCCGCGAAGAAAGTGGTGCGTAAAAAGCTCACCAGCGGCCCCGCGCTGCCGGGCAAGCTGGCAGACTGTACCGCACAGGATCTCAACCGTACCGAACTCTTCCTCGTCGAAGGGGACTCGGCAGGCGGATCGGCCAAGCAGGCGCGCGATCGCGAATATCAGGCGATCATGCCGCTCAAGGGTAAGATCCTGAACACCTGGGAGGTCTCTTCAGATGAAGTGCTGGCCTCGCAGGAAGTTCACGATATTTCGGTGGCGATCGGCATCGATCCTGACAGCGACGATCTGAGCCAGCTGCGCTACGGCAAGATCTGTATTCTCGCGGATGCCGACTCCGATGGTCTGCACATCGCCACGCTGCTGTGCGCGCTGTTTGTGAAGCACTTCCGCACGCTGGTGAAAAATGGTCACGTCCACGTGGCGCTGCCGCCGCTGTACCGTATCGACCTTGGCAAAGAGGTTTATTACGCGCTGACGGAAGAAGAGAAAGCGGGCGTGCTGGAGCAGCTCAAGCGTAAGAAGGGCAAGCCTAACGTTCAGCGCTTTAAAGGGCTGGGCGAGATGAACCCGATGCAGCTGCGCGAAACGACGCTGGATCCGAACACCCGCCGCCTGGTGCAGCTAACGATCAGCGACGAAGACGAACAGCAAACCAACGCCATGATGGATATGCTCCTTGCCAAGAAACGTTCGGAAGACCGACGTAACTGGCTGCAGGAGAAAGGCGATATGGCGGATATTGAAGCCTGATGCACCGGCCCTCAGCCTCCCAGGGGGCTGAGGGAACGCCGGGCGCGTGGGCGTTGCGCCATAATCCCGTCAGCGAAACGCTGTTTTTTCCGGTTTCAAAAAACGCAGATTAACAATTGCACCGTCGGTGGGCACGGTCTCCAGCTCATTCACATCCATATCGGTCCCTTCAGGCAGGCTTAAGCTGTCAACCGTGATGCGGTTTACTCGCCAGGGGGTGAGGTAACTCACCAGCAGATCGCCATCTGCGTTGGTGGTCGAACCGAACTGGTTATAAAACCCAATCTTCGCCGAACCTGGCACCTGAACCAGTGCCGCAGTACTTCCCAGCGTCTGGCCCAGGACAACCCCCTTCTCATATAACAGCACGCTGCCGCTGACGTCGCCATGGTAATCACGTTGCGTGCCGCTGCGGGTCATACTGACGTTCAGCTCTCCGCTGTTGTACTGATAGCCGATACTGCTTTTCAGGGCATCGTTCCCGTGTTCGATATGCTCCGCCGTCACGTCATAGCGCAGGCTATAATCATCCAGTAGCGAGCCATTGACGTTGATTCCATGGGTATTCTTGTTTCGGCTGGCGAGGTCGGAAACCAATGCCACATTGGTAAAATGGCTTCCAATGCTGAAGGGAATGCTGATGTTAAACCCCAGCGTTGATTCCGGGGCATAGTCACCATAGCGGTCATAGCTGCCATAAAGTGAAAAATCGACGTCCTCCCAGCTGGCGTCCAGGCTCAGGGTCAGACTGTTACTGGCCGCCTCGCGAGCGCGTGATTTCAGCCAGCGCCACGAGAGGTTTAGGCTTGAGTTTTCGTCGAAGTTTTGTGTCAGCTCAATCTGGCCCTCAAGGGCGCGCTGGGTGGTGTCATCATCTAAACCCAAGGCAAGCACTGAGGCGCGGTTTAACCGCTCCTCAAGCGAACGGTACTGGCTACCGCGCGGGTACCACTGAAGCTGGGCGTTAAGGCTGGTTTCGGTTTGAAAAAATGTTTTTGCATAACGCACTCGCCCGACGCTGCCGCTGAGCGCTTTGCCCTGCTGGCTGTAACGGGCATTACGTACATCCGCGGACAACGCTCCCCATTTGCCCATATTGCCGCCCAATCCCACAACATGACTGAAGTAATTTTCGCCCTGCTGTATGCCTCCAAATACGGTGGCGCGCGGGGCGACGCCCCAGGAGAGCGTGCTCTGCCAGAAACGATCTTTTTCCAGCTCTACGCCGTGAAAGGGTTTATAACGCCCGGCGACCAGTTCGTAACTGAACATTTGATACTGCACCAGATTGGGCATAATCGAGTACGGAATGGACCGGGTACGCTCGCTCCCGTCGCTCTCCTGAATCGTCAGCTCAAGGTTGCCCTGTAAATCTGGTGGATAAAAATCACGGATAACAAAGGGCCCCGGCGGGACGTGAATGCGATAGACGCGCTCGCCGTTCTGACGAAGGGTGACTTCCGCTTCGCTGCGCGCATAGCCGTTAATTAGCGGCGAATAGGGCCGCCAGCTATCCGGGAACATCGCCTCATCGCTGGCAAGGGAAATCCCCCGATAGGACATACTGTCGAACAGGTTCGATGAGGTGTAACCGTCGCCAAGGTTAAGCCGGGATCGCATAGACATGATACTGCGCCAGACAGAGGCTGAATTGCTGTAAGAGCCGTGCTGGCGGTCCGCCTCTCGCCAGAAGGTATTCTGATAGCGCATGCGCCACGGCCCGACGTTAAGGCCATTTTCCAGCACGAGCGTTGCATCGGTGCCCGGCGTATCCCAACGGTACTGCGCACGTTGGTTATTGACGTCCAGCCGGTAGTTAACAAACAGGGCATTAATACCATCATCCCAGCGGCTGGTGCTGACCCCGTTTTGGTGCGGATTAAACGCCTCCTGAGGAAATAAAAGCGTGAGCAGGTTGGCATCCGGACGATACCAGAACTGGAGAGCGAAGGCGTTCGCCGAGTCGGCGCTCAGACATGCCCAGGTATCCCAGTGAAGCCTGTCAAGTACGGAGGATTTTACGCCCCACTCTTCGAGAAGAGGACGCGTCAGGCAGGGTTTATCGGAGTGAAAATCAAGAAAGATTGAGCCTTTATAGTCGTTATTAAGAATAACCCATGTCTTTTCATTTGCAGCCGCAGCGTTTGCTGTCAGTAACAGTACCATCACTCGAACAGCATGACGAATCTGCATATGCGTTAACATCGTGGGCAGCTTTTGCTGCCCACGATTAAGCTCGCTATGGCTTATTTACTGAGGGCTGCCAGCTCAGCACGAGCCTGATTCAGCTCTTGCTGAATTTCACGCAGATCCGCCTGTTTTTCTGCCAGTTTTTTCTGGTACTTGGCAATCTTCTTAGCATCACCCTTCGCTTTAGCTTCTGCCAGATCGGCCTGAACTTCTGCAACGTCGCCACGTTTTTCAGCCAGTTTTTTCTCCAGCTTACGCACGTCTTTCTGGGCATCAGCCAGAACGCTTGCGTTAGTACAGTGGGCTTTGACTTCTGCCAGGGCTTTTTTCAGGCCATTCACTTTGTAGGTATTGCCATACTGCTGGGCAATTTTGATCTCTTTTTCCAGCGCAGCGCTTTTAGCAGCACAGCTTTCAGCGGCGTGTGCTGATGCTGTAGCGAACATACCAACAGCTGCAACGACAGACAGAACGGAAACTAATTTCTTCATAGTCTTTCTCCTTTGTTGATGTATTGCCTGAACAAATGCTCCGGCAATCTCCTGTGAACAAAAGAGTACTGCAACGCGGATAGCCAAAACGATGCAGACGCGTCCTCAACGCATGTAGGACGTGGATTAAGGTTGTCGTCCTGAATCGTACCAACGCTGTAACGTGGCGCGTAGCTGCTCAAGTTCAGCTAACAGCAGCTGGATCCCGTCGTGGTCCGGGTTGGATTCCTGTGCTTCACAGCGGGCTATCAACGCGGGCACGCCCAGTAACGCCAGTCCGCCGCGCAGCTTGTGCAGCGTCTCACGCAGCGCGGTTTCCGGCGTCACGAGCCAGGCGCGCAGGTGGGTAAGGGATTCATCAATGACCGAAATCTGGAGCGACAGGAACAGGGGCAGGTTATTCCCTTCCAGCAATTCGGGCGGCAGGTTGCACGCTATTGACCCTTGCGGACTCTCGGCAATCGGGGCCGATCCCTTCAGGGGGGCCAGCAGTTCCGCAAGCATAGTGAGGGTGATCGGCTTAAACAGACAGTGCCGCATACCTGCTTCTCTTGCCATCTCCCGGACAATTTCCCGGGCGTCAGCGGTCGCGCCAAAGACTACAATGTCGGGGTAGTTCGTATGAATTATCTTTGCCAGCTCAAACCCACTTATGCCGGGCATATTGCAATCGGCGATCACCGCATCCGGTTGCGCATGCTGTAGTGCTTCCAGCGCAGAGGCTGAGCTGTCGGCGCCGATCGCGTGGTGGCCAAGCCAGCTTAGCTGCTGGCTGAGTACCATTCTGCCGACGGGATTATCATCGACAATCAAAACGCGCAGGGAGGGGCGAGAAAGCGAGGTCGCGGGCGATATATCAGGAACATCCTGGCGTTCTGCCATCATCGGCAGCTTAAGGGAGACTGTGACCGTCGTTCCCTGTCCAGGTTCGCTGTGGATCGCTAAACTGCCGCCCATCATCATGGTTAACGTGCGGCAGATATAAAGCCCCAGCCCGCTCCCCTGTGCAACGTTAGGGGTGTTTCCCTGAGCGAAGGGTTGGAACAATCGCTGTTGAGTGGCCTCGTCGATACCTACGCCGGTATCGACGACCGTTATACGCAACAGCAGATAGCCCTCGTCACGTCCGTCGAGTTGCACGCTCAGCGTTATCTGTCCGCGTTCGGTGAATTTGATCGCGTTTCCGACGATGTTAACCAGAATCTGCCTGAAACGGCTGCGATCGACCAAGACGTCCTCCCGCAGTTCGGCATCACGCTCCAGTACGAAGGCCAGCCCTTTTTGCGCCGCCATGCCTTCGAACAACATGGCGGGCTCCTCAATCAGCTTGCGCAGCGAGGAACGCTCGGGACGAAGCACCAGGCGGCCAGATTCGATACGCGACACATCGAGTATGTTGCCTATCAAATGCAGCAAGGCCTGGGCGGCATCCCACGCCACCTGCACGGACTGGCGGTTTTGCTGGGTATCGCCAGGGCGTTTCATGACGAGCTCCAGCATCCCCATGATAGCGCCGATCGGTGTGCGTATCTCGTGGCTCATGGTTGTCAGAAACACGCTCTTCGCGCGGCTGGCGCGAAGCGCAAGTTTTCTGGATTGTCGCTGGGCCGAAATGATTTTCAGCATTCGCTGTTGATAGCGCAGATGGCGGCGGTACCCCCAGGCGGCGGCGAGGCAGAGAAGAAATGCGATTGCCAGTCCGACGCTCAATACCGTGCTCAGCGCGACCTGTTTTGGTCCTGTCGACGTAAAGCTGTTACCCGCATTTCCGCCCCGGGTCAGGGCATGGAGATCCTCCGGCGGAATATTAATGAGCGCTTTATTGAGAATGGTGATTAAAGGCCAGGACTGGCGGGACGCCCCGAATGAGAATCGCATTGGATCGATGTCGATGCTTCCCAGAATACGGAGCGAGGCATACTCTTTATTCGCCAGAAGCGTATTGGCGACGATCAGCGGCATGGCCATCATCTTGTCGTTACTGTGAACAATGCGGTTGAGCCCCTGTCGCCAGGTGTCGACCTTTTCCGTTTGGCCCCCGCTCTGCTTACGTAACCACTCTTCGGGCGACTGCCCGTCCAGGCTGAGTACGCCTGGACTCACCGCTCCCGCAACCGAATGCGCTTGTCCGACCATCACCCAAGAGTTATAGAGCCAGGTACGGGTGGTCAGTAAATCGGTGCGCCAGATATCCCCCTGCGTCACGCCTGCAACCAAATCCGATTTTCCCGCTTTCACCGACGCCAGGGCCGCCTTTTGGGTAGGAAAACGCTGAATAACAAAGCTAAACCCGGTGCGAAGCTGTAACGCGGTCAGGACATCGGCAATGATGCCACGCATCTTGCCGCCTTTATCAAAAAAGGCTATCGGTGGGTTATCCTCGGCCACTGCCACCCGTATACGTTTGTGCTCCTCAATCCATTTATTCTCCAGCGATGTGAAGACCGGTTTCTGCTCGCTAAGTGAAAGCGGAATGCCGCCATTCCACCGACGATGTATCTCTACGCTCGCACTTTCCGGTAACGCGGCCAGAAAGTTATTCAGCACCGTGATCCAGATTTGCATCTTTGGCATTGCCGCAAAGGAAAATCCTGAAACGGGAAAGGGGGTGTCGAGAGGACGTATGAGTAAGTTGCTAATGTTGGACTGGTTCACCAGATAGCGGGCGGTGACGCCATCGCAAAAGAAAAGGTCTATTTTTCGAAACGCGAGTGCTTCCAGCGCGTGGCGTGGTGAATAGAAGGGGACGATCTCCGCGTTCGGGTAGCGCGGTATGACACGTTGAGGATCGTAGCCCGGCGCGATGGCGATCTTTCTGACCGCATCATCCTGGGTGGCTTCGTTGTTTACTACTTCAACGGCAGCATTGGGGCTGTATGGGTGGCTTAGCACCAGCCCCTGATTATGCTGGTTATCGCTGGCCTGCGCGATGAAATCGGCTTTCCCTGCGCGTAACGCTTCCAGTGCAGCGTGATAGTTTGGGTAGCGAATCACCTCTATTTCGACGCCAAGATTATCCGCCGCCAGACCGATGAAATCGGCATTGATGCCACCGTAATCATTCAGGCCGGTAGTGATGTCATAGGGCGGCGACATCGGCAGCCAGACGGCCAGGCGGATCTTGCGGTGTTCACGCAGCCAGCGCCATTCGCTTGCACTGAGCCCCGGGTCGGCAATCGTCTCCATGCTTCGGGAGAGAAGCTTAAGGGGTTCTTGCGCCGTCGCACCTTGTGCCATAAACGCGACGAGCAACAGCAGCAGCCCGCTAAGTATTCTCATTATCAGACTCTCTGAAGATCAGCGAAATTAGCTGGTTGAGATCGTCGCAGCCACATTTTTGCAGCATCCGGGTTTTATAGGTACTAATGGTTTTATTGCTGAGCATCAGGAGATCGGCAATCTCTTTGTTACTTTTGCCCTGTTTCAGGTAATTGAGAACGGCCATTTCGCGATCCGAAAAGCGGCTTGATAGTGATTCTGGCGCATCGCTTTTTTCATTGACGCTGGCGGCTTTGAACAGCGTCCCTTCGGGAAAACATTGATAACCCGTCATAATAAGCCGGCACAGTGGCTCAACGTTTTCCAGCGGCATATTTTTATTGATAAATCCCTGCGCCCCGGCCTGGAGCGTTCTCAGCGCATATAAACCTGCTGACTGGCTGGTAAAGATCAGGATTTTAAGTTCCGGGAAGTGTTGTTTAATTCGGGGCAACAGGTCGAGGCCATCGGCGTGCTTAAGTTCGAGATCCAGAATTAATAAGTCCGGACGCTGCTGGTGCAGCTGGGACAGCAGTTTTTCACCTGTAGAGGTACTGACGACCATATCTCCGTGCTTCTCGAGCAGTACCTTTAAAGCAAAGCAAATTGCTGGATGATCGTCTGCAAGCAAAATCGAAATCATACTACCGCATGTCCTTATTGGTGGCTTCACTGACTCCTTCTACCTGAGGGACAATATAGTAATCAACAGCGCATAAGAACGATATAGTAAAAGGCTGGATTTAAGAATTTTGAGTTAGGATTAAGGAAGTTTTTACTATTTCAGCGCGGTTTATTCCTGATAAAAAATTAATTGAAATGCTGATGTTGTTCGCTATCGGGGAAATTAAGATTTTTTCTGTTAAAATTCCAGGCCCGGTAGAGGGTATCGCCACCGGGCCGTTTTAATTAAAACGCCATCGTCACCGTAAACTGCACTTCACGCGGGTCGCCAATCTGATTGCCCAGGTTGTTGGTCGCGATAGATGAGGTGTAGTAGGTCTTATCAAACAGGTTTTTCACGTTCACCTGTAGCGTCACCGGATATTGAAGCTTCATTTTATACGCCGCAAACGCATCCGCCACGAAATAGCCCGGCAGATAGTAATCCGCACCGTTGGTCGCTGAACGACGGCTCACGCCGTGCCCGCCGCCGCCGAGCGTCAGGGTGTTTCCGGCAAACGCATTGTGAATATCGTAGGTCAGGAACAGGGAGCCGGTATGGCGCGGCACGTTCGGCAGCGGTTTGCCGGCATAGTCCGGGTCTTCCAGCACCTTCGCGTCGGTATAGCCATAGCTGGCGATGATATTGGTGTTTTCGGTCAATGACCCGGCCAGATCCACCTCCACGCCCTGGGAGCGCACGCGGCCCGCGGTTTTGGCGACGGTTTCACCCCCCACGCTTTCGTTGTACAGCACGTTGCGCTTGTGGATATCAAACAGCGCGATATTGGCGGTAATGCCGTTGAACAGGTCAAACTTGGCGCCCACTTCGTAAGCATTCGACGTTTCCGGCGGCAGGTCGCCAATGTAGCTCGCAATGGACGACTGCGGCATAAACGTTTGCGAGTAGTTGGCAAACAGCGAGACGGATGGCGTGAGCTTGTAAACCAGCCCCAGCTTCGGGGTCCACTGCTCGTCGCGGCTGTCGGTGTTCACGTTAAACGGACGGCCTTTGCCCGCGTACTGGGTGTAATACTGGTAGCGCATGCCTGCCACGGCGATCCACTTATCGGTCAGGTACAGGGCATCCTGCGCGTAAGCGGAATAGCTCTCCTGCTTGAGCGTCTGGTCGCTGTCGGACGCCGACACGGTGGTGCACTTGCCGAGGTTGCCATACGTCGGGTGATAGATATTGAAATCCTTCACGTTCTTACAGCGCATCATGTCCGTGCGCAGCAGATCGTAATTCTCATACGACACGCCGGTGAGGATCTCATTGTAAAAGCCTGCGATATCCACGTTCCCCTGCAGATCCGCGCGGGTGCTGTGCATGCGCTGGGTCGACCCCTGGGTCGCATCCACGCGGCGGGTCAGGTTGCCGGTTTTTGCATCGTAGGCCATCACGCGGGCCTGGTTATCGCTGTATTTATCCTGGCTGAAGCTGTAGTCGAACTTTGCGGTCCACTGGCTGTTAAGGCGATATTCCGCGTTGAGCTGGGCGAGGTCAGACTGCCCGTCGGTGACGTTAAATGGCTCGTCAAAGCGGGTTTTACGATCCACGTTCACCGGCTGTTTGGTGTTGAGATCGAAGATTGTTCCGCGATCGAACGGCGTCTTATAGTCGCGATGCGAATAGAGTACGGTCACGGTGGCATCGTCGCCAAACCAGGTGAGCGACGGGGCGATAAAGGTGCTGCGTTCGTTGCCAAAGTTACGCCAGTAATCCTCGTCCTGATATTCGCCCGTGAGGCGATATGCCAGACGCGTGCCGTCAATCGGCCCGGTCACGTCAACCTGTCCTGTGCCGCCGCCAAAGCTGGAAGAGGTGGCGGAAATCGAACCGCCGAAGGTCTTCTCCGGGCGTTTGGTGACGACGTTAATCAGGCCGCCGGGATCGAGAATGCCATAAAGCGTTGAGGCCGGGCCTTTCAGCACCTCTACGCGCTCGGTTGCGGCATTAAAGCTGCGCGGCAGTACGGTGCGCAGGCCGTTGGTCATGATCGAGCCGTCGCGGTTCGCGCCAAACCCGCGGCGCACAAAGGCATCCTGCGTGCCGCCCAGGGTGTTGGTCTGCACCACGTTGCTGACGTTATAGAGCGCTTCATCCAGCGTGGTGGCGTGCTGATCTTCCAGCACTTTATCGCTGACGGTATTCACCACCTGCGGGATATCCAGCATCGGCATGTTGGTTAGCGTGGCGGTGGAGGTATTTAGCGGCTGATAGCCATTCGTGGCCTCCACCACGGTATTTGGATCGGCGGTGACGGTAAGCGTTTCGCCGTCTTTAGCCGCGGTGGCGTCTGCCGCCTGCACCAGCGGCGTCATAAACAGCAGTGAAAAGAGCGCGCGCCCTTTTACCCCAGAGAGGGAAGGTGTGAACGTAGCCATTACATCTGTTATCCCGAAATATCCCGCGAAGACGTTTCGCGGAAAAATGTGTGAGTCATTGCCCTTTACGCTCTGCCCGTTAGCCAGATTTGGCATCGGACATGTAATTGAGAATCATTCAATCATGTGCGGGTGTAGTAGTAAATGGAAAAAAGCAAAAATCGGCTACGGCCATAAGTGGTGCGTAAAAGTGCAAAGGGATAATGTTTAAAGCATTGAAAATAAAGGTTTTATTGATTTTATGTTTTATATAATGCTTAGCGTTTATCCCTTGTGTTTTCAGGGTGTTTCTTCTCTTGACTACTACATGGCGCGGCGTCAAACTCTCAAAAGAGAATGAGTTTTATTTTTATTTGTTATTTTTTTCATTACGTTGGCATTCACGTGGCTCACAACACAAACAAACCGGGACTGGTTCTTGAAAACCTTTCCGCGGGCTATCAGAAAAAAATCATCATTGATGAGATCTCCCTTGCGATCCCCCAGCAGAAAATGACGGTGCTGGTAGGGGCGAACGGCTGCGGGAAATCCACGTTGTTGAGCACTATCGCGCGGTTGCTGCAGCCGCTTGGGGGAACCGCGCTGCTGGACGGCAAAGCCATTCATGAGCAGCCAACCAAAGCGATTGCCCGTCAGCTTGGCATTCTGCCCCAGTCTCCGCTGCTGCCGGAAGGGTTAACCGTCTTCGATCTGGTCTCGCGCGGGCGGTTTCCCTGGCAAAATTTTATGCGTCAGTGGAGCGACGAAGACGAGCTGGCGGTGGAAGAGGCCCTGCGCCTGACCGGCACGGCAGACTTTGCGCACCTGCCGGTCGAAAGCTTGTCCGGCGGCCAGCGCCAGCGCTGCTGGATTGCCATGGCGCTGGCGCAGCAAACGCCGTATATCCTGCTGGACGAGCCCACAACGTTTCTCGACCTCCGCTATCAGGTGGAGATCCTGGAGCTGCTGCACGCCCTGACCCGCCAGCACGGACGTACCGTAGTGGTGGTGCTGCACGATCTCAACTTCGCGGTGAACTACGGCGATTCGCTGGTCTTTTTACGCCAGGGAAAAGTGGAGGGTGTATTGCATGAAGGCGACGTCTGCACGCCGGCGCTGATCAAAGCGGTGTTCGATGTTGACGTGCATATGTCCATTAACCCGCTGACCGGCAAGCCGTTCTTTATGCCCTTTCGCCAGGTCGCGGAAAAATGATGATGCGCGCGTCTCTGGCATTTATCCTTTTTGCGCTACTGCTGGTAGCGAGCGCGATTGCACACCTCGGGATCGGCGCGCGCGTTTTTCCTCCCTGGACGGTGGCCCAGGCTTTTTTGGCTTTCGACCCGCATAATTTCGACCATAACGTCATCGTCAGGCTGCGCCTGTTACGCCTCATTGCAGCTACGGTTACCGGTGCGGCGCTTGGCGTGGCGGGGGTATTATTGCAGTCGGTTATCCGCAACCCGCTGGGCGAGCCGCATATTCTGGGGCTCAATGCCGGGGCGGCGCTGGCGGTGGTGCTGACGAGCGCGCTGGGCCTGACCCTGCCGATCGGCCAGCCGCTTATTGCCGCCGCCGGTGCTGCCACGCTGTTTTTGCTGGTGCTGATATTCTCCTCTTCCGGTCGCACCGGGCTCACGCCGATGAAAATCACCCTGTGCGGCGTCGCGATGTCGGCATTTGCCTCGTCAGTCACCGCCGCCGTGCTGATTCTGGACGAACAGACGCTGCTCTCCCTGCGTACCTGGCTGGCGGGGGATTTAGCCGGGGTTAACGTACAGACGCTGCAGAGCGCCCTGTGGGCTACGGCAGCCGGCTTGGTTCTCGCTATCGGACTGTCGCCTTCGCTCAACATGCTGGCGCTGGGCGACAGAATGGCCCAGGGGCTTGGCGTGTCGCTGCTGAAAACCCGCCTGCTTGCCCTGCTGGCGATTGCGCTGCTCTGCGGCGCGGCCGTCTCCATCGCCGGGCCGATTGGCTTTGTCGGCCTGGTGGTGCCGCAGCTCATTCGCCGTCTGGTGTCGGTCGACCTGCGTGCGATGGTGCCGCTGTCCGCCCTTTGCGGCGCGCTGGTTCTGCTGCTGGCAGATATCGCGGCCCGCACGCTGTTTACGCCCTGGGAGCTGGCAACCGGCATCATGACCGCGCTGGTTGGCGCCCCCGTCTTTATCTTCATGGCCTCGAGGATGTTTAAATGAATCGCGCCGGGCTGTGCGCGCTGCGCGTTGGTGCCTTCTCGGCGCTGGTTCGTCCAAAGGCGCTGGCGTGTCTGGTTATCCTGGCGCTGGCCGCCTGCCTGCTGACAGGTTTTGGCCTGACGCACGGCTCCCTGCCCATTCCCACTTCCGCCATCGGGCGCGCGCTGTTTTACCCAGAAAGCCTGACGGCGGAGACGCGCTACATCGTGATGGACATCCGCCTGCCGCGCCTGATGATGGCGATACTGTGCGGCGCCATGCTCGGCATGGCTGGGGCGGCAATGCAGTCAATTACCCGCAATGGCCTGGCTGACCCGGGGCTTATCGGCGTGAAAGAGGGCTGTAGCGCGGCGGTACTGCTGCTGATTTTTCAGTTTCCGGCGCTGGGCCTGGCCTGGCGCCCGCTGGTCGGGATGGCTGGCGGGCTGCTCACCGCGCTGCTGGTTATCGCCCTGGCGCGCGATATCTCGCGCCCGCGATTCATCCTGACAGGCATTGGCGTGTCGTGGGCGTTTGCCGCGGCAATGGGCGTCTTTATTACCACCGCTGACGTGCGCGACGTGCAGACGGCGATGCTCTGGCTGGCGGGAAGCCTGCACGCGGCCAGCTGGACGCTGGTGGGGCTGGCCGCATTTTGGGCGGCTCCCGCGTTTGCGCTGCTGCTGTTTACCGCGCGAGCCGCGGACGTGGCGTTGCTCGGCAATCAGGCCGCTACGGGCCTTGGCGTTCGCACAACCCGGCTGGCGCTGCTGCGGGTTCTCGCCCCGGTAGTGCTGACGGCGGCCAGCGTCTCCTGCGTGGGCAGTATTGGTTTCGTGGGGCTGATTGCCCCGCATATGGCACGCCTGCTGCTGCGCGGTGGGCAAACCGCGCTCCTGGCGGGAAGCGCCGTGCTGGGCGCGCTGCTGGTGCTGCTTGCGGATAACGTTGGCCGTCTGGCATTCCTCCCGCTGCAGCTGCCGGCGGGAATTGTGATTTCACTGATTGGCGGACCGTTTTTCCTGCTGCTGCTTTGGCAGCGTCGGGACAGATTTTAGGGGACTATGATGCGCGTAGTATTTTCGATGCTGTTGCTGGTGGGGTTTGCGGTGAGCGCGGCGGAGCCGACTCAGGTGTTTACCGACGATTTGGGACGCAAGGTCGTTGTGCCGGTTCATCCGAAGCGGATTGTCTCATTACACGATCTGGATATCACTATTCCGCTGATTGAGCTAGGCGTGCCGCCGGTGGCGAGCCACGGCCGTACGCGGCCGGACGGCAGCCATTTTCTGCGCTCCAGCGGGATGTTAACGGGCGTAGACTTCGATAATTCCGACATCAAATTTATCGGCACGGCGGATATCGATATTGAAGCCATCGCCGCGGCAAAGCCCGATCTGATCGTGACCGAGCCGACCCGTAACACGCCGGTGGATCAGCTGGCGAAAATTGCCCCGACGGTAAGCATCGATCATCTCGACGGCGGCGCGCCGGAGATCTACCGCAAGCTGGCGCAGCTCACGGGCACGCAGGCGCGGCTGGCGATCCTTGAGCGCCGCTATCAGGAGCAGATCGGGGCGCTGAAAGCGACGGTGGATACCCGAAAAATTAGCGTGTCCGTGATTCAGGCAAATCAGGGGAAGATTAACGCCATGCATAGCTATCACTCGCTGGGCCGCGTGCTGCGTGATGCCGGGTTCACCTTCCCGCCGCTGATTGAGTCCATCCCGGAAGGTGGGCGGATTGACGTCAGCGCCGAGCGCCTGCCGGAGCTGGATGCCGATTTTGTGTTTGCCACCTGGCGTGGGGATACCGGCGGTAAACCGCAGGACGAGCTGGCGGCGATGGATGCGGTGATGCCGGGCTGGTGTCAGTTCCTGAATGCCTGCCGGACCGGGCATTATGTGCTGATCTCGCGCGAAGAGGCGATCTCAAATTCGTTTGCCTCGTTAGGGCTGATGGCCGCGCAGGTGCAGTCGCAGATTGCCGGGCGTCCGCTGCCGGAGGCGTCACGGTGATCCGCAAAGAGAAAGGGCGCGTGGATGTCTATGGCGACCGCTTTCGCGCCCGCGCGCATCAGCTGTCGCCGCGCCTGCTGCAGGTCGCACGCTATATCCATGACAACCGCGAAGCGGTGATGGAGCAGACGGCAATGGAGATTGCTGCGGGACTGAAAACCTCGGACGCCACGGTAGTTCGCGCCATTCAGGCGCTGGGTTTCGCCGGGCTGCGCGATCTGAAGCAGACCCTGGAGCAGTGGTTTGGTCCGGTGGTGACGTCCAGCGAAAAGATCTCCACCACGGTGAATACGCTTGCCAGCGACGTCAACGCGAGCATCGATTTTGTGCTGGAGGGGCATCAACACACCTGCAACGTGCTATCCGAGCCGCACAACCGCTACGCGATGGCGCAGGCGGTTTCCCTGCTGGCGCAGGCGAGGCAGGTTGCCATATTTGGCATTGGCGCCTCCGGTATTCTGGCCGAGTACACCGCCAGGCTGTTCAGCCGCATGGGGTTACCCGCCACGCCGCTTAACCGCACCGGAATAGGGCTTGCGGAACAGCTGATTGCGCTTCAGCGCGGCGACGTGCTGGTGATGATGGCGCAGAAGTCCGCGCACCGGGAGGGGCAAACGACGCTGCGTGAAGCTAAACGTCTGGGTATTCCAACGATCCTGCTGACCAACGCCCTTGACTCGCGCTTCAGTAAGGAAGCCAGCGTGGTGATCCACGTTCCGCGCGGCGGGGAAAAGGGCAAAATCCCGCTCCACGGCACGGTGCTGCTGTGTCTGGAGATGATTATTTTATCCGTCGCCTCCACCGAGCCGCAGCGCACCATCAAGTCCATGAAGCGCATCAACGAGCTACACCGTGGGTTAAAACCGGGGAAGAAAAGCAGCTGATTCCCCGGCTTGCGGGTCACGCTTTAGGAATACGCAGCGTCTGGCCAGGAAAGATTTTATCCGGGCTGGAGAGCATCGGGCGGTTAGCCTCAAAAATCTTATTGTACTGGTTGGCATCGCCGTACACGGTTTTGGAGATAGCGCTCAGCGTATCGCCGGATTTCACCGTGTAGTAGGTGGCTTCATCTTTGGCATCGGTCGCGGTGATGTTGTTCTCCACCTCGCTCACGCCCGCGATGTTCCCGACGGCAACCTGGATTTTTTCTTTCTGCTCCTGGGTCAGCCCGTCGCCCGTCACGCTGGCTTTGCCGTCGGTGACGTTAACCTGAACCTTATCTGAACCGGGAATATTGAGTTTTTTGAGATGCTCGGTGATTTTGTCGCTCTGGCCTTTATGATCGGTCAGGTTATCCCATAGCTTTTCGCCTGCTTCTTTCACGAAGTTAAAAAGACCCATTCCATCCTCCTGTTAATCATGAAGTCAGAATAAGCATAGCAGTTGAGTTTTAAGCCGATAAAAAAAAGCCCGGTAGCGCTGACGCACACCGGGCCTGGTATGTTCTCCCTCTCCCCGTGGGAGAGGACTGGGTGAGGGGAACTTAAACCCCTTGCTCCAGAATGCGGATGTGGGTTTCCAGCACGTCACCCTTCACTGCGTCGCTCCACGCTTTCATGTGCGCGGTCTGCAGGTGCGCTTCAAGATGCGCGACGGTTTCCCACTGCTCAACCATGATGATTGAGTCTGGTGCGGTCGCCTGGAAGCTGGCGTCAGTGGCGGCATCCACCATCGGCGCGTAGCCGTGGCAGCCTTCTTCTTTCAGTACGGTCGGGATAATTTTCGCGAACTGATCCAGCACCGCCTGGCGGTGATGTTGACCTGGACGAGTACGGATTTCTGCAATAACGGTAAGCATTGTGACTACTCCTTTAATTCCAGGGTACCAGTTAAGCAAAAATTTCCGCGAGATGCTTGCGATATTCTGCGATATAGCTCGGGACATCAGGCATTTTAATCACGTCATTGACGATAAAGGTCGGCAGCGGATCCATGCCCAGGAACTGGTTAGCCTTGTGGAACGGCAGGTACGCGCCGTCAACGCCCACGCCTTCAAAGAACTGATCTTTCTCGGTGAACGCTTCCATCGGCGCGTTCCAGGTCAGGGAGAGCATATATTTTTTGCCCTGAATCAGACCGCCGGAGCCATATTTTTTAGAGGCATCGGAGCGGGTACGGCCATCGCTGGCATACAGCGAGCCGTGGCCTTCGGTGAAGACGTCGTCCATGTATTTCTTCACGGTCCACGGCGCGCCCATCCACCAGCCCGGCATCTGCCAGATCACCACGTCGGCCCACAGGAAGTTCTGCACTTCTGCCTTCACGTCGTAATTGCTGTCCGCGCGCACGACCTTAACATCATGCCCGGCGTCGCGCAGGAAACCGTCCGCGACCTCGGTCAGGGTGTCATTCAGCTGGCCTTTAGAGTGCGCGAATTCTTTTGCGCCATTGATAATCAGAATGTTGCTCATTATTTGTCCTCGGTGATGAGAGTATGGCGAGTATTCTACGCGCGAGGACGGTGCGGTAAAATAAGCAAAATGTGCAAAGTCTTTTGCGTTAAATGCAATAATTCCTTACCAGCTGACCTTCACTTCAAAACCGCCTTCAGGCGCATTGTTCAGCGAGACGTGCATCCCATGCAGGGCGGCAATGCGCCTGACGATAGATATCCCCAGCCCGCTGCCGGTGGCATCCTGGCCCGGCGGACGATAAAAGCGTTCGCCGATGCGCGCCAGCGCATCAGGTGAAATACCGGGGCCGTTGTCGCGAACGGTAAAGCTGCGCGGGTCTAGCGTCACGTCCACCACGCTGCCGCGCGGGCTGTAGCGAATCGCGTTATCCAGCAGGTTGCGCGCCAGCAGGCTCAGGAGCAGCTGCTGGCCCGTGCGCGTAACCTCTGGCGCATGGATGTTCAGGCGAATATCAATGCCCGCCTGCCGGGCCGGATGCCAGATATCCAGCACGGCCGACTGCAGTAAATCGGCCAGGGTAATCGGTTCGACATCGTCGAGATTATCCAGCGAGTCCAGACGCGACAGCGTGAGGAGCTGATCCACCAGTCGGGAGGCGCGGTCGATACCCGCATGCAGCTGCATCAGCGCTTTTTCCCGCGCCTGCGGATCGTCCTGAGAAAGCTGCGCCACGTCGGTTTGCACCTTCAGGGCCGCCAGCGGGCTGCGCAATTCGTGGGCGGCATCGGAGGTAAAGCGGCGCTCGCGGGTCATCATCTCCTGAGTGCGCGCGAAGAGATGATTCAGCGCGTCGAGCAGGGGGCGCACTTCGGTTGGTACGCCCTCCGTAGGCAGTTTATCGGTGGCATCCGGTGAGCGAGAACGCAACGTCTGTGCCAGCTTTTTCAGCGGCTTCAGCTCGCGGCTTAGCAGGACGATTAGCAACAGCAGCATCACGGGCAGCGCCACCAGCCACGGCGTAAGCTGCGAGCTGACCACGTCCAGCGCCATATCCTGCCGATACTCCCACTCCTGGCCGACCACCACGCGGTATTTACCGTCTGGCGACGTCAGCCATAAGAATCGCCATTCGTCGTTGTCATCCTGAAGCCGCCCGTCAGTAAACCCGTCGCGGCGGTAGTGATACGGAATATCGTGCCCGTTTTCACCGTCGTTGAGGATCATGCTGCCGTCGGCGCTGAAAATGGCAAAGGCCAGCGCGTCATCGTCCAGATGCCCGTGTTTGGCTTTTTTGGGCACCTCGCGCATGCGCTCCGGCGCGCGGATCTCGTCCAGGTCCATCGTCAGCAGACGTTTGGCAAACAGCATCTGCTGGGTATCAAAGAGCTTGTCGAGCTTATGCGTCGTTTGCTGCCACGCGACAAGACTGGCGGCAAACCAGGCCGTCAGGGAGAGCAGCAGGAAGAGCAGCGTCAGGCGGAGTTTCAGGCTCAGTTTCATGCGTCACCCAGGGTGTAGCCGATGCCGTGCACGGTGCGGATAAACGCGCTGCCGAGCTTGCGGCGAAGATGATGGACGTGGACCTCTACGGCGTTACTGGAGACATCGTCATCCCAGTTATAGAGCTTTTCTTCAATTGCTTTGCGGGGGAGCACACGGCCTGCATTGCGCATCAGCAGCTCCAGCAGGGCGAACTCTTTTGGTTTGAGGGTCAGCGTTTCGCCCTCCAGCGTGGCGACAAGGCTCGTCGGGTCGAGCGTGACCTTACCGTGACGCAGCTCGCTGCGGGTCTGACCGTGGCTGCGCCGCCCCAGCGCTTCAAGGCGCGCGGCCACTTCGATCAGGGCAAACGGCTTGCAAAGGTAATCGTCCGCGCCCAGGCGCAACCCCTCGACGCGCTGGTTCAGCGCATCCCGCGCCGTCAGAATCAGTACCGGCTCGCTGCGCCCGCTTTCGCGCCAGGCGCGCAGGATCGCCAGTCCGTCGATCTCCGGCAGCGTCAGATCCAGCACTACGGCATCATAGGGCGCGCTATACAGCGCAGCCTGACCGGTTTTCCCGTCGGTAAACCAGTCCACGTTAAACCCCATTTTGCTCAGGCCCGCTTTGATGCCATCGCCGATGAGCCTGTCGTCTTCTACCAGTAAAATGCGCATGTTCCCTCCTTGATGCCGTCAGTAAACCCTCTGAATCAACATGCTGTACAGTAAAAATAAATAAATTTTCCCCTTAAGAAGTTGTTAAGGATTACCCTGTTTAATGGACTGCGAAACCACATTAAAGGGAGAGATTAAGATGAAAAAATTCGCTGCACTTGCTGCCATCATGATGATGACCACTGCCCCTGTTTTTGCCGCGCAGGGCGGATTTAACGGCCCGTCCGCAACCGCAACCCAGACGCAAACCCAGCAGGGCGGTTTTGTGGATAACAACGCCAACCTGACGACGGCGGCAAAAGTGAAGGATCTGAAGGACGATGCCTGGGTGAAGCTGCGCGGGAACATCACCGAGCGCCTGTCCGATGACCGCTATACCTTCCGCGATGAAACCGGCACGGTGGTGGTTGAGATTGACCACAAGCGCTGGAACGGCGTGACCGTCAGCCCGCAGGATAAGGTCGAACTCCAGGGTAAAGTCGATAAAGACTGGAACGAGTTTGAAATCGACGTGAAGCAGGTTATTAAGCTGAACAAATAACCCGGAAAGGGCCGCACAAGCGGCCCTTTTTCTTTGTGACTCAATTCGTCAGATGAGGTAGTATCTGCGGCAATATTGCCTGAAACCCTTCGGTTTCTGAGTTGAGGAATCACACGTAATGAGCGATATGGCAGAGCGCCTCGCGCTACATGAATTCACGGAAAACGCCTACCTGAACTACTCCATGTACGTCATCATGGACAGGGCGTTGCCGTTTATCGGGGATGGCCTGAAGCCCGTTCAGCGCCGCATCGTCTATGCGATGTCCGAGCTGGGGCTGAACGCCACCGCCAAGTTCAAGAAATCCGCCCGTACCGTCGGTGACGTGCTGGGTAAATACCATCCGCACGGCGACAGCGCCTGTTATGAAGCGATGGTGCTGATGGCGCAGCCGTTCTCTTACCGCTACCCGCTGGTGGACGGGCAGGGGAACTGGGGTGCGCCGGACGATCCTAAATCCTTCGCGGCGATGCGTTATACCGAATCCCGCCTGTCTAAATATGCCGAAGTGCTGCTGGGCGAGCTGGGTCAGGGAACCGTTGACTGGGTGCCAAACTTCGACGGTACGATGCAGGAGCCGAAAATGCTGCCTGCGCGTCTGCCGAACATTCTGCTGAACGGCACCACCGGTATCGCGGTCGGTATGGCGACGGACATTCCGCCGCACAACCTGCGTGAAGTGGCGAAAGCCGCCATCACTCTGATTGAGCAGCCGAAAACCTCGCTGGACGAGCTGCTGGATATCGTGCAGGGGCCGGATTACCCGACCGAAGCCGAAATCATCACCTCGCGTGCGGAAATCCGCAAAATCTACCAGAACGGTCGCGGCTCCGTGCGCATGCGCGCGGTGTGGAATAAAGAAGACGGCGCCGTGGTGATCACCGCGCTGCCGCATCAGGTCTCCGGCGCGAAAGTGCTGGAGCAGATCGCCTCCCAGATGCGCAATAAAAAGCTGCCGATGGTGGACGACCTGCGCGATGAATCCGACCACGAGAACCCGACCCGTCTGGTGATCGTCCCGCGTTCTAACCGCGTGGACATGGAACAGGTGATGAACCACCTGTTCGCCACCACCGACCTGGAAAAAAGCTACCGTATCAACCTGAACATGATTGGCCTTGACGGTCGTCCGGCGGTGAAAAACCTGCTGGAGATCCTCACTGAATGGCTGACGTTCCGCCGCGATACGGTACGCCGCCGTCTGAACCACCGTCTGGAAAAAGTGCTTAAGCGCCTGCATATCCTCGAAGGTTTGCTGGTGGCGTTCCTCAATATCGACGAAGTGATTGAGATCATCCGCACCGAGGACGAACCGAAGCCCGCGCTGATGTCGCGCTTTGGCATCAGCGAAACCCAGGCCGAAGCGATCCTCGAACTGAAGCTGCGTCATCTCGCCAAACTGGAAGAGATGAAGATCCGCGGCGAGCAGATCGAGCTGGAAAAAGAGCGCGATCAGCTGCAGGCGATCCTCGCGTCCGAACGCAAGATGAACAACCTGCTGAAGAAAGAGCTGCAGGCCGATGCTGAGGCTTTTGGCGATGACCGTCGTTCTCCGCTGCACGAGCGCGAAGAAGCGAAGGCGATGAACGAGCACGACATGCAGCCATCCGAGCCGGTCACCATTGTGCTGTCGCAGAGCGGCTGGGTGCGTAGCGCCAAAGGCCACGATATTGACGCGCCGGGCCTGAGCTATAAAGCGGGTGACAGCTTCAAAGCGGCGGTGAAAGGCAAGAGCAACCAGCCGGTGGCGTTTATCGATTCCACAGGTCGCAGCTACGCCATCGACCCGATCACGCTGCCTTCCGCGCGCGGGCAGGGTGAACCGCTGACCGGCAAGCTGACGCTGCCGCCGGGCGCGACGGTTGACCATATGCTGATGGAAGCGGATGACCAAAAACTGCTGATGGCCTCCGATGCGGGCTACGGCTTTATCTGTACCTTTAACGATCTCGTGTCGCGTAACCGCGCCGGTAAAGCGCTGATTAGCCTGCCGGACAACGCCCACGTGATGACGCCGCTGGTGATTGAGAACGAGAGCGACATGCTGCTGGCGATCACCTCTGCCGGGCGTATGCTGATGTTCCCGGTCAGCGATTTGCCGGAGCTGTCAAAAGGCAAGGGCAACAAGATCATTAACATCCCGTCGGCGGAAGCCGCGAAAGGCGAAGATGGCCTGGCGCACCTCTTCCTTCTGCCGCCGCAGAGCACGCTGACCATTCATGTCGGCAAGCGTAAAATCAAACTTCGCCCGGAAGAGTTGCAGAAGGTGGTGGGTGAGCGCGGTCGCCGTGGCTCGCTGATGCGCGGTCTGCAGCGTATTGACCGCGTGGAGATTGACTCTCCTGCACGCAGCACCGCGGGTGACAGCGAAGAGTAATGTCGTGATACCCCCCTCCGTCCGGAGGGGGAATTTCAGTAAAATTTCCCGTAAAATCGTTGTTAATTCGTGCGTTGCGATTAACAATACGCGCTCGTAATAAAGTCCTTACCTGGCCACAGGTGAAGTATAATTGTCAGCTGTTGGGGCTTCAGAGGTCGCTATGCTATACATTGTTCGTCTCATTCTTACCGTTATCTACTGCATTCTGGTCTGTATCTTCGGCTGCATCTATTGCCTGTTCAGTCCGCGTAATCCGAAGCATGTTGCCACCTTTGGCCATATGTTCGGTCGCCTGGCACCGCTGTTTGGTCTGAAGGTTGAAAAACGTCTGCCTGAAGGGGCTGAGAATTTCGGTAACGCCATCTATATCGCTAACCATCAGAACAACTACGATATGGTGACCGCCGCAAACATCGTTTTACCTCCGACCGTGACGGTGGGGAAAAAGAGCCTGCTGTGGATCCCGTTTTTCGGTCAGCTGTACTGGTTGACTGGTAACCTGCTGATTGACCGCAATAATCGTGCGAAAGCGCACAGCACCATCGCCGAAGTGGTGAATCATTTTAAGAAGCGCAAAATCTCTATCTGGATGTTTCCGGAAGGGACGCGCAGCCGTGGTCGTGGCCTGCTGCCTTTTAAAACCGGTGCGTTTCATGCCGCAATTGCGGCAGGCGTTCCAATTATTCCCGTGTGCGTTTCCAATACATCGAATAAGATTAATCTTAACCGCCTGAATAACGGGCTGGTGATTGTCGAAATGCTGCCACCCGTCGATACCAGCAAATACGGTAAAGATCAGGTGCGCGAGCTGGCAGCACACTGCCGTGAGCTGATGGCTCAGCATATTGCGCAACTCGATAAAGAAGTCGCAGAGAGAGAAGCCGCCGGTAAGATTTAATCCGGCGTTGAAGGGAAAACGAATTCCCGCGTTGTTAGTCGTTTCAGATGGAGCTTATATGTCACTCAGTCGGCGTCAGTTTATTCAGGCTTCGGGGATCGCCCTTTGTGCGGGTGCGATGCCGCTGACAGCCAGCGCCGCCGGGCAGCAGCAGCCGCTGCCCATTCCGCCGTTGATTGAATCCCGTCGCGGGCAGCCGTTATTCCTGACCCTGCAGCGTAGCCACTGGTCCTTTACTCAGGGGACGCGCGCGCAGATATGGGGAATCAATGGGCGCTACCTTGGCCCAACCATTCGCGTGTGGAACGGCGATGACGTTAAGCTGATTTACAGTAACCGGACGACTGAAAATGTCGCGATGACCGTCAGCGGCTTACAGGTCCCGGGCCCGTTGATGGGTGGTGCCCCGCGCATGATGTCACCCAATGCCGACTGGGCGCCCGTGCTGCCAATCCGCCAGAGTGCGGCAACGCTGTGGTATCACGCTAACACCCCTAACCGCACCGCTCAGCAGGTCTATAACGGCCTTGCCGGAATGTGGCTTATTGAGGATGAGGTCAGTAAAGCTCTGCCGATCCCGAACCACTACGGCGTGGACGACTTCCCGATTATTATCCAGGACAAACGTCTGGATAATTTCGGTACGCCGGAATACAGCGAGCCGGGCAGCGGTGGCTTTGTTGGCGATACGCTGCTGGTCAACGGCGCACAAAGCCCCTACGTTGAGGTCTCGCGTGGTTGGGTGCGTCTGCGCCTGCTCAACGCCTCTAACTCGCGCCGCTATCAGCTCCAGATGAGCGATGGCCGACCGCTACACGTGATCTCCGGCGACCAGGGTTTTTTACCGGCGCCGGTGTCCGTTAAACAGCTGGCGCTCTCGCCGGGTGAACGTCGCGAAATTCTCATTGATATGACCAATGGGGATGAAGTGTCGTTGACCTGCGGTGAAGCGGCCAGCATTGTGGATCGCATCCGCGGGTTCTTTGAACCGTCGAGCATTCTTGTTTCCACGCTGGTGCTAACCCTGCGCCCAACCGGCCTGCTGCCGTTGGTAACCGATAGCCTGCCTATGCGCCTGCTGCCGCAGGAGATCATGAGCGGCTCGCCGGCGCGCAGCCGTGATATCAGCCTGGGCGACGATCCGGGTATCAACGGGGCGCTGTGGGACGTTAACCGTATCGACATTACCGCCCAGCAGGGGACGTGGGAACGCTGGACCGTTCGCTCGGATATGCCGCAGTCGTTCCATATTGAAGGTGTAAGCTTCCTGATCCGTAACGTGAATGGCGCGATGCCGTTCCCGGAAGACCGCGGCTGGAAGGATACCGTCTGGGTGGATGGCCAGGTCGAACTGCTCGTCTACTATGGTCAGCCTTCGTGGCCGCACTTCCCGTTCCTGTTCCACAGCCAGACGCTGGAGATGATGGACAGGGGTTCCGTGGGGCAGATGCTGGTGAATCCAGCACCGTGAATTTTACCCCTCACCCCGGCCCTCTTCCCTTTGGGAGAGGGTTAGGGTGAGGGGGCAACAGCCCGCATAATACCCCTTCATTTCCCGCAGTGATCCAGCGTATAATCCCCGCCCTTTTGTCTATTTTTTCTTCGGAAGCATTATGAGCGCAATTTCCCTGATCCAGCCGGATCGTGACCTCTTCTCCTGGCCCCAGTACTGGGCGGCCTGCTTTGGACCGGCGCCGTTCCTGCCGATGTCCAGGGAAGAGATGGACCAACTGGGCTGGGATAGCTGCGACATCATTCTGGTCACGGGCGATGCCTACGTTGACCATCCGAGCTTCGGAATGGCCATCTGTGGCCGTATGCTTGAAGCGCAGGGCTTCCGCGTGGGGATCATCTCCCAGCCTGACTGGAACAGCAAAGACGACTTTATGCGTCTGGGTAAACCGAACCTGTTCTTCGGCGTCACCGCGGGCAACATGGACTCGATGATCAACCGCTATACCGCCGACCGTAAGCTGCGCCATGACGATGCCTACACGGCGGATAACGTGGCGGGAAAACGCCCGGACCGCGCCACCCTGGTCTATACCCAGCGCTGTAAAGAAGCCTGGAAAGACGTGCCGGTGATCCTGGGCGGCATCGAGGCGAGCCTGCGCCGCACCGCGCACTACGACTACTGGTCAGATACCGTTCGCCGCTCGGTGCTGGTGGATTCCAAAGCCGACATGCTGATTTACGGTAACGGCGAGCGTCCGCTGGTGGAAGTGGCGCACCGTCTGTCGCAGGGTGAGCCGGTGAGCAGCATCCGCGACGTGCGCAATACCGCCATCATGGTGAAAGAGGCGCTGCCGGGCTGGAGCGGGGTGGATTCCCGCATCATCGACATGCCGGGCAAAATCGACCCGATCCCGCACCCGTACGGCGAAGATCTGCCGTGTGCCGATAACAAACCGGTTGAACCGAAAAAAGCGGAAGCGAAGGCTATTGTTGTGCAGCCGCCGCGCCCGAAACCGTGGGAAAAGACCTACGTGCTGCTGCCGTCCTACGAGAAGGTGAAAGCCGACAAGGTGCTCTACGCGCATGCGTCCCGTATTCTGCACCATGAAACCAACCCGGGCTGCGCCCGCGCGCTGATGCAGAAGCACGGCGAGCGCTTTATCTGGATCAACCCGCCGGCGATCCCGCTTTCCACCGAAGAGATGGACAGCGTCTTTGCGCTGCCGTACAAGCGCGTGCCGCACCCGGCGTACGGCAACGCCCGTATCCCGGCGTATGAGATGATCCGCTTCTCGATCAACATCATGCGCGGCTGCTTCGGCGGGTGCTCTTTCTGCTCCATTACTGAACACGAAGGGCGCATTATCCAGAGCCGCTCTGAAGATTCGATCATCAACGAGATCGAAGCGATTCGCGACTCGGTGCCGGGCTTTACCGGCGTGATTTCCGACCTTGGCGGTCCAACCGCGAACATGTACATGCTGCGCTGTAAGTCGCCTCGCGCGGAGCAAACCTGCCGCCGTCTGTCCTGCGTCTATCCGAGCATTTGCGAGCATATGGACACCAACCACGAGCCGACGATCAACCTCTATCGCCGCGCGCGTGACCTGAAGGGCATCAAGAAGATCCTGATCGCCTCCGGGGTACGTTACGACATCGCCGTGGAAGATCCGCGCTACATCAAAGAGCTGGCCACGCACCACGTCGGCGGCTATCTGAAGATTGCCCCGGAGCACACCGAAGAAGGCCCGCTGTCGAAAATGATGAAGCCGGGCATGGGCAGCTACGATCGCTTTAAAGAGCTGTTCGACACCTACTCGAAGCAGGCGGGCAAAGAGCAGTATCTGATCCCGTACTTCATCTCCGCGCACCCGGGCACGCGCGACGAGGACATGGTGAACCTGGCGCTGTGGCTGAAGCAGCGTCGCTTCCGTCTCGATCAGGTGCAGAACTTCTATCCTTCACCGCTCGCCAACTCGACGACCATGTATTACACCGGCAAGAACCCGCTGAGTAAGATTGGCTATAAGAGTGAAGAGGTGGTGGTGCCGAAAGGGGATAAACAGCGTCGTCTGCATAAGGCGCTGCTGCGTTACCACGATCCAAAAAACTGGCCGCTGATCCGTCAGGCGCTGGAAGAGATGGGTAAAAAACACCTGATCGGCTCGCGTCGCGACTGCCTGGTTCCGGCCCCGACGCTGGATGAGATGCGCGAAGCGCGTCGCCAGAATCGTAATACGCGTCCGGCGCTGACCAAGCACACGCCGATTGTGCATCAGCGTTCGAACGGTAATTCCAGTGTGAAGAAACCTGTGAAGCGCAAAGCGTAAAAGAAAACCCCGGCAAGCCGGGGTTTTTTGTAGGCCGGGTAAGGCGAAGCCGCCACCCGGCAGCTAGCCGCCAAACTGATCCGGATCGGGCCCTAAACGCTTGCCCTTATCCAGCTTTGCAATTTCGCCCAGCTCGTCTTTATCGAGACGGAAATCCCAGACGTCGAAGTTCTCGGCGATGCGCGACGGCGTGACCGATTTCGGGATCACCACCAGGCCGTTGTCCAGGTGCCAGCGAATGACAATTTGCGCTGGCGTCTTGCCGTATTTATCCGCCAGGTCGCGGATAATTTTCTGATCGAACACCCCTTCGCCGCCCTGGGCCAGCGGGCTCCAGGATTCGGTCTGGATTTTGTGCGTGGCATTCCAGGCGTGAAGTTGGCGCTGCTGCATCAGTGGGTGCAGTTCAATCTGGTTAATCACGGGCGCGACGCCCGTCTCGTCGATCAGGCGCTGCAGGTGATGCACCTGGAAGTTACAGACGCCGATGCTTTTCACCAGCCCCTGTTTCTGCAGGTCAATCATCCCTTTCCAGGCATCAACATAATGGTCGATAGCCGGAACCGGCCAGTGCATCAGATACAGGTCAACGAAATCGAGCTGGAGTTTCTCCAGACTCTCCTGCAGGGCTTCGCGGGGACGCTTTTGATCGTCGTTCCACAGTTTCGTCGTGATGAATAACTCATCGCGGGAAACGCCAGCGCTGGCCAGGGCATTGCCTACGCCGTCCTCGTTTTTGTACGCGGCGGCGGTATCAATCGACCGATAGCCGACTTCCAGGGCTTTATGAATGGCGGAGACGACCTCGTCGTTACCGGCTTTCCATACACCTAGCCCCAGCTGGGGCATCACGTTGCCGTCCTGCAGCTTGATTACGGTTTGGTTTGCCATTTTTCCTCCTTCAGGTGCGCATCGCCGGAGGGGGACTCCGGCGATGGGGTGTGCATTAAGTCTGGACGAAATGCCAAAAAACGAAAGTCGGAAGGACAAAAACGCTTAGCGCGCCGCTTCGTAAATGCGACGGCTGACGTCCAGCGTGATGTCCCCGTGCTCGCCCAGCTGGGTCATGCCGTGCTCTTCGAGTTTCGCCAGCAGGGCAGGGATGGAGCTGCCGTCCAGACCGTAGCCGGACAGACGCGTTGGCACGCCCAGACCTTCGAAGAAGTTGCGGGTCGCTTCGATTGCCGCGTCAATACGCGCATCGTCAGAACCCTCGGTGATGTTCCACACGCGCTCGGCGTACTGCAGCAGTTTGGCACGTTTGGTGTCACGCTTTTCGTTCCACAGCGCAGGCAGAACAACGGCCAGCGTCTGCGCGTGATCCAGACCGTGCATTGCCGTCAGCTCGTGGCCCAGCATGTGGGTCGCCCAGTCCTGCGGCACGCCAGCCCCGATCAGGCCGTTCAGCGCCTGCGTTGCGGCCCACATCACGTTGGCGCGAACGTCATAGTTTTCCGGCTCTTTTAGCGCTTTCGGGCCGTCTTCGACCAGCGTCAGCAGAATGCCTTCCGCGAAGCGATCCTGAATTTTGGCATCAACCGGGTAGGTGACGTATTGCTCAACGGTATGCACAAAGGCGTCCACCACGCCGTTCGCTACCTGACGCGCAGGCAGGGTGTAGGTGTAAACCGGGTCCAGGATGGCGAACACGGGCTGAACGTGCTCGTTCATAAAGGCCTGCTTATCACCGGTGGTTTTGCGGGAGATAACGGCACCCTTGTTGGATTCAGAACCGGTGGCCGGGAGGGTCAATACGGAGCCCATCGGGATTGCGCTTTTAATGTCGCTGCCGCGGGTTTCCAGAATGTGCCATGGGTCAACGCCATCCGGGTAATGTGCCGCCGCCGCGATGAATTTGGTGCCGTCCAGCACGGAACCGCCACCGACGGCGAGCAGGAAGGTGATCTTCTCTTCGCGGGCGATTTTCACCGCGTTCATCAGCGTTTCGTAAGACGGGTTTGGCTCGATGCCGCCAAACTCACGCACGTCCAGACCGTCCAGACCGTCCAGGGCGCTGTAAACCTGATCCAGCACGCCGGTTTTTTTCACGCTGCCGCCACCGTAGGTGACGAGGACGCGGGCGTCAGCAGGGATCTGCGCGCGCAGGTCAGCGATAGCGTCTTTACCAAACAGAATGCGGGTTGGGGTGTGAAGGTTAAAGTTATTCATTGCTCGTTCCCTTTCGTGGGTGAAAAACCGTGGTGGCGCAGAGGGCAACCTGATGCTGCACATTGTGGCCGTCCGGGGATATCCTCTCAATGCACATTTCTGCCGATGTCTTGCCCATTTCTACAGAGCACTGGAGAAAGCGCGGAAAACGACGCACACTGTCAGCGTCGGAAACCGTACCCGGAGTAACGTAAAATGAATCGTGACGCGATCTGTCATCAGCTCACTTTGCAGATTAAAGAACTGATAGATAACGAAAAGGGTGTCAGCGAACTGCTGCCGGATATTCGCCTGCTGTACGGCACGCAGCCCGGGACGCGCACGCCGGTGATGTACCAGCCGGGCATCGTTTTTCTCTTTTCAGGCCATAAAATTGGCTATATCAATGAGCGCGTCTTTCGGTACGACACCAATGAATATCTGCTCCTGACAGTACCTTTACCCTTTGAATGTGAAACTTTCGCGACAGAGGCGGTTCCGCTGGCGGGGATCCGCGTCAATGTTGATATCCTTCAGCTGCAGGAGCTGCTGATGGAGATTGGCGAAGACGAGCTCTTCCAGCCGTCAATGGCGTCGAGCGGGATTAACTCCGCAACGTTATCGGAAGAGATCCTCTGCGCCGTTGAGCGTCTGCTGGACGTTATGGAAAGGCCGCTGGATGCGCGCATTCTGGGCAAGCAGATTATCCGCGAAATTCTCTACCACGTGCTGCTGGGGCCCGGCGGTGGGGCGTTACTCGCCCTGGTGAGCCGACAGACCCACTTTAGCCTGATAAGCCGCGTGCTCAAGCGTATTGAAAGCCAGTACACCGAAAACCTCAGCGTCGACCAGCTGGCGGCGGAAGCGAACATGAGCGTCTCGGCGTTTCACCATAACTTCAAATCGGTGACCAGCACCTCGCCGCTGCAGTACCTTAAAACCTACCGGCTGCATAAGGCGCGGATGCTGATGATCCACGACGGCATGAAGGCCAGCGCGGCGGCAATGCGGGTGGGTTATGAAAGTGCGTCGCAGTTTAGTCGGGAGTTTAAGCGCTACTTCGGCGTCACGCCGGGGGAAGATGCGTCACGCATCCGAACCATGCAGGGAGTTTAGGCTTTTTCCCCTCTCCCTGCGGGGAGAGGGTCAGGGTGAGGGGGTCACGCGCTGCAGTACTTCTTCTTAATCACTACCGCAATAGTCCCTACCAGTCCCGCGACCAGCAGGAACATCGGCAGCACCATCAGGAAGGTCATCACCTGGTCTTCATGGTGTTTCACAAAGGGGATCATATTCAGCGCGTAGCCGAGCGTGGTGACCACGCCCACCCACAGCAGAGCGCTCAGCCAATTGAAGAACTGGAAGCGACGGTTAGAGAGACCGGAAATGCCCGCCATGGTGGGCAGAAGTGTGCGAACAAACGCCAGGAAACGCCCCGCCAGCAGCGCCAGCAGGCCGTGGCGATCGAACATGCAGGTCGCACGCTGATGATATTTATGCGGTAGCTGCGCCAGCCAGCCTTTTACGATGCGCGTATTCCCCAGCCAGCGGCCCTGCAGATAGCTCAGCCAGCAGCCCAGGCTGGCGGCGGAGGTGAGGATAACCATTGTTGGCGTAAAGTCCATGACGCCTTTGCCGATTAACGCCCCGGCAAGTAAAAGCAGGCTGTCACCGGGTAAAAACGAGGCTGGCAGTAATCCGTTTTCCAGAAACAGGGTTGCGAACATCACGAAATAGACGATACCGACGACGTGAGGATCCGCCAGCGCGGCAAAGTCGTGTTGCCAGAGCGCCGCGATAATATCTTGAATTACAGCCATGGACTTTCCTGTGGAACAGCAGATATAGAACTATTGTACTCCCTTATTCGCCCGTCGGGTTTGATCCCGGGCGCAACTCATGCAGACTTTTCTGCTTGCAGTGTCCACAAATGCGTCCAGGGAGTACATTTTCAGCCAGCACTCTACACGATACGCTCAAACCCTGCTGCTAAATCCGCAATTAAATCGTCCACATTTTCTAAACCAATATGCAGCCGGATCAGGGTGCCGCTGAAGTCCACTTCACCGCCGGGGCGCAGGGCCGCGACCTGTTCCGGCTGGTTAGGCAGGATCAGGGATTCAAAACCGCCCCAGGAGTAGGCCATGCTGAAGAGGGTAAAGTTATCCAGATAGCTTGCCAGCTCGTCGTTATTCAGCCGTTTTTTCAGCACGAACGAGAACAGACCGCTGCTGCCTGTAAAGTCACGCTGCCAGAATTCATGACCTTTACTGCCGGGCAGCGCGGGATGATTAACGCGCTCCACCAGCGGGTGCTGCGCCAGCCATTCGGCCACCTTCAGGCTGCTTTCATGGTGCTGACGCAGGCGAACTCCCAGCGTGCGAAGTCCGCGGCTGGTCATGTACGCCGTATCTGCATCCACCATCTGGCCCATCAGGTAAGCATTTTCACGCAGCTGGTCCCAGCAGCGCGCGTTGGAGACTGCGGTTCCAATCATGCCGTCAGAGTGGCCAATCAGGTATTTCGTCGCCGCCTGAATGGAGATATCGATGTCAAACTCCAGCGCTTTAAACAGCACGCCTGCCGCCCAGGTGTTGTCGATCATGACGATTGCCTCTGGCGCTTTGCTGCGCACGGCCTTCACGATAGCCGGCACGTCGTGGACTTCCATGGTGAGCGATCCCGGCGATTCCAGGAACACAATGCGCGTGTTTGGCTGAATAAGTTCGGCAATGCCTTCGCCAATCAGCGGGTCGAACCAGCCGGTCGTGACGCCGAGCTTGCTGAGGATTTTGGTGCAGAAGTCCTGGCTGGGTTCATAGGCGGTGTTGGTCATCAGGATATGGTCGCCCTGTTCAACAAACGCCAGAATGGTGTTGGCCACCGCAGCCGCCCCGCACGGGAACAGCGCGCAGCCTGCTCCGCCCTCCAGCTCGCACATCGCTTCCTGCAGGGAAAAATGGGTTAGCGTGCCGCGACGGCCATAAAACAGCCCGCCTTTTGCACGATTGCGCGTGGCGTTTCTTTTCTCCTCAACAGTCTCAAACACCAGTGAGGAGGCGCGCTGAATCACGCTGTTGACCGATCCCTGAGTGTATTTTTTGCTGCGTCCAGCCTGTACCAGCGTGGTATCAAGATGCTTCTTTGTCATGTTCGCTAACCCTGTTTTTATACGTCTGGACGTCCAGACTACCACGATTGGAAAAAACTGCACCCGCAGGCTTATCGAATAAGCAGAAAATTTCAGCAAAAAAACGCATAAGAAATTTTTACTGCGTAAGCGCAAGGAAAGTGAACGAAAATTGCGGCACCATGTAAATACTAATGAGAACGACTATCAATTCGACGACGTTTTGATATTATTACGGTCAGATTTTGTGATTTGCGTCCTGGAGATACAGAGTGGGTAATAATTTGATGCAGACGGATCTCTCCGTTTGGGGCATGTATCAGCATGCTGACATCGTGGTTAAGATTGTGATGATCGGCCTGATTCTGGCGTCCGTTGTCACCTGGGCTATTTTCTTCAGCAAGAGCGCCGAGCTGCTTTCGCAGAAGCGTCGCCTCAAGCGGGAACAATTACAGCTGGCTGAAGCCCGCTCTCTGGATCAGGCCTCGGACATAACCTCATCCTTCCACGCGAAAAGCCTGACCACCCTGTTAGTGAATGAAGCACAGAACGAGCTGGAACTCTCTGCAGGCAGTGAAGATAACGAAGGCATCAAAGAACGTACCGGTTTCCGCCTGGAGCGTCGCGTTGCGGCCGTTGGCCGACACATGGGGCGCGGCAATGGTTATCTGGCGACGATCGGTGCAATCTCGCCGTTTATCGGTCTTTTCGGTACGGTCTGGGGCATCATGAACAGCTTTATCGGTATCGCGCAGACCCAAACCACCAACCTGGCTGTTGTGGCACCGGGCATCGCAGAAGCGCTGCTGGCAACGGCAATCGGTCTGGTTGCCGCTATTCCCGCGGTGGTTATCTACAACATCTTCGCACGCATGATTGGCAGCTACAAAGCCACCCTCGGTGACGTTGCCGCGCAGGTCCTGCTGCTGCAAAGCCGCGATCTCGACCTGAATGCCAGCTCGGTTAAGCCGGTGCATGCGGCGTCTAAACTGCGCGCAGGTTGATACGATGGCGATGCGTCTAAACGAAAATCTGGACGATAACGGCGAAATGCATGAAATCAACGTGACGCCGTTTATCGACGTCATGCTGGTTCTGCTGATTATCTTTATGGTGGCTGCGCCGCTGGCGACGGTCGACGTGAAGGTAAACCTGCCGGCCTCTTCCAGCCAGCCACAGCCGCGCCCGGAGAAGCCTGTCTACCTGTCAGTGAAGGCGGATAAATCCATGTTCCTGGGTAACGACCCGGTAACGGATGCGTCAGTCATTCCGGCGCTGGATCAACTGACCGGCGGCAAGAAAGACACCACCGTCTTCTTCCGTGCAGATAAGACCGTCGACTATGAAACCATGATGAGGGTAATGGACACGCTGCATCAGGCGGGGTACCTGAAGATTGGTCTGGTCGGCGAAGAAAAAGCGGCCGCGAAGTGATGAAGTGATAAGGAAGCTGGCGAAAGCCAGCTTTTTTGTTTGTTGCTATGTTAAATCGTTATTATTTTCTGCTGCATATCCCCATTCTTCATATTTATTTATTAATAAAGCCATAATTAATAATCTATTGATAGTTAAGTAAATATCAGTATTCGGCTGCGCTTTTAAAATATATCTTTTGCTGAAATGGCGTCGCGGAATATCCCCACTACGCTTAAAAAAGATAATAAAAACAGACCTTCTTCGAAGGATCTTTTCATCTGCACAGCAAGAGACTCCCTATGGCTACGATGACATGGCTGTATCCGCACGCGCCTCAAAACGACCAGTTCTCGCTTTCTGCAATTCGACGACGCGCCGACAGACTAATACTGGGGCTTATCTGGTCGATGTGGGGCATCTCGCTGGGCGTAGGTTATATGAACGAGAATAGTGTGCAGGGTGCGGTCGTTGGCACCTCTCTGGCCTGCTTATCGACGCTGCTAACGCTGCTGCTTCCCGGCACGCTGCTGCTCCGCCTGAGCTCTGCGTTTGTGCTAATGGCATTTTCCGCGTTGCTCATTCATCTGGGCGAGGGTGAAACCGAATACCATTTTTCTGTTTTCGTCCTGCTTTCCGCGCTGCTTGCCTGGCGAGACTGGCGGCCCCTGGTGATGGGGGCCGCGGTCATCGCGTTACATCATCTGGTGTTTAACTATCTACAGGAAAACGACCTTTACGGTGTCGTGGTGTTTATGCACACCGGCTTTCATATGGTGGTTTTTCATGGCCTTTTTGTGGTGGTTCAGACCGCAATCCTGGTTCTGCTGGCGATACGAATGGAGCAGGACGCCCGTTCAGCGAGCGAGGTGGCAAGGCTCGCGGGCGTGATCAACCGGGAGCCGGGGTACCTCACGCTTGCCGTCGATGCGGTGCCGGCAGAGTCTCCTTTTGCCCGCACCTTTAGCCTGACGCTTGGCACCATGCGTGCCACGCTTGAGCAGGTCAGCGTCAATATCGGACAACTGCTGGAAGCATCCCGCGCGCTAGGACAGCGCAACAGCGCGCTGTCGGAACGTACCGATCATCAGGCAAGTTCGCTGGCGACGGCGGCCAGCGCGATGGAACAGTTAAGGGCAGTCGCAACCCTGACCAGTGAAAAAGCCAGCCAGGTCAGGGAGGTGGCGTTCAATACCAGTAGCGTGGCGGAACAGGGGGGCCATAACGTACGACAGGCGATTGCGGCGATGGAACACATTCGCGAGGAGTCGCAGCGTATTTACGCCATTCTGGAGCTGATTGACGGGATTGCGTTTCAGACAAATATCCTGTCGCTCAACGCCTCGGTCGAGGCTGCAAGAGCGGGCGAACATGGTAAAGGCTTTGCTGTGGTTGCCTCGGAAGTGCGTGTACTGGCCCAGCGCAGCGAGGGGGCTGCAAAAGAGATCCGCCAGCTTCTGACCGCATCGCAGGCGACCACGCAGCAGGGCGTCGAGCAGGTTGAGCATGCCGGTATGACAATGAAGTCGATCATTGAGAGTATCGAAGGGCTTCGCTCTCTACTTGAAGAGCTGTCTCAGATGAGCGAGCAGCAGCGGGCAAGTATTGCGCAGATGAACGACAGTATTGCCAGTATCGATGCCAGCGTGCAGGAAAATGTGCGACACGTTGCGCAAACATTGCAGGTGGCCGACGCGCAGCGGCAGCAGACGGGTCAGTTAAAAGAGGCGATTGCCGTCTTCAGATTTAACTAACTTTGCTTTTCAGAAGGGGGGCTGGTCACAGACGCCAGCGCGTCCTCATCCAGCGCAACGCAGGTGACGTTTGAGGTACGGTACTCACCGTCTGACAGTTTACGCGTCAGGCGCAGGGTGGCGATTTCGCGGGCAAGCAGATACTGGTAATTGGCCTCGAGGCGTCCAAGAAGCTTCTCTTTCAGCTCGGGACGCTGTTCAATGATGGCGTTCATCACGGCACCGTAAATTTCTTCTTTTACCTGCAGAGGATAAATCTCGCGGCGATTCTGCCATTTCAGACGGACCAGCGTCGCCGGGATCGATACCAGGTCCTGTGTAATACGCGTCATCTCGGCATTTTTTGTTTTTCGCAGCGCGTCGAGATTTTGCTTTAAGATAAATTCATCACTTTTTTTATCATCTAAAGTCAAATAAACGTCGTTGTTTTTAACTTCTGTCACGTTAATCTTCCCCCAGGCTATAAAAAATTGGGTTATTTTTTTCTCGTGTAATTAAATTAAGCCAAATTTCATTGCCCGCTTCATTAATTTCTTTGGTTTTCTCGGCCATTATTTGACTTAGTTTCTGGGCATCTATTTCACCTTCGGCCTGCAGGTCGTTCAGCAGGTGGACAAAGGCTTCAATTTTTATGGCGCGAAATAAGCGTTCTTTTATATGACGATCGTGCTCTTCCAGCAACATATTACGGGATTTGCCGGTGCGGGAAACACCAATTAATATATCAGGCTCGAAATCAGAGAGCTTTCTTTTCCCCTGAGTGAAACTGACCTCTTTTTCTGCTTCCGTCGGTTGCTGTTCCACAGGCGTAATATGGTACTTAGCCGGGACGAGATAGTCGGGCAGCATTTTTAATTTCCTTTAATTTCAACAGGGTGGGGTTGGTAAAGGCGTGAGATTCGTTGACAATATCATGAGGCAAATTTAAAATCAAAAAAAATGGAGCCTACCCATGAACAGCATCTTTTTTACGGTCATCACATTACTATTACTGACCGCTGGTGTTCTTTTATTGATGCAGGAGTTCAATAAAACGAAAGTGTCGGAAGACACCAGTGAACCCCCACAACCGGAGCTCATGACAAAAGAGGAAGGTGAAGACCATTTCTCTGTATTGATGAACTCCGTTACGCCTGTTTGGTACTGGCGGGTGAACCACGAATATATCGACTTTTTACATGCAACAATTAAACGTATGAAAATGTCGGAAATTAATGACACGCCTGGACTGTTTGAGGCGCAGCGTCGTTGTAGCGACCTGAATTCAGCCGTGTATAAATATTATGACAATATCAAAAAGCGCTGCCTTAACGGCGAGAAGGTATCTTATTCCGACCTGGACGTATTAAATTTGCGTCAGTGTTTTCGTGAGTTCAGCCTGGAAGCTTACCCGGAGCTGGTGGTATTGGTCTGGCCGGAGTATGCCCGTCCGGAGGTTAACCCAGACAACGTCTGAGTGACGTACTGGTTAGCTATTGTAAACAGTCAGCGCCGTTGAGATATACTGGGCGCTGGTTTCTTTTGCAAACAGGACTTTATGGAACGCTTTTTTGAAAATGCCATGTACGCCTCCCGCTGGATACTGGCCCCCGTCTATTTTGGCCTTTCGCTGGCACTTGTCGCGCTGACGATTAAGTTCTTTCAGGAAATCTGGCATGTGCTGCCGAACATTTTTTCCATTGCCGAAGCAGATTTAATTCTGGTTCTGCTGTCGCTGGTGGATATGACCCTGGTGGGCGGGCTGCTGGTGATGGTGATGTTCTCCGGCTACGAGAATTTTGTCTCCCAGCTTGATATCGACGAGCGTAAAGAGAAGCTCAGCTGGCTGGGAAAAATGGATGCCTCGTCGCTGAAGAATAAAGTGGCCGCGTCGATTGTGGCGATCTCCTCCATTCACCTGCTGCGCGTGTTCATGGACGCGAAGAACGTGCCGGATAACAAACTGATGTGGTACGTCATCATCCATCTGACGTTTGTGCTGTCGGCATTTGTGATGGGATATCTGGATAAGATCAGTAAGAAGTAGAGTACACCTTGCCCTTCCCCCTCACCCTAACCCTCTCCCCTGTACGGTCCGGGGACATGGTAGACAGGTGTTCGGGGACATGGTGAACACTTTTTAACATCCTTTACCCATGGTGATCGACTTTTTCTTCAGGTC
>NZ_JBNDIZ010000005.1:0-362169 GCF_050434705.1 Enterobacter sp. AC1 | reverse complement strand
AGAGACTTGGTATTCATTTATTGTCCGAAGACATTAAGAATCCATGTCACTTTGAGTGCCCACACAGATTGTCTGATAAATTGTTAAAGAGCAGTGCCGCTTCGCTTTTCGCTGCGGCGCGGGGTGTGCATATTACGCTTTCCCGCTTCAGAGTCAAGCGTTTATTTTCGCTTTTCTCTGCTGACCCGGCGGCGTGTGTGCCGTTGTTCCGTGTCAGTGGAGGCGCATTATAGGGAGTTATTCCGACGTGACAAGAGGAAATTTAAAAAAAGTTTCTATCCGTGTTTTTTTTCACCAATAGCGGTGAAATCAAGCTACAAATTGTTCTATTTGATGTATCTGCAACCACAATCACATACGAGATGGCATAATTATCAGCATGAATCATTAAGGAATAAAAGCGATGCCATTAAGCGCACAACAGCTGGCCGCCCAAAAAAACCTGTCGTATGTGCTGGCAGAAAAGCTGGCTCAGCGAATTTTAGCGGGTAAATATGCCCCGGGCAGCATCTTGCCGGGTGAAATGGAGCTGGGTGAGCAGTTTGGGGTGAGCCGAACCGCCGTGCGCGAAGCGGTCAAAACCCTAACGGCAAAAGGTATGGTGCTGCCACGCCCTCGTATTGGCACACGCGTGATGCCTCAGAGTAACTGGAATTTTCTCGATCAGGAGCTGCTCTCCTGGTGGATGACGGAAGACAACTTTCATCAGGTCGTCGATCACTTTCTGGTAATGCGCAGCAGCCTTGAACCACAGGCATGTCTTCTCGCCGCCACGCTTGGTACGGCAGAGCAGAAAGCGCAGCTTAACGCGTTGATGGAAGAGATGGTATTCCTGAAAAAACACTTCAACCGTGAACGCTGGGTTGAAGTCGATATGGCCTGGCATGAACACATCTATATGATGAGCGCCAATCCGTTCCTTACCTCTTTTGCCTCTTTATTCCATTCGGTGTACCACACCTACTTTACCTCTATTACACAAGACGAAGTGGTAAAACTGGATTTGCATCAGGCGATAGTGGATGCCATTCAGGAAAGCGACGGGCAGCGAGCCCTGAATGCGTGCCAGGCATTGCTGGCCGCACCAAACCACCAGCAGGTAAATAAATGACAACGAAAAAAGCGCGCAGCATGGCCGGATTGCCGTGGATAGCAGCCATGGCGTTTTTTATGCAGGCACTGGATGCCACGATCCTCAACACAGCGCTTCCCGCTATTGCGCAAAGCCTTAACCGTTCCCCACTGGCGATGCAGTCTGCCATCATCAGCTATACCCTGACGGTCGCGATGTTAATCCCGGTCAGCGGCTGGCTGGCCGACCGCTTCGGCACCCGCAGAGTTTTCATGCTGGCCGTGACGCTCTTTACGCTTGGTTCGCTGGCCTGTGCGCTCTCCTCGTCCCTGACGGAGCTGGTTATCTTCCGCGTACTACAGGGCATTGGCGGCGCGATGATGATGCCCGTGGCGCGTCTTGCATTGCTGCGAGCCTACCCCAGAAGCGAACTGCTTCCCGTGCTTAACTTCGTCACCATGCCGGGTCTGGTCGGCCCGATACTTGGCCCGGTACTCGGTGGCGTGTTTGTTACCTGGGCAAGCTGGCACTGGATCTTCCTGATTAATATTCCGATTGGCGTTGCGGGGCTGCTGTACGCCCGCAAATATATGCCGAACTTCACCACGCCAAGGCGCAGCTTTGACATGGGCGGCTTTTTCCTGTTTGGCCTGAGCCTGGTTCTGTTCTCCAGCGGGATGGAATTGTTCGGTGAGAAAATCGTGGCGACATGGTTGGCCCTGTCCGTCATCCTCAGCGGAATTCTGCTGTTCCTTCTTTATATACGTCACGCGCGCCGTCACCCGACGCCGTTAATCTCCCTCGGGCTCTTTAATACCCGAACGTTTTCCGTAGGGATTGCGGGCAACATTGCGTCCCGTCTGGGGACGGGTTGCGTACCGTTCCTGATGCCGTTGATGCTGCAGGTGGGTTTCGGCTACCCGGCCCTGATAGCTGGCTGCATGATGGCGCCCACGGCAATGGGCTCGATTCTGGCCAAATCAACCGTTACGCAAGTACTGCGCTGGTTTGGCTATCGTAAGACGCTGGTTGGCGTGACGGTCTTTATCGGTCTGATGATTGCGCAGTTCTCGCTGCAATCTGCCTCGCTTCCCGTCTGGATGCTGATCCTGCCGCTATTTGTTCTGGGCATGGCGATGTCGACGCAGTTCACATCGATGAACACCATCACCCTCGCCGATCTGACTGACGAGAACGCCAGTAGCGGCAACAGCGTGCTGGCGGTAACGCAGCAGCTGTCGATCAGTTTAGGGGTAGCCGTAAGTGCAGCGGTGCTGCGTTTTTATGAAGGCTTTGACAGCGCGAATACCGTTGAGCAGTTCCATTATACCTTTATTACCATGGGTGCACTCACCGTGGTGTCGGCACTGGTGTTTATGCTGCTAAAACCGAAAGATGGGCGCAACCTGATCAAAGAACGCCACAAAGCAAAGGCTAAACCGAACCCCGTTCCATCAGAACAGGAGTAAGCTGCAGACGTTGCTGCTGAAGCGTGGGCTGCGCCATACGGTGAATCAGTACATCGATGGCCAGCTCGCCCAGTTCATCCTTCGGCTGATGGATCGTGGTCAGCGGCGGCGTCATGTAGCTTGCCAGTTCGATATCATCGTAGCCGATCACCGCCATATCGTCCGGCACGCGCAGGCCTGCCTGGTACAACGCCTGATAGGCACCAAACGCCATCGCATCATTGCCAATGAATACGGCTTGCGGGCGCTGCGCTTGCGCCAGCAGTTTTTGCATCGCCTCGAAGCCACCGTTAAATTCGAAATCGCCGGTGATTTGGTAGCCCTCAGGAATGGCAAGCCCCGCCCGCGCCATCGCCGACAGATATCCCTCCAGACGCAAACGCGCGGGGGTTTTATCGAGCGGACCGGTAATACAGGCGATGCGGGTATGGCCTTTATCAATCAGATACTGGGTTGCCATGTCCCCGCCCAGCAGGGAGTTATCCTGAATGAGATCGCTGGTGCCGTCGAAGGGCGCCCAGTCCATCATCACCGTAGGAATAGAAGGGTAGCGCTGAATAATCTCTTTCGAGGGCTGATGCGTTTCGGTGCAGAGCAGCAGTAACCCGTCGACCCGTTTTTGCATCAGCGTTTCCAGGTTACGGTTCATGCGCTGCTCATCCCCTTCGGTATTGCACAGCACCAGGCTGTAGCCACGCTCGAAGCAGCTGCGCTCTACGCCGCGAACCAGCTCAGAATAAAAGGGGTTGGTACTGGCGGTGATGAGCATGCCGATGGTGCGCGTCTGGTTCAGCTTTAGGCTGCGCGCCAGCGCCGACGGCGCATAGTTGAGATCTTTAACTGCCGCTTCGACCTTCTCCCGAATCGCCTCGCTGACGAAGCGGTCGTTATTAATCACGTGAGAGACTGTCGAGGTAGAAACACCCGCCAGGCGGGCGACATCTTTCATTGTGGCCAAGCGTTACCCCTGCTGACTTAAGAATTCATCGATCTCTTTACGCCACGGAACGGAAGGCTGGGCACCTTTGCGCGTCACCGCAATCGCCGCGGCTGCGTGCGCGAAGCGGATCGCATCATCCATTCTCTTGCCTTCCAGCAGCGCGGTCACCAGAGCACCGTTGAAGGTATCTCCCGCCGCGATGGTATCAATCGCCTTCACCTTAAAGCCCGGCACGCGACGGCCTTCACCGTTTACGCTTGCCCACACCCCGCGACTGCCCAGGGTGATAATCACGGTACCGATGCCTTTATCGTGCAGCGCTTTTGCCGCACGCGCCGCGTCATCATCATTTTCAACACGAATGCCCGTCAGCTTTTCGGCTTCGGTTTCGTTTGGCGTGATGATGTCCACCAGCGCCAGCAATTCGTCTGATAATACACGGGCAGGGGCAGGATTAAGTACGACGGTGGTATGATTTTGGTGCGCAATTTTGGCGGCGGTCAGCACGCTTTCGACCGGCGATTCCAGCTGCATCAGTAGCGCTTCGGCATTCGCAATACACTCACGCTGCGCTTCAACACGCTCGATGGTTAATGCGGCGTTGGCGCCTGCATGAATACCGATGACATTCTCACCTTCCGCATTGACGAATATCAGCGCCACGCCGGTCGATTCCCCTGCAACAACGCTGACCGGCGCGATATCAATGTTATCGCTGGCGAGCTGTTTGCGCACTCGCTCACCGGTATCGTCATCCCCCGTGCAGGCGATAAACGCGATATTGGCTCCGCTGCGCCCGGCGGCGACGGCCTGGTTGGCACCTTTACCGCCGAATGCCACCTGATACTGGTTACCCGTGACGGTTTCGCCCGGCGTCGGGAACGATTCAAGGTTAAGAATGTGATCGGCATTGATGCTGCCAAGGACGACAAGGTTGCCTGCGGTTTTCATGGTTGGGTTGTCCATCTGAGAGCGCCACCGGTGTTACCCGGTGGCGTATGCCACACTTTTCTTTATTGGTGTCCCTCAGGCAGCCAGCGACTGCCTGAATCGCCTTTTACTGCTTAATAACCAGCTTCAGGTCAACAGGGTATTTGGCCTGAACTTTTTCGCCCTTCAGCACTTTGTCGGCAGTTTCGACGCCGGTCGCGCCAATCTGCTCAGGAAGCTGAGCGATGGTCGCAGCCAGTTTGCCATCATTTACCGCTTTTTCACCATCCGGCGTGCCGTCAAATCCGACAACCATCACATCAGATTTACCTGCAGTCTGCAGGGCACGCAGCGCGCCCAGCGCCATTTCGTCGTTCTGTGCGAACACAGCCTGCACGTCTGGGTGTGCGGTCAGCAGGTTCTGCATGACGTTCAGACCTTTAGTACGGTCGAAGTCTGCCGGCTGGCTCGCCAGCACGTTGAATTTGTGCGCCGCCACTGCCTGCTGGAAGCCTTCGCCACGCTCGCGGGCTGCAGACGTACCGGCAATGCCCTGCAGTTCGATAACTTTCGCGCCTTCGCCTGCTTTCTTCGCGATGTAATCACCGGCGATTTTGCCGCCCAGCACGTTATCAGACGCAATGTGGCTCACGACTTCGCCTTTCGTTGCCTGACGGTCCAGGGTGATTACCGGGATCTTCGCCTGGTTTGCCATTTTAACGGCGTTACCGACGGCGTCAGAGTCGGTTGGGTTGATCAGCAGAATTTTGGTACCACGAACGGTTAAGTCCTGAACGTTAGCCAGCTCTTTCGCCGGGTTGTTCTGTGAATCCAGTACCACCAGGTTGTAGCCCAGCTTGTCCGCTTCTTTCTGCGCACCGTCCTTCAGGGAGACGAAGAACGGGTTGTTCAGGGTTGAGACAACCAGCGCGATGGTGTCTTTCGCCATGGCGTTAGCACTTACGGTTGCGCTCAGCGCGACAGCAGAAACCAGGGTAGCCAGTTTTTTCATGTTCATATCTAAGATGTCCTGTAGTGTCGTCAGTTACTGTTTTTTGTTGTCTACCAGTACCGCCAGCAAAATCACCACTGCCTTAACGATCATCTGGTAATAGGAGGAAACACCTAACAAATTCAAACCATTATTCAGGAAACCGAGAATCAGTGCGCCGATCAATGTCCCAACAATGCGACCTTTACCGCCCGCAAGGCTCGTACCGCCCAGAACCACTGCCGCAATGGCATCCAGCTCATAACCCGTACCCGCCGTTGGCTGCGCGGAGGAGAGGCGCGCCACTTCGATAATGCCCGCCAGAGACGCCAGCAGTCCGCACAGGGAGTAAACGATAATTTTGACTTTATTAACGCTAATCCCGGACAGGCGCGTTGCCGCTTCGTTACCGCCTAGCGCATAGATATAACGCCCCAGACGGGTGTGATGCAGCATGTACCAGGCCGCCAGGAAGACGATAGCCATGATCCAGACCGGCGTCGGGACACCCAGCGGACGACCGATACCGAACCAGCCAAACAGATCGGCGTTGTCGGTAAAGCCCGTGTTTACCGGGCTGCCGTTGGTATAAACCATGGTCACGCCGCGCAGCAACAGCATCATCACCAGCGTCGCGATGAACGCCTGAACGCGGCCTTTCGCTACAATCACGCCGGTCACGGCACCGATCGCTGCCCCGGCAGCCAGCGCAGCTGCCACGGCCACCAGCGCGTTGACCTCAATTCCTACAATTGAAGCGGCTATCGCACCGGTGAGCGCCAGCAGGGAACCGACGGACAGATCGATCCCTGAGGTCAAAATCACCAGCGTCATCCCAACCGCCATAATGGCGTTTACGGAAGTCTGCTGCAGGATGTTGAACAGGTTATTAACGGTGAAAAAGTTCGGGCTCATGGTCGATACAATCGCGATCAGCACCAGCAGGGCAATCAGCGATTTTTGTTCCATCAGCCATGCCTTTGTGAAATAGCGGCGACCAGAAACAGCCTGGGTAGTCATCTTCTTACTCCTGATTCACGCGATTAAGCTTGCCCACAGCGGCAGCCATCAGAACTTCCTGGGTGGCCTGCTCGCGAGTGAATTCACCGCCGAGATGCCCTTCATGCATGACGATAATGCGATCGCTCATGCCTAATACTTCTGGCATCTCGGAAGAGACCAGAATGATGCTCAGACCGTCTGCCTTGAACTGGTTAATCAGCTGGTAGATCTCTTTCTTGGCCCCGACGTCCACGCCGCGGGTTGGCTCATCAAGGATCAGGACTTTCGGGCGCGTCATCAGCCCGCGCGCAATGGCCACTTTCTGCTGATTACCGCCGGACAACAGGCCGATGGCCTGCTCCATCGACGGGGTTTTGACGTTAAAGAGGCGAATAAAATCGCTGACCGCCTGCTGCTCGTCTTTATGCTTCAGCGTACCGCCGCTGTGGCTGAAATAGCGCAGCGCGGTCAGGGACATGTTCTCTTTTACCGACATCCCCAGCACCAGGCCGTCGCGTTTGCGGTCTTCGGAGATATAGACGATGCCGTTCGCCAGACCATCCTGCGGAGAGCGGGTGACCACTTCATGACCGTCGAGGGTGACATAACCGCTGGTGCGCGGCAGTGCGCCGTACAACACTTTCATCAGCTCGGTACGTCCGGCCCCCATCAGGCCCGCCACGCCCAGGATCTCGCCCTGGCGCAGGGTAAAGGTCACGTCGTTCACGCCCGGACCACAGAGGTTATCCACCTTCAGGCGGATCTCACCCGGCGCTTTGTCCAGGTGCGGGTATTGATCTTCAAGCTTACGTCCCACCATCATTTCGATGAGCGTATCTTCTGTCAGCGTGGCCACTTCGCGCTCGGCAATAAACTGCCCGTCGCGGAAGACGGTAACGTCGTCGCAAATCTCGAAGATCTCTTTCATGCGGTGAGAGATATAGACAATCCCGCGCCCCTGCGATTTCAGCTCGCGGATGACGCGGAACAGGGATTCGGTTTCGGTATCGGTCAGGGCGTCGGTCGGTTCATCCATAATGATGACCTTCGACTCAAAGCTCAGCACCTTCGCGATTTCCACCATCTGCTGATCGCCAATCGAGAGATCGCCGACCAGGCGGTCGCTCTTAAAGCGCAGGTTCAGCTTCGCCAGCAGCTTGTCCGCTTCGGCATACATGGTTTTCCAGTCTATTTTGCCGAACCGGTTTACGAACTCGCGGCCCAGGAAGATGTTCTCCGCAATGGTAAGCTGCGGGATCAGATTCAACTCCTGGTGGATAATGCCGATGCCGGCTTCCTGAGAGGATTTCGGGCCGTTGAAGGTGGTCTCTTTACCCAGCCAGACGAGTGAACCGGCATCGCGTTGATAGATACCGGTCAGCACTTTCATCATGGTGGATTTGCCGGCGCCGTTCTCACCCACCAGCGCCATCACGCGCCCTGGGTAGACGTTCAGCGCCGCACCGGAGAGGGCTTTTACGCCCGGGAACGACTTATCGATCCCTTTGAGTTGCAGTAATGCGTCCATGATGGCCTCAGAAGGTGACGCCAGCACAGAGAATAATATTCGCATACGGGGAACACTCCCCGCTGCGAATCACCGCCTGACTGTCTGCGGTTTGTTGTTTGAATTGTTCGTGCGTTGTGTAACGAATTTCTATGGTGTTTCCCTGGTGTTGTTGCAGCTGCTCAAGGTGGCTGAGCAACGTTTCGTGGAGTTGCGGATTATGTTGTTTGATTTCCGCTGCGAGAATGGCCGCCTCAACCTGCATCTCCGCGGTCACCACGTCCAGTACCTGCATAAACGAGGGTACGCCCTGCGTTAACGCCATATCGATACGGGTTGTGCTGCCCGGAACCGGTAAGCCTGCATCGCAAACCACCAGCGTATCGGTATGCCCAAGACGGGAAATAACCGATGAGATTTCTGAGTTGAGTACCGTACCTTTCTTCATTTTCTTGCTCCACTAGCGAAACGTTTCGCTGATGTCAGTTTAATCTCAAGAATGTTCAGAAAACCATCACGACGTAACAGATTTGTGATCGACGTCGAAACGTTTCGCTAAGTGAAATGGAGAGGAGGTAAATGCAAAACGGTAACCCCAGGGTTACCGTTTTTTATGTTTGCGCCCTCTCCCTGTGGGAGAGGGTCGGGGTGAGGGCATCAGGCCGCACAAAGACTTAAATCTCGACCTGCGTCCCCAGCTCAATCACGCGGTTAGGCGGGATCTCAAACTGGTCAGGCGCGCGCAGGGCGTTACGCTGCAGGATGAGGTACAGCTTGCCGCGCAGGCGCAGATACCACGGGCGCTTGCCGATGATCAGCGACTCGTGGGACATAAAGAACGACGTCTCCATCATCCGGCAGCTTAGCCCTTCCAGGCCGCAGCGGTGGAACACCTCTTCCACGTTCGGCGTTTCACGCCAGCCGTAGCTCGCCACCACGCGCCAGAATGTTGGCGACAGCTGCTCGATTTGTACGCGACGCACGTTGTGAACATACGGCGCATCTTCGGTACGCAGCGTCAGCAGAATGACGCGTTCATGCAGGACCTTGTTGTGCTTGAGGTTATGCATCAGCGCAAAGGGAATTACGTTCAGGGCACGAGACATATACACCGCGGTGCCGGGCACGCGAACCGGCGGTGATTTCTCCAGGGAAGCTATCATCGCCTCGAGAGAATTACCGTGCTCATGCATGCGGCGCAGCAGGCGGAAACGCTCGCTTTTCCATGTGGTCATGACGATAAACATCACCAGACCCAGCGTCAGCGGCAGCCAGCCCCCGGAGACAATCTTGTCGAGGTTCGCCGAGAACAGCGGCACGTCGATACACAGGAAGCCCACCAGAATCATCGCCACGAGGAATTTATTCCAGTGCCAGTTTCGGTACGCCACCGTGGTGGAGAGAAGCGATGTCAGCACCATCGTACCGGTTACCGCAATGCCGTACGCCGCCGCCAGGTTGCTGGAGTGCTCGAAGCTGACGATAACAATGACAACAGCGAAATAGAGTAACCAGTTAATGAACGGGATGTAGATCTGGCCCGACTCCATCTCTGAGGTATGGATGATGCGCATCGGTGAGAGGTAACCCAGACGCACGGCCTGGCGTGTCAAAGAGAACACGCCGGAAATCACCGCCTGGGAGGCAATAACGGTCGCCAGCGTTGCCAGAATCAGCATCGGCACCAGCGCCCAGTCAGGCGCCAGCAGGAAGAACGGGTTCTTAATCGCTTCCGGGCTTTTGAGCAACAGCGCGCCCTGACCAAAGTAGTTCAGCACCAGCGACGGCAGCACCACAATAAACCATGCCACGCGGATAGGCAGTTTTCCGAAGTGACCCATGTCAGCATACAGCGCTTCAACCCCGGTGATGGAGAGCACGACCGCACCCAGCGCCACGAAGGAAACCACTTTGTATTCAAGGAAAAAATGCACTGCCCAGTAAGGGTTCAGCGCGTGGAGCACTTCCGGGTTCGCGATAATGCTGCGCAAGCCAAGCGCCGCGAGGATCAGGAACCAGGCGAGCATAATCGGAGCAAACAGTTTGCCCACCAGCCCAGTACCGTGCTTCTGGATCATAAACAGCAGCGTCAGGACAATAATGGCCAGAGGAACAACCCAGGAATCAAGCTGCGGGGCAATAATCTCCAGCCCCTCTATCGCCGAGAGCACCGAAATAGCAGGCGTTATCACCACTTCCCCGTAGAAGAAGCTGCCGCCAATCAGGCCGATAATGACCAGCACGGACGTCATTCTGGCTGAGGTATTGCGCCCTGCCAGGGACATCAGGGTCAGGATACCGCCTTCGCCCGCGTTATCAGCACGCATGACGAAAGAGAGATATTTAACGGAAACCACCAGGATCAGCAGCCAGAAGATGAGTGACAGGAAGCCAAACACGGCATCGCGTTCAACACCAAAGCCAAACTGGCCGGACAGACATTCACGAAGCGTATAAAGCGGGCTGGTGCCGATATCACCGTAGACAACCCCGATCGCCGCAAGCGTTATTGCGGGTAATGATTGCTTATTATCAGTGCTCATAGACTAGTCTTTTCGTTTAAATAACAAATGTGTGCCTAGTCCCTTGGCCCACAAAAAGCGCACAGTATGCACGATTCATTGCAAAATCGTACCCCTAAATGCAACCGCATTAATGTAGCGCAAAGAAAATTGCGCCGCACTTCAGTCTATTACCAGCCCTGACTGAAACGTCTATACTCGCTTCAATTGGCCGCCACGACGGCGAAAGGATGCAAAACTATTATGGCTCACTCACATTTATTAGCAGAAAGAATTTCCCGCCTCAGCAGCGCGCTGGAGAAAGGCCTTTTCGAGCGTAGCCACGCCATTCGCCTCTGTTTACTGGCGGCGTTGAGCGGTGAAAGCGTATTTTTGCTGGGCCCACCGGGCATTGCCAAAAGCCTGATTGCCCGCAGGTTAAAGTTTGCGTTTCAGAACGCCCGCGCCTTCGAATACCTCATGACCCGGTTTTCTACCCCTGAAGAAGTTTTTGGCCCGCTCTCCATTCAGGCGCTGAAAGACGAAGGGCGCTATGAGCGTTTGACGGCGGGGTATTTGCCTGAGGCAGAGATTGTTTTTCTTGATGAGATCTGGAAAGCGGGGCCGGCTATTCTGAACACCCTGCTCACGGCGATAAACGAACGGCGCTTCCGCAACGGTGCCAGCGAAGAGAAAATCCCGATGCGCCTGCTGGTGGCCGCGTCAAACGAACTGCCTGAAGCCGACAGCAGCCTGGAAGCGCTGTATGACCGCATGCTGATCCGCCTGTGGCTGGACAAAGTACAGGATAAATCCAACTTCCGCTCCATGCTGGTCAGCCAGCAGGATGAAAGTGAAAATCCGGTATCCGCTTCGCTGCAGGTCACGGATGAGGAGTATCACCAGTGGCAGCAGGATATTGGCAAAATCAAGCTGCCAGACGCGGTCTTCGAGCTGATCTATCAGCTGCGCCAGCAGCTCGATCTGCTCCCCTCTGCGCCCTATGTCTCCGATCGCCGCTGGAAAAAGGCGATCCGCCTGCTGCAGGCCAGCGCCCTGTTCAGCGGGCGCGATGCCGTAGCGCCAATCGATCTGATCCTGCTGAAAGACTGCCTCTGGCACGACGCGGAAGGCATGAATCTGATGCAGCAGCAGCTTGAAATTTTGATGACCGGACACGCCTGGGGGCAGCAGGCGATGCTCACCCAGCTGGGGGCGATTGCCCAGCGGCGCATTCAGCTCCAGCAGCAGCAAAGCGATAAAACCGCGCTGAAAGTGAATCGCCTCGGGGGAATGTTCGCCCGCAAACCGCACTATGAACTGCCCACCGAGCTGACCAGCCCAACGCTGACGCTGTTGCTCCAGCAGCCGCTCAAACTTCATGATATGCAGGTGGTGCACGTTTCCATTGAGCGCGAGGCCCTGGCGCAGTGGCTGGATAAAGGCGGAGAGATCCGAGGAAAGCTCAACGGCATCGGTTTTGCGCAGCCGCTGAATATGGAAGTGGACAGCAGCCAGCACCTGGTGATCCGCGACGTAAGCCTGCAGGGCTCGCGCCTTGCGCTTCCGGGAACCGCTTCCGACAGCGTCCCCGAAGTGATTAAGCAGCAGCTGGAAGCGCTGGATACAGAATGGCACCAGCAGCACACCCGCTTTAGCGAGCAGCAAAAATGCCTCTTTATTCATAGCGACTGGTTAGGTCGCATCGAAGCCAGCCTGCAGGATGTAAGCGCACAGATCAAACAGGCGCGTCAATGCTAACCCTGGATACACTTAACGTTATGCTGGCCGTCAGCGAGGAAGGGTTGATCGAAGAGGTGGTCATAACCCTTCTGGCTTCGCCGCAGCTGGCAGCCTTCTTTGAAAAATTCCCGAAGCTTAAAAAAGCGATGACGGACGATCTGCCGCGCTGGCGGGAAAACCTGCGTCAGCGGTTCAAAGAGACCGAGGTTCCGCCGGAGTTAACGGACGAAGTGGCTTGCTATCAGCAGTGCCAGCGGCTCTCCACCTCGCAGTTTATCGTCCAGCTACCGCAAACCCTGACGCTGCTCGACAAGGTCCACTCTCCGTTTGCCAGCCAGGCCCGGACGCTGGTTATGGATAACGCCACGTTTACCCCCGCCCTGCACACCCTCTTTTTACAGCGCTGGCGCCTCAGCCTGGTCGTTCAGGCCACGACGTTAAACCAGCAGCTGCTGGATGAAGAGCGCGAACAGCTGCTCAGTGAAGTTCAGGAGCGCATGACCTTAAGCGGCCAGCTTGAGCAGGTGCTGGTGGAAAATGAGAACGCCGCAGGGCGTCTCTGGGACATGAGCGCCGGTCAGCTTCGCCGCGGGGATTATCAGCTGATCGTCAAGTACGGCGATTTTCTGGCGCAGCAGCCTGAGCTGATGAAGCTTGCAGAACAATTGGGGCGATCAAGGGAGGCAAAGTCGGTCCCAAAGAAAGATGCCCCGATGGAAACCTTCCGCACCCTGGTGCGTGAACCGGCTACCGTGCCCGAACAGGTCGACGGGCTCCAGCAGAGCGATGACATTTTGCGCCTGCTGCCCACGGAGCTGAGCACGCTCGGGATGACCGAGCTGGAATATGAGTTTTACCGTCGACTGGTGGAAAAGCAGCTCCTCACCTACCGGCTGCACGGCGAAGCCTGGCGCGAGAAGCTCAGCCAGCGGCCGGTGATTCATCAGGATTTTGATGAACAGCCGCGCGGTCCATTCATAGTTTGTGTGGATACGTCCGGATCGATGGGCGGGTTTAACGAACAGTGTGCAAAGGCGTTCTGCCTGGCGCTGATGCGCGTGGCGCTCGCCGATCGCCGTCGCTGCTTCATCATGCTTTTTTCCAGCGAGGTAGTGGGCTATGAGCTAACCAACCAGCAGGGGCTCGAACAGGCGATTCGCTTTTTAAGCCAGCGTTTTCGCGGCGGTACCGATCTGGCCAGCTGTTTTCGCAGCATCGTTGAGCGGATGCAGGGGGGAGACTGGTACGACGCTGATGCGGTGGTAATTTCTGATTTTATTGCCCAGCGGCTGCCGGATGACGTAGTAAATAAAGTGAAGGAGCTGCAGCGGGTGCATCAGCACCGTTTCCATGCGGTGGCGATGTCCGCCCATGGAAAACCCGGCATCATGCGCATCTTCGATCATATCTGGCGCTTTGATACCGGGTTGCGTAGCCGCCTGCTCAGACGCTGGCAGCGTTAATTACAGAAGAGAGCCAACGCTTTCGCGCACCTGCTGCGGCCAGACACCACACTGAACCTGGCCGATATGAGGCAGCTGCAGCAGCAGCATGGTCAGTCGGGACTGGCCGATACCGCCGCCGATGGTCTGCGGCATTTCCCCGCGCAGCAGCGCCTGATGCCACTCTAGTTTGAGACGATCTTCATCGCCGGTGACCGCCAACTGGCGCTTCAGCGCGTCAGCATCCACGCGGATCCCCATAGAAGAAAGCTCGAATGCGTCTTCCAGTACCGGGTTCCAGACCAGAATATCGCCGTTCAGACCGGCATAGTCGCGCTCGCCCGGCGTGCTCCAGTCATCATAATCCGGTGCACGGACGTCGTGGCGCTTGCCATCAGACAGCTTGCCGCCGATACCCATCAGGAACACTGCCCCCAGCTCTTTGGCGATCGCACGTTCACGACCTTTGGCATCAAGATCCGGGAAACGACTCAGCAACTCCTGGCTGTGCACAAAGTGGATCGTTTCCGGCAGGAACGGTGCCAGACCAAACTCTTTGCTTACTGCTGCTTCGGTAGCTTTGATCCCGGCGTAGATCGCCTCAACGGTAGCTTTCAGCGTCCCCACGTGACGCTCGCCATCACCCATTACGCGCTCCCAGTCCCACTGGTCAACGTAAACGGAGTGAATTGGAGACAGGCGGTCTTCATCGGGGCGAAGGGCTTTCATGTGCGTGTAGAGCCCTTCGCCCGCGCTGAAGTCGTGTTGTCCCAGGGTTTGACGCTTCCATTTCGCAAGGGAGTGAACCACTTCGAACTGGGCGTCTGGCAATGTTTTCACTTTTACCTGTACCGCTTTTTCGCATCCAGAAAGGTTATCCTGCGTCCCATCACCCACACGGCTGAGAATAGGTGCCTGAACTTCAATCAGACCCAGCTTGTCTTCCAGCTGGCGGGAAAAATGGGATTTAACGAAACTGATCTGGCGTTGTTTTGCGATGTAAGCGGTTTTCATTATTTATACTCCTGCGTCCTGTTGGTATTGATTAAGCAACAGAAATGGCACCTGATTCAATAACCCATCAACAAAAAGCCGCCTTCACTTTTAATTCGATAAAATTAGACGCTAGAATAGAGTGATTCATTAATCTTCATAAGAAAAAGCTATGGAAAATTATCAGATCGACAATCTCGACCGCGGCATTCTGGAGGCGTTAATGGCCAATGCCCGTACCGCCTACGCCGAACTGGCGAAACAGTTTGGCGTCAGCCCGGGAACCATTCACGTTCGCGTAGAGAAGATGAAGCAGGCGGGGATCATTACCGGTGCACGCATTGACGTCAGTCCTAAGCAGCTGGGTTACGACGTCTGCTGCTTCATCGGCATCATTCTAAAAAGCGCAAAAGACTACCCCTCCGCCCTGGCGAAGCTGAACGCGCTGGATGAAGTCACCGAGGCGTACTACACCACCGGGCACTACAGCATCTTTATTAAGGTCATGTGCCGATCCATCGACGCACTCCAGCAGGTACTTATCAACAAGATCCAAACAATCGATGAAATTCAGTCCACCGAGACACTGATCTCCCTGCAAAACCCGATCATGCGTACCATCCGCCCGTGATCGGGCAAATTCATTCCCACATTTTCCACAGGTAGATCCCAGCTCGTTCACAGCGTACAATGGCCGTCTCTTTATCTGGGCGAGCGATCAATGGCGGACATTACCCTTATCAGCGGCAGCACCCTTGGCGGTGCGGAATACGTAGCGGAACATCTGGCTGAAAAGCTAGAAGATGCGGGCTTTTCCACACAAACCCTGCACGGCCCGTTGCTTGAAGATCTCCCGACTGACGGGGTCTGGCTGCTGATCACCTCCACGCACGGCGCGGGCGATCTGCCGGATAATCTGCAACCTTTATATGACGAACTGCTGGAACAGCAGCCCGACCTGTCAAACGTCCGTTTTGGCGCAGTGGGGATCGGCAGTCGTGAATATGACACCTTTTGCGGGGCAATAGAGAAGGTCGAAGCCGCTGTCACCTCCTGCGGAGCAAAACAGCTGGGTGAAACGCTCAAGATCAACATCCTCGATCACGACATTCCGGAGGATCCGGCTGAGATCTGGGTCGCGGAATGGAAAAATTTACTCAAAAACGATTAAAGATCGCGCGAACAGATGTGGATAACTCTGGTTAAAAGCTCGTATTAACCCGTAGTTATCCAAAGAACAACCGTTGTTTAGTTTTTGCCCTGTGCATAAAGTCGCGATATGATCCCAGCTTATACGGTCCAGGATCACCGATCATTCACAGCAAACGATCCTTTCTAACCGTATGATCTTCTTTATGAGATCGGACTTATCCACACAGGTTCGCGATCCTAATAAGAGATCACAATAGAACAGATCTCTAAATAAAAAGATCTTCTTTTTAATAGCCCAGGATCCCAATGCTTTCTCGAAAGACTAAAGTTGAGTAGAATCCACGGCCCGGGCTTCAATCCATTTTCATACCGCTTTACGCGAGGCAGACCACCATGTTTTATCAGGATCCTTTTGACGTCATCATCATTGGCGGGGGTCATGCAGGCACTGAGGCCGCAATGGCCGCAGCGCGTATGGGTCAGCAGACCCTGCTTTTGACACACAATATCGACACGCTGGGACAAATGTCCTGTAATCCGGCGATTGGCGGCATTGGGAAAGGACACCTGGTAAAAGAAGTGGATGCACTTGGCGGCCTGATGGCGAAAGCGATCGATCGGGCTGGCATCCAGTTTAGGATACTAAACGCGAGTAAAGGTCCTGCCGTGCGTGCGACCCGTGCTCAGGCAGACCGCGTGCTTTACCGTCAGGCTGTGCGTACCGCGCTGGAGAATCAGCCGAACCTGATGATCTTCCAGCAGGCCGTTGAAGATCTTATCGTTGAGAACGATCGCGTTGTCGGCGCCGTAACCCAGATGGGCCTCAAATTCCGCGCGAAAGCCGTAGTGTTGACCGTGGGCACATTCCTTGACGGTAAAATTCATATTGGACTGGATAACTACAGCGGCGGTCGTGCTGGCGATCCGCCGTCTATTCCACTGTCTCGCCGTCTGCGCGAACTGCCGCTGCGCGTTAGCCGCCTGAAAACAGGCACGCCGCCGCGTATTGATGCCCGCACCATTGATTTCAGCGTGCTGGCGCAACAGCACGGCGATAACCCAATGCCGGTCTTCTCGTTTATGGGCAATGCGGCGCAGCATCCGCAGCAGGTGCCGTGCTACATCACGCACACCAACGAGAAAACCCATGACGTGATCCGCAACAACCTCGATCGCAGCCCAATGTACGCAGGGGTGATCGAAGGGATCGGACCGCGCTACTGTCCGTCGATCGAAGACAAAGTGATGCGCTTCGCCGATCGTAACCAGCACCAGATCTTCCTGGAGCCGGAAGGGCTGACCTCAAATGAAATTTACCCGAACGGCATCTCCACCAGCCTGCCGTTCGACGTGCAGATGCAAATTGTTCGCTCAATGCAGGGCATGGAGAACGCAAAAATTGTTCGCCCTGGCTACGCTATTGAGTACGATTTCTTCGATCCGCGTGACCTGAAGCCAACCCTGGAAAGCAAATTCATCCAGGGTCTGTTCTTCGCGGGCCAGATTAACGGCACCACCGGCTACGAAGAAGCCGCAGCGCAGGGTCTGCTTGCCGGTCTGAACGCCGCCCGTTTCTCTGCCGAGAAAGAGGGCTGGGCACCGGGGCGTTCCCAGGCTTATCTGGGCGTGCTGGTTGACGATCTCTGCACGCTGGGTACCAAAGAACCGTACCGTATGTTTACCTCTCGCGCGGAATATCGCCTGATGCTGCGCGAAGACAACGCCGACCTCCGTCTGACCGAAATGGGGCGTGAGCTGGGTCTCGTCGATGACGAGCGCTGGGCGCGCTTCAACGAGAAGCTGGAGCGTATTGAACAGGAACGTCAGCGCCTGAAAACGACATGGGTGAATCCTCAGGCGGAAACCGCAGCTGAAGTGAACGCTCACTTAACAGCGCCGCTGTCACGTGAAGCCAGCGGCGAAGATCTGCTGCGTCGCCCTGAAGTGACCTACGAGAATCTTGTCAAACTGACCGCGTTCGCGCCGGGCCTGGAAGACGCTGAAGCGGCAGAGCAGGTTGAGATCCAGGTGAAATACGAAGGCTACATCGCGCGTCAGCAGGATGAGATTGAAAAACAGCAGCGCAACGAAAACACGCTGCTGCCGGAAATGCTGGACTACCGTCAGGTCACAGGCCTTTCCAACGAAGTGATCGCCAAGCTGAACGATCATAAACCGGTGTCGATTGGCCAGGCGTCCCGTATCTCGGGCGTTACCCCTGCGGCGATTTCGATCCTGCTGGTTTGGCTGAAAAAACAAGGTATGCTGCGCCGCAGCGCGTAACGTTTGAACATCGCCCGGTAGCGCTGCGCTTCCCGGGCCTACAGAACCCCGTAGGGCGGGTAAGCGAAGCGCCACCCGCCAGTAAGCATCTCAACAGGTATTCACCGTGCTCAATAAACTCTCTCGTCTGCTGGATCAGGCAGGTATTTCGCTCACCGATCACCAGAAAAACCAGCTGGTGGCCTATGTCGATATGCTGAACAAATGGAACAAAGCGTACAACCTGACGTCGGTACGCGACCCCAACGAGATGCTGATTCGCCACATTCTCGATAGCATCGTGGTTGCGCCGTATCTGAAAGGTGAGCGTTTTATCGACGTGGGGACGGGCCCTGGTCTGCCGGGCGTTCCGCTGTCGATTGTTCGCCCTGAGAGCCATTTCACGCTGCTGGACAGCCTTGGCAAGCGCGTACGCTTTTTACGCCAGGTGCAGCATGAGCTGAAGCTTGAGAACATCACGCCCGTGCAGAGCAGGGTAGAGGAGTTCCCGGCGGAGCCGCCGTTTGACGGTGTTATCAGCCGCGCGTTTGCTTCGCTCAATGATATGGTGAGCTGGTGTAAGCATTTACCCGCAGAGAATGGCCGCTTTTTTGCGCTGAAAGGGCAGCTGCCAGGCGATGAAATTGAACAACTTCCGGACGGTTTTGCTGTTGAATCCATCGAGAAATTAAACATTCCTCAGCTCGATGGGGAACGTCATCTGGTGATAATTAAGCCAAACAATTTTTAAAAAATTAATAAAAAATGTGGAATTTGTGCTGTTCTTAGCATGTTAAAAAACAGCACAACTACCGGGGTTTTACCGGTGAGCTTTTAACCTCTTTTTCACTAAGGTTTTTCTTACGGTTAACGTAGCGCCTATTATTTACCGTGAAGATAGTCATCTGTGAAAATATAAGTCTGCTAAAAGTGGAAAGCAGCAACCAGAACGCAATGTTAATTATTTATTAAGAATGTCAATAAAAGGTTTTTATTGTGTACCGGGCTGTTTTGAAAATAGTTACGACGTTTTGCTTTTAATTTCATAAAGATAAAATTATGCGATTTGCGTCTTTGATAAATACAACCTTATCGCAAATGTGTGTTTTGTGATCTCGTGCACGCTTTATCGTCAACGTTTTCGCGCTGTTTGCAGTTTTGGTCGAAGGTTTGCGCTTTCAGCGAAAGTTAAAAAATAGCGGTGGGGAAAAATATTTAAACATTTATTCACCTTTTCGCTACTTAATGTTTGAAATCACGGGTGCGCACCGTATAATTTGACCGCTTTTTGATGCTTGACTCTGAGCCTTAAAGGACGTTTTATACGACACGCGGCATACCTCGAAGGGAGCAGGAGTAAAAACGTGATGTCTGTGTCGCTCTTGAGTAGAAACGTTGCTCGTAAGCTTCTGTTCATTCAGTTTCTGGCTGTGATAGCAAGTGGACTGCTGTTTAGCCTCAAAGACCCCTTCTGGGGCATCTCCGCCGTGTGCGGGGGTTTGGCAGTTGTGCTGCCAAACGTGTTGTTTATGATTTTTGCCTGGCGTCATCAGGCGCATACACCCGCCAAAGGCCGCGTGGCCTGGTCCTTCGCCCTCGGCGAAGTGTGTAAGGTGTTGCTGACCTTTGCTCTACTGGTGATGGCGCTGGCGGTTTTGAAAGTGGTCTTCATGCCGCTGATAGCAACGTGGGTTTTGGTGCTGGTGGTACAAGTTCTGGCTCCAGCTGTAATCAATAACAAAGGGTAAAAGGCATCATGGCTTCAGAAAATATGACGCCGCAGGATTACATAGGTCACCATCTGAATAACCTTCAGCTGGACCTGCGTACATTCTCGCTGGTGGATCCACATAACCCCCCGGCCACCTTCTGGACGATCAACATCGACTCCATGTTCTTCTCGGTGGTTTTGGGTCTTCTGTTCCTGGCCATGTTCCGCGGTGTTGCTAAAAGAGCGACCAGCGGTGTACCAGGGAAATTCCAGACCTTCATCGAAATGATCATCGGCTTCGTCCATGGCAGCGTCAAAGACATGTACCATGGTAAGAGCAAGCTGATTGCTCCGCTGGCCCTGACCGTGTTCGTTTGGGTCTTCCTGATGAACCTGATGGACCTGCTGCCAATCGATCTGCTGCCGTTTATCGGCGAGCACATCTTCGGCCTGCCTGCGCTGCGTGTTGTACCGTCTGCTGACGTGAACATCACCCTGTCGATGGCGCTGGGCGTGTTTATCCTGATTCTTTTCTACAGCATCAAAATGAAAGGCGTAAGCGGCTTTGTGAAAGAGCTTACCTTGCAGCCGTTCAACCACTGGGCGTTTATTCCGGTCAACCTGATCCTGGAAGGCGTTAGCCTGCTGTCCAAACCTGTTTCACTGGGTCTGCGACTGTTCGGCAACATGTATGCGGGTGAGCTGATTTTCATTCTGATCGCGGGTCTTCTGCCGTGGTGGTCACAGTGGATTCTGAATGTGCCATGGGCCATTTTCCACATCCTGATCATTACGCTGCAAGCCTTTATCTTCATGGTTCTGACGATCGTCTATCTGTCGATGGCGTCTGAAGAGCACTGATTTTTTACCAACACTACTACGTTTTAATTGAAACAAACTGGAGACTGTCATGGAAAACCTGAATATGGATCTGCTGTACATGGCTGCCGCTGTGATGATGGGTCTGGCGGCTATCGGTGCTGCGATCGGTATCGGCATCCTCGGGGGCAAATTCCTGGAAGGCGCAGCGCGTCAACCTGATCTGATTCCTCTGCTGCGTACTCAGTTCTTTATCGTTATGGGTCTGGTGGATGCTATCCCAATGATCGCTGTAGGTCTGGGTCTGTACGTGATGTTTGCTGTCGCGTAGTAGTAGTTTTAAAACCCTAAGCCACAGAAATTAAAGAGGTATTGTGCTGTGAACATGAACGCAACAATCCTCGGCCAGGCCATCGCGTTTATTCTCTTTGTCTGGTTCTGCATGAAGTATGTATGGCCGCCTTTAATGGCTGCCATCGAAAAACGTCAGAAAGAAATTGCTGACGGTCTGGCTTCTGCAGAACGCGCTAAGAAAGATTTGGACCTTGCACAGGCCAACGCGACAGACCAGCTGAAAAAAGCGAAAGCTGAAGCTCAGGTTATCATCGAACAGGCTAACAAACGCCGTTCGCAGATCCTGGACGAAGCCAAAGCTGAAGCAGAACAGGAACGTACTAAGATCGTGACACAAGCTCAGGCTGAAATTGATGCCGAGCGTAAACGTGCTCGCGAAGAACTGCGTAAGCAGGTTGCGATTCTGGCTGTTGCTGGCGCCGAGAAGATCATCGAACGTTCCGTGGATGAAGCTGCTAACAGCGACATCGTGGACAAACTTGTCGCTGAACTGTAAGGAGGGAGGGGCTGATGTCTGAATTTGTTACGGTAGCTCGCCCCTACGCCAAAGCAGCTTTTGACTTTGCTGTCGAACACCAAAATGTCGATCGCTGGCAGGATATGCTGGCGTTTGCCGCTGAGGTGACGAAAAACGAACAAATGGCCGAGTTGCTGTCTGGTGCTTTAGCGCCTGATACCCTCGCCGCGTCGTTTATCGCCGTGTGCGGAGAGCAACTGGATGCCAATGGCCAGAACCTGATTAAGGTGATGGCAGAAAATGGTCGTCTCCGTGTGCTCCCGGATGTTCTCGAGCAGTTTGAGCACTTACGTGCGCTGAGTGAAGCTACTGCCGAAGTCGAAGTGACTTCTGCGACTGAACTGAGTAATGAACAGCTTGCGAAAATCACCGCCGCGATGGAAAAACGTCTGTCACGCAAAGTTAAGCTGAATTGCAAAATCGATAAGTCTGTAATGGCAGGCGTAATCATCCGTTCGGGTGATATGGTCATTGATGGTAGCGTACGCGGCCGTCTTGAACGCCTTGCAGACGTCTTGCAGTCTTAAGGGGACTGGAGCATGCAACTGAATTCCACCGAAATCAGCGAACTGATCAAGCAGCGCATTGCTCAGTTCAATGTTGTGAGTGAAGCTCACAATGAAGGTACTATTGTTTCTGTAAGTGACGGTGTTATCCGCATCCACGGCCTGGCCGATTGTATGCAGGGTGAGATGATTTCCCTGCCGGGTAACCGTTACGCTATCGCACTGAACCTGGAGCGCGACTCCGTAGGTGCAGTTGTGATGGGTCCATACGCTGACCTCGCCGAAGGCATGAAGGTTAAGTGTACTGGCCGTATTCTGGAAGTGCCGGTTGGCCGTGGCCTGCTGGGTCGCGTTGTTAACACCCTGGGTGCGCCAATCGACGGCAAAGGTCCGGTTGAGCACGATGGCTTCTCCCCAATCGAAGTTATCGCACCAGGCGTTATCGACCGTCAGTCCGTAGATCAGCCTGTTCAGACAGGTTATAAGTCCGTTGATGCCATGATCCCAATCGGTCGTGGTCAGCGTGAACTGATCATCGGTGACCGTCAGACCGGTAAAACCGCAATGGCTATCGACGCCATCATCAACCAGCGTGACTCCGGTATTAAATGCGTGTACGTGGCCATCGGCCAGAAAGCGTCCACCATTTCTAACGTGGTTCGTAAACTGGAAGAGCACGGTGCACTGTCTAACACCATCGTTGTGGTAGCTACTGCTTCTGAATCTGCTGCACTGCAATACCTGGCGCCATACGCGGGTTGCGCAATGGGCGAATACTTCCGTGACCGCGGTGAAGATGCGCTGATCGTATACGATGACCTGTCTAAACAGGCTGTTGCTTATCGTCAGGTTTCCCTGCTGCTCCGTCGTCCACCTGGACGTGAAGCGTTCCCTGGCGACGTATTCTACCTCCACTCTCGTCTGCTGGAGCGTGCTTCCCGCGTTAACGCGGAATACGTCGAGAACTTCACCAAAGGTGAAGTGAAGGGTAAAACGGGCTCTCTGACCGCTCTGCCGATCATTGAAACCCAGGCGGGTGACGTTTCTGCGTTCGTTCCGACCAACGTAATCTCCATTACCGATGGTCAGATCTTCCTGGAAACCAACCTGTTTAACTCCGGTATTCGTCCGGCAGTTAACCCGGGTATCTCCGTATCCCGTGTTGGTGGTGCTGCTCAGACCAAGATCATCAAGAAACTGTCCGGTGGTATCCGTACCGCGCTGGCACAGTATCGTGAACTGGCTGCGTTCTCTCAGTTCGCATCCGATCTGGATGAAGCAACCCGTAAACAGCTGAGCCACGGTCAGAAAGTGACCGAGCTGCTGAAGCAGAAACAGTACGCTCCAATGTCTGTTGCTCAGCAGGGCCTGGTACTGTTCGCGGCTGAACGCGGTTACCTCGAAGATGTGGAACTGGCGAAAATCGGTAGCTTCGAAGCCGCTCTGCTGGCTTACGTCGACCGTGATCACGCTCCGCTGATGCAAGAGATCAACCAGACCGGTGGCTATAACGACGAAATCGAAGGCAAGCTGAAAGCTATCCTCGATTCCTTCAAAGCAACCCAATCCTGGTAATCGTCCGGCGGCTTGTCTCAGGACAAGCCGCCTGGCATTGAGGAGAAGCTCATGGCCGGCGCAAAAGAGATACGTAGTAAGATCGCAAGCGTCCAGAACACGCAAAAGATCACTAAAGCGATGGAGATGGTCGCCGCTTCCAAAATGCGTAAATCGCAGGATCGCATGGCGGCCAGCCGTCCTTATGCAGAAACCATGCGCAAAGTGATTGGTCACCTTGCAAACGGTAATCTGGAATATAAGCACCCTTACCTGGAAGAACGCGACGTTAAGCGCGTGGGCTACCTGGTGGTGTCGACTGACCGTGGTCTGTGTGGCGGCTTGAACATTAACCTGTTCAAAAAACTGCTGGCGGATATGAAAGCATGGTCCGAGAAAGGCGTTCAGTGCGATATCGCAATGATCGGCTCTAAGGGCGTGTCTTTCTTTAACTCCGTGGGTGGCAATATTGTCGCTCAGGTGACCGGTATGGGTGATAACCCGTCCCTGTCCGAACTGATCGGCCCGGTTAAAGTGATGTTGCAGGCCTATGATGAAGGCCGTCTGGACAGACTGTACGTTGTCAGCAACAAATTCATTAACACCATGTCTCAGGTTCCTACGCTCACTCAGATGCTGCCGTTACCGGCATCAGAAGATGACGAGCTGAAACAAAAAGCCTGGGATTACCTGTATGAACCCGATCCGAAACCGCTGCTGGATACCCTGCTGCGTCGTTACGTTGAATCTCAGGTTTATCAGGGCGTTGTAGAAAACCTGGCCAGCGAGCAGGCCGCACGAATGGTGGCGATGAAAGCCGCGACCGATAATGGCGGCAGCCTGATTAAAGAGCTGCAGTTGGTTTACAACAAAGCTCGTCAGGCCAGCATTACTCAGGAACTCACCGAGATCGTCTCGGGGGCCGCCGCGGTTTAACCAGGTTTACGAATTACGTAGAGGATTCAAGATGGCTACTGGAAAGATTGTCCAGGTAATCGGCGCCGTGGTGGACGTCGAGTTCCCTCAGGACGCCGTACCACGCGTGTACGACGCGCTTGAGGTACAGAATGGTAACGAGAGCCTGGTGCTGGAAGTTCAGCAGCAGCTCGGCGGCGGTATCGTGCGTACCATCGCGATGGGTTCTTCCGACGGTCTGCGTCGTGGTCTGGAAGTAAAAGACCTTGAGCACCCGATCGAAGTCCCGGTAGGTAAAGCAACACTGGGTCGTATCATGAACGTATTGGGTCAACCAATCGACATGAAAGGCGACATTGGTGAAGAAGAGCGTTGGGCTATCCACCGCGCAGCACCTTCCTACGAAGAGCTGTCCAGCTCTCAGGAACTGCTGGAAACCGGTATCAAAGTTATCGACCTGATGTGTCCGTTTGCGAAGGGCGGTAAAGTTGGTCTGTTCGGTGGTGCGGGTGTAGGTAAAACCGTAAACATGATGGAGCTGATCCGTAACATCGCGATCGAGCACTCCGGTTACTCCGTGTTTGCGGGCGTAGGTGAACGTACTCGTGAGGGTAACGACTTCTACCACGAAATGACTGACTCCAACGTTCTGGACAAAGTATCCCTGGTTTACGGTCAGATGAACGAGCCACCAGGAAACCGTCTGCGCGTTGCGCTGACCGGCCTGACTATGGCTGAGAAGTTCCGTGATGAAGGCCGTGACGTTCTGCTGTTCGTCGATAACATCTATCGTTACACCCTGGCCGGTACGGAAGTATCAGCACTGCTGGGTCGTATGCCTTCAGCGGTAGGTTATCAGCCTACGCTGGCGGAAGAGATGGGTGTTCTTCAGGAACGTATCACCTCTACCAAAACCGGTTCTATCACCTCCGTTCAGGCGGTATACGTACCTGCGGATGACTTGACTGACCCATCACCAGCCACCACCTTTGCGCACTTAGATGCGACCGTGGTACTGAGCCGTCAGATCGCGTCTCTGGGTATCTACCCGGCCGTTGACCCGCTGGACTCCACCAGCCGTCAGCTGGATCCACTGGTTGTTGGTCAGGAACACTACGACACCGCGCGTGGCGTACAGTCCCTGCTGCAGCGTTACCAGGAACTGAAAGACATCATCGCCATCCTGGGTATGGATGAACTGTCTGAAGAAGATAAACTGGTGGTAGCACGTGCGCGTAAGATCCAGCGCTTCCTGTCCCAGCCGTTCTTCGTTGCGGAAGTATTCACCGGTTCTCCGGGTAAATACGTTTCCCTGAAAGACACCATCCGTGGCTTTAAAGGCATCATGGAAGGCGAATACGATCACCTGCCAGAGCAGGCGTTCTACATGGTTGGTTCCATCGACGAAGCCGTGGAAAAAGCCAAAAAACTTTAACGCCTTAATCGGAGGGTGATATGGCAATGACTTACCACCTGGACGTCGTCAGCGCAGAGCAACAAATGTTCTCTGGTCTGGTCGAGAAAATCCAGGTAACGGGTAGTGAAGGTGAACTGGGTATTTTCCCGGGTCACGCACCGCTGCTCACCGCCATTAAGCCTGGTATGATCCGCATCGTTAAACAGTTCGGTCACGAAGAGTTTATCTATCTGTCCGGCGGCATTCTTGAAGTGCAGCCTGGCAGTGTGACCGTTCTGGCCGATACCGCTATTCGTGGCCAGGATCTCGACGAAGCGCGAGCCCTGGAATCGAAGCGTAAGGCTGAAGAGCACATTAGCAGCTCTCATGGTGACGTGGATTACGCTCAGGCGTCTGCGGAGCTGGCCAAAGCGATCGCGAAACTGCGCGTTATCGAGTTGACCAAAAAAGCGATGTAACACCGGCTTGAAAAGCACAAAAGCCAGTCTGGATCCCAGGCTGGCTTTTTTTTTGGCGCTTAATTCATGATGAAAAAGATGTAGAATTTTAGGCATCAAACGTTTTTACTTCTCACTCAAATTACAGTCAGGACGCGTATGTTGAACAATACGATGAGCGTGGTCATCCTTGCCGCTGGTAAAGGCACCCGCATGTATTCCGATCTTCCTAAGGTGCTGCACACCCTGGCAGGAAAGCCGATGGTGCAGCATGTCATTGATGCCGCTAATGAGCTGGGCGCCCGTCAGGTACATTTGGTTTACGGCCACGGCGGCGATCTGCTTAAAAAGACGCTGAGTGATGACAACCTCAACTGGGTGCTTCAGGCTGAACAGCTGGGCACCGGGCATGCGATGCAGCAGGCTGCCCCGTTCTTTGCCGATGACGAAGATATCCTGATGCTCTACGGCGACGTCCCGCTGATTTCCGTGGAAACGCTGACCCGCCTGCGTGAAGCCAAACCGCAGGGCGGCATCGGTTTGTTAACCGTCGTGCTGGACGATCCCAGTGGGTATGGCCGCATTACGCGTGAAAACGGCAAGGTAACCGGGATTGTTGAGCATAAAGATGCCAGCGATGAACAGCGTCAGATTCCGGAGATCAACACCGGTATCCTGATTGCTAACGGCGCAGACATGAAGCGCTGGCTGTCGAAGCTCAACAACAACAACGCGCAGGGTGAATACTACATCACCGATATCATTGCGATGGCGCATCACGAAGGTCGTGAAATTGTCGCCGTTCATCCGGCACGCATCAGCGAAACGGATGGCGTCAATAACCGTCTGCAGCTCTCCCGTCTCGAGCGCATTTACCAGTCCGAGCAGGCAGAAAAACTGCTGCTGGCGGGCGTGATGCTGCGCGATCCGGCGCGATTCGACCTGCGTGGCTCGTTATCTCACGGGCGTGACGTTGAAATTGATACTAACGTTATCGTTGAAGGGAACGTGACGTTAGGGAACCGCGTCAAAATTGGTACCGGCTGCGTGATTAAAAACAGCATCATCGGTGACGATTGCGAAATCAGCCCGTACAGCGTGGTCGAAGATGCCCGCCTGGACGCGGCTTGTACCATCGGCCCGTTTGCGCGTCTGCGTCCTGGCGCTGAGCTGCTGGAAGGCGCTCACGTGGGCAACTTCGTTGAGATGAAAAAAGCGCGTCTGGGTAAAGGTTCCAAAGCGGGCCATTTAACCTATCTGGGCGATGCGGAAATTGGCGACAACGTGAACATTGGTGCAGGAACCATCACCTGTAACTATGACGGCGCAAATAAGTTTAAAACCATCATCGGTGATGATGTGTTCGTCGGTTCCGACACTCAGCTGGTGGCGCCTGTTACCGTGGGTAACGGCGTTACGATTGCTGCCGGGACGACGGTGACGCGTGACGTAGCGGATAACGAGCTGGTGTTAAGCCGCGTGCCGCAGGTGCACAAACAGGGCTGGAAACGCCCGGTGAAGAAAAAGTAACGGATTTACCCCTCACCCTAACCCTCTCCCCAAAGGGAGAGGGGATCGTTCGGTGCGGTGTTTTTCTCCCTCGCCCCTTTGGGGAGAGGGCCGGGGTGAGGGGATAATATAATCCTCCCCCCAAAAGCAGTACCCATAACAATAACCCCACTCTCTACAAGGCTCGGGGTGCCCGGAAAGGGCAAATACAGGTCAGCGACAACGCAGGCATCATGCCTAAATTCGGAATCTAAAACTATGTGTGGAATTGTTGGCGCAGTTGCGCAGCGTGATATTGCTGAAATCCTTCTCGAAGGTTTACGTCGTCTGGAATACCGTGGTTACGACTCTGCCGGTCTGGCCGTCGTCGATGCAGAAGGTCATATGACCCGCCTGCGCCGTCTCGGTAAAGTGCAGATGCTGGCCCAGGCCGCGGAAGAACATCCGCTGCATGGTGGTACCGGTATTGCGCACACCCGCTGGGCGACGCACGGCGAACCGTCTGAAGGCAACGCGCACCCGCATGTGTCTGAACACATCGTGGTGGTGCATAACGGCATTATCGAAAACCACGAACCGCTGCGCGAAGAACTGAAAGCGCGCGGCTACACCTTCGTCTCTGAAACTGACACCGAAGTGATTGCTCACTTGGTGCACTGGGAGCTGGAGCAGGGCGGCACGCTGCGTGACGCCGTGCTGCGCGCTATCCCTCAGCTGCGCGGTGCGTACGGTACGGTGATCATGGACTCACGCGATCCGTCCACGCTGCTGGCCGCGCGTTCCGGTAGCCCAATGGTTATCGGTCTGGGCATGGGTGAAAACTTTATCGCTTCTGACCAGCTGGCGCTCCTGCCGGTGACCCGTCGCTTTATCTTCCTGGAAGAGGGAGATATCGCGGAAGTGACTCGCCGCAGCGTGACCGTATTCGATACCAAAGGCGAGCAGGTGAAGCGCCAGGAGATCGAATCTAACCTGCAGTACGACGCGGGCGACAAAGGCGCTTACCGTCACTACATGCAGAAAGAGATTTACGAGCAGCCAAACGCCATCAAAAACACCCTTACCGGGCGCATTAGCCACGGTGAAGTGGATCTGAGTGAGCTGGGCGCAAACGCCAACGAACTGCTCGGCAAGGTTGAGCATATTCAGATCGTGGCCTGCGGCACCTCCTACAACTCCGGTATGGTCTCTCGCTACTGGTTTGAATCCCTGGCGGGCGTGCCGTGCGACGTTGAAATCGCGTCTGAATTCCGCTATCGCAAATCCGCGGTACGTCGTAACAGCCTGATGATCACCCTTTCCCAGTCTGGTGAAACGGCGGATACCCTGGCCGCGCTGCGCCTCTCAAAAGAGCTGGGTTACCTGGGCTCTCTGGCCATCTGTAACGTCCCGGGCTCCTCGCTGGTGCGTGAATCCGATCTGGCGCTGATGACCAAAGCGGGTACCGAAATCGGCGTGGCCTCCACGAAAGCCTTTACCACTCAGCTGACCGTTCTGCTGATGCTGGTGGCGAAACTGGCGCGTCTGAAAGGTGAAGACGCCTCTGTTGAGCATGACATCGTTCATGGTCTGCAGGCGCTGCCGAGCCGTATTGAGCAGATGCTGTCTCAGGACAAACGCATTGAAGCGCTGGCGGAAGATTTCTCCGACAAGCATCACGCCCTGTTCCTGGGTCGTGGCGATCAGTATCCAATTGCGCTGGAAGGCGCGCTGAAGCTGAAAGAGATCTCCTACATTCACGCAGAAGCCTACGCGGCAGGTGAGCTGAAGCACGGCCCGCTGGCGCTGATCGATGCAGATATGCCGGTCATCGTTGTGGCTCCTAACAACGAACTGCTGGAAAAACTGAAATCTAACATCGAAGAAGTGCGCGCCCGCGGCGGTGTCCTGTATGTCTTCGCCGATAAAGATGCCGGTTTTGTCAGCAACGACAACATGCACATCATCGAGATGCCGCATGTGGAAGAGGTGATTGCGCCAATCTTCTACACCGTTCCGCTGCAGCTGCTGGCCTATCACGTGGCGCTGATTAAAGGCACCGACGTTGACCAGCCGCGTAACCTGGCGAAGTCTGTCACCGTAGAATAATCCCTTCAGGCTCCACCTTCGGGTGGAGCTTTTTTACCCCGCCCGGTTTGTTTTTAATCAATCCCTTCACGTTTTTATTGATGACAATTTGTCATCTTCAGCTATTTTTTCAGTGTCACATAAAGAAAATATTTCTGAAAACGCCCTGTCATAAAACTGGCTAACTCGATGAAAATTAAACATTGTTTTGCGAGTTTTTAAGTTAAATTTCAGTTGTCATAAAACTGTCATAATTCGTACATTTATCTGTCACCTGTTTGTCCTATTTTGCTCATCGTAGCCACTAAACAACGATTTACGAAAATCTTGCAGGAGACATTATGAAAGTTATGCGTACCACTGTCGCAACTGTTGTCGCCGCGACCTTATCTCTGAGCGCGTTCTCTGTTTTTGCAGAAGCAAGCCTGACTGGCGCTGGTGCAACCTTCCCTGCGCCGGTGTATGCCAAATGGGCGGATACCTACCAGAAAGAAACCGGCAACAAGGTTAACTATCAGGGTATCGGCTCCTCCGGTGGCGTTAAACAAATTACCGCGAACACGGTTGATTTCGGCGCGTCAGATGCCCCTCTGTCTGATGAAAAACTGAATCAGGAAGGCCTGTTCCAGTTCCCGACCGTGATCGGCGGCGTTGTGCTGGCCGTTAACATCCCTGGCCTGAAGTCAGGTGAGCTGGTGCTGGACGGCAAAACGCTGGGCGACATCTACCTGGGTAAAATCAAAAAATGGGATGACGAAGCGATCGCTAAACTCAACCCAGGCCTGAAGCTGCCTTCTCAGAACATCGCTGTGGTTCGCCGCGCGGATGGTTCCGGTACCTCTTTCGTGTTCACCAGCTACCTGGCGAAAGTGAACGAAGAGTGGAAATCTAAAGTGGGTTCCGGCTCTACCGTTAACTGGCCAACCGGTCTGGGCGGTAAAGGTAACGACGGTATCGCTGCGTTCGTACAGCGTCTGCCGGGCTCAATTGGCTACGTAGAGTATGCGTACGCTAAGCAGAACAACCTGTCCTACACCAAACTGGTTTCTGCCGATGGCAAACCGGTTAGCCCGACCGAAGAGAACTTTGCTAACGCCGCGAAAGGCGCTGACTGGAGCAAATCCTTCGCGCAGGACCTGACTAACCAGAAGGGCGAAGGTGCATGGCCAATCACCTCTACCACCTTCATCCTGGTTCACAAAGAGCAGAAAAAACCTGAGCAGGGCGCTGAAGTGCTGAAGTTCTTCGACTGGGCGTATAAAAACGGCGGCAAACAGGCTAACGCCCTGGATTACGCCACCCTGCCGGACAACGTGGTTGAGCAGATTCGTGCTGCATGGAAAACCAACGTGAAAGACAGCAGCGGTAAAGCGCTGTACTAACAGGATATTTTTGACGAAGATGGCGGGTGGCGCTGATGCTTACCCGCCCTACGGTTCATCCTGTAGGCCCGGTAAGCGCCAGCGCCACCGGGCATATTCGTAAGACGTCTCATAAAGAAGAGTAATTTATGGCTGCAACCAAGCCTGCATTTAACCCTCCGGGTAAAAAAGGTGACATGATTTTCAGCGCGCTGGTAAAACTGGCTGCGCTGATTGTGCTATTGCTGCTGGGCGGCATTATCGTGTCTCTGATTTTCTCCTCCTGGCCGAGCATTCAGAAATTCGGTTTCTCTTTCCTGTGGACCAAAGAGTGGGATGCGCCGAACGATATCTACGGTGCGCTGGTGCCGATTTACGGCACGCTGGTGACCTCGTTTATCGCCCTGCTGATTGCGGTTCCGGTAAGCTTTGGTATTGCCCTGTTCCTGACGGAGCTGGCGCCGGGCTGGCTTCGTCGTCCGCTGGGGATCGCCATCGAACTGCTGGCGGCCATTCCGAGTATCGTATACGGCATGTGGGGCCTGTTTATCTTTGCACCGCTGTTCGCAACGTACTTCCAGGAGCCGGTGGGTAATGTCCTCTCCGCCATTCCGTTTGTGGGGGCCCTGTTTTCTGGCCCGGCGTTCGGTATCGGTATTCTGGCGGCTGGTGTGATCCTCGCCATCATGATTATTCCGTACATTGCGGCGGTCATGCGCGATGTCTTCGAACAGACCCCGGTGATGATGAAAGAGTCAGCCTACGGCATCGGCTGCACCACCTGGGAAGTTATCTGGCGCATTGTCCTTCCGTTCACCAAAAATGGGGTGATCGGAGGCGTGATGCTGGGATTAGGCCGTGCGCTGGGTGAAACCATGGCGGTGACCTTTATTATCGGCAACACCTATCAGCTCGACAGCGCATCGCTCTACATGCCGGGTAACAGTATTACCTCTGCGCTGGCGAATGAATTTGCGGAAGCAGAATCGGGCCTGCACGTCGCGGCACTGATGGAGCTGGGACTGATTCTGTTCGTTATCACCTTCATCGTTCTGGCGATCTCCAAGCTAATGATTATGCGCCTTGCTAAAAATGAGGGGGCACGCTAATGGCAACTCTCGAAATGCAAGCTACCGCTGAGCTGGCGGAATCCCGCCGCAAAATGCAGGCCAGACGCCGCATGAAAAACCGCATTGCGCTGACGCTCTCAATGGCGACGATGGCGTTCGGTCTGTTCTGGCTGGTCTGGATCCTGTTCTCAACCGTCGTGCGCGGGATTGACGGGATGTCGCTGGCGCTCTTCACCGAAATGACGCCGCCGCCGAACACGGCGGGTGGTGGCCTGGCGAATGCCCTGGCGGGCAGCGGGTTGCTGATCCTGTGGGCGACGGTCTTCGGTACGCCGCTGGGCATCATGGCGGGTATCTACCTGGCGGAATACGGTCGTAAATCCTGGCTGGCGGAAGTTATACGTTTCATCAACGACATTCTGCTCTCGGCCCCGTCTATCGTGGTGGGTCTGTTTGTTTACACCGTGGTGGTGGCGCAAATGGAACACTTCTCCGGCTGGGCGGGTGTGATTGCACTTGCGCTGCTGCAGGTGCCGATTGTTATTCGTACCACCGAGAACATGCTGAAACTGGTGCCGGACAGCCTGCGTGAAGCGGCTTACGCGCTGGGTACGCCGAAGTGGAAGATGATCTCTGCGATTACGCTCAAAGCGTCCATCTCCGGGATCATGACCGGTATCCTGCTGGCGGTTGCCCGTATCGCAGGTGAAACGGCGCCGCTGCTGTTTACGTCCCTCTCCAACCAGTTCTGGAGCACGGACATGATGCAGCCGATCGCTAACCTGCCGGTGACGATCTTTAAGTTTGCGATGAGCCCCTTCGCGGAATGGCAGCAGCTGGCCTGGGCCGGGGTGCTGATCATTACCCTTTGCGTACTGTTGCTGAACATTCTGGCGCGCGTCATTTTCGCGAAGAAGAAACACGGTTAATTTTTTACGGCGCGGCAGCTCGCGGCGCCGAATGAGGAAATGAGTCAATGAGTATGGTTGATACTGCCCCGGGTAAGATTCAGGTTCGTGATTTGAACTTCTACTACGGCAAATTCCATGCCCTGAAGAACATCAACCTGGATATCGCTAAGAACCAGGTCACGGCATTTATCGGTCCGTCCGGCTGTGGTAAATCCACGCTGCTGCGTACCTTTAACAAAATGTATTCGCTCTATCCGGAGCAGCGTGCTGAAGGTGAAATCATCCTGGACGGCGAAAATATTCTGACCCAGGCTCAGGATATCGCCCTGCTGCGCGCCAAAGTGGGGATGGTGTTCCAGAAACCGACGCCGTTCCCGATGTCCATTTATGACAACATTGCGTTTGGCGTGCGCCTGTTTGAAAAGCTCTCCCGTGCCGATATGGACGAGCGCGTGCAGTGGGCTTTGACCAAGGCCGCATTATGGAACGAAACCAAAGATAAGTTACACCAGAGCGGTTACTCTCTCTCCGGTGGTCAGCAGCAGCGTCTGTGCATTGCGCGCGGTATCGCCATTCGCCCGGAAGTGTTGCTGCTGGATGAGCCGTGTTCAGCGCTGGACCCGATTTCAACCGGTCGTATTGAAGAACTGATCACCGAGCTGAAGCAGGATTACACCGTCGTTATCGTGACCCATAACATGCAGCAGGCTGCGCGTTGTTCCGATCACACGGCGTTTATGTACCTGGGTGAATTGATTGAGTTCAGCAACACGGACGATCTGTTCACTAAGCCCGCGAAGAAACAAACCGAAGATTATATTACTGGCCGCTACGGTTGATTTGCCTTAGTGCATGTGGAGAAACCATGGACAACCTCAATCTTAATAAACACATTTCCGGCCAGTTCAACGCAGAGCTGGAAAGCATTCGCACCCAGGTGATGACCATGGGCGGCATGGTCGAGCAGCAGCTTTCTGATGCGATTACGGCAATGCACAACCAGGACAGCGAGCTGGCGAAGCGCGTCATTGAAGGCGACAAAAACGTCAACATGATGGAAGTGGCTATTGACGAAGCCTGCGTGCGCATTATCGCGAAACGTCAGCCGACGGCGAGCGACCTGCGTCTGGTGATGGCAATCATCAAAACCATCGCCGAGCTGGAACGTATTGGTGACGTTGCGGATAAAATCTGCCGCACCGCGCTGGAGAAGTTTTCTCAGCAGCACCAGCCGCTGCTGGTGAGCCTCGAGTCGTTGGGCCGTCACACCGTGCAGATGCTGCACGACGTGCTGGATGCCTTTGCGCGTATGGATCTTGACGAAGCGGTGCGTATCTACCGTGAAGACAAGAAGGTCGACCAGGAGTATGAAGGCATCGTGCGCCAGCTGATGACCTACATGATGGAAGATTCACGTACGATCCCAAGCGTGCTGACGGCCCTGTTCTGCGCGCGCTCTATCGAGCGTATCGGTGACCGCTGCCAGAACATTTGCGAATACATTTTCTACTTCGTGAAAGGTCAGGACTTCCGTCACGTGGGCGGCGACGAGCTGGACAAGCTGCTGGCGGGTAAAGATCCGAAAGAGTAATCCTGTCATCTGATAATAATGCCGGTACTCACCGGCGTTATTATTTCTATCGAAATCACACTCTTCTCCTCCATCCGTTGCCTGACGTCCGAAACGCGCTAACGTGAGACGAAAACAGCAAAGGATGGTATATGAAAAAATCATTAGCGTGCCTGGCAGTGGCCATCAGCATTGGGATCGCAACTGGGGCAAACGTTATTGCCGCACCGTTGCCGGTGACACCTGACTCGACTATTCCGGTCAGCCACTATGTGACAGAGGTCAATGCGGATAAAAGCATTACTTTTCGCCTGTTTGCATCCGGCGCAAAGCGGGTTTCCGTGGTGACGGGTTCGATGCCCGAAAGCCAGATTTCCCATGATATGACGAAAGATAACCACGGCGTCTGGTCATGGAAAAGCGAGCCGATGGCCCCGAATCTCTACGAATATTATTACGACATTGATGGTTTTCGCTCGGTCAACACGGGCAGCCGCTATCAAAAACCTCAGCGACAGGTGAACACCAGCCTGATTCTGGTCCCCGGCAGTATTCTTGACGATCGTCCGGTACCGCACGGCGATCTGACGACGTTGACCTGGCACTCGCCATCGCTTAATTCAGAGCGCCGCGTCTATGTCTGGTCACCTCCAGGCTATAACGGCACGGGAGAACCCTTACCGGTGCTCTACTTCTACCATGGTTTTGGTGATACCGGACTCTCGGCAATCGACCAGGGCCGTCTGCCGCAAATTATGGATAACCTGATGGCTGAGGGAAAAATCAAACCGATGCTGGTGGTCGTACCCGACACGGAGACGGAGAGCGCTGAGGCCATTCCAGAGAGCTTCCCGCCCGCAGAACGACGGAAATCCTTCTATCCACTCAATGCGAAAGCCGCAGACCGTGAGCTGACGAGCGAAATTATTCCGCTGGTGGATACGCGCTTCAACGTGCGTAAAGATGCTGACGGTAGGGCGCTGGCGGGATTGTCACAGGGCGGCTATCAGGCGCTGGTGTCCGGTATGAACCATCCGGAAAGCTTCGGCTGGCTGGGAACGTTCAGCGGCGTCACCACGACAACCGTGCCTGACGCTGGCGTGGCTGCACGATTCACGCAGCCGGAGACGATTAACCGCCAGCTGCATAACTTTACCGTTGTCGTGGGAGAGCGAGATTCGGTGACCGGCAAAGATATCGCCGGCCTGAAGGCGGAGCTGGAAAAACAGGGCATCAAATTTGACTATAAAATGTACCCTGGCCTGAATCACGAAATGGACGTCTGGCGTCCGGCCTATGCTGAGTTTGTGCAAAAACTTTTCAGGTAAGCTTTCACCCTCCCCGCCCGGGGAGGGATCGGTTTAACGCGTAATATCCCAGCCCCGCGCTTTCCACAACGCTGGCAATTGCGCCAGATCGGTGAAGGTCGTCACTTTAGGATGATCGATCGGCTTGTTGTGCGGGTCGGCACAAAAGTAAAACACCTCCATCCCCGCATCAATCCCCGACTGCGCGCCCGCAGAGGAGTCGTCCACCAGAATGCAGTTTTCTACATTAACGTTCATCGCTTTTGCCGCATGGAACATCAGCGCCGGATCGGGCTTCCAGCGCTGGATATCGTAGCCGCTGAACAGCTTTTCCGGGAAATGGTGCAACATCTCGAGCTTGCCCAGCGAGTGCTGCATTTTGCTGACCGGACCGTTGGAGACCACGCAGACAGGCACCGCCATCGCATCCAGCAGCGCATTTGCGCCCGGAATGACCTCCAGCTCCGAATCGAACAGGCGTGCGACCTCGGCGCGGTACACCGGCTCCAGATCCGCTTTCGCCAGACTGACACCGTGTTCTTCGTTAATGATGTCTATGATCTCGTAGAGCTTTACGCCCTTAAAGCGTTTAAACACCTCTTCGAGTTCCAGCGTAATGCCAAATTCCTGGAACATGGTGACATACGCGCGGGAACAAATGACCTCACTGTCGACAAGCGTACCGTCGCAGTCGAAAAATACCGCTTCAATTTCGGACATGCCTTTCCCTTTTAACAAGTTTAACGTTTACGTACGGCTGTTTACCGGTACGCAATCGTTGCCGTATAAGCAAAATCAATGAAAAAAGTATCACGTAACCGCCACTATTGTCGCATTTTGGTATAGGATAGCGACGAATTTTCCCTCCTTGTTCGGAAATTGATGATGAGTCAACAACACACTACCCAGACATCTGGTCAGGGTTTGCTTGAGCGCGTGTTTAAACTGCGCGAGCACGGCACAACGGCACGCACCGAAGTGATCGCCGGTTTCACCACCTTCCTGACGATGGTCTATATCGTTTTTGTTAACCCACAAATTCTGGGCGTTGCTGGCATGGATACCAGCGCCGTCTTCGTGACCACCTGTCTGATTGCTGCGCTGGGCAGCATCCTGATGGGCGTGTTCGCTAACCTGCCGGTCGCCCTGGCCCCGGCAATGGGTCTGAACGCGTTCTTTGCGTTCGTGGTTGTTCAGGCGATGGGCCTGCCGTGGCAGGTTGGCATGGGCGCGATCTTCTGGGGCGCGGTTGGTCTGCTGCTGCTGACCATTTTCCGCGTGCGTTACTGGATGATTGCTAACATTCCTGTCAGCCTGCGCGTGGGCATCACCAGCGGTATTGGTCTGTTCATCGGTATGATGGGGCTGAAAAACGCCGGCGTCATCGTGGCGAACCCGGATACGCTGGTGAGCATCGGTCACCTGACCTCTCATAACGTGCTGCTGGGCGTGCTGGGCTTCTTTATTATCGCGATCCTGGCTTCCCGCAATATTCACGCGGCGGTGCTGGTGTCTATCGTGGTCACCACGCTGCTGGGCTGGATGTTGGGCGACGTTCACTATAACGGTATCGTCTCTGCGCCACCGAGCGTCTCTACCGTGATTGGTCACGTCGATCTGGCGGGTTCCCTGAACCTGGGCCTGGCGGGCGTGATTTTCTCCTTCATGCTGGTCAACCTGTTTGACTCCTCCGGTACGCTGATTGGCGTGACCGACAAAGCGGGTCTGGCAGATGAGAAAGGGAAATTCCCGCGCATGAAGCAGGCGCTGTTTGTGGACAGTATTTCTTCGGTTACCGGGGCTTTTATCGGGACCTCGTCTGTTACCGCTTACATTGAATCCTCTTCCGGCGTGTCCGTAGGTGGCCGCACCGGTCTGACGGCGGTGGTGGTGGGGATTCTTTTCCTGCTGGTCATTTTCCTCTCTCCGCTGGCGGGCATGGTGCCACCGTATGCGGCTGCGGGCGCGCTGATCTACGTGGGGGTGCTGATGACCTCCAGCCTGTCGCGCGTGAAGTGGGATGACTTAACCGAAGCGGTGCCGGCATTTATTACCGCCGTGATGATGCCATTCAGCTTCTCGATTACCGAAGGTATCGCGCTGGGCTTTATTTCCTACTGCGTAATGAAGATTGGCACCGGTCGCTTCCGTGACCTCAGCCCGTGCGTCATCATTGTGGCGCTGCTGTTTGTGCTGAAGATTGTGTTCATCGACGCGAAATAAACAGCAAGCCCTTTTCGAAGAAAAGGGCTTTAGTGTTTGTACCCTCTCCCCGTGGGAGAGGGCCAGGGTGAGGGCATCAGCCCGCACTTCACCTTACGCCTTCACCCGCTTGATATAATCCCCAAACGCCGTCAGCTGGCCAGAGAGATGGTCGCGTGTGCTCTGATCCACCACTTCACCCGTCTGCGGGTCGACCTTGTTCTGAATCACTCCGCCCATAAATTCCGGCTTGTTCATCACCATCGCATCCAGGAAGACCAGGATTTGACGCAGGTGATACTGGCAGCGCGCGCCGCCAATGGCGCCCATAGAACTGGTCTGGATCAGCACCGGTTTACCCGCGAGCGGTTGCTCCGGGATACGGGACAGCCAGTCAATGGCGTTTTTCAGGCCACCCGGAACCGAGTAGTTGTACTCCGGCGTGACGATGACCACGCCGTCGGCCTGGCGAATCTGCTCTGCCAGCGTCTCGACGCTCTGCGGGAAACCCTCTTCCTGCTGCACGTCTGCATCGTAGAGCGGAATATCGCCAATAGACGGCAGGGCGCTAATTTCCATACCTGCCGGTGCCAGCTGCGGCAGCGTGCGGGCAACCATCCCGTTAAACGAACCTTTGCGCAGGCTTCCCAGTAACGTAACTACTTTCAACGTATCAGACATGATTACTCCTGTTTCATCATGATGACCCTGATTGGATCAGCTAAGGGTATATGCTTTTTCTGCCGGTAAACTGGTTAAACGCATCAGGCGTGCGGCGGGCTCGTTGGCGCGCTCGGGCACATCAGGAAGGCTACGCCATCCCTGTTGACTGTCAAATTCCCAGATTTTCATGCGTTCGATGGCGGGGGTAACCGCAATGGACCAAATGAGCACATCCTCTGCGTCACTGAGCGCCTCTACCAGCGTAGCTTTGGCGGCACGCAGGCGTCCGGAGCCTGGCAGCAGCTGCAGCAGACTGGCGTCGTCTGACGCGCAGCCGCAGAGCTTGCGAATGCTCTGGCGCAGGGTGATGAGCTGGGCTCTGGCCTCGATGGGATCGTTCTGGTTGCGCACCCACAGTTTTTCGTTGCTTGAGAGCGGGTAGTCATCGTGCGGGTTTGCGCCGTGGAAGCCTCGCGTCGCGCGCTGAAGTTCCATATCCAGCCCGCAATCCCCTTCGGTGGCCAGCGCGACGCCAATGATATTGCCCGTGTAGGCAATGGAAAATCGCGGGAGCTCCGGGTCGGCAAAGACCGGGCGGCCTTCTGGTTGGGTAATGATGTCCGGCAGTTCGGTGGTGCCGTACAGCATAAACAGCAGTTCCGCGAGCAGCGCCCGGGACGCTAAAAAGCGCGTCCTGCGGTGTTCCGGGAGAGTGAGTGCTTCACTGTGGCAGGATGAAGATAGTCTGGCCGATACGAGACGTCCTTCCGTAAGTATCCCTCTTGCAAAGTGCGTAGCCATTGTTCGCTCCTTGATAATGGTCGTAATCGGTTAAACGGTTACATGATTATCGCTTAACTTGACTCCTGTTTTAATCAGTAAATCGGAGTAAGAGAAGCCTTAGGACCGAACTTTACATTTTCTTAGGCAAAAATTGGATCGCTCGCACCGTACAGCGCCTTGATGGTCTCCCGCAACCAGAGGATTTTCGGGTTATGGCTGTTCCGTTTATGCCAGATTAGCGTGAAGGGAACGGTGAGCTTTTCAGCCTGCGCTTCGTCAATGGGAATGGGCAGCGCGATCAGCTTCCGCTGGTGGAGCTGATTGTAGTGGTGGCAGTAGTGCGGAGCCGTGGCGATATAGTTATGCCCGGGCTGGGCTGCCATAAACATCGACTGCTCAAAGCCCGGCACGCACATAGCAATATTTCTCTCTCGACCCATCTCCTTTAGCACTTCGTCCAGCGCCCAGGTGTCGCTGCGTTCCCAGAAGATACTGATATGCGGATAGCGCAGGAAGGTTTCGAGGTTCCATTCATCCTGAAGCGCGGGGTGATCCTCACGCAGATACACGCACGGACGGTCGCTGAACAGGATCTCGTAGTCGATAAACCACGGCAACAGCTTCAGCAGCTCGCGGGAACGCGGATGCGTTTCGCGTCCGGTGAAGCCCAGATCCACCTCTCCACGCGTAATGGCGTCCAGCGAGTCGTAATCCCAGTGGCGCATCTTCACCGTAGCCTGTGGATAGCGCTGATTCACCTGCTCCAGCAGGGCATTAAAGCGGATCAGCATCAGCGGCGTTTCGGCGGCGAGCACGAACGTCAGCCCGCCAGGGGAGTCATGGTGGAATTTATCGAGGATCTGGTTGCCGATTTGCATCCAGTCGGCCAGATCCTGCTCCAGGCTTACCGTCAGCGGCGTCGGCAGCAGCCCTAACGGCGTTTTGACAAACAGCGGGTCGTCGAACCAGTCACGCAGTTTAGCCAGTGATTTACTCACTGCCGACGGCGTCACGTTCATCCGCTTCGCCGCTTTGGTGACGCTGCGCTCCTGCAGCAAAAGCTGCAGGCAAAGCAACAGGTTAAGATCGAGACTGCTGATGGGCTTCTTCATAATGCGCCGCGGGCTGGATGGCCATGAGTAAGATGATGCAGAGTATGCTACAGCCAATCAGAATCCCGATCAGCATATTGAGGGCGTTAAGTCCGATAACTGCCGCCAGCCATATCCACAGGGACGAGCCGCAGACCTGCGCGATACCCAGCGCCGAGCTTGCCACGCCTGCCCGCAGTGAAAACGGACCGAGCGCCTGACTCATCGCCACGCCAAAGCCAACCGAGAACCCGGCACAAATGAGGGTAATCCCCACCAGCATTACCGCATGTGAGCTGGTGGTCGCCAGGATAACGCCTGCGGTGAGGAATAAAACCTGTGAGGTCAGCATCAGCGTGCGCTGGCGAAAGACGTTCAGCGCAAAAGGCGTAGAAAACGAGACTGCCATACTCACCATTGCGGTTAACGCCATCACGGTAGAATACTCGCCGCGGTCGAAGCCCATAGTCTCCATCAGTAAAACCGGGGAAACGTTTACATAGGTCAGGATCACCGCCACGCTTAACGTCGTCACGGCCAGACGGCTGAGGAAGAAGCGGTTAAGCAGCTTCTCGGCGGGGTGGATTGTTGGGGTATGACCGGTATTCTGCGATCCGGGATGGGTCTCTTTCAGCACGGCGATCGACAGGACAAACACCAGCGCGCCCATGGCCGTCATGGTCCAAAACAGGCTCTGCCACGGGAATTTCAGCATGATCAGATAACCCACGACCGGAGCCAGCACCGGGATGATGCAGGTAATGCCGTTCAGCATCGATAGCACCTTAGCGCGACGCTGGGCGCTTAAGGTATCGCGCAAAATCGCAAAGGCGACGACGTAGCAACCGCCCGCGCCAGTCCCCTGGATAAATCGTCCTGTCAGGAACAGGGTGCTGTTCTCTGCCTGCGAGCAGAGAAGCGATGCCAGGGCAAAAATGATGGCGCCCGCTATGGCGACAGGCTGACGGCCTGCCTTGTCCGCTATCTTTCCGGCAAAAACCATCGACGACGCCATCCCCGCGAGGTAGGCCGAAAACGCGATGTGCAGCTGCGCTTCGCTGGCACCCAGATCGCGGGCGATGTGCGGTAATCCCACCAGATACATATCAATGCCAGATGGATAAAGCAGAACCAGCGCAAAACTACAAAACAGAAAACGAGCCATAAACCCCCCATAGATGCAGGCAAGCAGGATAGGGGGTGACAGGGAATTAGGCGAGTTGCCATTTGGACAATGGTGATTTCCCAGGAGGAAATCACCATTAATCAGCGGTAGTTATTTACCAATGCAGAAGCTTGAGAAGATCCTTCCCAGCAGATCGTCCGACGTAAACTCCCCGGTAATCTCGCTCAGATTCTGCTGCGCCAGACGCAGCTCTTCCGCCAGCAGTTCACCCGCCCACGCGCCAATCAGCTGCGCTTTACCCTGAACAAGGTGGTTTGCCGCCTCTTCCAGCGCCTGCAGGTGACGACGACGCGCCAGGAAGCCGCCTTCCATGCTGGTGTCAAAACCCATGCTCTGTTTGAGGTGGTTACGCAGGTCGTCCACGCCCTCACCGGTACGCGCCGACAGGCGAATAAGTGAATGACCATTCACATCGCTGATGCCCAGCTTTTCGCCCGTCACGTCTGCCTTGTTACGCACCACGGTGATTGGCAGCTTAGCCGGCAGTCGGGCGATAAAGTCCGGCCAGATCTCCGCCGGGTCAACGGCGTCGGTGGTGGTGCCGTCCACCATAAACAGCACGCGGTCGGCCTGCTCTATCTCCTGCCAGGCGCGCTCGATACCGATGCGCTCAACCTCGTCGCTGGCATCGCGCAGACCGGCGGTATCAATGATGTGCAGCGGCATCCCGTCGATATGGATATGCTCGCGCAGCACGTCGCGGGTGGTTCCGGCAATGTCTGTTACGATCGCCGCTTCACGGCCCGCCAGGGCGTTCAGCAGGCTTGATTTACCGGCGTTAGGGCGACCGGCAATCACTACCTTCATCCCTTCACGCAGCAGACTGCCCTGACGTGCTTCGGCACGCACGGCGTCGAGATCGTTCATCACCTGGTTGAGCTGGGCTTCGATTTTACCGTCAGAGAGGAAGTCGATCTCCTCATCCGGGAAGTCGATAGCCGCTTCGACGTAGATTCGAAGGTGAGTAAGTGCTTCCACAAGATGATTCACGCGCGCGGAGAATGCCCCCTGCAGCGAGTTCAGGGCGGAGCGGGCCGCCTGTTCAGAGCTGGCGTCGATCAGGTCAGCAATCGCCTCGGCCTGCGCCAGGTCGAGCTTGTCGTTGAGGAAGGCACGCTCGGAGAACTCGCCAGGCTTCGCAATACGCAGGCCTGGCAGGGTCAGAATACGTTTTAACAGCAGGTCGAGGATGACCGGGCCGCCGTGGCCCTGCAGCTCGAGCACGTCTTCGCCGGTAAAGGAGTTCGGGCCGGGGAACCACAGCGCAATGCCCTGGTCCAGCGGCGTGCCGTCGGTATCTTTAAACGGCAGGTAATCAGCGTAGCGCGGCTTTGGCAGCTTACCCAGTACCGCTTCAGCGACCTCGCGCGCCTTCAGGCCGGAGATACGCAGAATGCCTACACCACCGCGTCCCGGTGGGGTTGCCTGGGCGACGATAGTGTCGTTATGGCTCATGGTTGGTCTCGTTCAATACAAATAAAAAAGGCGGTCAATCGACCGCCCTTATTTTAGCGTTAACTTAACGGATCAGGACTTTTTCTTTTCGCGGCTATGCAGGCCACGTTTTTCCAGACCACGGTAAATCAGCTGCTGCTGGATGATGGTCACCAGGTTGCTGACGATATAGTACAGCACCAGACCTGACGGGAACCACAGGAAGAACACGGTGAAGATGACCGGCATAAAGGTCATGATCTTCTGCTGCATCGGGTCGGTCACGGTAGTCGGCGACATCTTCTGGATGAAGAACATCGTCACGCCCATCAGGATCGGCAGGATGTAGTACGGGTCCTGTGCAGACAGGTCATGGATCCACAGTGCGAACGGCGCGTGGCGCAGCTCAACGGAGCCCATCAGCATGTAGTACAGCGCAAGGAAGATTGGCATCTGAATCAGCAGCGGGAAGCAGCCACCCAGTGGGTTCACTTTCTCTGCCTTATACAGGGCCATCATTTCCTGGCTCTGACGCTGTTTGTCATCGCCCAGACGCTCACGCATAGCCTGAATCTTCGGCTGCAGCATACGCATCTTCGCCATGGAGGTGTACTGCGCTTTAGTCAGCGGGTACATGATGCCACGAACGATGAAGGTGATAACGATAATGGAGAAGCCCCAGTTACCCAGGAAGCTGTGGATGAACTTCAGCAGCTTAAACAGCGGCTGAGAGATGAACCACAACCAGCCGTAATCGACGGTCAGATCCAGGTGCGGCGCAACAGCAGCCATTTTGTCCTGAATTTCCGGGCCGACCCACAGGGTGCTTGCCATCTTACCGGTTTGACCCGGCTGAACCAGAACTGGCTGAGACTTGTAGCCGATGGCGGCAATACCGTTGCCCAGGTTCGCGGTGTAGAAGTTATTCGTACCGTCGTTATTCGGGATCCACGCGGTCGCGAAATACTGCTGCAGCATGGCCACCCAACCGCCTTTGGAGCTGACGTTCAGGTTTTCGTTATCGGCAATGGTGTCGAATTTGTATTTCTCGTACTTCGCATCAGGCGTGGAGTACGCCGCACCGCGGAAGGTATGCAGCGCAAAGTTGCTGCTTCCGGTATCACGGTGGGACGGCAGATTGATGGACTGCTTCAGCTGACCAAAGGTCGAGATTTCCAGCGGTTTCTCACCGGCGTTCTGTACGCTGTAGCCCACGTTCACCGCATATTCACCGCGTTTCAGGGTGAAGGTTTTGGTGAAGGTGTTGCCTGCGGCGTCGGTGTAAGTCATCGGAATAACGAGTTCGTTCTGACCATCAGCCAGCACAAACGTGTCGTTCTCGACGTTATACAGCGGACGCGCACCGTTAGCCGGGTTATCCGGGCCATCACGACCGGTCAGGCCGCTTTGCGCCTGGTAGATAAACTCTGGCGTGGTTTCCAGTAACTGGAACGGTTCGGAAGACTTCAGCTCTTTCGGGTAGGTCAACAGCAGCGCCTGCTCAACATCACCACCACGGGTGTTGATTGTCAGCTCAAGCACATCGGTCTTAACCGTAATCTGTTTCCCCTGGCCACTGGCCGGTACGCCCTGGTCGGCGGCGCTACCCGCTGCGGTGGTCGTAGTCTGCGTGGTCTGCTGCTGGGGTTGAGGATTTTTATCCTGCTCCCATGCCTGCCAGATCATGAAAGACACGAACAACAAAGCGATGATAAGAAGATTGCGTTGCGAATCCATCGTTAGTGTTCTCTGGTATCAAAGGGTCCTGGGGGGACGGGGTCGTCTCCACCGGGGTGTAAAGGGTGGCATTTTAATACGCGTTTCACCGTCAACCAACTGCCTTTTATCACTCCAAACCTGCGCAATGCCTCAATTCCGTAGCTTGAGCATGTTGGTGTGAAACGGCAGTGCGGCCCGAGTAGCGGACTAATCAGGCGTTGATAGACCCGAATGAGGGCTATCAGGACCCGTGAGCCAGGCGACAGTGGCGGCGCCATAATTTTTCCAACGCTTCCGAGAGAGCACGGTTATCGAGGTCGGCAACCCCTTTTTTAGCCACCACCACGAAATCCATAGAAGGCAGTTCGTGCTGACGTAAACGGAAGCTTTCACGCGTCAGACGTTTAATCCGATTGCGTTCATGCGCACGCTTAACATTTTTCTTGGCGACTGTGAGACCGATGCGGGGATGCCCCAGCGAATTTTGGCGGCCGAGGATGGTGATTTGCGGCGTGCCAGCCCGTAATGGCTGCTGGAAGACGAAAGTGAAATGAGCGGGAGTTAACAAACGTAACTCCCTGGGAAATGCTAGCTTAACCACTCAGGGGTTAGCTTTATTACTTGGAAACGGTCAGACGAGCGCGGCCTTTAGCACGACGACGTGCCAGAACCTGACGACCATTTTTAGTAGCCATACGAGCACGGAAGCCGTGAGAACGGTTGCGCTTCAGTACAGACGGTTGAAAAGTGCGTTTCATGGCGATTTCTACCTAAACTTGAATAAATTCACTGACTTTTGCGTATACCCGAACGAGTTTCGAACGACTAACGCCTCAGCGTGGGTGATTAAAGAGGCCGGATTGTAATAATTGTACACTCCGGAGTCAATTCTCTTTCCTTATTTCCCGCGTATTTCCGCACGTTTTCGCGTGGAAAATGAGCAACGGACGACGCAGGAAGATGAGCATCACGCGCCGGGTCGAGGATTATACGGCCTCGCCAACAAAGCGCAAGGATCGTCCTGGATCTTCGTTAGATCATTTAAGCAATAAATTGTCTGTGCTCATTAATTTTTCCAATATGCGGACTAAATCGCGGGGCACTCGCGCCAGGATCGTTTACACTTACCCGGTTCCGGATCTTCCTGTGGATAAATCGGGAAGAATCTGTGAGAAACAGAAGATCTCTGGCTCAGTTTAGGCTATGATCCGCGGTCCCGATCGGGATCCAGCGATCCAGGCCGGGCATAAACACAACATCGTTCAGATTGTATCAACGATGGCGTGTATAACCGCAGATAGCGGTTCGCACATCCCCCTCTTTGGGTCATGTCGATGTGCGCCAACAATCATGAATATTCAATAGTTTTCTTTTATTGTTCGAGTGGAGTCCGCCGTGTCACTTTCGCTTTGGCAGCAGTGTCTTGCCCGATTGCAGGATGAGTTACCAGCCACAGAATTCAGTATGTGGATCCGCCCGTTGCAGGCGGAACTGAGCGATAACACGCTGGCTTTGTATGCGCCAAACCGTTTTGTGCTCGATTGGGTAAGGGACAAGTACCTTAATAACATCAATGGACTGCTGAACGATTTCTGCGGGTCAGACGCCCCGCAGCTGCGCTTTGAAGTGGGCACAAAGCCGGTCACCCAAACCGTACGTGAAACCGTGAACGTGGCTGCGCCTGCTCAGGCCGCACCCGCGCCGGCCCCTCGCGTCGCACCCGCTCGTCAGGGCTGGGATAATGTCCCTGCACCGGCTGAGCCAACCTACCGCTCTAACGTTAACGTGAAACACACGTTCGATAACTTCGTTGAAGGTAAGTCGAACCAGCTGGCGCGCGCGGCGGCTCGCCAGGTTGCTGATAACCCCGGTGGGGCCTATAACCCGCTGTTCCTCTATGGCGGCACGGGTCTGGGTAAAACGCACCTGCTGCATGCGGTGGGCAACGGCATTATGGCGCGCAAGCCCAATGCCAAAGTGGTGTATATGCACTCCGAGCGCTTCGTTCAGGACATGGTAAAAGCCCTGCAAAACAATGCGATCGAAGAGTTTAAACGCTACTATCGTTCCGTTGACGCCCTGCTGATCGATGACATTCAGTTCTTTGCCAATAAAGAACGATCGCAGGAAGAGTTTTTCCACACCTTCAATGCCCTGCTGGAAGGCAATCAGCAGATCATTTTGACCTCGGATCGTTATCCAAAAGAGATCAACGGCGTTGAAGATCGTCTAAAATCCCGCTTCGGCTGGGGCCTGACCGTGGCGATCGAGCCACCGGAGCTGGAAACCCGCGTCGCGATCCTGATGAAGAAAGCCGATGAAAACGACATTCGCCTGCCGGGTGAAGTGGCGTTCTTCATTGCCAAGCGTCTGCGCTCCAACGTGCGTGAGCTCGAAGGGGCACTGAACCGCGTTATCGCCAATGCCAACTTTACCGGTCGTGCGATCACCATCGATTTTGTGCGTGAAGCGCTGCGTGATTTGCTGGCATTGCAGGAAAAACTGGTCACTATCGACAATATTCAAAAGACGGTGGCTGAGTACTACAAGATCAAAGTGGCAGATTTACTGTCTAAACGTCGTTCCCGCTCGGTGGCGCGCCCGCGTCAGATGGCGATGGCGCTGGCAAAGGAGTTAACCAACCACAGTCTGCCGGAAATCGGGGATGCGTTTGGTGGCCGTGACCATACGACCGTGCTGCACGCCTGTCGCAAGATTGAGCAGTTACGCGAAGAAAGCCACGACATAAAAGAAGATTTTTCCAATCTAATCAGAACATTATCATCGTGACGCTATGAAATTTACCGTTGAACGTGAACATTTATTAAAACCGCTGCAACAGGTGAGTGGCCCATTAGGTGGCCGCCCAACGCTGCCTATTCTCGGAAACCTGCTGCTTCAGGTCGCGGACGGTACGCTGTCGCTGACCGGTACAGATCTGGAAATGGAAATGATCGCGCGCGTTACGCTGACTCAGCCGCACGACGCGGGCGCGACCACGGTTCCGGCACGTAAATTCTTTGATATCTGCCGTGGGCTGCCGGAAGGCGCTGAAATCGCCGTGCAGCTGGAAGGCGACCGTATGCTGGTGCGCTCTGGCCGCAGCCGTTTCTCGCTCTCCACGCTGCCCGCTGCCGACTTCCCGAACCTGGACGACTGGCAGAGCGAAGTTGAATTCACCCTGCCGCAGGCGACGATGAAGCGTCTGATTGAAGCCACGCAGTTCTCCATGGCGCATCAGGACGTTCGTTACTACTTAAACGGCATGTTGTTCGAAACCGAAGGTGAAGAGCTGCGTACCGTGGCGACCGACGGCCACCGTCTGGCGGTCTGTTCAATGCCGATTGGCGACTCGCTGCCAAACCATTCGGTGATCGTGCCGCGTAAAGGGGTGATTGAGCTGATGCGTATGCTCGACGGTGGCGACACGCCGCTGCGCGTGCAGATCGGCAGCAACAATATTCGCGCACACGTGGGTGATTTTGTCTTCACATCGAAGCTGGTTGACGGTCGTTTCCCGGATTATCGCCGCGTATTGCCGAAGAACCCGGACAAAACGCTGGAAGCAGGCTGCGATAGCCTCAAGCAGGCCTTTGCCCGTGCCGCGATCCTCTCCAACGAGAAATTCCGCGGCGTGCGCCTGTACGTGAGTGAAAACCAGATCAAAATCACCGCCAATAACCCGGAGCAGGAAGAGGCAGAAGAAATTCTGGACGTCACCTACGCCGGAACCGAGATGGAAATCGGCTTTAACGTCAGCTACGTGCTGGATGTGCTGAATGCGCTGAAATGCGAGAACGTGCGCATCCTGCTGACCGACTCCGTTTCAAGCGTACAGATTGAAGATGCCGCATCACAGTCGGCTGCCTATGTTGTCATGCCAATGAGACTGTAATGTCGCTCACCCGTCTGTTGATCCGTGACTTTCGCAATATCGAAAGCGCGGATCTCGCTTTATCCCCTGGCTTTAACTTCCTGGTTGGCGCAAACGGCAGCGGCAAAACCAGCGTGCTTGAGGCCATCTACACGCTCGGCCACGGTCGGGCGTTTCGCAGTTTGCAGATTGGTCGCGTCATCCGCCACGAACAGGAATCTTTTGTTCTGCACGGGCGTTTACAGGGGACGGAGCGGGAAACCGCCATCGGCCTGACCAAAGACAAGCAGGGCGACAGCAAGGTGCGCATCGACGGTACCGACGGTCACAAAGTGGCCGAGCTGGCACTATTGATGCCGATGCAGCTGATTACGCCAGAGGGGTTTACTTTACTCAACGGCGGCCCCAAATACAGAAGAGCGTTCCTCGACTGGGGATGCTTTCACAACGAAGCCGGTTTCTTTAACGCCTGGAGCAACCTGAAGCGCCTGCTTAAGCAGCGTAACGCCGCGTTGCGCCAGGTGACGCGTTACGCCCAGCTGCGTCCGTGGGATATGGAACTCATTCCTCTTGCGGAACAAATCAGCAACTGGCGTGCCGAATACAGCGCGGGTATCGCCGAAGACATGGCCGACACCTGCAAACAGTTTTTACCCGAATTCTCTCTCACCTTCTCCTTCCAGCGCGGCTGGGAGAAAGAGACGGATTATGCCGAGGTGTTGGAGAGAAACTTCGAGCGCGACCGCATGTTGACCTACACCGCGCATGGCCCGCACAAGGCGGATTTCCGCATTCGTGCCGACGGTGCGCCGGTGGAAGATACGCTGTCGCGCGGGCAGCTCAAGCTCCTGATGTGCGCGCTGCGCCTGGCACAGGGGGAGTTTCTCACCCGCGAAAGCGGAAGACGCTGCCTGTACCTGATAGATGATTTTGCCTCGGAACTCGACGACGCGCGGCGCGGGCTGCTTGCCAGCCGCTTAAAAGCCACGCAGTCGCAGGTTTTCGTCAGCGCCATTAGCGCTGAACACGTTATAGACATGTCGGACGAAAATTCGAAGATGTTTACCGTGGAAAAGGGTAAAATAACGGATTAACCCAAGTTGAAATGAGCGAGAAACGTTGATGTCGAATTCTTATGACTCCTCCAGTATCAAAGTCCTGAAAGGACTGGATGCGGTGCGTAAGCGCCCGGGTATGTATATCGGCGACACGGATGACGGCACCGGTCTGCACCACATGGTATTCGAGGTGGTAGATAACGCTATCGACGAAGCGCTCGCGGGTCACTGTAAAGACATCGTGGTCACCATTCATGCGGACAACTCCGTCTCCGTCACCGATGATGGTCGTGGCATCCCAACCGGTATTCACCCGGAAGAGGGCGTATCTGCGGCCGAAGTGATTATGACCGTCCTGCACGCAGGCGGTAAGTTCGACGATAACTCCTATAAAGTTTCCGGCGGCCTGCACGGCGTAGGCGTTTCCGTGGTTAACGCCCTGTCACAGAAGCTGGAACTGGTTATCCAGCGCGAAGGCAAAATTCACCGTCAGCTGTATACCCACGGCGTGCCGCAGGCTCCGCTGGCCGTCACCGGCGATACCGACAAAACCGGTACCATGGTGCGTTTCTGGCCAAGCCTCGAAACCTTCACCAACGTCACCGAATTCGAGTACGACATTCTGGCGAAACGCCTGCGTGAACTGTCGTTCCTGAACTCCGGCGTATCTATTCGCCTGCGCGACAAACGCGACAACAAAGAAGACCACTTCCACTACGAAGGCGGGATCAAGGCGTTTGTTGAGTATCTGAACAAGAACAAAACGCCTATTCACCCGAATATCTTCTACTTCTCCACCGAAAAAGACGGTATCGGCGTAGAAGTGGCGCTGCAGTGGAACGACGGTTTCCAGGAAAACATCTACTGCTTTACCAACAACATTCCACAGCGCGACGGCGGTACGCACCTGGCGGGCTTCCGTGCGGCGATGACCCGTACCCTGAACGCCTACATGGACAAAGAAGGCTACAGCAAAAAAGCGAAGGTCAGCGCCACCGGCGACGATGCCCGTGAAGGCCTGATTGCCGTTGTCTCCGTGAAGGTACCGGATCCGAAGTTCTCCTCGCAGACCAAAGACAAGCTGGTCTCCTCCGAGGTGAAATCGGCGGTTGAGCAGCAGATGAACGAACTGCTGAGCGAATACCTGCTGGAAAACCCGTCCGACGCGAAAATCGTTGTGGGCAAGATTATTGATGCGGCGCGTGCCCGTGAAGCGGCGCGTAAAGCCCGCGAAATGACCCGTCGTAAAGGCGCGCTGGATCTCGCAGGCCTGCCGGGCAAACTGGCTGACTGTCAGGAACGCGACCCTGCGCTGTCCGAACTGTACCTTGTGGAAGGGGACTCCGCGGGCGGTTCTGCGAAGCAGGGCCGTAACCGTAAGAACCAGGCGATTCTGCCGCTGAAGGGTAAAATCCTCAACGTTGAGAAGGCGCGCTTCGACAAGATGCTCTCTTCTCAGGAAGTGGCGACGCTCATCACCGCGCTGGGCTGCGGCATTGGCCGCGACGAGTACAACCCTGACAAACTGCGCTATCACAGCATCATCATCATGACCGATGCGGACGTCGACGGCTCGCACATCCGTACGCTGCTGTTGACCTTCTTCTATCGTCAGATGCCTGAAATCGTTGAGCGTGGTCACGTCTACATTGCCCAGCCGCCGCTGTACAAAGTGAAGAAAGGCAAGCAGGAGCAGTACATCAAAGACGACGAAGCGATGGATCAGTACCAAATCGCGATTGCGCTTGATGGCGCTACCCTGCACGCGAACTCTCACGCCCCTGCGCTGGCAGGCGAGCCGCTGGAGCGTCTGGTGTCCGAGTTCAACGCTACGCAGAAAATGATCACCCGTATGGAACGCCGCTATCCGAAAACGCTGCTGAAGGAGCTGGTTTATCAGCCAACCCTGTCCGAAGCCGATCTGAGCGACGAACAGACCGTAACCCGCTGGGTGAACGCCCTGGTGACCGATCTGAACGAGAAAGAGCAGCACGGCAGCATGTGGAAGTGCGATATTCAGCAGAATGCTGACGGGCAGTTCGAGCCGATCGTTCGCGTGCGTACCCACGGCGTCGATACCGACTATCCGCTGGAGCACGAGTTTGTGACCGGTCCGGAATACCGTCGTATCTGCGCGCTCGGCGAGACGCTGCGCGGCCTGATCGAAGACGATGCGTTTATCGAACGTGGCGAACGTCGTCAGCCGGTAGCCAGCTTTGAGCAGGCGCTCGAATGGCTGGTGAAAGAGTCCCGCCGTGGCCTCGCGATCCAGCGTTATAAAGGTCTGGGTGAAATGAACCCGGACCAGCTGTGGGAAACCACCATGGATCCAGAGAGCCGCCGCATGCTGCGCGTCACCGTTAAAGACGCGATTGCTGCCGACCAGCTGTTCACTACCCTGATGGGCGATGCGGTTGAACCACGTCGTGCCTTCATCGAAGAGAACGCGCTGAAAGCGGCGAACATTGATATTTAATGCCGTTACACGGCAAAAAACAGGCCGCGCTTTTAGCGCGGCTTTTTTATGGGCGCAGGCATATCCAGCGACAGCATTGACGGTAAACGGCTGGCGAGCGTATCGACGGCAATTCTGACTCTCAGCGGCAGATGCGGCGTCTGCCGCCAGACCGCATGAACGTCGAAGCGCACATCGGGCGCCTGCTTTAGCAGCGGGACAAGTTTTCCCTGATGAATTTCTCTGCTGGCCATCCAGCAGGGCAACCATGCAATGCCGTGTCCGGCCAGCGCCGCGTCGCAGATCGCCTGCAAATCATCCATATTGAGCGATGAGCGGGGGGTAAAGGTGTGCGACGCCCCTTCGGAATCCATCAGCTGCCAGGGTAATACTCTGCCTGCCCGCAGATAGTTAATGGCCGCATGGTGGGGTAAATCAGCCACGGTTTCTGGCTGACCTCTTTTCTGCAGATAATCCGGCGCGGCGCACAGCACCATGCGGTGTTCCCCCAGCCTTCTGGCGACCAGCACGCTGCTGTCCTGCAGCGTGCCGTTACGCACCGCCATATCAAACCCTTCCTCGACGAGATCCACCACGCGGTCGCTGAACGACATTTCCAGTTCAAGGCCGGGGTGTTCCTGCGCCAGTTCTATCAGCAGCGGGGCGACACACTGGCGACCAAACAGCACCGGCATGGCAACGCGCAGGCGGCCGCTGACCTGCTGTTTTCCTGTTTCAAACAGCGACTCAGCGCCCCGAATCTCCTCCAGCGCGCGCAGGCAGCGTTCATAAAAAAGCGCGCCGTTATCCGTCAGGCTCTGGCTGCGGGTGGTGCGTTGAAACAGGCGCACTCCCAGCCGCTGCTCAAGGCGAGCGATACTTTTTCCTACCGCCGAGCGTGACAAATGCAGACGAATGGCGGCCTGAGCAAAACTTCCTGCCTCAACGGCAGCCACAAATACGGGAATATCCTTTAGCGTATCGGTCATAGATTGTATCTGTTCTGGCATCAATTAAGAGAAAACTTATCGCCACTGGTGACCAGACGTCAACGGTAGACTGTCAGTACTAAAGCTTAATTGATGGCAGGAGAGAAAAAATGACAGAGACAATGCAGCGCTGGTCCATGAGCGCCCTCGGGCGCGAGAGCCTCAAACTCATTCAGGAACCTGTTCCACAGCCTGGCCCGGGCGAAGTGCGCGTACGGGTAAATGCCGTTGCGCTCAACTATCGCGATAAAATGGTGATTGAAGGCACGATGCCGATTCCGCTTTCCTTCCCGTTTACACCGGCGTCTGACATGGCGGGCGTGGTGGACAGCATCGGCGAAGGCGTTACGCGTTTCAAACCCGGTGCGCGCGTCATCTCAACCTTCTTCCCTGAGTGGATCGACGGTAAGCCGCAGGCGGACGCGCGCAATCTGCCCTATAAAACGTCCGGCGGATACTTCCAGGGCATGCTGGCCGAGTATGTGATTGTGAAGGAAGACGCGCTGGTGGCCTCTCCGAAGACCCTGGATGATGCAGAGGCCAGCACATTACCCTGCGCAGGGCTAACCGCCTGGTTCGCGCTGGTGGAGCGCGGACATTTACGCGCCGGGCAATCGGTGCTGGTGCAGGGGACCGGCGGCGTGGCGATTTTCGCTTTGCAAATTGCCAAAGCGCACGGCGCAGAGGTGTTTGTCACCTCGGGGAGCGATGAAAAACTGGCGCTGGCTAAAAAGCTGGGGGCCAACCATGGCATCAACCGTCTGAAAGGCGACTGGGCTGAAAATACGCTGGCGCTCACGCAGGATCGCGGCATCGACCATATTATCGAAACCGTAGGTGGGGAGAACCTGAAGCATTCCCTGCGCGCCGTTGCCGTTCATGGACGTATCTCGGTCATTGGCGTGCTGGCCGGGACGGACATTTCGCTGTCCGCTGGCGAGCTGTTGCTGAAATCCCCGTCTATTCAGGGGATTGGCGTTGGTCATCGCCGGGCGCTGGAAGATTTCGTCCGTGCCGTTGACGTCACGGGTCTGAAACCGGTGATTGAGCATCGCTACCGCTTTGATGAACTCGAACAGGCGCTCGAACATCTGGATCGCGGCGCGTTCGGTAAAATTGTTCTCACCCGCGAGTGAGTCGTCGTTCCCCGGGATGGGCGTAAAAGGGGTGTTTTGTTGCGCAAGGTAGCTCTATTTTTGTGGGCTTAATCGCGTTAGCATGAGGCAGCACTCATTTATCCCGGGGAACTCATGGCTATCAAACTCATTGCAATCGATATGGACGGCACGCTGCTGCTGCCAGACCACACTATCTCTCCAGCCGTTAAAAACGCGATCGCCGCGGCGCGCGCAAAGGGCGTGAATGTGGTCCTGACCACGGGGCGTCCGTATGCCGGCGTGCACAGCTATCTGAAAGAGCTGCACATGAATCAGCCTGGCGACTACTGCATCACCTATAACGGCGCGCTGGTGCAGAAAGCCGCGGACGGCAGTACCGTTGCGCAAACCGCGCTGAGCTACGACGACTACCTGTTCCTGGAAAAACTGTCCCGCGAAGTGGGTTCCCACTTCCACGCGCTCGATCGCAATACGCTCTACACCGCCAACCGTGATATCAGCTACTACACGGTACATGAATCCTACGTGGCGACCATTCCGCTGGTGTTCTGCGAAGCCGAGAAGATGGATCCGGCCACCCAGTTCCTGAAAGTGATGATGATCGACGAACCCGAGATCCTGGATAAAGCGATTGCGCGCATTCCGGCAGAGGTAAAAGAGAAGTACACCGTGCTGAAAAGCGCGCCGTACTTCCTCGAAATCCTCGATAAACGCGTTAATAAGGGCACGGGCGTAAAATCGCTGGCCGATGCTTTAGGCATTAAGCCTGAAGAGATCATGGCGCTGGGCGATCAGGAAAACGACATCGCGATGATTGAATTTGCGGGCATGGGCGTGGCGATGGATAACGCCATTCCGTCGGTGAAAGAAGTGGCTAATTTCGTGACCAAATCTAACCTGGAAGACGGCGTGGCATACGCGATTGAGAAGTTTGTTCTGCAGTAATACTTAATTTTCAGTCATCAGCCTCGGTTATCAACCGGGGCTTTTTTTTGCGCTGAATTTATCGAATTGTTCTTTTTGTGATCCATATTGTAGTACAACATTATTTGATTGTACTACATTAGCACCACGACAAAGACGAACGCCCTCACGTTTGTACTGCAAAAGTGAGGCGAAATTCAGCGGTCGCGGTAAAGTAGTGATGGACATACAGAGCACAAGGACTCTCCATGACTCTCAATAAAACCGATCGCATCGTCATCACGCTGGGCACCCAGATTGTGGGGGGCAAATACGTTCCCGGATCACCGCTACCGGCAGAGGCCGAACTGTGCGAGGAGTTTGAAACCTCGCGCAACATCATCCGGGAAGTGTTCCGCTCGCTGATGGCGAAACGGCTGATTGAAATGAAACGGTACCGCGGCGCGTTTGTTGCCCCGCGCAACCAGTGGAACTACCTCGATACCGACGTTCTGCAGTGGGTGCTGGAAAACGACTACGACCCACGGCTCATTGGCGCGATGAGCGAGGTACGAAACCTGGTTGAACCGGCCATCGCCCGCTGGGCGGCGGAACGCGCAACGTCAGGCGACCTGGCGCAGATTGAGTCGGCCCTGAACGACATGATCGCCAATAACCAGAACCGGGAGGCGTTCAACGAGGCGGACATTCGCTATCACGAGGCGGTGCTGCAGTCGGTGCATAACCCGGTGTTACAGCAACTTAGCGTGGCGATTAGCTCGCTACAGCGGGCGGTATTTGAACGTACCTGGATGGGCGATGAGGCCAACATGCCGAAAACGCTCCAGGAACATAAAGCGCTGTTCGATGCGATACGGCATCAGGACGGCGATGCGGCAGAGCAGGCGGCGCTCACCATGATCGCCAGCTCGACACGAAGGCTGAAGGAAATCACATGACATCTCGCTACATCGCAATTGACTGGGGATCGACCAATCTGCGCGCCTGGCTTTATCAGGGCGAGCAGTGCCTGGAGAGCAGGCAATCAGAAGCAGGCGTGACGCGCCTGAACGGTAAATCCCCCGAGGCGGTGTTAGCAGAGGTCACACAAAACTGGCGCGATAGCGCCACGCCGGTGGTCATGGCGGGCATGGTCGGCAGCAACGTAGGCTGGAAAGTTGCGCCTTATCTGCCTGTTCCTGCCCATTTCTCCACTATAGGCGAGCAGTTAACGTCCGTTGGCGACAATATCTGGATTATTCCCGGCTTGTGCGTCTCTCGCGACGATAACCACAACGTGATGCGCGGCGAAGAGACGCAGCTGCTTGGCGCGCGCACGCTTTCTCCTTCTTCTGTCTACGTCATGCCCGGCACGCACTGCAAGTGGGTCCAGGCTGACGCTGAGCAAATCCACGATTTTCGCACTGTGATGACCGGCGAATTACACCATTTGCTGCTCAATCACTCGCTGGTGGGCGCGGGGTTGCCCGAGCAGAAAACGTCCCCTGAGGCCTTTACCGCCGGTCTTGAGCGTGGCCTCACCTCGCCTGATGTTCTGCCGTCTCTATTTGAGGTTCGCGCCTCGCACGTGCTGGGAAGCCTTCCGCGCGAGCAGGTTAGCGAGTTTCTTTCTGGCCTGCTGATTGGCGCAGAGGTCGCCAGCATGCGTGATTTTGTCGCGCAGGGGCAGGCTATCACGATTGTCGCAGGGGCATCGCTGACCTCGCGCTACGAGCAGGCGTTCCGCGCCAGTGGGGGCGATGTTTCAACGTTATCCGGCGACACGGCATTTCAGGCAGGAATAAGGAGCATCGCTCATGCAGTGGCAAACTGATCTTCCCCTTATCGCGATTTTGCGCGGCATTACGCCCGATGAGGCGTTAGCCCACGTCGGTGCGGTTATCGACGCCGGATTCGACGCGGTAGAAATCCCGCTCAACTCGCCGGAGTGGGAAAAAAGCATTCCGACCGTGGTGGAGGCATTCGGTGAGAAGGCGCTGATTGGCGCAGGCACCGTGCTGCACCCGGAGCAGGTGGATGAACTGGCGAAAATGGGCTGCAAGCTTATCGTCACGCCCAACATTCAGCCTGAGGTGATCCGCCGCGCGGTGGGTTACGGCATGACCGTCTGCCCGGGATGCGCCACCGCCACGGAAGCCTTTACTGCCCTGGATGCGGGCGCACAGTCGCTCAAAATATTCCCGTCATCGGCTTTTGGACCGGACTACATCAAAGCGTTGAAAGCGGTATTGCCTGCCAGCGTGCCGGTCTTTGCCGTGGGCGGCGTAACGCCAGAAAACCTGGGCCAGTGGATGAGCGCGGGCTGTGTGGGCGCGGGGCTGGGCAGCGATCTGTATCGCGCCGGACAACCCGTGGAACGTACCGCGCAGCAGGCGAGAGCATTTGTGAAAGCGTATCGAGAGGCAGTGAAATGAAAATAACCAAACTCACCACGTACCGTTTACCCCCGCGCTGGATGTTCCTGAAAATCGAAACCGATGAAGGGGTTGTGGGCTGGGGCGAACCGGTGATTGAAGGGCGCGCGCGCACCGTAGAAGCGGCGGTGCACGAGCTGGGTGAATACCTGATTGGTCAGGATCCGGCGCGCATTAACGACCTTTGGCAGGTGATGTACCGCGCGGGTTTCTACCGCGGTGGCCCGATCCTGATGAGCGCCATCGCAGGCATCGATCAGGCGCTGTGGGATATCAAAGGCAAAGTGCTGAATGCGCCGGTCTGGCAGCTAATGGGCGGCCTGGTGCGCGACAAAATCAAAGCCTACAGCTGGGTGGGCGGCGACCGTCCTGCGGAGGTGATCGACGGCATCACGCAGCTGCGCAACATCGGCTTTGACACCTTCAAGCTCAACGGTTGTGAAGAGATGGGCGTTATCGACAACTCGCGTGCGGTCGATCGTGCCGTGAATACCGTGGCGCAAATCCGTGAAGCCTTCGGCAACGAGATTGAGTTTGGTCTGGATTTCCACGGCCGCATCAGCGCACCGATGGCCAAAGTGCTGATTAAAGAGCTGGAGCCATATCGCCCGCTGTTTATTGAAGAGCCGGTGCTGGCCGAGCAGGCGGAGTACTATCCGAAGCTGGCAGAACAGACCCATATCCCTATCGCGGCGGGTGAACGTATGTTCTCTCGCTTCGAGTTCAAGCGCGTGCTGGAAGCGGGCGGCATTGCGATTTTGCAGCCGGATCTCTCCCACGCGGGCGGCATCACCGAATGCTACAAAATTGCCGGGATGGCTGAAGCCTATGATGTGGCGCTGGCCCCGCACTGCCCGCTCGGACCGATCGCGCTGGCTGCCTGTCTGCACGTTGACTTTGTTTCCCGCAACGCCGTGTTCCAGGAACAGAGCATGGGCATTCACTATAACAAGGGCGCGGAACTGCTCGATTTTGTGAAAAACAAAGAAGACTTCAGCATGGAAGGCGGTTTCTTTAAACCGTTAACGAAGCCGGGCCTTGGCGTGGAAATTGACGAAGCCAAAGTCATTGAGCTCAGTAAAAACGCGCCGGACTGGCGTAATCCCCTATGGCGTCATGAGGACGGCAGCGTAGCGGAGTGGTGATCGCCCTCCCGTAGGCCCGGTAAGCGAAGCGCCACCGGGCAAAAAACATACATACAAAATTATAACCCTCTGTAAATTACAGGGCATGGTGAGCGGCTTCGCTATGCCCAAAATCTGGAGACAGATTGCGATGGATATTCCAGTTACTGCTGCAAAAACCGGGCGTCGCCGCTACCTGACGCTCATCATGATCTTTATTACCGTGGTCATTTGCTATGTCGACCGCGCCAACCTTGCCGTGGCATCGGCTCATATTCAGGAAGAGTTTGGCATCACCAAAGCGGAAATGGGCTACGTCTTCTCGGCGTTTGCCTGGCTGTATACGCTCTGCCAGATCCCCGGCGGCTGGTTCCTTGACCGCGTGGGGTCACGTCTGACTTACTTCATCGCCATTTTCGGCTGGTCCGTGGCGACCCTGTTCCAGGGCTTCGCCACCGGGCTGATGTCGCTGATTGGCCTGCGTGCCATCACCGGTATTTTCGAAGCGCCGGCATTTCCCACCAACAACCGCATGGTGACCAGCTGGTTCCCGGAACACGAGCGCGCGTCTGCCGTTGGCTTTTATACCTCCGGTCAGTTTGTCGGTCTGGCGTTCCTGACGCCGCTGCTGATCTGGATCCAGGAGCTGCTGAGCTGGCACTGGGTGTTCATCGTCACCGGTGGGATTGGCATTATCTGGTCGCTGATCTGGTTCAAGGTTTACCAGCCGCCGCGTCTGACCAAAAGCATCACCAAAGCCGAGCTGGACTACATCCGCGACGGCGGTGGCCTGGTGGATGGCGATGCGCCGGTCAAAAAAGAGGCGCGCCAGCCGCTGACCAAAGCGGACTGGAAGCTGGTCTTCCACCGTAAGCTGGTAGGCGTGTATCTGGGCCAGTTTGCGGTCACCTCAACGCTGTGGTTTTTCCTGACCTGGTTCCCGAACTACCTGACCCAAGAGAAGGGGATTACCGCGCTGAAGGCGGGCTTTATGACGACCGTACCGTTCCTGGCGGCTTTCTTCGGCGTACTGCTTTCCGGCTGGATGGCCGATAAGCTGGTGAAAAAAGGCTATTCGCTGGGCGTGGCGCGTAAAACGCCGATTATCTGCGGGCTGCTGATCTCCACCTGCATCATGGGCGCCAACTACACTAACGATCCGGTGTGGATTATGGCCCTGATGGCGCTGGCGTTCTTCGGGAATGGTTTCGCCTCGATCACCTGGTCGCTGGTGTCGTCTCTGGCACCGATGCGGCTGATTGGCCTGACCGGCGGCGTATTTAACTTCGTTGGCGGGCTGGGCGGCATCACCGTGCCGCTGGTTATCGGCTACCTGGCGCAGGACTACGGCTTTGGTCCGGCGCTGGTCTATATCTCGGCGGTTGCGCTGATCGGTGCGCTCTCCTACATTCTGCTGGTGGGCGACGTTAAACGAGTAGGCTAAATTCCGCTGATGTTTTACCCTGATGCGAAAACCGCGCATCAGGGTATCCTCATGAAACAAATCACCTTCGCTTCCCGTAACCACCAGCTCACCAATATCAATACCTGGACGCCGGACAGCCAGTGGCTGGTCTACGACGTGCGACCGTCGGGGGCGTCGTTCACCGGTGAAACCATTGAGCGGGTTAACGTCCATTCGGGCGAGGTGGAGGTGGTTTATCGCGCCACTGACGGCGCGCACGTCGGCGTGGTGACCGTTCATCCTGTCCAGGAGAAATACGTCTTTATCCACGGCCCGAAAAACCCGGATGCAGACTGGCACTATGATTTTCATCATCGTCAGGGAGTCATTGCCTGTAACGGTCAGGTGAGCAATCTGGATGCGATGGATATCACCGCGCCTTACACCGCAGGCGCGCTGCGCGGCGGCAGCCACGTCCACGTCTACAGCCCGAACGGGCAGCTCGTCAGCTTTACCTATAACGACCATGTCCTGCACGCGCGCGACCCTAAGCTTGATTTACGCAACGTCGGCGTGGCTGCGCCTTACGGCCCGGTGAACCCGCAGGGTAACCATCCACGGGAATATTCTGGCTCGTTCTGGAGCGTGCTGGTCAGCTGCACGACGCCCGACCCGCAGCCGGGCAGCGATGAGATCAACCGCGCCTATGAAGAGGGCTGGGTGGGTAACGACAGGCTGGCGTTTATCGGCGATACCCTTTCTGCGCAGGGTGAGAAAGTGCCTGAACTGTTTATCGTCGACCTGCCGGAAGACGAGCAGGGCTGGAAGCGTGCGGGCGATGCGCCGCTGCAGGGCACAGCAGAAACCCTGCCTGCGCCGCCCGCGGGGGTAATGCAGCGCCGGTTGACCTTTACCCATCAGAACCGCTATCCGGGTCTGGTGAACGTGCCGCGCCACTGGGTTCGCAGCAACCCGCAGGGGACGCAGATCGCGTTTCTGATGCGTGATGAAAACGGTACGGTTCAGCTGTGGTTAATCTCACCCGAGGGCGGCGAGCCGCGCCAGTTAACCCATACTGAGAGCGGCATCCAGTCTGCATTTAACTGGCATCCTTCCGGTAATCATCTGGGGTTTGTGCTTGAAGATCGGATCGCCTGCTGCGACGCACGGACCGGGAAGGTGACGTTTTTGACGTCCAGTCACGGCAATCCGCCGTCTGCTGATGCGGTGGTGTTTTCCCCGGACGGGCGCTTTATTGCGTGGATGGAGGAGACAGGCGGTTTCCGTCAGCTGTGGTTAACGGAAACCGCACAGAACTAGCGTGGAGGCATTTCAGCGGGCGGGATGATGGCGTTTGTCGCCAGATTCTCCTGCTCGCTTTTTTCTACCCGTGAGCGCACGGAGTTGTCCTTACGAAATATATCCCACGGCAGCAGAAGCGTATCCGCCACAGCCGTAAACGGCATATCCAGGATAACCAGGGATTTGGTGCCCCAGTTTGTATCGTCATCGGAGATCATTTCCGCGCTGGCACGGGTCCCCGGATATGTTCCTTCTTTACCGCCGGTGTGAGACATCACGCTCGAACACCCGCAAAGTAAAACTACCCCGCTGAACGTCGTCAGCTTTATCAGAACATTTTTCATCATCACTCAGTCATCGTTAATGGCACTGCATAGACCTGCAACTCAGGGTTATAGCGAGCCTTATCCAAAATGGATAGCCCGACAACCCCGCACTGTGGCAGCCATCGCAATTTAACCCTTTGTGCTGTTGTCCCAGTCTATGCGAGATGCACAAAAGTGCAAAAAAAAGTGCAGCCCTGGCGCTTGAAAAGCCCGGTTGCAGACCCATTTTAAGAATGTGGCCCGATAACGAACTCGCCTGATGGGTGTTCGGGGGCACAAAGGCCTGTCCATGGTGGAAGGCTACATTTTCTCGCTGATTTCAGGAGTTTTATTTATGCGTAACTTCGATCTTTCTCCGCTATACCGTTCTGCAATTGGTTTTGACCGCCTGTTTAACCATTTAGAAAATAACCAAAGCCAGAGCAACGGCTACCCTCCATACAATGTTGAGCTGGTTGACGAAAACCACTACCGCATCGCTATTGCCGTCGCCGGTTTTGCAGAAAACGAACTGGAGATCACCGCGCAGGACAACCTGCTGGTGGTGAAAGGTTCCCATGCGGCCGAGCAGAAAGAACGTACCTACCTTTACCAGGGCATCGCCGAGCGCAACTTTGAACGCAAGTTCCAGTTAGCCGAGAACATTCACGTTAAAGGCGCGAACCTGGTTAACGGCCTGCTGTTTATCGAACTGGAACGTGTGATTCCGGAAGAGAAAAAACCGCGCCGTATCGAAATTAACTAATTACGCGGGTCGCGTGAGCGGCCCACCCAGAATTGCTTGCCGTAACGGGAGCATATGCGAATCCATCAGGATTCGCAGGAACAACTGCGCACAAAATTAAACTGTGCCGAACTCGCTTCTCAGAAGGAGATTTAGTATGCGTAACTACGATTTATCCCCCTTACTGCGTCAGTGGATTGGTTTTGACAAACTGGCTAACGCCTTGCAAAGCAGCAATGAACAACAGACGTTTCCGCCGTACAACATCGAAAAAAGTGACGATAACCACTATCGCATCACCCTTGCGCTGGCCGGTTTCCGCCAGGATGACCTGGATATCCAGCTTGAAGGCACCCGTCTGACCGTGAAAGGGACGCCGGAAAAACAAGAGACCGAAACCAAATGGCTGCATCAGGGGCTGGTTAATCAGCCGTTTAGCCTGAGCTTTACCCTGGCAGACCATATGGAAGTGTCCGGCGCAACGTTTACCAACGGGCTGCTGCATATCGACCTGCTCCGCAACGTGCCGGAAGCCATCGCGCCGCAGCGTATCGCCATTAGCGAGCGTCCGGCGTTGAATAGTTAATCCGCTTTTTTGCCGGGTGGCGGCTGCGCCTTACCCGGCCTACCAAACCGGCCGATCCTGTAGGTCGGGTAAGGCGCAGCCGCCACCCGACAATACTCACAGACCGCACAAAGCCCTGCCCCGGCAGGGCTTTTTTGTGCGCCATCGCCCATACAACCGCCTGCGGCTCTGAGAGAATCCTTAACATAACTAAGGTTATGCAAGGAAGTGGATCATGAGTGATATCGCGTTAACCGTCAGCGTGTTGGCCCTGGTCGCTGTTGTTGGATTATGGATCGGTAATATCAAAATCCGCGGCGTCGGGTTTGGGATTGGCGGGGTGCTGTTTGGCGGCATTTTTGTCGGGCACTTCGCCGACAAGCTCGGGCTGGTCCTCAGCGCCGACATGCTCCACTTTACTCAGGAGTTTGGCCTGATCCTGTTCGTCTATACCATTGGCATTCAGGTGGGGCCGGGCTTTTTCGCCTCACTTCGGGTCTCCGGACTTCGGCTCAACCTGTTTGCCCTCGGTATTGTGGTGATGGGCGGGCTGGTCACCGCGATTCTGCACAAAATCTTTGCTATCCCGCTGCCCGTGGTGCTGGGCATTTTCTCCGGGGCGGTCACCAACACGCCTGCGCTCGGTGCGGGGCAGCAAATCCTGCGTGACCTGGGTATTGAACCCGGCATTGTCGACCAGATGGGGATGAGCTACGCCATGGCCTATCCGTTTGGGATTTGCGGCATCCTGCTCACCATGTGGCTGGTACGCGTCCTGTTTCGCATCAACGTTGATAAAGAGGCGAAGGACCACGAAACGACGCTCACCAACGGCCACATGCCGATCAAAACCATCAACGTTCGCGTCGATAACCCCAACCTGAACAATATGGCGATTCAGGACGTACCGATCCTCAACAGCGCCAATATTATCTGCTCGCGCCTCAAGCGCGACGAGATGCTGATGGTGCCCGCGCCCGGCACCGTCATTCAGCAAGGCGATCTGCTGCACCTGGTCGGCCAGCCCGGCGATTTAAACAACGCCCGTCTGGTGATTGGGCAGGAAGTGGATACCTCGCTCTCCACCCGCGGCACCGATATGCGCGTCGAGCGCGTTGTGGTCACTAACGAGCTCGTTCTGGGCAAGAAAATCCGCGATCTGCAGGTAAAAGAGCGCTATGACGTGGTCATCTCCCGCCTTAACCGCGCGGGTGTCGAGCTGGTTGCCAGCCCGGAGGCCAGCCTGCAGTTCGGCGATATTCTCAACCTGGTCGGGCGTCCGTCTTCCATTGACGCCGTCGCGGATATGGTGGGCAACGCCCAGCAAAAACTGCAGCAGGTGCAAATGCTGCCGGTGTTTATCGGTATCGGGCTTGGCGTGCTGCTGGGCTCCATTCCGGTGTACGTGCCGGGTTTCCCGGTCGCCCTCAAGCTGGGCCTGGCGGGCGGGCCGCTGATTATGGCGCTGATCCTCGGGCGTATCGGCTGTATCGGTAAGCTTTACTGGTTTATGCCGCCGAGCGCTAACCTCGCGCTGCGCGAGCTGGGCATTGTGCTGTTCCTGGCGGTGGTCGGGCTGAAGTCCGGCGGGGATTTTGTCGATACTCTGGTCAGAGGGGAGGGGATGAGCTGGGTCGGCTACGGCATATTCATCACGGCGATCCCGCTGCTGACGATAGGCATACTGGCGCGTATGTTCGCTAAAATGAACTACCTGACGCTGTGCGGCATGCTCGCGGGCTCGATGACGGACCCGCCCGCGCTGGCCTTTGCCAACAACCTGCACGCCACCAGCGGCGCGGCCGCGCTCTCCTATGCAACCGTCTATCCGCTGGTGATGTTCCTGCGCATCATCACCCCGCAGCTACTGGCGGTGCTGTTCTGGGGGATGGGCTAGCAGGTCGTCCGGGTGGATGCGCCGCAGATGGTAGTCCACCTGGTAATCGCTGGTATTGCGGAACATGACGGAATAGTTGAGGAACTCGCCGCTGTCGCTGTAGGAGAGAGAGGTAATGCGCAGCAGCGGCGTCTGTTCCGGTAGATTCATATAGCCAGCCAGCTGTTTATCCGCCAGCACCGGCGTCAGGCTCTCGTAGTTGCCGCTGATGGTGATCCCGCACTCCTTCTCGATGTAATCAAACTTAGACCCCTCAAGATGCGCCAGTGAGAGGTTGCGGAACAGCTTCACCGGCATAAAGCTGTCCTCCAGCATCAGCGGCTTCCCGTCCACGTAGCGCACCCGCCGGGAAAAATAGATCCGTTCATCCACCTGAATCCGCAGCTGGCTGGCGATGGCGGGTGGGGCGGGCATCACTTCGAACTGCAGCACCTTGCTCTGCACCTCTTTCCCCTGCTGGCGCAGCACCTCCACCAGCCCGGTCAGGTTGGTGGTTTCGTGGTGAACGTCTTTGCGTGAGACAAAAGTTCCGCTGCCGTGCCGCCGCTCAACCAGACCCCAGCTCACCAGCAGATCCAGCGCCTTGCGGATGGTCATTCGCGCCACGCCAAACTCCTGCGCCAGCGCTTTTTCGCCGGGTAGCGGACTGCCGATGTTGTAGTCCGACGAATTCAGCCGCAGCCGCAACCTGTCGGCGATTGATTTGTAGATCACCAGTAGACCTCTCTGCCCTTATCAGGGCGTGGATGGCGTCCTGACATGTCCATATTTAAAGCAAAAAGTAGACCTGATTGGTCAAAATAAAACCATGAATGCGATCACGAATCGCAGCGGCACGCCATGTTCGCGCATCAGTAAGTTCTTATGCTCATCTCAGGCCAGTAAAAAACCATAAAGGCCTCTACCCCCTACAGGTTGTTACGTGAGGATTTAAAAATGCTCAGTCAAATACAACGTTTTGGCGGTGCCATGTTTACCCCGGTGTTGCTGTTTCCGTTTGCCGGGATCGTGGTGGGAATCGCCATTATGCTTCGCAACCCGCTGTTTGTCGGCGAAGCCTTAACCGCCCCCGATCATCTTTTCGCGCAGATCGTTCACATCATTGAAGAGGGCGGCTGGGCGGTGTTTCGCAATATGCCGCTGATTTTTGCGGTTGGCCTGCCGATTGGCCTGGCGAAGCAGGCGCAGGGCCGCGCCTGTCTGGCGGTGCTGATTAGCTTCCTGACCTGGAACTACTTCATCAACGTGATGGGGATGACCTGGGGCCACTTCTTTGGCGTCGACTTCTCCGCCGAACCGACGGCGGGCAGCGGGCTGGCGATGATTGCCGGGATCAAAACGCTCGATACCAGCATCATCGGCGCCATCGTGATTTCAGGCATCGTCACCGCCATCCACAACCGCTACTTCGACAAGCCGCTGCCGGTCTTTCTGGGGATTTTCCAGGGCAGCTCCTTCGTTGTTATCCTCGCGTTCTTCGTCATGATCCCCTGCGCCTGGCTGACGCTGCTGGGCTGGCCAAAAGTGCAGATGGGCATTGAGTCCCTGCAGGCTTTCCTGCGTTCTGCCGGTGCGCTGGGCGTGTGGGTGTATACCTTCCTGGAACGCATTCTGATCCCAACCGGATTGCACCACTTCGTCTACGGTCCGTTTATCTTCGGCCCGGCGGCAGTGGAAGGCGGTATCCAGGTCTACTGGGCGCAGCACCTGCAGGAGTTCAGCCAGAGCACGCTGCCGCTGAAAACCCTCTTCCCGGAAGGCGGGTTCGCGCTGCACGGCAACTCAAAGGTGTTTGGCTCGGTGGGGATTGCCTTCGCTATCTGGTACACCGCGTCGGCGGAAAACCGGGTCAAGGTGGCGGGCCTGCTGATCCCGGCCACGCTCACCGCCGTGCTGGTGGGCATTACTGAGCCGCTGGAATTCACCTTCCTGTTTATCTCGCCGCTGCTGTTTGCCGTCCACGCCGTGCTGGCGGCCACCATGGCGACGGTGATGTACATCTTCGGGGTTGTCGGGAACATGGGCGGCGGCCTGCTGGACCAGTTCCTGCCGCAAAACTGGATCCCGATGTTCCATAACCACGCCTCGACGGTATTCACCCAGATCGGCATCGGCGCCTGCTTCACCGGGATCTACTTCGTGGTCTTCAAAACGCTGATTGAGCGTCTGAACCTGAAAACGCCTGGCCGCGAAGAGAGCGAAATCAAACTCTACAGCAAGGCCGACTATAAGGCGGCGCGCGGGCACACCACCGCCCCGGCTGCGGCCAGCCAGCAGGTTGGGCAGGCTGCCGGGTTCCTTCAGGCGCTCGGCGGCGCGGCCAACATCGAAAGCATCAACAACTGCGCCACTCGCCTGCGCATTGCGCTGGTCGATATGGCGAAAACGCAAAGCGATGACGTCTTCAAAGCCCTCGGCGCCCACGGCGTGGTGCGACGCGGCAACGGCATTCAGGTGATTGTCGGCCTGCACGTTCCTCAGGTGCGCGACCAGCTGGAATCGCTGATGAAAACTCCTTTAACGAATGAACAAACCACCCTGACAGAGGCTATATCATGAAAAAATTCTCAGTTGTTATTGCAGGCGGCGGCAGCACCTTTACGCCTGGTATCGTCCTGATGCTGTTAGCCAACCGTGACCGCTTCCCGCTGCGCGCCCTGAAGTTTTATGACAACGACGGCGCGCGTCAGGAAACCATCGCCGAAGCATGCAAAATCATCCTCAGGGAGCAGGCGCCGGAGATTGAGTTCAGCTACACCACCGATCCGAAAGCGGCGTTTAGCGATGTGGATTTCGTGATGGCGCATATCCGCGTGGGCAAATACCCGATGCGTGAAAAAGATGAAAAAATCCCGCTGCGCCACGGCGTGCTGGGCCAGGAAACCTGCGGCCCGGGCGGGATCGCCTACGGCATGCGCTCTATCGGCGGCGTGCTGGAGCTGGTGGATTACATGGAGCAGTACTCCCCGAACGCGTGGATGCTGAACTACTCCAACCCGGCGGCGATTGTCGCGGAAGCCACGCGCCGCCTGCGTCCGAACGCCAAAATCCTCAACATCTGCGATATGCCGATCGGCATTGAAGGGCGGATGGCGCAGATTGTCGGCCTGAAGGACCGCAAAGAGATGCGCGTGCGCTACTATGGCCTGAACCATTTCGGCTGGTGGACGTCGATTGAAGATCTTAACGGCAACGATTTGATGCCGAAACTGCGCGAATACGTGGCGAAAAATGGCTATGTTCCACCTTCTGACGATGCCCACACCGAAGCGAGCTGGAACGATACCTTTGCCAAAGCAAAAGACGTGCAGGCGCTGGATCCGCACACCATGCCGAACACCTACCTGAAGTACTACCTGTTCCCGGACTACGTGGTCGCGCATTCCAACCCGGAACGTACCCGCGCCAATGAGGTCATGGATCACCGCGAGAAGCACGTGTTCAGTTCCTGCCGGGCGATTATCGAGGCGGGAAAATCCTCCGCCGGTGAGCTGGAAATCGATGAACATGCCTCGTACATCGTCGATCTGGCAACCGCGATTGCCTTCAACACCCAGGAGCGGATGCTGCTGATTGTGCCAAACAACGGGGCCATCCATAACTTCGATGCCGACGCGATGGTGGAGATCCCGTGCCTGGTCGGCCATAACGGACCGGAGCCGCTCACGGTGGGCGATATTCCGCACTTCCAGAAAGGGTTGATGAGCCAGCAGGTGGCGGTGGAAAAACTGGTGGTGGATGCCTGGGAACAGCGCTCGTACCAGAAACTCTGGCAGGCGATTACCCTGTCGAAAACCGTGCCGAGCGCGTCCGTTGCGAAAGCGATTCTGGATGACCTGCTCGAAGCCAATAAAGCGTACTGGCCAGCGCTGCATTAATCGTCCTGACCGGCATCACCCGATGCCGGTCTCCTTGTCCTGGTCGATTTACGCTATGCTGAAGCCTGCCTGTAGCACGACAAGGAACCTTCATGAAAATTTCCCGCCTCGGTGAGGCGCCGGACTACCGCTTCTCTCTGGCTAATGAACGCACGTTTTTAGCGTGGATCCGCACCGCGCTGGGCTTTCTGGCCGCCGGTGTCGGCCTCGACCAGCTCGCACCTGATTTCGCCACGCCGCTGATCCGTGAAGTGCTGGCGCTGCTGCTGTGCCTGTTCGCGGGCGCGCTGGCGATTTACGGCTACCTGCGCTGGCTGCGCAATGAGAAGGCGATGCGTCTGAAGCAGGATCTGCCCTATACGCGCGGGTTACTCATCATCAGCGCAATCCTGCTGGCGGTGGCGGGCGTGGTGATGGTGCTGGTGTTTTATGGCGGATAGTCGCAAAGCGCGACGCGAAGCGGACCCCGGCCTGCAGCCGGAGCGGACGTCGCTCGCGTGGCTGCGCACGCTGCTGGGGTATGGCGCGCTGATTGCCCTGGCGATTAAGCACAACTGGCACCGCACCGGGGTGCCGTTCTGGATCTCCGTCGTTGTGCTGGCGCTGGTGGCTGTCATTTTATGGCGTTATACCCGCAGCCGTAACCTGATGGACGTAGCGCAGGACGATTTTGTGCAGCCGAAGGCGGTGCGGGATAAATTCCTCATCGCCCTGGCCGTGCTGTCGCTGTCACTGCTGTTTGCGGTAACCCACATTCAGCAAATTTTGCACCTGTAGGCCGGGTAAGGCGCAACCGCCACCCGGCATAATTACTTCCCTTTCGCCAGATACTTCGCCATCTCGTCTTCCGGCACCATGCCGCCGCCGGTCGCCCACACCAGGTGGGTAACGTTCTCATCGGCTTCGACGCGCAGCGGCCCGGCCATGCCCGCCAGCGCGGACGGTTCCAGCCGAATGCCTTCCTCCTGCGCCAGCCAGCCGAGCATGTCGTACATGCTCTGATCGGAAAGCGTATAGAACCCGTCAAGCAGGCGCTCCATCGCGCGGCCCACGAAGCCGGATGCGCGTCCTACCGCCAGCCCGTCCGCTGCCGTGACGTTATCAATGCCCAGATCCTGCACGGCGATCTCATCGTGCAGGCCGGTGTAAACGCCCAGCAGCATGCACGGAGAGTGCGTGGGCTCCGCGAAGAAGCAGTGGACGTTGTCGCCAAAGGCCAGCTTCAGGCCAAACGCCACGCCACCAGGGCCGCCGCCGACGCCGCACGGCAGGTAGACGTACAGCGGATGCTCCGCATCCACCACCCGGCCCTGTTCGGCAAACTGCGCCTTCAGGCGCTCGCCCGCCACCGCATAGCCCAGGAATAAGGTGCGCGAGTTTTCATCGTCGATGAAAAAGCAGTTGGGATCGCTTTCCGCCGCCTTTCGTCCCTGCTCAACCGCCACGCCGTAATCCTGCTCATATTCCACGACGATGACGCCATGGCTGCGCAGTTTGGCTTTCTTCCACTCGCGGGCGTCGGCAGACATATGCACCGTCACCTTAAAGCCAATGCGGGCGCTCATGATGCCGATGGACATCCCCAGGTTGCCGGTTGAGCCCACTGCGATGCTGTACTGGCTGAAGAAGTCCTTAAAGCGCGGCTCCAGCAGAACGCTGTAGTCGTCTTCGACGCTCAGCAACCCGGCGTCCAGCGCCAGTTTTTCCGCGTGGGTCAGCACCTCATAGATGCCGCCGCGCGCTTTGATCGAGCCGGAGATCGGCAGATGGCTGTCTTTTTTCAGCAGCAGCGTGCCGGGAATGGATTTGCCAGACTCTTTCTCCAGCCGCGCCTGCATTGCCGGAATGGCGACCAGGTCGGATTCGATAATACCGCCCGTTGCCGCCGTTTCCGGGAAGGCTTTCGCCAGGTACGGCGCGAAGCGGTTGAGGCGAGCATGCGCGTCTTCCACGTCGGCTTTGGTCAGCCCGACATACGGCAACCCTTCGGCAAGCGTCGTGGTGCGCGGGTTTAGCCAGGTGGTTTCTTTCAGGGCAATCAGATCCTCAACCAGAGGAAACCGTGCGGTTAAAGTAGTGATAGTTGCGTTTTCCATAGTACGTCTCTTCGCGCTCAGATAATGAAGGAAAGCAGGAATGTGCCGCCAAGTGCAAGCACCGAGGCGATAAAGGTCGCCGTCGTATAATATTTGAAGGTCTCATTCAGGGTCGCGCCGCAGTATTGCTTCACCAGCCAGAAAAGAGAATCGGTCACGATCGTGCAGCCAATAGCGCCGGAACCGATGGCAATGGTGATGATCTCCGGGCTTACGTTCGGGTAAAGCGGCAGCATCGGCGCGACGATCGCCGTCGCCCCCATCATCGCCACCGTGGCGGAGCCGACGGCGGCATGCAGCACCAGCGCCACCAGCCAGGCGAGCAGGATAGGGTGCATGTGCAGGTTCGAGAGAATATGCGCCAGCGAGTCCGCCAGCCCGCTGGTTTTGAGGATGGCGTTAAACGCGCCGCCCGCGCCGATAATCAGCAAAATGTTAGCGATAGAGCCAAACCCGTGCTCCGTATGGGTGAGCATTGCGCCCATGCCCATGTGCTGGCGGATCCCCAGCAGGTAGTAGGCGACAAACACGGCGATAAACATCGCGGTGATCGGGTTGCCGATAAACTCCAGCAGGGTATATAGCGTGCCCTCTTTTGCCATATTCAGCTCGGCGATGGTCTTCACCAGCATCAGGGCAATCGGCAGCAGCACGGTGAACAGCGTGGCGCCCAGCGACGGCAGGGTATGCTCATCCCGCACCTTCAGGTCTGAAAATTCCGCCGGAACCGGCTTATACGGCAGACGGTTGCCGAGCAGTTTCAGGAACAGCGGGCCACCGACCAGAGACGCCATCAGGCCCACCATCAGACCGTAGACAATCACCGTTCCGACGTCCGCACCGAGTTTGTTGGTGACGAACAGCGCAGCCGGATGCGGAGGCACCACGCAGTGCACCGCCATCAGTGCGGTACAGAGCGGAATGGCCAGCTTAAGCAGCGACGTATTGGTTTTTTTTGCGATGGAGAACGCCAGCGGGATCAGCAGTACCACACCCACCTCCACGAACAGCGTAATGCCGCAGATAAGGCCTACCAGCACCATAATCACGTCTGCTGACAGCCAGCGGCAGCGCTGCAGCGTAATCCCGATGCGCTCTGCCGCGCCGGAGACTTCCATCATTTTGCCGAGAATGGTGCCCAGACCAATCACCGCCGCCAGGAAGCCCAGCGTACCGCCAATTCCGCTCTCGATGGCGTTCACCATATCCAGCGGGCTCATCCCCATCATCGCGCCGACGAAAAAGCTCGCCAGCAGCAGCGCGAGGAACGGGTGAAACTTCAGTTTTACGATGGTTAAAACAATCAACACGATGCTGACCAGCAGCGTTGCCACAACCCAGACCTGAGATCCCATATCTCACCTCACCCTTATGTCATCTGGGGGTATTGGACGAAAAAACGGCGTGACCTGACAAACGATATAAATTGGCGTTCAGGTGAGCCAGATTGGATCAACTGAGTGACTGAACTCTAAAAAGCGCACTTATTTTGCCGTTGGTTCACATAAATTCATGCTTGAACGGTATGCTGAGTGCGGAAATAGCGTGTGAGAATTGTGATGACCGATGCGAATGAAGCCAGAAACCGGCTGTTAAACGGCTGGCAGCTGTCGAAAATGTATACCTTTGAAGTGGCGGCGCGGCATGAGTCCTTCGCGCTGGCGGCGGAGGAGCTGTCGCTCAGCCCCAGCGCGGTGAGCCACCGCATCAACCTGCTGGAAGAGGAGCTGGGCATTCAGCTGTTTGTCCGCTCGCACCGTAAAGTTGAGCTGACGCAGGAGGGAAAGCGCGTTTACTGGACGCTGAAATCGTCCCTCGACACCCTGAATCAGGAGATCCTGGATATTAAAAACCAGGCGCTGTCCGGTACGCTAACGGTGTACTCCCGGCCGTCGATCGCCCAGTGCTGGCTGGTGCCGATGCTGGGGGACTTTACCCGTCGCTACCCGTCGATTTCACTCACCATTCTGACCGGCAATGATTACGTCAACATGCAGCGAACCGGCGTCGATCTGGCACTCTATTTCGACGATACGCCGCCAAACCACCTTTCTCATCACTTTTTGATGGACGAAGAGATTTTGCCCGTCTGCTCTCCGGCGTATGCCCGGCAGCATGAGCTGCTGAAAAACCCCCATAACCTCAGCCACTGCACGCTGCTGCACGACCGTCAGGCCTGGAGCAATGATTCCGGCACGGACGAGTGGCTGAGCTGGGCGCAGCATTTTACGGTGAATATGCCGCCATCCTCGGGCATTGGCTTCGATCGTTCGGACCTAGCCATTATCGCGGCCATCAACGGTGTGGGTGTCGCGATGGGGCGTAAGCGGCTGGTGCAAAAACGTCTCGAGCGGGGCGAGCTGATCGCACCGTTTGGCGACAAAACCCTCAAGTGCCATCAGCATTATTACATCTCAACGCTTCCCGGCCGTCAGTGGCCGAAAATTGATGCCTTTATCGGCTGGCTGAGAGAACTGGCAAGGTGAAGAATTATTACGCTTTGACGCTACACCAAATGTGAAAAAGCGTGCTAAATACAGGTAATGCTTTTGATTTATCCAGGGTAAACCGTGTTAAAGCCTTTTATTGCCTCTGCGTTACTGATCTCTTCCGGCTGGGCGATTGCCGCTGAGCCGCCGCTGACGGCTGCCCATTATGCGCAGCAGCTGGGCGTCGGAATGGATGTGGACTGGGCGCGCACCGAGCACGGTATTCGCGAATTCGACCCGCTGGTGGTTAGGGATTTTCGTGCAAAAGGCATTACCCACGTGCGCATCCGCGTGGCCGATGAACCGACGGAAGCGCGGCTGATTCACCTGCGCAAGCTGGTGGAAGCCTGCGAGCAGTATGGCGTGATCCCGATAGTCGCTTATCAGGCTGATGAATATAAAAACGACCCGAAAGCCGATAACGAGAAAGAGACGATCAACTGGTGGATTGCCGTGGCGCACTATTTCGGCCAGAGCTACCCGCTGCTGGGTTTTGACCTCATCTATGAGCCAACCGACAAGCTCAATCACAACCTGGCGTCGTTAAACCGCGTCTATGAAAAAAGCATTAAAGCGATCCACGACATCAGCCCGCAGCGCATGATCTTCATCGCACCGCGCCTGCGCGCCGCGCCGGAGGATTTAGCCAGCCTGAAGCTGCCTGCCCATAGCCAGAACTACCTGCTGGCGGAGTGGCATATTTTCCCGTGGGGTCCGTTGAAAAATAACGGTAAATACCCGTGGACGTCAGGCACGGCGGCGGAGAAAACGGCTATCCATAACCGCATCAATACCGCGCTGCGCTGGCAGCAAAAAACCGGTCACGTTAGCTGGGTTGGGGGCTGGGGCGTGGGGGAATCAAGCCGCTTAACGCCGACCGCCTCACAGCTGGCGTTTGCCACGTTTATGGCCTGCGAGCTGCAAAAGGCGAAAATTCCGTATGCGCTTAACGCGGACTTCCAGTTTTACGACGGGGAAGAGGGCGCCTGGCGGCCTGCGCCAGAGCCGTTATTACAGGCGATGATTGCGCCCGTCTGTGAAAAGCCCGGCGAGAAGCCGGGCCATCATGCGGTTAAACCGGCTGCTCGTGATGCGGGACACGCGACGCAAGCGGCAGCCAGCACAGTAAAATCAGCAGCCCCATCAGCGTCATCAGCAACCCCAGACTAGCCTGCCCGGTCTGCGGCATCATCGCGGAGAGCCAGGCCAGCGCGCCGGAACCGATGTTCTGCAAACCGCCCACCAGCGCACCCGCCGTGCCTGCAAGGAACGGGAACGGCTCCATCGCGCCGCTGGTGGCGAGCGGGAACAGCATGCCCGCGCCGAAGAAGAACAGCGCCGCCGGGATCAGCAGCGTCCAGACGGTCATCACGCCGAACAGCCCCGGGAGCCACATCATTACGCCAGCCAGCAGGCAGCTGATCACCGACTGCCACATCAGGGTTGAGAAACGCTTGTTCTGACGTCCGGCAAACCAGGCGCCAAAGAACGCCGCCGGGATCGGCAGAATAAACAGAATACTCACCACCATGCTGCTCAGGCCCAGCCCCGCGCCCAGCAGCACGCCGGAGCAGGCTTCGAACACCGCAATGCCCGCCAGCCCGCCGATCAGCATCAGCAGGTAGCAGGTAAACGACCCGTTACCGAACAGCGTTTTATAGCTGGCGATGAGCTTCGTGCGCGGCGCGTCCTGCGGACGGGTTTCCGGCATCCAGCGCGCCATGCTGAAGGTAACAATCACGCAGAGCACCAGCAGAAAGGCGTAGCAGGCGCGCCAGGACCACATCGTGTCCAGCAGGCCGCCAATCAGCGGGGCGAGAAGTGGGCTCACCAGAATCCCCATATTCAACAGGCTGTTGGCGTGACGCAGCTGGGTGCCCTGATACATATCGCGCGGTAAGGTTCGCGCCATCACCCCGCCGACGCCGGTCCCGACGCCCTGCAGGGCGCTGGCGGCAATCAGTACGGTCAGGCTGTGCGTGGTAATGGCAATCACCGTCGCCACCATGAAAATGCTCATGCCCACCAGGATCACCGGGCGGCGCCCGACGCGGTCAGACAGCGGGCCGTAAAAGAGCTGCGAAACGCCATAGGTCAGCAGGTAGGCCGCCATCACGCTCTGCACTGCGCCCTCGCGGACGTTAAGTTCCTTTGCCATGTCGGCAATCGCCGGAATGTAAATGGTTTGCGCCATCTGACCGACGGCCACCAGTAACACCAGCATCAACAATAAGTTAACGTTCCTTTGTTTTTTCATGTCGCTGAATACTTTTGCCAAAAGAGAAAAATGAAGAATAAGTGACTACGCATTCCCATAAATGCGCGAGGAATCTACCACAGTGAGATGACAAATTAAGCATTGCTGTGATGAATGAAGAAACAGGACAAGGCAGGATTTATAAACAAGATCGGCAACTAATGTTGCCAGTGATTTACGCCAGGCGCAGCAGAATCGCGCCGCCTGCAATACCCAGCGCTGCGGCAATACGCAGGCCCGCAACCCGCTCTTTTAAAAGCACAAATGCGATAAGCGCTCCAAAGAGAATGGAGGTTTCGCGCAGCGCCGCGACCACCGCCAGCGGTGCCTGGGTCATAGCCCATAGCGCCAGGCCATAAGAGCCCATGGTTCCCACGCCGCCGAGCAGCCCCTTTTTCCAGTGAAGACGGAGGTAGCTGGACGCTTCGCGCCGACGCGCAACCATCGCCCAGCCCAGCAGGCAGAAGCCGTTCATAAAGAAGGTCCACAGCGTGTAGCCCAGCGCGGTGTCCGAGAGCCGCACGCCGGTGCCGTCCACCAGCGTATAGCCCGCGATAAAACAGGCATTCAGCAGCGCCAGCCACATCCCTTTTCGCGACTGCATGCGTCCGTTCATCGCCATGGCCAGTATCGACAGGCAAATCACCCCGATGCCGGACCAGGCGAGCCACGAGAGGCTATCGCCGAGCGCCAGCACGCTTACCAGCGCCACCAGCAGCGGCGCGGTGCCGCGCATCAGCGGGTAGGTCTGGCTCATGTCAGAGACCTGATAGGTCTTCGCTACCAGCACGGTGTACACCACCTGTAAGGCACAGGAGACAATCAAAAACGGCCAGCTTGCAGCAGACGGCTGTGGGGAGAAAGGCAGTAAAACCAGGGCAATCAGCGTGGCGGAGCCGCTGACGCTGATTGCAGAATAGAGCTTATCCGTTCCGGCTTTGACGATGGCGTTCCAGCTGGCATGCAGCAGCGCGGCGAAGAGTAAAATGCAGAAAACGGTGATGGTCATGGCGCGTCGGGTGGTGAGTTGTCACTTAACTGTAACATTCACAACCCGATGCTGCCAGCCGCTCAGATTGCGCAAAACAGACGGTGCGTCACCCGCGGTTCGTCAGACACCAGCATAAAACCCGCCTGGCGATAGAAGCCGTACGCGGCGTCCGGCGCATGGGTATTGAGAAAATCAAACCAGATGCTGGCATCGGCCATCACCACGGTCAAAAGCTGTTTGCCAATGCCCAACCCGCGGCACTTCTCGCTGACGTAGAGATGGCGAATGCGCCCGGCGCGCGGCTGCTGGCTGAACGGATTGCGGTTGAGGCCGCACACGCCCACCAGCCTGCCGTTGAGAAATGCACCCAGCAGCTTTTCGCCCGGCGCGTTAAAGCGGTTTTCGCCGCGCTGCCAGTTCTCTTCCAGCCTGCGCAGCATGTTGAAATTCGATGCGATACTCTCAGCCTTCAGGGCGATGTACCCCGGCTCTTCTGGCGTGACAGGCTCAATTAACAGACGCGACATAGCATTCCCTCGTTATTAAAGAGGGGCGGTTGCCCGCCCCTCTCAGGTGCGACTTGAACCTGAATCAGCGAATGAATTTCAGGACAGCATCAAGCAGTTGCAGTACAGCAACAATGAGTTTGAGGATAAGTATCACCATATCCACTACGCTCATACGCGTCTCCTTTTGGTTAAAAGGAGCACGATGCTGGCGTACCTTTCCGCCGCCTGTTGCCAGCACCTGGATTGACGTAACACAGTGTGCTCACTTCAGGGGTCAAGGCACTGACGGCACCACCCGTTTCAGCCAGGACTTCATTGCGCCGGTAAAACTGCGGCCCCCTCGCTCACTGCGAACACCCTCAGTATAGATAAATACTGTATGCATGAACAGTATTTTTTGGACAAAAACCAAAACCCCATCCATACTCAAAAACGTCAAAATCCGTGCCTGAATTGCGCGTTCGTCTTCGATCGCGTATACTTTTTTGCGTTGACGTAACACAGTGTGTTCTGCGGCGACCAACCGCAAAACCCTGATAAAAACCTCGCTTAGGCGGGGTTTTTTGTTTTCTGGTCTGCTCAAAAAAGATGGCTGTTGACTTATTGACAATGGACGCGGCTGACATACGATTTACTATAAAAATATATATTATAAATCCAAAATATCTATTATATATGTATTGATCATGATTATAAGTTAACACCACTAATTGTGTGAGTTAATATAATCGCCAATGTCCTGTGAGAAGTTAAATTATCTCGCATATAATCGATATAAATAGAAGCTGGCTAACTTATTTCTCACGTAAATATTTATATGAGTTAATCTTGCTAGTTTGAGATCCAGGTTTTTTTAATGTATATTTTTGTAGCCAAAAATATCGTATGGATACATTATGCAAGCATCTGATTATTTAAAGATGAAGTTCCAGAGTGACAGGCAGTTAGCTCTTTATGGACAGCAAGCCGTTGCAGGGACATGGAAAGCATTAAAGGGGATCGGTTCTGATATTTACTCAGGAATGGAGCGAGTAAGTTGGTACTCTTCATGCTTAATCCCCAGCTATCACGATGTATGTGATGAGCTTCTCTCAGAAGAAAAGAGAATGTACCTCTCAATTCTCTCTCTTTATCGTTATCGGGATGTAATAGCACACATGCTATTCCTTTATTTTGAAAGTGTTATTACCGATTCTGAAAATGGAAATGAACAAAATCGCGTTCGTAAGATGGATTCAAAAGTAACGGGGCTTGTTAACAACATACCGACAAGTAAGGCCGCGCGTTTGGCGATAGCATTGGGGCTGGCCAAAATCCTTTCCGAATCTGGCATACTCTCTGAAATCGTCGTCGAACGGCTTGCACGCCGCGTACCTAACGTTGTCATGGCTCTTCAACTGATTGGAACGGAACAGAAGTGCGCTCTTGCTGCTCGTCGCCTGAAAACATTGGACCCTAAGTATTACGCCACCCTCTATGCCGCACAACTGGAGATGCTTTACTACTTTTTGGAGCCTTTCCTGTGTGAACTCATTCAGAAGGTGCAAATGGGGTTCTATAAGGATTTCGATGCAATTTATAACGACTTAAAGGGTAAGGAGCATGTTTAAGAGCTTGCTGTCAATTCTATTCTCGGATGTTTTATTCCCCTTTTATATTTTTGCGTGCGCCTCTTTGTTCCTGTGGTTGGTGCCTGACCACTGGGTATTACTCACATTCATTTCTATCATTGTGTTTATTATTGTTCATCCGATAATTTTTAGCCGATTTGATAAGTACGATTAAATAGTATAAAAAGGATTTTTTATGTCAAACCCAGCTTATTTGTTTCTGACCGATGAAAATGGTTCTCCTATGGTTGGTCCTTGCCTTGTGTCAGGGCGTGAAGGTGCTATTGAACTCAAATCGTTTACTCATAATGTCAACATCCCAGTCGACGGGAATACCGGGAAATTAACGGGTACGCGTATACACATGCCCATCATGTTCCAGAAAGAATTTGATCGTGTAACCCCACTTCTTTTTCGCGCACTGAGTACGGGAAGAACGCTCCAGTCAGCCATCATAAAAATGTATCAGATTAATGAGGCTGGTTTAGAGCAGGAGTATTTTAATATCATTCTGGAGGGGGTGAAAATAACCTCAATCACACCAGATATGTATCCCGGCGCAAACACCGGAACACACCTTGAAACGGTTCTCATACGCTACGAGAAAATCACCTGGAAGCATTGTGACGGAAATGTCATCTATAGTGACTCCTGGAATGAGCGAGCAACGTACTGAAACGTGATCCCTGGCGCATTTTTGCGCAGATGAAAATATTTCCATTGTCACGCCGAAAAACCTGTGTTTGTATAAATTCAATCAATGATTCCAAACACAGGTCCCCAATGACTTCATCCATGAACACCGCGACCCTACTAAAAACTGCGCAACCAGCCGCAGTGGTCGTCGTGCGTGTGGTGGTGGTCGTCGGCAATGCGCCGTAGGGACTGGATCAACACACGAATCCAAAACCCCGCCGGCGCAAACCGGGCGGGGTTTTTCGTTTAGGACCCTCCCCGGAAAGTCGGCCCAGAAGAAAAGGACTGGAGCATGGCAAGTTCGGGCACAACATCCACGAAGACGCGTTTCACCGGCGCGCAGCTGATCGTTCATTTACTGGAACGGCAGGGTATCACCACCGTTGCAGGCATCCCGGGCGGCACGGTGCTGCCGCTGTACGATGCGTTAAGCCAAAGCACGCAGATCCGCCACGTGCTGGCGCGCCACGAGCAGGGGGCCGGTTTCATCGCTCAGGGCATGGCGCGTACCCAGGGCAAACCGGCGGTCTGCATGGCCTGCAGCGGTCCGGGGGCGACCAACCTGGTGACCGCCATCGCCGACGCGCGCCTCGACTCCATTCCGCTGATCTGCATTACCGGCCAGGTGCCGTCCTCGATGATCGGTACCGATGCGTTCCAGGAAGTGGATACCTACGGCATCTCTATCCCCATCACCAAACATAACTATTTAGTTCGCGATATCAGCGAGCTGCCTCAGGTTATCAGCGATGCGTTCCGCATCGCGCAGTCCGGCCGCCCGGGCCCGGTGTGGATAGACATTCCTAAGGATGTCCAGACCGCAGAGATCGAGATCGACGTGCTGCCGGAGCCGGGCGACCGTGCGCCCGCGCCCGAATTCAGCGCTGAGAGCGTGCGCGATGCCGCCGCCATGATTAACGCCGCCAAACGCCCGGTACTCTATCTGGGCGGCGGAGCGATTAACGCCGCGGATGAAATCCGCCAGTTTGCGGAAAAAGCCAACCTGCCGACCACCATGACCCTGATGGCGCTGGGCATGCTGCCCAAAGCGCACCCGCTCTCACTCGGTATGCTGGGCATGCACGGCGCGCGCAGCACCAACTACATTCTGCAAGAGGCCGATTTGCTGATTGTTATGGGCGCACGTTTTGATGACCGGGCGATTGGCAAAACCGAGCAGTTCTGCCCAAATGCTAAAATCATTCACGTGGATATCGACCGCGCCGAGCTGGGCAAAATCAAACAGCCGCACGTGGCGATTCAGGGGGACGTGGCGGAAGTGCTGGCGCAGCTGATCCCGCAGACGGACGCAGCCGACCGCGCCGACTGGCGTCAGCTGGTGGCCGATCTGCAGCGCGAGTTCCCGGGCGCCATCCCAACCGAAGGCGACCCGCTGAGCCACTACGGGCTGATTAACGCCGTTGCCGCCTGCGTGGACGACAGCGCGATTATCACCACCGACGTGGGCCAGCACCAGATGTGGACCGCGCAGGCGTACCCGCTGAACCGTCCGCGCCAGTGGCTGACCTCCGGCGGCCTGGGCACCATGGGCTTTGGCCTGCCTGCCGCCGTGGGTGCGGCGCTGGCCAATCCGGACCGCAAGGTCATCTGCTTCTCCGGCGACGGCAGCCTGATGATGAACATTCAGGAGATGGCCACCGCGGCCGAAAACCAGTTGGACGTAAAAATTATCCTGATGAACAACGAGGCGCTGGGGCTGGTGCACCAGCAGCAGAGCCTGTTCTACAAGCAGGGCGTGTTTGCGGCGACCTATCCGGGGATGATTAACTTTATGCAGATTGCCGCCGGTTTTGGCCTGCATACCTGCGATCTGAACGCCGAAGAGGATGCCCACGCGGCGCTGCAGGCGGCGATTTCTCGCCCCGGCCCGGCGCTGATCCACGTGCGTATCGACCCTGAACAAAAAGTGTATCCGATGGTGCCGCCGGGAGCGGCAAATACTGAGATGGTGGGAGAATAAACCATGCAGAAACAACACGAAAACGTCATTCTGGAACTCACCGTCCGCAACCACCCTGGCGTCATGACGCACGTTTGTGGGCTGTTTGCCCGCCGTGCGTTTAACGTGGAAGGCATTCTTTGTCTGCCGATTCAGGGCAGCGAGCACAGCCGCATCTGGCTACTGGTCAACGATGACCAGCGTCTGGAACAGATGATGGCGCAGATCGACAAGCTGGAAGATGTCACCAAAGTGGCGCGCAATCAGTCCGATCCCACCATGTTTAACAAAATTGCGGTGTTTTTCGAGTAAATCGCTTAAGGTAAGCGCCTTTCGCTCTTGTAGGCCGGATAAGCGCAGCGCTATCCGGCATTTTCAGACCGCAGGAACACACATGACCACCATCGCTCTTATCGACGACCACCTTATCGTCCGCTCCGGCTTTGCCCAGCTCCTGAACCTCGAACCAGATTTTCAGGTCGTGGCCGAGTTTGGCTCCGGTCGCGAGGCGCTGGCGGGCCTGCCGGGGCGCGGGGTGCAGGTCTGTATCTGCGACATCTCGATGCCGGATCTCTCCGGGCTGGAGCTGCTAAGCCAACTGCCGAAAGGTATGTCGACGATTATGCTGTCAGTCCACGACAGCCCGGCGCTGGTCGAGCAGGCGCTCAACGCGGGCGCGCGCGGCTTCCTCTCTAAACGCTGTAGCCCCGACGAACTGATCGCCGCGGTGCGTACGGTCTCCACCGGCGGCTGCTATTTAACGCCGGATATCGCCATCAAGCTGGCGGCCGGACGTCAGGATCCGCTCACCAAACGCGAGCGTCAGGTTGCGGAAAAACTCGCGCAGGGAATGTCGGTAAAAGAGATTGCCGCCGAGCTGGATCTGTCCCCGAAAACCGTGCACGTTCATCGCGCCAACCTGATGGAAAAACTCAACGTCAGCAACGACGTCGAGCTGGCGCGCCGCATGTTCGACAGCTGGCAATGAGTCCCGTCTTTTCGCGGCTGATCGCCGTCGCCGCCAGCTTCTTTATCTTCTCCGCCGCCTGGTTCTGCCTGTGGAGCATCAGCCTGCACCTGGTAGAACGCCCGGAGCTGGCTGTACTGCTCTTTCCCTTCGGCCTGCGTCTGGGCTTAATGCTCCAGTGCCCGCGCGGCTACTGGCCCGTTTTGCTCGGTGCTGAATGGCTGATGCTGGTCTGGCTGGCGCAGGAAGTCGCCCTCGCGCACCTGCCCTTATTGATGACCGGAAGCGTGCTTACGCTTCTCCCGGTTGCGCTGATTTCCCGCTACCGTCACCAGCGCGACTGGCGCACGCTGCTGCGTCAGGGTGCGGCGCTGATTGCCGCCGCGCTGCTGCAGTCGCTTCCGTGGGTCGGCGAGAAGGAGATGCTCAACGCCCTGCTGCTGGCCCTGACCGGCGGCCTGACGCTCGCGCCGACCTGCCTCGTTTTCTGGCACTACCTCACCAGCACCGTCTGGCAGCCGCTCGGCCCGGCGCTGGTTACTCAACCGGTGAACTGGCGCGCCCGGCACCTCATCTGGTATCTGCTGCTGTTTGTGGTGAGCCTGTGGCTACAGCTTGGCCTGCCCGCCGAGCTTTCGCGCTTTACGCCGTTTTGCCTGGCGCTGCCGATCATCGCCCTGGCCTGGCACTACGGCTGGCAGGGGGCGCTGATCGCCACGCTGATGAACGCCATCGCGCTGATTGCCAGCCAGACCTGGCACGATCATCCTGTGGACTTACTGCTTTCCCTGCTGGCCCAGAGCCTGACCGGGCTGCTGCTCGGCGCGGGCATTCAGCGCCTGCGCGAGCTGAACCAGTCCCTGCAGACCGAGCTGGCGCGCAACCGGCGTCTGGCGGAGCGCCTGCTGGAGACGGAAGAGAGCGTGCGGCAGGAGGTCGCCCGCGAGCTGCACGATGATATCGGCCAGACCATCACCGCCATCCGCACCCAGGCGGGCATCGTCCAGCGTCTGGCAGCGGAAAACGCCGGGGTGAAGCAGGGCGGGGCCCATATCGAACAGCTTTCGCTGGGGGTCTATGACTCCGTTCGCCGCCTGCTGGGACGGCTGCGTCCGCGCCAGCTTGATGACCTGACGCTGGAGCAGGCGGTACGCTCCCTGATGCGCGAGATGGAGCTGGAAAGCCGCGGGATAGTCAGCCATCTCGACTGGCGCATCAATGAAGTTACCCTGAGCGAAGGTCAGCGCGTGACGCTGTTCCGCGTCTGTCAGGAGGGGCTGAACAATATCGTCAAACACGCCAGTGCCAGCGCGGTCACGATCCAGGGCTGGCAGCAGGACGAGCGCCTGATGCTGGTGATTGAAGACGATGGCTGCGGCCTGCCGCCGGGCTCCGGCCAACAGGGCTTTGGCCTGGCGGGCATGCGCGAGCGCGTGAAGGCGCTGGGCGGCACGCTGAATATCTCCTGCACCCACGGGACGCGCGTCAGCGTCAGCCTGCCGCTAAGGAGCCACCATGTTTAAAACCCCCGCGAATGCCGCGCCGATAGGCAACAAAGCGGAAATCGACGCCCGCTACCGCTACTGGCGTCGCCATATCCTGATTACCATCTGGCTCGGCTACGCGCTGTTCTACTTCACCCGCAAAAGCTTCAACGCCGCCGCGCCGGAAATCCTCGCCAGCGGCGTGATGACCCGCACCGATATTGGCCTGCTGGCGACGCTGTTTTACATCACCTACGGCCTGTCGAAGTTCTTCTCCGGCATCGTCAGCGACCGCTCCAACGCGCGCTATTTTATGGGCGTCGGGCTGATCGCCACCGGCGTGGTGAACATCCTGTTTGGCTTCTCCACCTCGCTCTGGGCCTTTGCCCTGCTGTGGGCGCTGAACGCCTTTTTCCAGGGCTGGGGCGCGCCGGTCTGCGCCCGCCTGCTCACGGCGTGGTACTCGCGCAACGAGCGCGGCGGCTGGTGGGCCGTCTGGAACACCGCGCATAACGTCGGCGGGGCGCTGATCCCGATGGTCGTGGGAGCCGCAGCGCTGCACTACGGCTGGCGCGCGGGGATGATGATTGCCGGTGGCCTCGCGATTGTCGCCGGGCTGTTCCTCTGCTGGCGCCTGCGCGACAGGCCGCAAACCGTCGGCCTGCCGGCGGTGGGTGACTGGCGGCACGACGAGATGGAGATTGCCCAGCAGCAGGAAGGCGCGGGGCTGACCCGCAGAGAGATCCTCACTAAGTACGTGCTGAAAAACCCGTACATCTGGCTACTGTCGCTCTGCTACGTGCTGGTCTACGTGGTGCGCGCGGCCATCAACGACTGGGGCAACCTGTACATGTCCGAGACGCTGGGCGTGGACCTGGTGACCGCCAACTCGGCGGTGACGATGTTCGAGCTGGGCGGGTTTATCGGCGCCCTGGTGGCGGGCTGGGGCTCGGATAAGCTGTTCAACGGCAACCGCGGCCCGATGAACCTGATTTTCGCCGCCGGGATTTTGCTCTCCGTCGGCTCGCTGTGGCTGATGCCGTTTGCCAGCTACGTGATGCAGGCGGCGTGCTTCTTCACCACCGGCTTCTTCGTCTTTGGCCCGCAGATGCTGATCGGCATGGCGGCGGCGGAGTGTTCCCACAAAGAGGCGGCCGGCGCGGCGACGGGCTTTGTCGGGCTGTTTGCCTACCTCGGCGCGTCGCTCTCCGGCTGGCCGCTGGCGCGGGTGATCGACATCTGGCACTGGAACGGTTTCTTCGCGGCGATCGCCATCGCGGCGGGGATTTCCGCCCTGCTGCTGCTGCCGTTTTTGAACGCGCAGGCGCCACGTGAGGTGAACGAAGCGTGATGCGTCTCACCTTTTCACCCCGAATAGCGCAAAACTAAGAAATTTTCCCGGTTTTACCTGGACGCTGTCTCAGGCATCTCTCCCGGCTGATTTTTACAATGCTGCAAAAATCAGCTCAGGAGTAACTCAGTCATGCTGGCCTTCTTAAATCAGGTGCGCAAGCCGACCCTGGATCTGCCGCTCGACGTGCGGCGCAAAATGTGGTTCAAACCGTTCATGCAGTCTTATCTGGTGGTCTTTATCGGCTACCTGACCATGTACCTGATCCGCAAAAACTTTAACATCGCACAAAACGACATGATCTCAACCTACGGGCTGAGCATGACGCAGCTGGGGATGATTGGCCTGGGCTTCTCCATCACCTACGGCGTGGGGAAAACCGTTGTGTCTTACTACGCGGACGGCAAAAACACCAAGCAGTTCCTGCCGTTTATGCTGATCCTCTCCGCCATCTGTATGCTCGGCTTCAGCGCCAGCATGGGCACCGGCTCCGTTAGCCTGTTCCTGATGATCGCCTTCTACGCCCTGAGCGGTTTCTTCCAGAGCACCGGCGGGTCATGCAGCTACTCCACCATCACCAAATGGACCCCGCGGCGCAAGCGTGGTTCGTACCTCGGCATGTGGAACATCTCCCACAACCTCGGGGGGGCGGGTGCGGCAGGCGTGGCGCTGTTCGGCGCGAACGTCCTGTTCGACGGCCACGTGATCGGCATGTTTATCTTCCCGTCGATTATCGCCCTGATTGTCGGCTTTATCGGCCTGCGCTACGGCAGCGACTCCCCGGAATCCTACGGCCTCGGCAAAGCTGAAGAGCTGTTCGGCGAGGAGATCAGCGAAGAGGACAAAGAGACCGAAGAAAACGAGATGACCAAATGGCAGATCTTTGTTGAGTACGTGCTGAAAAACAAAGTGATCTGGCTGCTCTGCTTCTCGAATATTTTCCTGTACGTGGTGCGCATCGGTATCGACCAGTGGTCGACCGTATATGCCTTCCAGGAGCTGAAGCTCTCTAAAGAAGTGGCGATTCAGGGTTTCACCCTGTTCGAAGTGGGCGCGCTGGTCGGCACCCTGCTGTGGGGCTGGCTCTCTGACCTCGCCAACGGCCGTCGTGCGCTGGTGGCCTGCATCGCGCTGGCGCTGATTATCGCCACCCTCGGCGTGTACCAGCATGCCAGCAACCAGTACGTTTACCTGGCGTCCCTGTTCGCGCTCGGCTTCCTGGTGTTTGGTCCGCAGCTCCTGATCGGCGTGGCGGCAGTCGGCTTCGTGCCGAAAAAAGCGATCGGCGCCGCCGACGGGATTAAAGGCACCTTTGCTTACCTGATCGGCGACAGCTTCGCCAAGCTGGGTCTGGGGATGATCGCCGACGGCACGCCGATTTTCGGCCTCACCGGCTGGGCGGGCACCTTCGCCGCGCTGGATGCGGCAGCCATCGGCTGTATCGTCCTGATGGCGATGGTCGCGGTACTGGAAGAACGTAAAATTCGCCGTGAGAATCGTGTGCAGAAATTAAAAACAGCCTGAGTGTGCAGGTAACTTCTTTGCCCGGTGGTGTGTGATGCCGGGCTTTTTTACATTTATACCTTGTCGCGTTAACCCCGTTTATCCTCGTCTTCAACTTCTTTTCAGCACAGTATTATGGTTCTGCCCGCTGTTGACGCCCTGCGTTTCTCGCTATGATGAGCGGCTATTCTAAGGAGAACGCATGGTCTGGATAATGCTGGCAACGCTTGCCGTGGTGTTTGTGGTGGGATTTCGCGTCCTGACCTCAGACTCCCGCCGCGCAATCAAACGCCTGAGCGAACGTCTGGGGATGACCCCAATGCCGGTCGAGTCGATGATCGACCAGTTCGGTAAAACGCCCGGCAATGAGTTTATCCATTATCTTGAACGCCCCGACGAGGCGCATTTGCAAAACGCCGCGCAGGTGCTGCTGATCTGGCAGGTCTGCATTGTCGACGGCAGCGAGGAGAACCTGCACGCCTGGCACCGTATGCTGCGAAAAGCCCGCCTGGCGGCGCCCATCACCGATGCGCAAATTCGTCTGGCGCTTGGCTTTATGCGCGAGATGGAGCCCGATCCGCAGGAGCTGAATGCCTTCCAGCTACGCTATAACCAGCTCTTCCTGCCGGAAGAGGGGGTGTTTTACCTGCATTAAGCCGTTTTTCCGCACAGGATATTTTGAGCGTTAAGAATCTCTTCTCTGTTTTCATTGAGGCGGGTGGCGGCATAGATATCTATGTTTAACCTTTTTGCCTCCGCGTCTGTGAGTTCACGGTAGCAAAGTCCTTCCTGATTAAAGGTGCATTTCGACTGAGGCAGTAGCGCAAATCCTTTCCCTCTTGCGATACGGCTTAGCATCACGAGGGTATCATCCGGCTCTTTTATCCGCTTCAGCGGCGTTTTCAGCGTATCAAAGTAGCTTTCGCATTTGTCGTAGAATGACGGGTTGGCACTTCTGGAAAACCAGAAAATGGGAAGATCGCTAATATCCTCCAGCGCGACTTTCTCTTTCAGGCTGGCAGGATGTAAAGAGGGCATTGCGATGAGCAACGGTTCCTGGCAGACCCAGCGGTATTGAACAATGTCTTCATGACCCGTTCCTTTTTCACCGGTCAGCACCAGATCCAGCATATTTTTAGACAAGCTTTGCAGCAGTTGGGCAGACGTCAGGTCCGGCGTTTCGACATCATCTCCTGCGTTCATTTTTTGAAGCTGGGTATTCACGGGTTCAATATATTCAAAATTAAGCGTCCGCGTGAGTCCGATTCGCAGGCTCGTTTCAGAAGAGAGAGGATCTTCTTTTAGATTACTGATGTCTTTAAGTATTTTTTCAGCCTGAACAACCAGCGCACGACCTGCTTCAGTGAGGCTGACGTCATGCGTGCTGCGGCTGAACAACTGACGTTTCAGAACCGCTTCAAGGCACTTTATCTGACGCGTCAATGGCGGTTGAGTCATGCGCAGACGTTCGGCAGCCTTACGGAAATTCAGTTCATGTGCAACAGCGAGAAAGCATTGTAATTGTTTGATACTGGGCAGGTTATTGCTGATTAAATGTTCTGCTGTGGCCATACGTGAGTCCTGAATGCGAAAAGGTATTTAGTCTTTTTTCGATTTCGATATTACACGCTAAATGCAGGCAGCAAAACCCGTTTTAACAGTAATACAAAAAATATATTACAAATTTAACAATTCCAATTGTTTCCTGTATTGATAAATTTCTATCCGAATCCTCACTCAATCAATATTCGGAGTAATTATGTCGTCTAAATATGTACTGGTATCACGCTTCCCATTAAAAAATGCTTTTTCTGAAAAAGAATTCACTTCATTAAAAAGCAATGAAAACGTTCGCTACTATTCCTGCGAAGAAAACGGTGTTAATGAATTGCTGGAACTGCGCGCATTCAACGATATTAAAGAAATTGCGTGGGTTGAGAGTGAAATGGAATCCATGTTCCATCGTTTCTCTGATGTTCTTTCTGCCGATATTCGTCGCGAATTACTTAAGTTTGTTGAATCCCCGATCGATAATAAAAAGAACTTACCAGAATCAACTTACATCCAGCTTCGTCACGTTGAAGTGCCTGCGCATAACTATCAGCAGTACCGTCAGTGGCGCGATGAAACCATTTTTAATGTGGTAAGAGATAACAAAGACAAGATTGAAAGTTTCGAAGCGTTTCATTCTCTGATCAGTGGCGTTCCGGGCGTAATGTTTATCTCCTCATTCAATGGCGATAAAGCAGCATATAAAGAAGCATTTACCAATGCGCGTTACCAGGAAATCATTCAGCAGGCCGGCGACAACTTTATCACTGGCGGCAATGACGGCCTTTATACTCGCATCTACCGTGCTTGCTGTTGTTGAGGAACAATGAATGAACTGTAAAAAGTTGGTTGTTGTTGGCGATAAATTTAATGAATTTGCCAACGGTAAAGATGTACTGACTATATCTCAGCTTGAATTATTGACTCAGATCCCAGCGAATATCATTGATAAAGAACACGAAATTATTGTTGGGCAGGGCGTGCGCAAGGATTTTGCCGGGAAAGTAATTTCAAACCAGGCAAGAAATGCAATTCATGGCAATAAACTAAAAATGTGCTCTCTGGAAAAACTGGTTAGCGACAAAAAAAATGCACATTGCCATAAAAAACTGGAACAGAACGTACTTATAGGACCTGCGGAACAGGCTGAGCATAACCCTGACCTTTATGCGATGCCTCTGTTAATCGACGAGCGTTGCGAATTGATGGCGGATCACCAGACGGGCCAGCATATTCAGGGAATGCTGCTGGTTGAAGCCAGCCGACAGGCCTTTATCGGCGTCACCGAAGAGTTTATTTACCAGCAGGAAAGTGGGCGCTATTACGTCATTAATAGCATGGCGATCAATTTTGCCAGTTTCCTGTTCCCTTTACCGGCGCTGGTCCATTTTGAGTTTCTGGAAAAAGATATTAACGATCGTCGGGGGCGTTTCAAGGCTCAGGTACGCGTCACGCAGCACCAAACGCTTTGCGCGACAATGGATGTATCGTTCACCGTCTATCCTTCCGCCCTGATTACAGAGAAAGAAAAATCTCTGGCTGAGGTTGCCATGCAGGCGGCCATCGTTCAGCAGCAAGGGGTGGCTCAGGGGGTAACGCATGCCTGAATTACGTAGCCAGAAATACCGTCTGGCTGCGACCACGCAGGGGCCGCTTTACCCCCCTGCGGAGGTCATGGACGGGAAGGGTAATTTTGTCGTGGTCGGCATGGTGCCCGGGGATAACGGTCTGCAGTGGCGAAGCGTCATTGTCTCACCGGACAGCGTGCTCCCGGCATTTGGGAAAATCGCACCCTATAACATTCTGTGTGATATAGAGAAAATGCCTCAGGACGCGTTGAAGGACATTATTCTTCATACTCTTCCTTTACCCATTCCGATGAACAACTATCGGATGATTTTCGCACCGGAACAGCGGCCGCACGCCAACAAAGAAAAGAGGCCGAGCGTGCCGCTTCATGACGGCTATATCGCGGATTATCGCAGCAGCGATGGAAAGCGAGACATCCAGCCTGTCACCCTCGCTGCCTGGCTTGCGGCAGAGGGAAATTTTGACGTCACGCTGTCCGAAGATAAAAAACGAGCACGGTTCACGTTTTCGTTCCGGAGTCTTGTTCCGGATAGCGTTTATACCGTGATGAGCCTCAGGGAAAACGATTTAGCCTCTGAGGCACCGAGCAGGCCTGGCCCGCTGGGCATACCCAACGTATTTATAACCGATAGCGAAGGTAATGCCGAATATTGGGCTGAGCTAACCGATCCTTTTCCGGCACCGGAGAGGAAAGGAAACAGAATTATTAACGTAGTCGTACTTTATATGAGCTCGCGTCAGAGCTACGGCGGTGCAATTGGTTTTTACGGTCTTGGAGGCGATATCCATGCCCATTTAAAACTCAAAGGCCGTTCCTTCGATGAATTTACAACTATAGAGTGAGAAAAGTATGCCGTTTGTTCATGTGATGACCTGGCCGACGAAAGATGAAAATCAAATCATCAGGCTTCAGGAAGATATTACGTTTGCCGTTCACAAAAATACAGGTGCACCGCTGGATAAAATTTCCGTGGTGGTTTCTGAAATTCCGCCTTCCCGTTGGGCGGATGCTGGCGTGCCTGGTACGGATAAAGATTTCCCGGTTAAGAGTCGAAGAAAAAACTACGAGGAATAGGCTTTGCGTAAACACGCCGCATTTTTTGACGTTGATGAGACGCTTATAAATATTAAAAGTATGTTTGATTTTTATGATTTCTGGTGCAGGGAAAATAATCAACACGATCGTCTTCAACGCTTTATGTCTCGCTTTCGTGCCGACGTAAAAAACGGTGTGCCAAGGGAGACGCTGAACCGAGAGTATTATCGCCAGTTTAAAGGTGTATCTCGTCGTTATCTGGACGAAATGGGTGAGGAATGGTTCAGGCATAAGCTGGAAAATGAGTTTTTTATTGATAGCGCCGTTGCAGCACTTAAAAAACATCAGCGCCAGAATATGTACACCGTATTTATATCTGGCTCTATGCTCCCGATTCTTTCACCCATTGCGAAATACCTTGGGGTAACGGATGTACTCTGTGCGCCGGTCATAATAAATGAAGCAGGTGAGTTAACGGGTGAAATCGGCCTGCCGCAAACCATTGGAACGGGTAAAAAAGACGCGCTTATGACGTTTTGCCGGGATAAGGAAATTAACCCGGCGGATTGTTATGCCTACGGTGACGATCTTTCGGATATTCCAATGCTCGAAGCCATCGGGCATCCCGTGTGTGTGGGAGAGCATTCCGCGCTTACCAGATATGCAACAGAAAAAAATTGGCAAATTATTTAAACTATCATTGAGGTAAGTAGTATGACTTCAGAACTCTCTTTGCAAAATATGACGTTAAGGTCATGGCTTGCTTTATTCATTCTGGCTATTTCAACGTTTACTATTGTTACTACCGAACTGGCGCCGGTCGGATTATTAACGCCAATCGCAGAGGGGCTACAGTCTTCGGAATCCGCGGTGGGCATGACCGTGTCGCTTTATGCCTGGGTGGGGGCGTTGAGTGCGCTGTTTGCATCCGTCTTTTTAGGCAATGTGGCCAAGAAACGCCTTTTACTCGTGCTCACCGTGGTGCTTCTGATCTCCAACATCATGGCCGCGACGGTAAACACCTACAGCATGCTGCTTAGCGCCCGAGTGCTGGGTGCGCTTGCTCACGGTGCATTCTGGGCGATGATCGGCGCAACGGCGGTTGCTATCGTTCCTGCCAGATATATTGGGGCGGCGACGTCAATCGTATTTGGTGGCGTCTCCGCAGCAAGCGTTTTTGGCGTGCCGGTATCCAACTACATTGGTATTCACTTCGGCTGGCGGCAGGCCTTTTGGCTGATGGCCGCGCTGAGCGTAATTGCCTTTGTGGGTATTAGCGTGCTTGTTCCCCAGATCACCAGCAAAAGTGCGCTTGGCCTGAATGCGCTTAAAGGCGTGCTGAAATCGTCTACCTTGTGGAAAATTTACTCCGCTACCCTGCTGGCCGTTACGGCCCACTTTGCCGCCTTTACGTACATTGAACCCTGGCTGCACACGCAGAGTTTACTGTCCACCGCCTTTATTCCCGCTGTGCTTTTTGTTTACGGCATCGCGGGTCTGGCCGGTAACTTTCTGACCGGCGTGTTGATTGATAAGTATCTCAAGCTGACGGTCTCTTTGTCTGTACTGCTGATCTGTGCAGTGCTGCTGTTCCTGGGCCTTTCAGGTTCCTCGCTCTCTGCTGCGTTGATATTCATCAGCATGATTGTCTGGGGCGTTGCCGTGTCAGGAATATTTGTCGGCTTCCAGACGTGGGTTTTACGTATGGCTGAAGATAAAGCTTTCCCGGCCTCCGCAATCTACGTTTCGTTTTTCAATACCGCCATTGGTATTGGCGCGTCGGTCGGTGCCTGGATGGTTTCAGCATTTTCAATGCCGCTGCTGTATATCGTCGCCGGCACGGCCATCGGCCTGTCCGTTCTGCTTGTCGCGGTTATTCCTGCAACGTTGACCGCAAAACAGTCCCCACTGGAGAAATCTTATGAGTCAAATTAATGACCGCACGCGCTATGGCAGAGAGATTATGGACCGTCTTGAAGCGGGACTTGCGGATAAAGTCACCCGCCGCCTGAGGGAGCTGGACCCGGGGCTGCCCGCCCTGATTACCGACTATGCGTTCGGGGATGTGGTGGGGCGTCCGGGACTGGATCTCAAAACGCGCGAAATGCTGACCGTCGCCTCGCTTGTGACGCTGGGTAATGCCATGCCGCAGCTGGAACTGCATATGAGAGGCGCGCTCAACACAGGCGTGACGCCGGAAGAGCTGCTTGAAATCGTGATTCAGATGGCGGTGTATGCTGGCGTTCCCGCCTGTATGAATGGTCTTACTGCATACCGGGCGGCAATGGCCGCGACGGGTCATACCTTGCCAGGACTGAAAGGGGAAGACGCATGAGCGAGGTTGTCATTATTGCAGCCCGCCGCACGGCGACGGGCGCATTTCAGGGCGCGCTTGCGGAGCATTCCGCCTCTAACCTGGGAAGCCGGGTCATTCAGGCGCTCCTGAAAGAATCTGGCGTAGAGGCCAGTGATATCTCTCAGGTCATTATGGGGCAGGTACTTACTGCGGGGTGCGGGCAGAATCCGGCCCGGCAGTCGGCCCTGAATGCCGGATTACCGGTAGAAACGCAATGTCTGACAATCAATAAAGTGTGTGGGTCCGGGCTTAAGGCGGTCCATCTAGGTATGCAGGCGCTTCAGACGGGTGAGGCTGAGTTTGTTATCGCCGGCGGTCAGGAGAGTATGTCCAACGCGCCGCATATCGCCATGACGTCGCGTAGCGGAACGCGGCTGGGTGATATCACTCTCAAAGATAGCCTGGTTTCTGACGGGCTCTGGGATGCCTTCAATGATTATCATATGGGTATCACCGCTGAGAATGTTGCAACGGAGTTTGGTATCAGCCGCGAAATGCAGGATGAGTATGCCCTTGCCTCTCACCACAATGCGCTTGAAGCGCAGGCGCTCGGCATTTTTGAGCGTGAAATTGTTCCGGTTGAGTGGCTGACGCGAAAAGGCGAAACGATTAGCGTGGAGAGGGATGAAGGGCCGCGTGCAACCAGTATTGAAAAATTGACGAAGCTGAGGCCTGTCTTCCGAAAAGAGGGAACGGTGACGGCGGGAAATGCGTCATCGCTGAATGACGGTGCCGCTGCGGTGCTGCTTTGTACGCGTGATACCGCCGAAGCGCGTGGCTTGCCGGTTCTGGCTTCGCTGGGCGAGTTTACCAATTCCGGTATCCAGCCGGCATTAATGGGGGCAGCCCCGATTCAAGCCATTGCCGACTGTCTTTCCCGCTCGGGATGGAAGCCTGAGGATGTCGATCACCTTGAATCCAACGAAGCGTTTGCCGCCCAGGCGCTGGCGGTGATTCAGCAGGCTGGGATTTCCCCGGATCGTATCAATCCTTACGGCGGGGCCATCGCGCTTGGGCATGCGATAGGTGCATCTGGCTGCCGGATTTTGGTGACGCTGGTTCATTCCCTGGTCCGTAACGACGGCAAGCGCGGCGTCGCCGCACTGTGCGTAGGCGGTGGGGAAGGCGTTGCGTTGAGCGTTTATCGCTAACGGTACGGCGTATCTGTAGACATAAAAAAACCGGGGAAACCCGGTTTTTTTATTTCATGATGAGGTATCAGGCGTTCACGCCCTTCATACCCTCGGCGGAATAGCGATCGCCTTTGATCGCTATCCGGCGATGAAGGTTGTTCAATGATTCAATATCATTCATCTCAAGCACAATGTCGGCAGCTTGCGCATTCTCGGTCAGATAGTTGAGGTGCTTAGTGCCAGGAATGGGCACAAGGTTATCGTATTGTGCTAACAGCCAGGCAAGGGCAATCTGACCTGCGGTACAGCCGTACTTCGCCGCCAGCGGGTGGATGACATCGAGCAGCTGGCGATTATGATCGAGGCTGGACTGAACAAAACGTTCATTATTTCTACGGAAATCACCTTCTGCAAACTCGCTATTGTTCAGGTATTTTCCCGTCAGGAAGCCTCTGCCAAGAGGCGAGTAAGGCACCAGACCGATGCCTAACTCTTTCACGACCGGCAGAATGCTTTCCTCAATATCGCGTGTCCACAAAGAATATTCCGTTTGCAGCGCGGTGACCGGATGTACCGCATGGGCCCGTTGCAGCGTTGAAGCCGACACTTCGCAAAGGCCGATGTGGTTGATCTTGCCCTCTTTAACAAGGGTGCGCAGACAATCCATACTCTCTTCGACCGGTGTTTCGTTGCTCAATCTGTGAAGATAAAAGAGGTCGATTCGCTCCACGCCAAGCCGCTTGAGGGACTCATTACAGCAGCGGATGATATAGTCAGGCGTATTGTTGATGGTGCGGGCGTAAGACTCGTCAGGCGAGCGGTCGATGCCGCACTTCGTGGCTATTTTGAACTGCTCGCGAGTGCTTTTATCCAGCCCGGCAAGAAAATGACCGATTAGTCTTTCATTATGACCACGGCCATATAAATTTGCGGTATCAATAAACGTCACGTTCAGATCGATGAGGCTATGCAATACCTGCAGTGAGGCTTTGTCATTAGTCTGGCCATAAAATTCACTCAGACCCATGGCACCATAGCCGACAGCACTGACGGTAAGATTTTGAGATAAAGTACGTGTTTTCATAGTTTCTCCTTTTCAGACGCTATGATTGTTTCACCTCAAATGTGGATACTGAATTTTCATTTTCGTTATGCTGAAAAGGTATCAGTCGACGACGCTCTCCCTCCTGGCTCATTAAAAACGTCAAAAGTTGTCTAAACGTTAAATTCGTCACACTTTTGATGATAAACTGCGCGACTTTTCCGCACGTTTTTATCTTCAGGTGACACCATGACAGAACATATCCAGCCCTCGACCAGACCGCAGACCAAAGAGGTTACTCGCCCCAACTGGTCGGCGGTTTTTTCCGTGGCGTTCTGCGTCGCCTGCCTGATTACCGTTGAGTTTCTGCCGGTGAGCCTGCTGACGCCGATGGCGCAGGATCTGGGCATTTCCGAAGGCGTGGCGGGGCAGTCCGTTACCGTCACCGCCTTTGTGGCGATGTTCGCCAGTCTGTTTATCACGCAGGTGATTGGCGCGATTGACCGCCGTAAAGTGGTCATTCTTTTCAGCGTTCTGCTGACGCTCTCCTGCCTGCTGGTCTCTTTTGCTGAAAGCTTCACCCTGCTGCTGCTGGGGCGCGCCTGTCTTGGCCTGGGGCTCGGCGGCTTCTGGGCGATGTCGGCCTCGCTCACCATGCGCCTGGTGCCGGCGCGTACGGTGCCGAAGGCCCTGTCCGTTATCTTTGGTGCGGTCTCCATCGCGCTGGTGATCGCCGCGCCGTTAGGCAGCTTCCTCGGCGGGATTATCGGCTGGCGTAACGTCTTTAACGCGGCGGCGGTGATGGGGCTGCTGTGCATTATCTGGGTGTGGAAAGCGCTGCCGTCGCTGCCGGGCGAAGCGGCGCACCATAAGCAGAACATGTTCGCGCTGCTGAAGCGCCCCGGCGTGCTGGCGGGGATGACCGCCATCTTTATGGCCTTTGCCGGGCAGTTTGCCTTCTTTACCTATATCCGCCCGGTGTTTATGACTATGGCCGGTTTTGACGTCGACGGCCTGACGCTGGTGCTGTTGAGCTTCGGTATCGCCAGCTTTGTCGGCACCTCGCTGTCGTCGCAGTTCCTGAAACGCTCCCTGAAAGTGGCGCTGGCGGGTGCACCGCTGGTGCTGGCTGTCAGTGCAGCGGTGCTGGTGCTGTGGGGCAGCGATAAGTGGGTAGCCTCTGCGATTGCGATTATCTGGGGCTTTGCCTTTGCGCTGATCCCGGTCGGCTGGTCGACGTGGATCACCCGAACGCTTGCCGATCAGGCGGAGAAAGCCGGGTCGATTCAGGTGGCGGTGATCCAGCTGGCGAACACCTGCGGCGCGGCGGTGGGCGGCGTGGCGCTCGACCATCTGGGGCTGACGTCACCGCTGGTGATTTCCGGCACGCTGATGCTGCTGACGGCGCTGCTGGTGGCGGGGAAGGTGAAGGCGAAGTAGTAAATTCCCCCCTCACCCTAACCCTCTCCCCGCAGGGGAGAGGGGACTGCTCGGTGCTGTCTTTTCACCCTCGCCCCTTTGGGGAGCAGGCTACGCCGATGCCTTAACCCTTCTACGCGAATCCATCGAAATCAGCACCACCGACGATACGATCAGCAGCGTGCCCAGCCAGTCCGGCAGGGTGAACGCCACGCCCAACAAAATCACCGACAGTAACGCGCTGCTCAGCGGTTCGGCGCAGCTCAGAATGCTCGCCTTCGGCCCGCCGATCATCTGCGCGCCTTTCAGATACAGGCTGAACGTCAGCGCGGTGCCAATCACCACCAGGTAGAAGAACGCCAGCAGCAGGCTGCCGTCGATCGTGAAAGTGGTGCCGCGTCCGGCGTAGAACGGGGTCAGCATCAATCCGGCAATCAACATACTCCAGCCGACAATCGGCAGCGTGCCGTAGCGGGCAATCAGCGTTGACGGATACGTTGTGTAAAACGCCGCGGCAAAGGCCGAGGCGATGCCGAAGAACAGCGCGGCAGGGGAGATGGAGAGCGACGTCGGATCGCCGTGGGTGACCAGCAGGAAGGTGCCGACAAGCGACGTCATGATGGCCGACAGGACAAACACGCCGGGGCGCTTTTTCCGCGCCAGCGCGAACCACGCCACGATAATCGTCGGCGACAGAAACTGCAGCACGGTGGCGGTCGCAGCGTTGGATTTTTCAATCGTCAGCAGGAAGGTGAGCTGCACGGTAAGCGCGCCGACCAGCGAGAAAATCAGCAGGCTGATGGCGTCTTTGCGATGTTTGATGACCGAGAAAATCTTGTCGCCGTGAACGAAGGATAAGGTCAGCAGGATCACGCCGGTAAACAGCAGGCGAACCATGGTCAGATAAGGCGAAGAAATGTGGCTTTTCTCCATGATGTACTGCGCGCAAACGCCTGAACTTCCCCATAAAACGGCGGCGATCAGGACGTTTAGCATCCCTTTACGTGTGGAACCCATGTTCTCCCCTGCAATGTTGTCGTTAATTCGGTCAACAGCATAGCATGGTTGTGTGCGGCCTGATGCCCTCACCCCGGCCCTCTCCCACGGGGAGAGGGAGCAAACACGAAAAACGGCAACGTTGCGTTGCCGTTTTGCTTTTGCCTTAGAACCACGCCTCCCACATCGCGCCGACGTTGAAGTCGTCGAGCGTTTCGTCTTTGGTGCCGTTCACGCGCGCGGTGCGTTCGTTATCCACTTTGCCTCCGGTGACGTAGAAGCGCAGCATCGGACGGAACTCCGGCCCCATGGCGATGGACATGTTCTGCGAGAGCGTCAGCTTCCAGCCCTTGTTGTCGCCGCCGTTATCGTAATCCACATGCTGCCAGCCCGCTTCCAGCCAGGTGGAGTGAACGTCGTTCCACCAGTGCATCGGACGCACGATGGCGTTGTAGTTCTTGCGGTTGTCGGTCTTATCACGGCTGTTGTCGTAGTCGTGGAAGGCGAGGATGTACTCCACCTGCGTGGCCTGGGTGAATTTGTACAGCCCTTCGAAGCTGGCGTAAACCGTGGTCAGATCCTCGGTTTTGTTGAACACGCTGTTGTCCGCGTTATCAGAGTAGCGGGCAATCACCTTGTTCACGCCGCTGTCGTTGGTGTGGCTTAGCACCACGCCGCCCTGCCAGGCGTTCAGACGCTCGTCGCTCTCCACCGCCTTGGAGTCAAAGCCGTAGTTGGCGTACAGCTCTATGTCGATCGGGCCGAGCTTCATGCCGTGGATTTTCGAGGTGGCCGCGTAGTTGCCTTTGTCGCCCGTGCCGGAACCGCCGGTACAGGTGATGCGCGACGGGTTAGCCTCATCTTCCATCACTTCCGGACTACAGGATTCCACGGCCGCCACGGCCGCGACGTCAAACTGTACGCCGCCGATGTCGAAGTTCTTCACCCCGGCGCCCTGGCCGTCGTGGTTCATCCAGAAGTAATCGTTGATGCCCTGCTGCGGACGCTGGTGGAAGTCGCGACCGGCCCAGAAGTAGGCGTTCGGGTTAGACGCCATAATGTTGGTCACCCCGGCGTAGGCCTTTTTCAGGTTAACTTCGTCGCCCCAGTGGTCGATCATCACGTTGATATCCCAGATGGCGCCGTTTTCACCCTTGAAGGCTTTGGAGAGCTGGAATTCACCGCCGTTGCCTTCGTTACCCAGACGACCAATCGCGGACGCGCCGTTATAGGAACCGTCTACCGCCACGTATTTCTGATCGGCGGCCTGGAAGTGCGCGCCGTAGCGGGCGTAGCCGGTAAACTTGATGCCGAACGGAATCGCCATATCCGGTGATTGTGCCGCGCTCTGCGGCTCCGTCACCACGTCGGCTTTTTTCGCGACTGCCGCATCCATTTTTGCCTGCCGCTCGGCCAGGGCTTTATCTACCGCTTTCGCCACAATGGCGTCGATTTGCTCCTGCGTGAATTCCTGTGCGAGCACGGAAATTGGGCAAAGCGCGGCGATAACCGCCATGGTTAATGGAAGTTTTTTAATCGTATTCATGGTTATCTCAATATAGTTTAATTTTATTCAGACAATAACCATCCCGCTCCGATCTGACAGAATATGTCGCTATCATCAGAACAAGTGGAATTCTATTTAAGGTCCAGAGGTATTGCAGTAATTTATTTCGCCATAGACTATCTCTGATATAAATGAATAATTTCTTCAGACAATTCACGCGCTAATAACGAATTCATTAAATGATCCTGCGCGTGCACCATGATTAACGTCATCGGCTGGCGGGCTTCACCCGCATCCTGCTCGATCAGTTTGGTCTGCATCTTGTGCGCCTGGCGCGCGTAGCCATCGGCTTCGCGCAGCAGGCTTTTGGCTTCGTCAATGTTGCCCTGACGCGCCGCGTGCAGTGCCTCAAAGCACAGGCTGCGGGACTGACCGGCATTGACGATAATTTCCATTACGGCTTCTTCTAATACGATCATCACAATTACTCTCTGTCAAAGCTGTTATTCAACGCGGTGGCGGCAAACCACTCTCCGCTCTTTTTAAGGGTGCGCTGCTGCGTCTCAAGATCGAGCTGGATAAATCCGTAGCGATTTTTATACGCATTGCACCACGACCAGTTATCAATAAATGTCCACATATGGTAGCCAAGACAATTGCACCCTTCGCTAATGCCCTTATGCAGCCAGGTTAAATGTCCGGAAATAAAATCAATGCGGTATTGATCGTTAATCTGACCATTTTCAATAAAGCGCTGCTCGTTTTCGACGCCCATGCCGTTTTCAGAAATAAAGCAGCGAGGGTTACCGTAATTGTCGCGCAGGTTAACCAGAATATCGTAAATACCCGGCTCGTAGATTTCCCAGCCGCGGTATGGGTTCATCTTGCGGCCCGGCATCTCGTAGCTATCAAAGAACCACTCCGGCATAAACGGCGCCTGCGGGTTCACCGCGCTGTCGCGACACTTCACGCGACGCGGCTGATAGTAGTTCACGCCGAGCAGGTCGATTTTCCCTTCCGCAATCAGGAAGCCGTCTTCCGGCTTGCAGGCGGGTAATTGATCGTAGGATTTCAGCAGCGCCACCAGGTCTGCCGGGTATTCGCCGCGCAGGACCGGGTCGAGGAAGCTGCGGTTAAACATCAGGTCTGCGATGTGCGCTGCCTTCACGTCCGCTGGGTTCTGCGAACGCGGGTATGACGGCGTCAGGTTGAGCACGATGCCGATTTCCCCCGCGTAGTGTCCGGCGCGGTAGGCCTGCACCGCCTTCGCATGGGCCAGCACGGTGTGATACGCCACGGTGGCTGCCCGACGAAAATCCACCACGTTCGGATAGTGGAAGTCGTACAGATAACCGCCTTCCACCGGCACGATCGGCTCGTTGAAGGTAAACCAGTGCAGCACGCGGTCGCCAAACAGCTCGAAGCACATCTGCGCATAGCGGGCGTATGCATCCACCACGTCGCGGTTTTCCCAGCCGCCGATCTCCTGCATCGCCATCGGCATGTCGAAGTGGAACAGGGTGATGAACGGCGTGATGCCCTGCTCATTCAACTCATCAATGACCTGATTGTAAAAATCGACCGCTTCCGGGTTCACTTCACCGATACCGTCGGGGATCAGGCGCGCCCAGCTAATCGAGGTGCGAAAGCTGTTGTGGTTCAGCTGCTTTAACAGCTGAATGTCCGTTTTCCAGTGCTGATAAAACGTGGAGGTCTGCTGCGGCCCCACGCCGTTGTGAAAACGGTTCGGCTCGCGGGCAAACCAGTAATCCCATGTGGTTTCGCCCTCTCTTGCCCCTTCGGTCTGGAGAGCGGAGCTTGCGCTGCCCCACCAGAAGTTATCGGGAAATGCGTATTTCATGACTCTTCCTCTTTGACTTAATGGCTTGCGGTCTCGGCGGCGCCGACGGTCGCCTGAGCTTTCTGCTCCTCGTTTTTCATCAGCGTCCGCTCATAGGCGCGCAGGAACGGCAGGTACATCAGCGCGGACATCACCATGCAGACGAGGCACATCACCACCGGGCTCAGCGCCCAGTTTGCCGCCCACGAGGCACCAATCGGTGCAGGCGTGGTCCACGGGGTCAACGACACAACCTGTGCCAGCCAGCCGAGCTTTGTTGCGCCGTACGCCAGGCAGGCGTTGACCAGCGGAACGAACACGAACGGGATAAACAGCATCGGGTTCATGATGATCGGCGCGCCGAACAGAATCGGCTCGTTGATGTTAAAGAAGCTTGGCACCACGCCCATTTTGCCGATGGTGCGCAGATGGGTCACTCGGCTGCGCAGCAGCAGGAACGCCAGCGGCAGCGTGGAGCCTACGCCGCCAATCAGCAGGTAGTGATCCCAGAAGCCCTGCAGGTAGACGTGCGGCAGCGCCGCGCCGGCCGCCAGCGCCGCCTGGTTTGCCGAGAGGTTTGCCATCCAGAACGGGTTCATGATGCCGGTGACGATCAGCGAGCCGTGAATACCGGCAAACCAGAAGATCTGGCACAGCAGCACGGAGAGCAGAATCGCGGGCAGTGAGTCAGACGCTGACACCAGCGGCTCCAGCAGGTGCATAATCGCCTGCGGGATAATCATGCCGGTCTGCGCTTCGATGAACAGGTTCAGCGGGTGAAGCGTGCCGATCACCACCATCACCGGGATCAGGATCTCAAACGAGCGCGCCACGCCGGTCGGGACTTCTTTCGGCAGGCGAATGGTCACGTTGTTCTGCTTCAGCCACGCATAGACGCGGGTAGCGTAAATTGCGGTGATCAGCGCGGTGAAGATGCCCTGGCCGGAGAGATACTGCGTGGAGATCTTGCCGTCGGCATACGGCGCGGCAACCAGCAGGAAGGCCATAAAGGCCAGCAGGCCGGACATCACCGGGTCGAGGTTAAACTGACGACCCAGGCTCGCTCCAATCCCCACCGAAATGAAGAAGGTCATCACGCCCATGCTGAGGTTAAACGGCAGCATCAGCTGTTCGCGATAGGTCTGGGAGAAATCCAGCCAGCCGCGGGCGAAGCTGTTGGTGGTATCCGCCGAGAACGGCGGGAAGATGAACACCAGCATAAACGAGCCGATGATCATGAACGGCAGCGCGGCGGTAAAGCCGTCGCGGATGGCAATCACATACTTTTGCTGACCGAGCTTCGCGGCCAGCGGGGTAATTGACTGCTCAATCACCGCGACCATGGATTGATATAACGAACTCATGTGAACACCTTTTAGTTTGCCGCTTCGATAAGCGACAGAGCATAGTCCAGTACTTTATCGCCACGCTGCATGCCGTAGTCCATCATGTCGATGGGCTGTACCGGAATGCCTTTTGTAGCCGCCTTGTCTGAGAGTGTCTGTAACATGTATTTCACCTGCGGTCCGAGAAGAACAACCTGGTACTGCGGAAACTGCGTATCAAATTCAGAAACGCCGTACGCATCAATCTTCACCGGCAAACCACGTTCTTTCGCAACATCGACCATTTTGCTGACCAGCAGGCTGGTGGACATCCCTGCGGAACAGCACAGCATTATCTTGAACATCGACAACCATCCTCTAAATGTAAAAAGTTATTGCGCTGATGATTGGATATCATATGGAAACCGGTTTCCATTTATAAAAGATGGAAGTGTGACAACCATCAAGAACCCTGATTTATGAGGCTGATTAACCCGATGTGCGTCACATAATTTGGCTGTTTTGACATCATTTTGAGTGGAAACGGAAAATCGATTTCCATGGAAAACGGAAACGGATATACTCCGTTCTGGCTATAATGTGAGCCGAAGCGGTCATGGAATTTGCAGGCACGAGGTAAGCCTGTCAGGGGAAAGAGATGTCGACAATCAATGATGTATCACGTCTTGCCGGGGTGTCTAAAGCCACGGTATCGCGAGTGTTGAGTGGGTCGCGTGGCGTAAAGGAAGCCAGCCGTCAGGCCGTTCTGAAGGCCGTGGATGAACTTAACTACCGCCCTAATGTGATTGCGCAGTCGCTGCTGAGCCAGTCGACGGGCTGTATCGGGGTCATTTGCGCCCAGGAAAACATTAACCAGACCACCGGTTATCTCTACGCGCTGGAAAAACAGCTCAGCCAGCATCAAAAACATCTGCTGCTGCGCTTCGCGCATAGCAAAGCGGAAGTGATGCACGCCCTGGAAGAGCTCTCCTGCGGGCTCTGCGATGACATCCTGGTGATTGGCGCGCGTTTCCCGCTGGACGTCGATATGGACAACGTTATCCTGGTTGACTGTATGGAGTCTGATAACGCCAACAGCATCCAGTTCGATCACGCCTTTGCCGCTGAAACCGCCTGCAACTACCTCACCAGCCAGGGGCGTCGCCAGATTGCGCTGATCCACCCGCACGGCAGCGGTTTTGCCGACCAGGTGCTGCTCGGCTACAAACACGCGCTGGAGAAAAATTTCCTGCCCTTTAATCGCAACCTTGTTTTTATGGACGCGACCTCCTCGTCCGTTGCGCTACAGGAGCTGCTGAATAACGCCAGCACGCTGAATTTCAACGCGCTGCTGGTGGCAGACGAACAGGAAGCCCAGCGGGTGATCCCGCAGCTGCAGGCGTTTAACAAATCCGTGCCGGACGACATTATGGTCTTCAGCCTGGCCGGATCGCTGCACCTGCCGGGTATTCCGGTGATCCCGGCGATTGAATATTCAATGGATGCCATGGCGGCGCGTATCGTGAGCTGGCTGACGGAGAAAACGCAGATGCTCGGGTCCTACGTTCTGCGCGGGGATTTGATTATTCCGGACGTGCGTAAGCGTTAAAAATGTTGTGTAGGCCGGGTAAGGCGCCGCCGCCACCCGGCGAGAAGCACGTTTCCAGCCCTCAATAATCTTCCATACAATCCACCTGGCCAATCGCCGCCCAGTAGGCGTCCAGGTTGTCGCGCTTGACGGCGGTAATGGCGTTTTTGATCAGCAGCTGATTGGCCTCGGACGACAAAATCATCTCCTGCCAGGCCTTATCGCTCTGTTTTTTCTGTGGCGTACAGGTTTTCTTCACATCTCTAAGAACCTGTTGCTTGATTTGGGCCTCTTTCGCCGGGTCGTCCTTTTCCTGAGCATGGACAAACGCAGCGAAGAGCAGACAAACCAGCAGGCAGACCAGGTGCGCAGCTTTCATCGAAACCTCCTTTGAGAGACACATGCTTCCCATGAAATATATCGTTACATTCAGTGTAGCGACGCCAGCCGAAAGTATGAATTTTCTCTTCACCGCGCTTCAGGATTGACCCGCAAGCGTTACTGAATACCGCCCCCGAGCGACTGCCACAGGGTGATGCGGTTTTCCAGGTCGGTCTGTTGTAACGCGATTAGCGACGACTGCGCCGACCACAGCGACCGCTGCGCGGTCAGTACCGTCAGATAATCCCCCGCGCCCGCCTGATAGCTGCGGGTCGCCACGTCCAGCGTTTTTTGCTCGGCCGCCACGTATTCTCGCTGGGCATCCAGCTGCTCGCTGAGCGTGTCGCGGCGCGCCAGCGCATCGGCCACGTCTTTAAACGCGCTCTGGATGGCTTTTTCGTAGGTCGCAATTAACCCTTTTTTCTCGGCTTCCGCATAGCGCAGCTGCGCCAGATTGTTGCCGCCGCTGAACAGCGGCAGGTTGATGGACGGCGCGAATGACCAGACCTTCATTCCGTGGCTGAACAGGGACGACAGCGAATCGCTGCCGACGCCCGCGCTGGCGGTAAGCGAGATGGTCGGGAAGAAGTTGGCGCGCGCGGCACCGATGTTCGCGTTGGCGCTCAGCAGGTTATGCTCGGCCTCCTGAATATCCGGGCGACGCAGCAGCGCGCTGGAGCTGACGCCCGCCGGGATCAGCGTGATGGCGTTATCGCTCAGGCTCTCCAGCGTGCCGGGTAGCAGGTTCTCCGGCACCGTGTCGCCCGCCAGCAGATTGAGGGCATTTTTGTCCTGCATCACCTGCGTCTGGTAGCTCGCCACGCTGGCGCGCGCCTGCTGGTAAACCGCCATCGCAGAGCTGACGTCCGTTGCCGCCGCCACGCCGACCTCACGCTGGCGCTTCACAATCTTGAGCGAGTTCGCCGCGCTCTCCATCGTCGATTTCGCCAGCGCCAGGTTGCTGTTATCTGCCGCCAGGGTCACCCACGCCGTGGTCAGCTCGCTGACCATCGTCAGGCGCGTGTTTTGCGCGGTGAACTCGCTGGCAAGCCACGTTTCACGCGCCGCGCGCGACAGGCTCTGGTTACGGCCAAACAGATCCAGCTCGAAGCTGGAGACCGCGCCGTTGGCCTCATCGCTTGTCGCGACGCCGCTTGCCAGCGTGCGGCTGCGGGTGTGGCTCAGCTCCGCGTCCACCGTCGGGAACAGGGACGAGCGCGTTTCGCCGTACTGGGCGCGGGCGGCGTCGATATCCGCAATCGCTTTTTGCACGTCGCGGTTGCTGTTCAGCGCCATCGTCACCACGCTTTTCAGGCGCGCGTCGTTCATCACCTGCTGCCACTGGCTCACCACGGCGGTGGCTTCACCATGGGCGCCCGGCAACGTCGCCGGGACGGGCGCGTCCGGGCGCTGATAAGTGGGATCTAACGACACGCAGCCCGCGCTCAGCAGCGCTAACGTTAATACGGTTACACGAAACATTATGACCTCCGGTTTGCGTGCTTACCGGAGAACAGACGTTTCACCAGTACGAAGAATAACGGAACGAAGAAGATCGCCAGCAGCGTGGCGGCGAGCGTTCCACCGATAATGCCGGTTCCGATCGCCACCCGGCTGTTGGCCCCCGCCCCGGTGGCAATTGCCAGCGGCGTCACGCCTGCGATAAACGCCAGCGAGGTCATGATGATGGGGCGAAGACGCGTCTGAGCGGCTCGCATTGCCGCACGCGTCAGGGAGTAACCTTCCGCGACTTTTGCCTCGGCAAATTCAACAATCAAAATGGCGTTCTTCGACGACAGGCCGATGGTGGTCAGCAGCGCCACCTGAAAATAGACGTCATTGCTCAGGCCGCGCAGGGAGGCGGCAAGCGCCGCGCCCAGCACCCCAAGCGGGATCACCAGAATGACCGAAATCGGCACCGACCAGCTTTCATACAGCGCCGCCAGACACAGGAACACCACCAGGATCGAGAGGGCATAGAGGCTCATCGCCTGACCGCTCGCCAGTTTTTCCTGCAACGACAAACCGCTCCACGCCCAGGTGCTGCCGGACGGCAGGTTATTCGCCAGCTGCTCCATTGTGCTCATCGCCGTGCCGGAGCTGGCGCCGCTGGCGTTCTCGCCCTGAATTTCATACGCCGCCGAGCCGTTGTAGCGCACCAGGCTTTCCGGACCATACTCCCAGCGGGTGGTGGCGAAGGCAGAGAACGGCGTCATGGTGCTGTCGCTGCCGCGTACATACCATTTGTTGAGATCGGACGGCACGGCGCGAGCGTCGCTGTCGCCCTGGATATAGACCTTCTTCACGCGACCGCGATCGATAAAGTCGTTCACGTAGGTGCCGCCCCAGGCGCTGGAGAGGGTGTCGGTGACGTCGCTCAGGGTGAGCCCCAGCGACACGGCTTTGTTGTTGTCGATATCGACCTGAAGCTGCGGCATCTGCGGCAGATCGTTGGCGCGCACGGCGTGCAGCGAGCTGTCCTGATTGGCTTGACCAATCAGCTGGTTACGCAGTTTCAGCAGCGCGTCGCGGTCGGTGCCGCCGCTGGCCATCAGCTCAAAGGTAAAGCCGTTGCTCTGGCCCAGGCCGTCCACCGCCGGCGGCGTCATGGCGAAGATGGTTGCATCGCGGATGGTGCTCAGCTCCTGCGTGGCGCGCAGGGCAATGGCCTGAGCGGTATTTTCATCGCCCTTACGTTCGGACCAGTTTTTCAGGGAGACAAACGCCATCCCGGCGTTCTGGCCGCTGCCGCTGAAGCTGAAGCCTTCAATGGTGAAGATCACGTTGGTGTTGGCTTTCTCTTTGGTGAGGAACCACTCGCGCACCTGGCGGCTGACTTCGGCGGTACGCACCGTCGTCGCGCCGGCTGGCAGGGTGTACTGCACCATGATTTCGCCCTGGTCTTCCGTCGGCAGGAAGCTGCCCGGCAGCTTCAGCATGGCAAACCCCATCGCGCCGCAGAGCAGGGCGTAGATGACCAGCATACCGCCGGAGCGGCGCAGGGCCCGCAGCACCTTGTTCTGGTAGCCGTGCTCGGTCCTGCTGTAGAAGCGGTTAAAGGCGCCGAAGAAACCTTTCTTGTGCGGAGCCGTGTGGCTCAGAATGGAGCCGCAGAGCGCCGGCGTCAGGGTCAAGGCCACCACCACGGAGAGCAGCATCGCCGAAATGATGGTGACCGAGAACTGACGGTAAATCACACCGGTGGAGCCGCCGAAGAAGGCCATCGGCAGGAATACCGCAGAGAGCACCAGCGCAATGGCAATCAGCGCGCCGGAGATTTCGCCCATCGATTTTTCGGTCGCTTCCCGGGCAGGCAGCCCCTCGTCGCGCATAATACGCTCGACGTTTTCCACCACCACGATGGCGTCATCCACCAGCAGGCCGATGGCCAGCACCATCGCAAACAGCGTCAGGGTGTTAATGGAATAGCCGAACAGCGCCAGCACGCCGAAGGTGCCCAGCAGGACCACCGGCACCGCCAGCGCCGGGATCAGCGTGGCGCGAATGTTTTGCAGGAACAGATACATCACCACCACCACGAGGATAATGGCTTCGAACAGGGTCTGAATCACGTCCTCAACCGAGATCTTGATGAACTCGGTGCTGTCTTTCGGGTAAGCCACGTCGTAGCCTTCCGGCATCGACTTTTTGAACTCGGCGATTTTATCCTTCACCGCCGTGGCGGTGTTGAGCGCGTTAGCGCCCGGCGAGAGCATCACCGCCATGCCTGCGGCAGGGTGGCCGTTGAGCTTCGCGGTGGCGGTGTAATCCTCGCTGCCCATCTCCACGCGGGCGACGTCGCTGATGTGCACGACCGCGCCGCTGGACTGGCTCTTCACGATGATGTTTTTAAACTGATCCACCGTCTGCAGGCGCGACTGGGCGCGCACGGTGGCGGTCAGCTGCTGGGCGTTCGACGAGGGCAGCGCGCCGATTTTACCGGCGGAAACCTGCACGTTCTGCGCTTCAATCGCGCTCTGCACGTCGGACGGCATCAGCGAGTAGGAGGCCAGCTTCGCCGGGTCGAGCCAGATGCGCATGGCGTATTCCGCCCCGAACACCTGCAGGCTGCCGACGCCCTCGACGCGCGCCAGCGGGTCCTGCATATTGCTCACCAGCCAGTCGGCGATATCCGAGCTGCTGGCGGTGTCGGTTTTATCGTACACGCCCATGATCAGCAGGAAGTTGCTCTGCGATTTCTCGACGGTAATGCCGGACTGCTGCACCTCGGTCGGCAGGCGAGATTCCGCCTGCTGAACCTTGTTCTGCACCTGCACCTGCGCAGTGTCCGGGTCGGTGCCCTGCTCGAAGGTGACGTTGATGCTTACCGACCCGTCCGAGCTGCTGGTGGAGGTGAAGTAGAGCAGGTTATCCAGCCCGGTGAGCTGCTGCTCGATCACCTGCGTTACGCTGTTTTCCAGCGTCTGCGCGGAGGCACCGGTGTAGGTGGCGGAGATCTTGATCGACGGTGGGGCGACGTCCGGGTACTGCGCGACCGGCAGCGAGCGGATAGCCAGCATCCCGGCGAGCATGATCAGGATGGCGATTACCCAGGCAAATACCGGGCGACGCACGAAGAAACGGGAAAACATCAGGCGTTTCCTCCGCTGGCTTTCATCTCTTCAGCCTTCACCTGCTGGCCGGCGGTGACTTTGTCAGTACCTTCCACAATCAGCCTGTCGCCCGACTTCAGTCCGCTCAGCACCAGCCATTTGTCGCCGTAGGTGTCACCCGTTTCGAGCTGACGCTGCTCGACCTTGTTGCTGGCATTCACCACCAGCGCGGTAGCGGTGCCTTTGGCGTCGCGGGTGATGCCCTGCTGAGGGGCCAGGATCGCGTCGTTCATGATGCCCTCATGCACTCTGGCGCGGACAAACATCCCCGGCAGGAGCTGATGCTGCGGGTTCGGGAAGACGGCGCGCAGCGTGACGGAGCCGGTTGATTCATCCACCGCGACTTCGGTTAACGCCAGGCGGCCTTTTTCACCGTAGGTGCTGCCGTCTTCGAGGATTAAGGACACGCTTAGCGTATCGCTATTCGCGGCAAGAGTTTGCTTACGTAACCGCAGCAGATCGGCGCTGGAACGGGTTAAATCAACGTACATTTGGTCGAGCCCGCGAATGGTGGCGAGCGCGGTGTCCTGCTGGGCGGTCACCAGCGCGCCGGGGGTGACGGAGGAGATGCCGATACGTCCGGCAATCGGCGCGGTGACGGTGGTCCAGTTAAGGTTAATGCGCGCGCTCTCCTGCGCGGCCTTCTTTGACTCGACGCTGGCCTTGTCCTGTGAACAGGTGGATTTGGCGTCCTCCGCGTCCTGACGCGACACGCCGTCATCTTTCACCAGCTGCGCGTAGCGCCGGGCCTTCTGGCAGTCGGCCTCGACCAGCGCCTGGGCCTGCTTTAGCGCCGCGGCGGCTTCATCAAACGCGGCGCGGTAGCTGGAGGGATCGATTTGATACAGCGCCTGGCCGGCTTTCACCGTATCGCCTTCGGTGAAGAGCCGCTTCTGGATAATGCCGCCCACCTGTGGACGCACTTCGGCGCTCATCGTGGCGGTCGTGCGGCCAGTCAGTTCACTGACGACGGACACCGGCTGGCTCATGAGCGTGACAATCCCCACTTCCGGAAGGGGATGCTGGGGAGCAGATGTTTGCGCATTATCGCACCCTGTCAGGAGGAATAATGCTGCGATGGAGGTTGTTATGGTTTTCATAATCTTTTTCCAGGGTGAACGATGCCTGCCCTGTTAATGGCTTAGCAGGGAGGAGGGCTAATTAAAGGCACAGCGATACCGCATCTCTGGCTGAGCCAGAAATGTAAAAATGGGGAATAACTTATTCCCGCTAATTATTCATATGCGATTACTTCGCACTGAAAAGCATATTTAAAATATCCTGATAAATGGGCTCTAATTGTTCTGAGGGTACTTTTAATGGCGTAAGTCGACGATAAATCGTGCCTTCAATCATCACGGCGGTAATCTCCACGCAGCAGCGAATATGCTCATCGCTCAGGTGGGGAAACTGTTTTTTCAGATGCGCACAGGCGTTGGCGAACATACGTGATTCGGCTTCTGTCAGCATGGCGGCAACCTGAGGGTTACGCGTGGCCTCAGCGGACATTTCGAGCATCAGCGCATCGTCATCTTCGTTAAGCGTCTGCCGCCAGGCGAGGGCCTGCGGCATCCCCTCCACCAGCGTTTTACCCTGCATCTCCTCGATGCGCGAGTCGATGATGCGGCGGATCATCTCTTCAATAATCGCGTCTTTGTTGCTGAAATAACGATAAATTTGCCCGACGCTGAGCTTCGCCTCGCTGGCAATTTGCGACATGCTGGCAGCATGAAATCCGCTTGCGCGAAAGCAGCGGCGTGCGGCGGTGACGATCTCGTCCTGGCGCAGTTTTTGTCGTTCTTCCAGCTTTGTGCTCATCGTCGGTTACCGTTTAAAAGTGAGAATGATCGTTCTCATTATACGTTTTGGGTTCGTTTTGGAAAGGCTTTTTTTATTTACATATTGAATGAATATTTCCTCGTTTAAACAATGGAGGAAATAAGGAGTTTTTATGAAGGTTAAGCTGTGAGATATTTAGATTGCGTGGAAAATAAAGGAGAAAAATATGCACCTGAACATAACAGAAAATGTAACACCTGCAGAAAAAGAAGAGTTATTAACGGGGCTGAGAGCGTATAACGCGCGGTTTTTAGATCTGGCGACCTTTAGCGGCGATATGGGTGTCTACGTACGAGACGAAAAAGGCGTCATGCTGGGTGGCTTGATTGGCGTGCGGAAAGGCGACTGGCTGAATATTGATTTTCTCTGGGTGAGCGACACCGTGCGGGGCACCGGCGTGGGCAGCCAGCTCATCAAAGCGGCCGAAGATGAAGCCAGACGTAAAGGCTGCAAGCACGCGCTGGTGGATACCGCCAGCTTCCAGGCGCGTCCGTTCTACGAAAAACAGGGATATCAGCTGCAGATGTCTTTGCAGGATTACCCCTATGCGGGTATGCAGAGACACTATCTGGCGAAGGCGCTCTAGCCACCGATCCCGCTGCCAATCACCGCGAGCGCATGACGCACAACAACATCTGGCGAGAGGGCTTTCAGCCTCTCGTCATTACGCATGCGTGAGAACGGAACCAGCACCAGGCTCAGCAAGGTCGTAAACAGCAGCTCGGGTGCCAGCGCCTGATTCAGCTTCCCTTCCTGCTGCCAGCCTTTGAGGGTGGCGAGCGTCGCCTGATACTTCTCATCACCAAACCGCGCTTGCAGATGGGTGCGCAGGACCGGCATTTCGCCAATCACCTCCTGCATCCACAGCGGCGCAAACCAGTGATACTGTTCCGCCAGCTCTGCCAGCACCTTTACCATTTCCGTCAGGGCGTTGACCGGAGAATCCCGGTTATCGGCGAAAATCGTTCCGATCCTCTCGCGTAACGGCAGGAAACGCTCCTCAATCATCGCATCCAGCAGCTGCTCCCGGGAGTTGAAGTAGTAGTGCAGCATTGCGGGGGTCACGCCTGCCTCTTTGGCTATTGCATTTAACGACGTGTTGGCGATCCCCTGGCGGGAAAAAAGGGTCAGCGCGATGTCCAGCAGCTCTTCGCGGCTGGCGGTGGCGCGCTTACCGCCGCGAGGGCGGCCCGGGCGGCGCGGTTCAGAATTGTCCTTTTGTGCTGGCATGGCCACAGTATCTCTTGATCTTATTCATCACTTCCACAAATATTAATTATACGATTAATTAATTTCAAGTGATGTCTTATGGAGTCCGACGTAATGGCTCAACCCGCGCAGAAAGCGCCGTCGATCAAGCTGCTGTTCAGCGCGCTGCTGCTGGTGATGCTGCTCTCCGCGCTGGATCAAACAATTGTCTCCACGGCGCTGCCGACCATTGTCGGCGAACTGGGCGGCCTGGATAAACTCTCCTGGGTGGTCACGGCCTACATCCTCAGTTCCACCATCGTGGTGCCGCTGTACGGAAAGTTTGGCGATCTGTTTGGGCGTAAAATCGTCCTGCAAATCGCCATTGTGCTGTTCCTTGTGGGCTCCGCGCTGTGCGGGCTGGCGCAAAACATGACCCAGCTGGTGCTGATGCGCGCCCTTCAGGGCCTGGGCGGCGGCGGCCTGATGGTCATCAGCATGGCCGCCGTGGCGGACGTGATCCCGCCTGCCGATCGCGGGCGCTATCAGGGGCTGTTTGGCGGCGTGTTTGGGCTGGCAACGGTCATCGGGCCGCTCATTGGCGGGTTTATCGTCCAGCACGCCTCCTGGCGCTGGATTTTCTACATCAACCTGCCGCTGGGGCTGTTTGCATTGCTGGTCATCGGCGCGGTATTCCACGGCAGCGCGCGGCGCAACAAGCATGAGATTGACTATCTGGGGGCGATTTACCTCAGCATGGCGCTGCTTTGCATCATCCTGTTCACCACCGAAGGCGGGACCGTTCGTCAATGGAGCGACCCGCAGCTGTGGTGCATTCTGGCTTTTGGCCTGACGGGCATTGCCGGGTTTATCTACGAGGAGCGGCTGGCGTGGGAGCCGATTATCCCGCTGTCGTTGTTCCGCGACCGTAGCTTCCTGCTCTGCAGCCTGATTGGCTTTATCATCGGCATGTCGCTGTTTGGCTCAGTGACCTTCCTGCCGCTGTATTTGCAGGTGGTGAAAGACGCCACGCCAACGCAGGCCGGTTTGCAGCTCATACCGCTGATGGGCGGGCTGCTGCTGACCTCCATTATCAGCGGGCGCATTATTAGCCATACCGGGAGATACCGCCTGTTCCCGATCCTCGGCACCCTGCTCGGCGTGGTGGGGATGTTTTTACTGACGCGCATTTCGCTCACCTCCCCAACCTGGCAGCTGTATCTGTTCACCAGCGTGCTGGGCATGGGGCTGGGACTGGTGATGCAGGTGCTGGTGCTGGCGGTGCAGAACAGCGTCTCTGCCGAGCAATACGGGGTGGCGACCTCTGGTGTCACGCTGTTCCGCTCCATCGGCGGGGCGATCGGTGTTGCGCTGTTTGGCGCGGTGTTCACCCATGTTCTTCAGGCGGGGCTGATGGACAGGTTGCCTGAAGGGGCAGAGCTGCCGCACGAGCTGAACCCGACCGCCATTCATCATCTGCCTGACGCCCTGAGGCTGGACTACCTTGATGCGTTCGGCTCGGCCATTCATGCGGTGTTCCTGCTGGCGGCGGGCATTATGGTGCTGGCGTTTGCGCTGTCGTGGTTTTTACGCGAGGCGCCGCTGCGCCGGCAGGCGTGATGCCCAGCGCCACCCGGCAATAGGCCGCATATAACTTATCCTTCTTATTGATTCTTTTTCGGTTTTTATTCCAGCGTCGCGTTGTCGATATAGTCTTCAAAACGTCTAACAAAAGGAACTGTCTTGTGAAACTTCGACTGGGTGCGCTTCTCCTGACTGGCCTGCTGCTCGCGGGTTGTGACCAAAGCAGCAATGATGCCAAACACATTAAAGTCGGCGTCATCAATGGCGCTGAACAGGACGTGGCGGAAGTTGCTAAAAAAGTGGCAAAAGAGAAATATGGCCTCGACGTGGAGCTGGTGGGGTTCAGCGGTTCGCTGCTGCCCAACGATGCCACCAACCAGGGGGAGCTGGATGCCAACGTCTTCCAGCACCGCCCGTTCCTCGCAGAAGATAACAAGGCGCATAACTATAAGCTGGTGGCCGTGGCGAACACCTTCGTCTTCCCGATGGCCGGCTATTCCCGCAAAATCAAATCCGTATCCGACCTGAAGGACGGGGCGACTATCGCCATTCCAAACGATCCGACCAACCTGGGGCGCGCGCTGCTGCTGCTGCAAAAAGAGAAGCTGATTACTCTGAAGCCGGACGTCGGTCTGCTGCCGACGGCGCTGGATATTACCGCAAACCCTAAAAGTCTGAAGATTATGGAGCTGGAAGGGGCGCAGTTGCCGCGCGTGCTGGATGACCCAAAAGTGGATGTCGCCATTATCAGCACCACCTATATTCAGCAAACCGGGCTGTCGCCGGTGCATGACAGCGTCTTTATTGAAGACAAAAACTCGCCGTACGTGAACATTGTGGTCACGCGCGAAGACAACAAAGACGCGGAGAACGTGAAGGAATTTATCCAGTCCTATCAGTCGCCTGAAGTGGCAAAAGCGGCTGAAACGATCTTTAACGGCGGGGCGGTACCGGGCTGGTAAAGCCGTAAAAATGTCAACCTGACGCCACCGGTCTTTATGCCGTCACGCTGGCGTCTATCCGGCTTTCCGGCCAGAGAAAACCCTGGCCAAACCGGGCTCCCGACGCGCGGGCTCGCTGCAGATCCTGCGCGGTTTCAATCCCTTCAACGACGACAGCTCTGGCTATTTTATCTCTGACAAAGTGAACGAATGCGTCAAACCGGTCAGCGGCGTTGAGCTCTGAGCGGTCAAGCTTGATGCCGTCAACCGGCAGGGCAAGTCGCGCATAGTCGTCGGCCAGCTCGTACGTCAGGTCGTCCAGCCAGATTTTCCAGCCCGCCGCCTTAAGCCGGTGCAGGTTTTTGTGGATGCCGCGCTGCTCCGCGGTACTCATGCGGGTCAGGGTTAGCGGGTCCTGGATCTCAATCGTTAAGCGCTGCTGGTGGCGTAGGGCCAGCAACAGATCGATGGCTTTGGGGTCAAGCAGCCGATCGGCCGGAAAATTTATCCAGTACTGGCCTTTGTCCGGCCTCCGTAACAGCGTGTTTGCCTGCCAGAAAAAGATTTGCAGCGCACAGCGGGCGGGCAGCGAAGCGAAGAACACCTCCAGATTGACGTTGTGGATCTCCACAAGAACCTCATGCGCCACGGCCTGGCCGGAATGAAAATCCACTAAAGGCTGAAACCGCAGCCCCGTAATGGTATGCAGCATGGGAGAGGGTAGAACGGTGTACATGACGAGACCCTGAGAAAAAAAGGTTCCCGCGGACACGGGAACAAAGGCAAACGACACACGGTCGGGAAGTTAATTCAAGATCCAGCGAATGCTCTGATAGAACGAGGGGCCCCGGACGGCCTTGAGCTTATTCATGGCGTTGTTTTTGTAGAAATAGACCAGCCTGACGTTGCAGCCCAGCTGGCGGGCAATTTGCTTGGTTTTCAGGTTACATGAGTAGCCCCGAAGCACGCTGGCTTCCTCATTAGAGAGCCTTGCAGGGCGTTGTCGCGTCGTAATGCTTACGTTGTAATGGTTTAACGCCTTTGGCGTCTGGCTCATCAGGATTTGCCACATCGCCTTGATGTCCCCCAGCGAAACGCGCTTATTGATGACGCCATCCACATGCTTAAACTTCAGGAAGCCGGCGGATAACGAGTAGATATAGATCCTCGCGTCAGGCTGTATTTCTTTAATGCGCAGGATGTCTTCATTTGGCGTAATCACAAAGCTTCCGGTATTCAGCGGATCGTAAATCACGATATCCCACGCCCGTTCGCTGAGAAGAAAGTCTTCAATATTGCTAAACCCATGGAAAATAACATCCCGATGCTCGTCAGGTTCGCGGTTACCAAGATATTGCAGGCCAATCATTGTGAACTCGCAACTATCAACAACGGCCACATATATTTTTTCTTTCATGGTCATTCTCCTTTAGCAAAGCACCAGGTCCCTGTAAGCAAAACGGTCATTCGAATGGAGTGGTCACCCGTTAATTTGTGATGGGATGATGTGTAAAAGGTATGCCAGAGGCACATGTCGAGTAAAGAGGATGTTTTTTATTAGAGGAAAATAAAATTCAAAAAATATTTTAATGTCAGAACCAATATGTTTAATCTTCTTATAATATTGCAAACAGGTTTTTATGCTGAAAAATAGCGTAAGTTAAGATTTGGTCTGGTTCGGGATGGCTGTGCAGGCCGTTTTTTGCGTGGGTTATGCCTTTTTTTGTCCCGGAAATCCTAACCTCAGCCTGGTGCTTTACTCCGCTGCGGATTTTTATCGGCCCAGGCGTTAAAATCCTGGAGGGAATAAGTTGTGAGCGTGGTTTTATTAATTTACTATCTCTCTCCTTTATTCGCGTTAACAATGAAATAATATGATTTATTCTGAATTAACCGTCAGGGTTATTGTGTTTTATCGGGTCAATATTCTGCAGGAGATGATAAGCGATGCGCTGCGGAAATTACTGCCTGAATATTCCCTGCGCATATCGATAGTTGAATCAACAGAACAGCTCTTTGATGCGATTATCGATCGCCAGGTCGATATGGTGATAACCGAGTTCAGCTATCTGTTTAATCATAACGCCTGGGGAGTGCAAACCAGTAACAGGCTTAATATGCTGTGTCATACGCATAACGTAAAGCGCGTGCTTTTTGTTCCGGAATTACAGTACGGGCTATTAAAAAAAGTGCTGGAGATGAAGTACGAGCTGACGCTTTCTCTGCAGGACGAGCCCAGGGAGCTGAAAACGGAATTACGGGCACTGCTGACGACAGAGGACGTTAAGCCGCGGATCTCATCCTTTCTGAAGGGGATGATGCGCGCCGGCGCGCGCTCGCGCTCGGTGCTTTCCGCCCGGGAATGGGAGGTTCTTCATCTTATTGTGGAAGGCTACACGGTGACGGAGATTGCCCAGCTGCGAAGCCGCTCTGCCAGTACCATCGCCACCCAAAAGCACAATGCGATGAAGAAGCTTAACCTCGCCAACCACAGTGAACTGATCAGGTACCTGCAGATGGCGGGGAAAATCGGGAATTAAGCGATGATGTCCCGGACCGCGTATTACGGGTAGATAATATTCAGCGTGGCCGAGGTATTCAGCTTGCCCTGGGTGACCTTCCCCGGCGCCCAGACATAATACGACGCCGCCATCGGCAGGGTGAAGGTCTTGTTCAGTGCCCCGCCTGCCGCCACGCTAAACAGCAGCGTGGCGTTTCCACGGCTGGTGGTGGAGGTTGAGAAAACAACCGGCAGCTGCGGGTTGTTCCGCTGAATCAGCCGCAGGCCAACGCCCTGCGCGGCGCTGCTGCTGGTATCAACTAGCACCGAGCTGTCGGTGGAGAGCAGTTGATTGCTGGAGAGGAACATCTCGATGGCCCGGTCAGAACTGCCGTTCGCGCTCAGGTTCTGGCAGCTCATGTTAAGCGTGAAGGGGGTCAGCCCTGGCTGAGAAGAGGCGCTAAGCTGGGGAATGCCCAGCGTAGGCAGCGTCACCGTCAGCCCCGCGTTGTCAAACGAGCAGGTCGTCAGCTTCGGCGCATATTTGATGGTCATCGGCTGACCAAACATGTCGCGGTTATCGTATGGCCACTTAAAGCCGTTAAACAGCCACTGCACAATTTTCACCAGCTGGTTTATCGGCCAGGTAATGATCTCCCACAGCGACATGCCGCTCATATCGCTGACGAACAGCACGTCGCTCATGGTCGCCGTGTCGCCCGCAAGCGTGGTGCCGCTCTGGTTTACCAGCGTAAAGCGCACGGTGAAAGGGGTATTCAGCTCAGAAGCCGTATGGTTACCGCTGGCGGCCAGCGTCTTGTTGGGATGCGTGCTGGTGATCTCCGCCCGCACCATATATTTATTGTTGCTGAAGCCCAGAATGGTGGCGTAGTTACTGTCGGTCGAGAGGATCGGCGTATAGGAAAACTCGCTGTTGCCGGTTGAGCAGTTGAACGACCCGCTGTACTGGGTGGTGAAGCTTCCGGTCCAGGTTGGCGTGGCCGGCGTGAGCTTATCCGACAGGTCGACGCTGATTGGCGGGCCATAGGAAATGCTGCCCCCGGAGCAGGTGGCATAGCTTGCCCCGCTGACGCAGGCGAGAAACAGAAAGGTCAGTAACCGTATCATGTTGATGTTCCGTTAGTTATGGCAAACAGAAGGCGGGCTTTCCAGCCCCCACGCCGGTGCGGCGATATTGCAGTTTCCGTCACGCAGGTGGACGTTAAGCGCGCGTGGCGGCTCTTCCGCGCGGATGTAGAGCACGCTGGCCTGGCCGACATACCCCACCGACTCACCGCGCTCGTTCAGCACTTCGGTACCAAACGGCAGCGGCGCCCCGTCTGGACGGGTGGCGCGAAGCATCCAGGACTGGCGCTGGTCGGTGTCGAAGCGGATGTAATTCACCGCGCCATCGTACGGGGCGACGTTAGCGATGTTGCCGCGCACTTCTGCCCCACGGCTGTTCGCCGTTTCGGACAGGGTAATGGCGTTTTTACGGTACGGCGTGGCGTAAGGGACCAGCGCCACGCCGTCACGGTTGGTCACGATACTTTCATCTCCGTTGACCATCAGTCCTTCCGCCTTAGGGGCATCGACAATCGTCATGGTGGTGCCGGTTTCGTTCGAGGCAAGCAGATGCCACGGCACGGCGACCAGGCTGCCGCGCCCGTTCAGTCCGGTCTGGCGGTAGTCGGAGGACTCGCTGTATGAACCCCCCAGCGTGGCGAAGTTCGAACGGTATGCGGTATTCACGCTGGCCGTGTTGTTCCCGCCCCGGGCATTGCTGCCGGAGAGCGTATAGCTCAGGCGGTTCGACTCCAGCGCGTTGCCGCTTATGCTGATATTGCTCTGCTCATAATGCGAGTCGCTGGCCGTCAGGCTGGAGGTGATCCACGCGTTGTTATCAAACGCTGAGAACGGCAGGCTGAGGGAGAGGTAAAAACGCGTCTCCTCTTCACGCTCGCTGTTGCGCACCCGGCTGGCGGAGACGGTGTAGCTGGCCCGGCCGATGGCGTTGGAGTAGCCTGCCTGATATTCGCGCGAGGTTTGCGTGGCGTTCCAGTAGTCGCGCTGCGTGCCGGAGATAAACACCGTGCCCCAGTTATTGAGCAGACGCTGGTTCAGGTTAAGGGTGAAGGTATTTTTAGGCTGCGCGGCGCGCAGGGCATCCCAGGTGCTCATCGTCATCTCCGGGGCGACCCCGAAGCGATCCTTATAGTCGTCATACTGCGCTTTCAGGCGCTGATACCCTTCGCGGGAGTAGAGCGCGTCGCTAAAGCTGTAATAGCCTTTTGTGGAATAGCGGTAGGCCGCCAGCGTGAAGTTGGTGGCCGTCGTATCGATAAACTTACTGTACGACACGCGAAAGCTTTGGCCGCTGTCGGTTCTGTCCTGCAGCGTCGTCTTGGCATGGGTGACGTCCACGGAGACCGCGCCGAACGGCAAATTCCAGCCGGTGCCGATAAGCCCGGCCTGATAATTGTCGCTCACGATCGTACCGGTATACCCGGTTATCAGGTTATTAAAGCCATAGCGCAGCGTGGCCTGCAGGAAGGCCGGTTCCGCCTCGACGGTGTTCTGATGCACTTTACCCGCGATCATGCTGTACTCGCTCACGCCCTCTTTGAGCATGCCGGGCACGGCAGAGAAGGGCACCGTGAAGGATTGCTGTGAACCGTCAGCTTCGCGCACGACCACCAGCAGATCACCGGCCGATCCGGTCGGCTGAATGCTGTCGAGGGTAAACTGGCCCGGCGGAACGTTTTCCTGATAGATGACGTTGCCGTTCTGGATCACTTTTACCAGGGCGTTGGTGCGCGCCACCCCGTGCACCACCGGCGAAAAGCCTTGCTGCGAGTTGGGACGCATTTTGATATCTGACGCCAGCGAGACGCCGCGCACGCGCAGGGAATCAAACAGATCGCCCGGAATATAAAAGTCGCCCAGCGTCAGGTTAGATTTCAGCGCCGCCAGCGGGCGACGCAGGTAGCGGGTATTGTTTTGCCAGCTGCTGTCGCCGCTTGCGGATTTGCGCCAGGTGCTGCTGTCGCGAAACTGCCAGCCCAGCAGGTTGGCGCCGGAATCCAGCCCGGCGTAAAAATCGTCGTTGGTCTCTTTCGCTGAGCCTTTCGTCCGCGTGTTGTACCAGGTGGTGTTCCAGGAGAGCATGAGCGCCGGGATCCCTTCATCCCAGAACTGAGGCGCAACGTAGCCCTCTTCCGTGTGCAGCACGGCCGCCTGCGGCACGGTGAGCGCCAGGCTCAGGGTGCCGGTATCCGTTTTCACCTCGCCACCCTGAACGAGATCGTGCAGTTGCACCTGTCCCTGAGCAATGGCGGGCGCCGGAATCGCTTTGGTGTTGATCCCCAGCATCAGGGCATCTTTCCACGCAAGGCGAACGTCATCACGCTGTTCGCCATAGGTCACCGTATAGCGTCCCTTCCAGTCCCCGTTGACGTAAATATCCATCTCCTGCGGGCCGGCAGGCATAGCGTTGTTTTCGTAAAAACGTGACAGATCGGACTCACCGGATGCGCCAGCAAGCAGGGAAGTATCAAACGATACCGCACCCGATTTATGCGAAAGCAGAAGCGAGCAGACAGCCAGCATACAGAGCCTGTTTTGTTTCAATTTCATGGCGAGTCTTTCCGGTCACTGGCTGATAAGCGTGCGGGTTTTATAAGCACCCAAATCGTCTACATACATCAGCTGGTAGGTTTGGCCGCGCGTCACCGCGCTTTTGGTCGCCACGGTGAGCTGACCAAATGGCGATACCATCGGTGATTCCTGCAGTAATTTGCTTTTACCCTGAGAAATATTGGCAACGGTAATATGGAAAGGGCTCTCATTTACAATGCGGAACTGTTTGCCGCTGGCAACCAGCGTCAGTTTTCCCGTTGCGTCGTCCAGCGTGCCGGTTAACGCGGCCGGGCGGTAAAACATTTTGATGCGAGATTTAATCGCCAGCTGAACGGTATTCTGGTTTTGCACATTTTCCGGCTTTGGTGGAATATCGAGCACGTTCAGGAAAAAGACCGACTCGCGATCGGCAGGCAAATTCGCAGGCAGCTTTTTAATGCGCAGTTGCTGACCATTATGTTCGTTGACCTTCACCACCGGCGGGGATAAAAGAAAAGGTACTTTTGCCGTTTCCGGCGTCGAATGAATATCGCCGTCATCGATCCATGACTGCACCAGCGCAGGGGCATCTCCCGTATTGATTAACTGAACAATAACCTCTTTGTTATTCTCAGGATAAAGAACACGCGTGCCGTTAATAACAATATTGGCCCATGAGTAGCCCGTGCCGAGCAGCAGGAATGCCAGCAAAATAACCTTACGCATAATGGTAACCTTAAAAACAGGCTCCGCAGAAACGAAGCCTGATTAACTGAAATTACAGGTAGGAAATGGTGTACGTCACGTTAGAGCTCAATGCACCGACCGTTGCGGCAGCGGCATTGGTTTTATAGTAATAAACGTCCAGCGTCAGCGTTTCAGAATCTGGCGCTGCTGCAGTACCCATAATGTTGGTGGTGTAAGCCTGATTAAGCGTAACAGGCGTTGATTTACCCGGCTCCACTAATGCAAAACCTACGTTACGCGCCACGCTTGCATCATTTTCATTGACGCTGTTATTCAGCAGGTATTTACCGTCGGTAGAAATATTATCGGCGCTGGAGAAGTACACTTTCAGCGGCGTGCCGGTCGTGCCCGCAGCAGGCGTACAGCCCGAGAAGGTTAACGCAATGGATTTTTTATTTTTCGTAATCAGGCCAACCGTTGTTCCGGCATCCTTAACCGAAATTGGGGAGAGGGCGACGGTCATATCCGCGCTTTTTCCGCCATTAATCGTACAGGTGGTATCGGTAATAGCACCGGTAAAGTTAATTACGCCACCTGCTGAGTTATCAGCGGCAATCGCCTGAGTAGAAGCAATGGCTGCGGCAAGAACAGATACGGTCATGATCGTTTTGAACATGATAAACTCCATAATATTTTGTTTTATATAAAAAAGAATGTTTCCTGGCTGCGCAACACACTGTTACCGGCTAGCGGGCATAGCGACCTTAGTACGAGCCTTGACGATATTATGTTGCATCAAAAAGATACATAACAAAACATTATTCCGGTAATGTACATATTATAAGATTATAATCTTGTTATAATGTTTTTTTTAAGATCATAACCTAAACACCTTCATTCGGCGTTCCTGATTAATGAATTAATAATTGTTAATTTATGAAGTTTTCTATGCCGCTTGCTCAAATAATATTTGATGACTTGACCACACACTCTTTAGTCCTATTATTGCGGGACAAATACAGTCGTTAATAACAGTGGTGTAATAATCATATGAAGTATCTTATTGATCTCGCAATGCTTTATGAAGTGGACTCCGGTGTGATCATGATTAATGGAGAAGAGGAATCTTCGATTAAGTTATCCAACCAGGCGGCACGGTTGTTATATGAACTGATCATTAATAATGGCAAAACCCTCGACAGGGACGACCTGATAAAGAAAGTATGGGAAGACCGCGGCTTTTCCGGCTCCTCGGTCAGTCTTAATGTTGCCATAAGTGAAATCAGGAAAGCCTTTCGCAGTTTAGGCCGCGATCCTCTGCTGATTAAAACAATTCGTGGGAAAGGGTTTAGCCTGGCCGCACATATAGAACATCACACGGTAAGGCCACCCGTTTCTGCTCCGGAGAAAATCGTGGCCGAGGCGCCTGACGTGGTGACTCAACAGCGAGACCCGCCTGCGCGCCTGCATCGTCGCGACAGCGGCTTTACCACGCTGTGCGTCATGGCGCTGGTCGTTATTGCCGGCATTGCTGCGCTTTTTTTCTATCAAAACATGCGTGTGGCCGAGCGCCCTAAAGAGTCCGATATCCATCTGCTGGGCAAAATCGATCGCTGTACGGTTTATCTTATCGATAAGGACATGTATCAGCCGCAACAGGCTTACTTTAGCCGGGCCAAAGAGGCCATTACCCGTCAACAAATAGACTGCGAACATCAGGCTGCTGATGCGTATTATTCAAATTTTAAAAAGTCACAGCTGGAAAATGATTTCCTGGCTGTCTGTTATCAGCAGGACAGCGGCGATGGCTATAAAAATTGCACCTCTTACAGAAGCCTGACAGGGAGTTAAGAACATGTCAAAGAGACACCTGAGTATATTACTGGGCGTGATACTGCTGCTTTCTGTTATCGCCATTGTTCTGCTTTATCCTGAAAAAAACCAGGAGGAGGGATTTGGCTGCCAGTCAGATACGATTTCCAGCAAAAGCTATTCGACGGGGGAGTCAACGGGGTTGTCGTTAACGACGCTGCTTCTGTTTAATAGCAGCGATAGTATCACGGTGATCCATAAAGGCGTATTCATCCGCGGAGACAAGCGCTATTTGATTGACCGCAACTATGCCCTTAATGTTGAGAAAGTGGCTGGTAGTGATATTTATTATATTAAAGGAAAAAAACTGCATAAATCTGATGATGATGCTGCACCGGATGGAATAGTCAATGAGCTGCTGCTGGATAATATCGACTTCTTTTATGTTACCCGGGTTAAGAGTCGTGCCTGGCTAATTAAAGGGTTGGTGTTGCCTATAATGATGTGCGTGGCCGTGCCGACATCCTGAAATTCTGCAAAGCAGTAAGAATAGATGTTTTTCTATTAATCAAAAAAGTCTCAATTTTATTCATTATGTAACAACAAGATGCAAAAGCATTCTGTTTTTTTTCATCCTTTCCCGCGAGCAGGATGAAATTTTCTGTATTGCCTCGCTATTTTTGGGGTGACTATACTCCGCCTCGAAAAAGGGGCTCTCCTTTTTTAAACATCTGGATTCTTTTTTGAAGGACTAAATAAATGAACAAACTGAACGCTATCGTTCTGGGCTCACTGCTGTCTCTTTCTGCCCTGAGCGCTGTTAATGCAGCGGAAACTACCGCTTCTGCAACCTGGCAGGCTTCTGCAACGAAAGACAGCGATTCCGATCTGGTTGTCACGCCGACGCGTGCACTGAACTTCGTTTATAGCGCAAGCACGAAAGCCTTTAACACCGACACCGGTCTGTTTGATGTGGCTATTCGTGGTGACCACTCTTCTGCGACCAGCTTCAAACTGGAAGCGATTGTTGACGACTCTGACAACACCCTGTTCAGCGTTGGCGGCGAATCAACCAAGCTGAAAGTGGGCGCGCGCTTTGGCGGGACCGATCTGGGCTCAATCGGTGGCACAGTGGGTGCGAAATCAACGGCATGGACTACCCTGGTTGACTCTTCAAACAACACCGGCGTCTCTTCTGGCCTGTGGAACCTGACCACCAGCGCAGGCGCGGCGGCGAATACCGAAGTGACCGGCCAGGACAAATTTGTGTTCTACGTCGATTCTGCACAGGACAGCACCGGTGCGGCGAAAGAGTTCAAAGACCTGACCAACAGCCTGTGGGAAGGTACTGTGTCCGTTGCGTTCCGCGCAACCTGGGGCTAAGAGCTGACAGTTACAGGGGCGTAAGCCCCTGTTTAGGGAAATATCATGTTTAGCCTCAAACCCATCTTCTTCTTTTTACTCTTTGTCTCTTCCTCCGCGCTGGCGATTAATGTGGGCAAAGTCACCACCATTATTCCTGCCGATGCCGACTCCACCGCCAAGGAATTAAAAAACGAAGCGGACAGCGTGCGCATTATTTCCATCAGCGCCCAGCGTATCAGCAGCCCAATGGATGAAGGCATTGTCATTAACCCGGAGAAAACGGACGAACTGCTGCTGACGCCCACGCGCATGGTTATGCCTGCCGGGACCAGCAATATCGTCAAGTTTTACTATCACGGCAAGGCCGATGACCGGGAGCGCTACTACCGCGTGACCTTCATTGATGAAGGGGTCAGCGAAGATCTTGATAACGGCTCGCAAAAGAATGGCAAAGGGATGACCCGCGCCGTGGTGAGCACCATTCTGGTGGTCCAGCCCCGGAAGAAGAACGTCGACTTCGTCTACGTGGCCGGAAAAATAACCAATAAAGGCAATACCGCGTTTCGCGTGAATGCGAGCGGGATATGCCTGAAACCCAACCCGGAATCACCGACCACGCCGTGCGTTAAAAACTTCTACCTGATGCCGGGTACCTCACGCGCGATCGACGATATCAACGTTACGGACAGCCATTTTCATCTCGGAATTTGGGACCTGAAACAGTTCATTCCTGTTAAGTAAGGATGCATGGTGAAAAATAAATTAGTGTTGCCGGTGATGATGGCGTGCACATCCGGCCTCCTGCCCGCGTATGCGCATGCTGCCTCCAGCTCCGTGGTTATCGCTAATTACCGTTTTCCCGACTCGCTCTATGCCCTGCTGGAGCAGGGGATCAAAATCCCCGTTTATTTGGTCAATACCCGTCCGAATGCCGCGCAAACGGCGAGCGGCGCGCGTGACGTGAGCGAATATGTCCGTATTGGCGATGTAACGATTTACGCGAAAGATCGGCAGCTCGGGCTGCGCGACGTGCAGGTCCAGGAGTCTGATAACGGTATTCGTCTGTCGAAAGAGATGCGGACGTTGCTGCAAAGCATCAGCGGCAAACAGTTCGACGAGCAAATGCGTATTCCGGTGAGCGCCGGGTCGGCGTTTGAGCTGGACCAGAAAAAGATGCGTCTGCTGCTCAACCTCTCCCAGCGTGATTACGGGGTCAATATTCGCCCCCGTGAAGTGGATATCGATGCCCCTGAATCAGACGATCTGAGCGGCACGCTCTCCTATAACCTTGGCGCGTATCATACCGAGAGCGGCTACGGCGACAGCTGGTCATCCGGCTATCTCAACGCCAAAAGCTGGATCTCAATGGGGGTCGATCACCTGCTGGTCGATGGCTCTGGCTACGTTAACGAAAGCAGCAGCGACACCCAGATGAACGCGGTGATGTGGGAACGTGACTATCAGGGCATGCGCTACGCCGCCGGGATGCTGAACGGCTGGGCGATGCAGTCGCTGGCCAGCGTCAGCGGTATTTCCGGTGGCGAAGTGTACGGCGTATCGGTGGGCAACCAGGCTAACTCGCGCAAGCGGGACAATACCCTCTCCCTGACGCCGGTGGTGGTCTATTTCCCGACCGCCGGTGAAGCCCGAATTCGCCGCGACGGCCAGCTTATTGGCATTCAGCGCTTTGACGTGGGTAACCACGAAATCGACACCAGCGCGCTGCCCTACGGTATCTATAGCGTAGAAGTGGAAGTGGTCAGCGGCAGCCGCACCGTGTCGCGCAGCATGTACACAGTGAACAAACCTTTCAGCAATAACGTGTCGGAGTCGCTGCGCTGGCAGACGTGGGGCGGTATTTATAGCCGCGACAAATCCGTCGTCAACTACAAGAAGTACGCCAAACGGAAAAACGAGCAGGACAACAGCTACTACTACGATTACGACACCAAGCACAAAGACACCATGTCGCTGGTCGGCACCTCCTTTAGCAAGCGCAGCGGGATGGTCGACTGGAACGCGTCCGGCTACATGATGCGCGAACACGTGGTCAGTGAACTGTGGGCCTCCCTGAACCTGACCGGGTATTTCTCGGTGAACACCCAGACGATGGCCGCCTCGGACGGCACGTACCGCGCCAACTACGGGGCTAACGTCAGCCTGCCGTGGAATATCGGTTCGGTCTGGTACTCCCACGAGCAGCTCTCCAGCGGCAAGTTCCTTGATATCTATGAAAACAAAGGCAACACGTGGGGCGCGTCGTTCAGCCTGCCGTCGTTTGGCCTGCCTTCCGCCGGGAACCTGAGCCTGATGCGTCAGGAAGACGACGTATATCGCTATAAACGCTATCAGATTGACTACTCCCAGGGGCTGTACGCCGGTCGTTACGGCACGGCGCGCCTGCGGGTGGGCATGTCGCGCAATAAGTACGAAGGGTACTACGAAGAGAAAGACCGCTACGTGATGCTCGATTTCGCCATCCCGCTGGGTAACACCGTCTCCGTGGGTGTTTCCCATAACCGCGATACCGGCACGGCGCTCAACGTCAGCGCCAGTCGCCAGTTCGAAGGGGATTACCTGAAGTCGGTCACCGCCAACGTCTCAAGAGCCTTCAGCAGCAACCAGGATCGCACCGTGAGCGGCGGCGGCAGCGTCAGCTTCGACACGCCGTGGAACAGCAACATCCTCAGCGTGCAGAGCGGCACCAGCAAGGGCTGGAACTCCACGCTGACCAGCGACGGCAGCGTCGGCTGGTCAAAAGAGGCGATTGCAGCAGGTAAAGGGACCGACAGCGCAGGGGTGATTGTCAGCACCGGACTGAAGTCCGACGAGTCGCTCACGCTGAAGCTGAACGGCCGCACGGAGCGCATCAAGGGTGATAAAACCTGGCTGTCGTTGCCGGCCTATCAGGCCTATGACCTGGAGGTGATGAACAGCGAAACCGGCACCGAAAGCTATGACATCGGCGCGAATGCCCGTCGGCATATCACGGTCTACCCGGGTAACACGGTGGTGATGAAGCCGCAGGTGAAAAAAATCGTCACCCTGTTTGGTCGCCTTGTTGATGCCAGCGGCAACCCGGTGAGCGCCACGCAAATCAAAAACCACGTCGGGCTGACCCGTACGGAAAACGACGGTCGCTTCGTGATTGACGTGGACAAGAATAATCCGGTGCTCAGCATTGCCACGCCGGACGACAGCGTCTGCGAGGTGCGTCTGGATATCGAGTCCAACCGCGGCGCGCTGTGGCTTGGGGACATCTCCTGCGATAAGGGCGATTTCGTCTGGCAGGAAGCAAAAGGAACACGGGAACGTGAAGATGAAAAAGATATTCGCTCTTAATCTGCTGCTGTTAAGCGCGGCTGCGCAGGCGCAGCAGATGCCCTACTTTGCGATTAACAACCCGGACAACAACGGGACGGGCAACACGGCGGCGCTGTTTAGCCTGAACAGCACCTCGACCGCGTTTTTGCACGGATCGCGGGAGTGGCCGACCCTGAGCGCTAAAACCAACAACGGGATTGCCACCTACATTCCGGACAACAGCTTTAACGGCCCCGCGGGCAGCGCGTTGACCATCAACTTCAGCGTTACCGGCTCCAGCGCCTCGCCGTTCTTTAAGGGCACCGCGTGCTCTTCAACCTGCGGCACCACGGGCTATACCGCGGCGACAAGCTATACCGACACCGCTATGGTGGTGAAACCGCCGGTCATCGAACCCGGCACCTCCTATGGGCGCTGGGTGCTGGGGGATCCGTTCTTTAACTATCTGCTCAATGCGGCTCCCGGCAACGAGGTGACCATTACCTCCACGCCGCAGATCACCTCTATCAATAAGGTGACTACCACCAACACGCTGCACAAGGTGGGAACGTTGACCATGACCAACTCACGGGCGCTGGATCTGGGGATAGACCCGATCAGCGGCGAGGTCACGATTGTGGATGGTTCGACCGGCGCGACCTGCACCAAATACACCCGCAATACGGTATCGGGCGTGCTCTGTTCGCTGCTGGAATATACCTTCGTCGGCGAAGATATCACCGGCTATAACCCGGGCCTGGCGCTGACGTCATCCCGCGTAAACGGCGTGCTGCAGTCGCACATGAACGGCGGAACGGGTCTGGCGGCGGAAATCACCTTCGACGAGAGCAACTGGTACAGCATCTCCGGCGGTATTTTGAGCGATACCCGCGTGCTGGCGAATACCTTCCTCGCCGCGCCGCAAAAAAACGGCGGCAAGGCCAACCTCAAAATCTTTTTACCGAAGGCGCTGATTTTGAGCGTGGCGCAGGCGGGGGATGGCAGCAACATTGGCAATATCGTCAGCCTGTGCCTGACGCCAGGCAACAGTTCGCTGGCGGCGGATTTCTGCTTCCAGCCGGGCGGGGGGCTGGTCATTAACCCTATCCAGCCAGGACTGGCGATTGTGCCGGATAGCCCGGACTACACCCTCGACCCTAACGGCCTTGGCGGCTCCGGAAAAGGGACAATTGGCGAGGCGCCGATTGAGATCCCCTACACCATTACCTACAGCGGCGCGCAAAAAGATGCGGCGATTGCGGTAACGGTGAAGGTCACCGGGCCGACGCAGAGCCTGAACGGCGTAGACTACTGCGCCTTTAGCGGCAACGGCTTCACCGTGCCGATCCCCGGCAACGTGCTGGTGGGTAAAAGCCAAACGCTGAAGGCGCATAACTGCAAGGGCGAAGCGCTGTCCATCCCCGCACCCGCCACCCATGCGGAAGAGTGGGACAAGATAAGCTCCGGCGTGACGGACATGTGGCTGTGGAAAACGCCGCTGGTGCTGCAGTTTGTGATGAATAACCCGGTATCGAAAACGACCTATGACGGTAATAACTGGTTTGGTGAAGTGACGGCCCAGGGTCGAATTGATGTCAGCGCTTCCTGGAATTAAACGATGATGACTGGAAAATTCCTGGCTATTTTCGCAATAAATTACTTCATTTCCGCAAGCGCAAATGCTTTAATTATTGAAAGTCTAAATATTGATTTTCTACCCGAAAAAGAAGTTGTTTTTCAGCCAATAAAAAACGATACCAGCGTTCGACAGAATTATACTGTTTCGCTTATTCAGGTCGATGTTCCTAAAGAGCACGGGAAAGAGACTGAAATAAAAGATGGCGAGGTGATGTTCTCACCTAAACAGTTAACCCTGGAGAGCGGCGAGCAGGCCGGTTTTAAGTTTTATTACACCGGCCCGCACGACAGCAAAGAGCGCTATTATCGCGTTAAATTCACAGAGACGCCGCTCCAGGCGCGGGTTGTGATGAGCAGAGGCCAACGCATCCAGTCGGATGTGGTGGTTTCGCTTGAGGCTATTTTAATTGTCCGCCCATGGACAAGACATTTTGATTATGCGTTTAGCAACGGGGTGGTGAGTAATACCGGGAATACCTGGTTTAAATATGTCTCCTCCCAGGGATGTAGCTCACAATATAACGATTCAAAATATCTTCCGCCGGGTCAACGGCTGGAAATAGATAATTACGCGCAGCCTGCAAGGCGGATGATTATTTATGGGAATAAAATCATTCCGCTTTCGAGCTGCCCGTAACAACCGCTTTCCTTCATAAAAGGAAATTAACCTTTGGCGCAAGCTGAAGATTTACAACTACAGGAGAATAAAATGAAAGCGATTTCATTCGTAGAAGCGAAAGACATTATCGGTGGTGCATTAAACCCGTTCGCTGGCCTCGTTAAGGGTGCACAGCTGGGTTACGACACCGGTGCAAGCATCATGGGCATGGTAGGTGGTGTGGTTGGCGGAATTCTGGGTGGCGCGATGGGCTTCCTGGGTGCGCTGGTTGGCAGCTACAACTAATTCAGATTAACAGGAAGACAATCATGCAAGTTATCGATTTCAAAAAAGCACAGGCCATCATCGGTGGTTGGGATCCGTTCGCTGCTGCGCTTCAGGGTGCAAGCGCTGGCTACAACGCGGGCAGCCAGATGTTAGGCGCGCTGGGCGGCACCATCGGCGGCGTGTTTGGCCTGGTGGGCGGCTTCATCGGCGGCTTCTTCAGCGCATAAGTTATTGACCTATGCACCTATGGCCCGCATTGCCGGGCCATTTTTTTATTTCAGCCACGGATAATTATGTTTTCGCTTTTTCAGTATAAAAAAAAGGGTAAGACACCCATTATTCGCCAGCATGAATTTACCGAATGTGGGCTGGCCTGCCTGGCGATGGTGCTGGGGCACTACGAACACCATGTCTCCGTCAGCCAGCTGCGCAGGGAAATTTCGGTCTCTGCCGACGCGGGAACCTCGATGGCGGAATTAATGACCCTCGCCAGCGATAAAAATATGACGGGCCGGGTGCTAAAGGGCGAAATCACTGAAATTGAAAGTGCCGAACTGCCGCTCATCGCCTTCTGGCGCGGCAATCACTTCGTGGTTATCGTGAAGGTCGACGGCCGCAGCGTGACGGTCCACGACCCGGCCAGCGGCGTGCGTCGCTACAGCCTCAAGGAGGCGCAAAAACTCTTTTCCGGCTACGTGCTGGAGCTCAAGCCAACGCCGCGCTTCGACAAAAAATCGCCTGACGATACGCTCACGCTGGGCCGGCTGGCCAATAAATCCCCAAGCCTGTTCCAGCGGCAGGTGCTGCTGTTTGTGCTCTCGATTTTTACCCTCATCACCATGCTGGCCAGCCCCACCTACGTGCAGCTGATCATGGACGAGGCCATCTCGCGAAACGACAACGATCTGGTGATTTTACTCACCGCGATCTTCGCCATCGTCTTTATTTTTGAAGTCATAGGTAAATTCCTCAAGCAGATACTTGAGATCCTGATGCGCAACATTGCCTATGACGACCTCAGCCAGTCGGTACGCCACTATATGCTGCGCACCCAGACCGGCTGGTTCCGCAGCCGCCCGCCGGGCATCGTGCTGGCGATAGAAAAATCACTCCACGCCTGCGCGGAGTTCATCAGCAACGGCTATGTGCAGATCCTCTTTTCCAGCCTGATCGCCTTTACCAGCCTGCTGTTTATGCTGCTGTATAACGTGAAAATCGCCGTGCTGACGATGCTGCTGATGGGGGTGTTTTTCCTGATCCGCTTCTCGCTGATTGGCCCTTACCAGCGCGCGGTGGATGACTCCATCGAGCGCACCGCGAAGTACGAATCGCTGCTGGTGGAGACGCAGAAGGGGATCATCACCCTGAAGGCCAACAATATGGAGCAGGCCCGGGACGCGGTGATGGACAAATCCCAGCGCGAACACATTGCCGGGCTGATGCGCAAAGAGCGGCTGCTGGCCCGCTTTGACGTCGCCTCGCTGCTGGTGATCAACGCCGAGCAGCTGCTGGTGGTCTGCTTTGGCGCCTGGCTCATTCTGGAAGGGCAGATGAGCATCGGGATGCTTTACGCCTACATAAGCTACAAACGCTATTTCTCCGATGCGATGGTGCAGGTGGCGCAAAAGCTGCTGGATAAAAATGCGCTGAAGGGGCCGCTGGATCGCGTTGGCGACCTGCTGTTTGCCCCTTCCGAAGCCAGCCAGTTCGGCCGGAAGATTGTGACCTCGCCCGTCAGTCTGGAGTTTGAGGATGTCTCTTTTGCCTATCCGGGGCGCGAGGCGACGCTTCAGCACATCAACATGACGCTGAAGCAGGGAGAAGAGGCGGTGATTGTCGGCCAGAGCGGTTCCGGGAAGACCACGCTGCTGCGCCTGATCTCCGGGATGTTGCTCTCCACCTCGGGCAGCTTGCGGATCAACGCGATCCCGATTACCGAATGCGATCTCTCCTCGCTGCGCCAGCATATTCGCATCGTGCACGCGGACGATATTCTCTTTACCGGCTCAATCCTGGATAACCTCTCCTGTTTTGATAGCGCCCCGGACAAAGAGCGGGTGATTGCCGCCTGCCGTCTGGCGGAGATTGACCACGTTGTGGCGCGTCTGCCGCACGGCTATGAAACGGAGCTGCTGCCGGGGAATACCTTTTTCTCCGCAGGGGAGATGCAGCGTCTGGTGCTGGCGCGCGCCCTGTACAGCCAGCCGAAGCTGCTGCTGTGCGATGAAGTCACGGCAAACCTCGATAAAACCACCGCGCAGAAGGTGCTGGCGAACCTGCGTGGCCTGGGAATTGGCCTGGTGTTTGTCACCCACTCGCCGGAGGTGGTCGGCTGCCACGGACGGCTCTACACCATGGAAAACGGCACGCTGCGGGAGAGTGAGCAATGATGTTTCTCCCCCGTCTCTACGCCAGGCTTTGCGCCCGGCAGGCTGGACGCACCCTGCTGGCAAACCGGATAACGCAAAACTACAGCCAGTTTATGCGCTGCCCGGAGGCCGACGTCCCGGCCGATTTTCTACGACAGAACGCCCGGGAGATGAGCGGTTTTAACTTCGTGGAGCAGATCTTCCCGCCCGCGCTGTGGCGGCGCAACGTGCGCTTCGATCTCCATGCCCGCGTGGCGGAATTCACCCGCGAGCAGGATTTCTATTCCCGGCCTCGTACCCTGCTGCTGGGCATGCGCTGGGCCGGGTTTGGCCTGATCGCGGATGCGCTGCTCGCCACCGCGCCAGAAGACGTGCGCTTTCAGTTTGTCACCCGCCAGCCTGCGCTGCACAAGCTGATGGCCGCTCACGAAGGGCGGCGTGCAGGGGCGTTTTTCGCGCCGCATCGGCTGGTGACCGTGCTGCTAATGGATGAGCGCCTCCCGGATGCCCCGCTGTTCATGACCCAGGCGGGCGACCAGAAAGCGTGGTTAACGGATGTCTCGACGCGTTTTTTAACGCGCTACGGATACGCGGTTCGCACGCTGGTGCCCACCTGTTCGCTGCACGAGGCGGAGTTTGGGTTAGAGAGCCAGACGTATGCGCCAGAGGACTACCGCCAGGCCGCCACCGCCACGCTGAATGCGCTGCGTAAAACCCCCACGCTCTGGAGTGCATGGGACGATCTTTCAGTGATTTATCATGGATGACATGTCGTGAAATTAAAAAACCGAAGCCGACAACGTCGGGCGCTAATCCCGCACCATTTTTCAAAGAGCTACGAGATCAATGCCCCGCGCCTGAAAGGCGTGCTGACGCTGTTTATCTCCTTTTTCCTCTGCCTGCTGGTCTTTTCCATCGTCTTTAATTTTTCGGAGACCACGCTGGCGCGCGGCGTGCTGATCCCGGCCCAGGGCGATGTGGAAGTCCGCGCCAGAGAGTCCGGCACCATCGTTGATTTCGCGGTGCGTCCGGGCCAGTACGTGAAACAGAATGACCCGCTTTTTACCGTTTCGCAGGACTACGGCGGCAAGCAGGGATCGGTGGTGCAGTTCGACCGCCAGCAGATGGAGGCGGAGAAAAAGCGCAGCGAGCAGCGCATTCAGGCCATTGAGGATTCTATTGCGTCCTACCGCAAAAACCTGGCGCAGCAGCTGGATCTTACCGACCGACAGATAGCGGTTTCCCGCGATAAGGTGAAAAAGCTGCGCGCGCTGCTTAAAAACAACACCGACACGTACGAAGCGTGGAAATCGGTATCGGGCAAAGGCTATGTCTCAAAGGTGGATCTCGATAAAAGCCACAACGACGTGCTCAACGCCCAGCTTAATCTGACCCTGGAGGAGAGCACCATCCTTGACCTCGAGGCGCGCAAAACCAGCCTCACCGACAGCACCCAGTCGCAAATCGACTCCCTGAGCGAGGAGCAGCTGTACGTGAAGAACCGGATCAGCGAAATCGACCGCAACCTCTCCAGCCGGGGCAGCTCAACCATGGCGATGCTGGCTCCTGCCGACGGGTACGTGGTGGCGATCAACTTCCCGCCGGGTCGGGCCATTACGCAAAACAGCGAAGTGGTGGTGGTGATCCGTAAAAATACCGCCGCGTCGATGGAGGGGTATCTCTATGTGCCTGCCACGGGCGTGGGCCGGGTGGCAAAAGGGGATAAGGTGAAGCTGCGCTTTGACTCCTGGCCGGTGGATAAATATGGCTCGGTGGAGGCAACCCTGTCTGATTTCTATGAGGTGAACATCGATGCCCATTCGGCGCTCATCCCGCTGCAGGAGGGGCAGAACTACTACCTTGCTAAAGTGCGGGTGCCTTCCTGGTTTACCGACCCGGACAAGAAAAAGCGTCTGCTGATGGGCGGGATGACGGTTAACGCCGATATCGTTATCGATCGTAAGCCGCTCATCAACCTGCTTATCGCGCCGCTGGAGCGGGTGCGCAAGCGGTTTATCGATTGACCCGATTTCATCGGTTATCGCGCTTTAACCCACATTGTTAAGTGGGGCAACGGGCTATCCTCCTTATCACACCAACCGGAGGATAGCCCATGAACATCACCCATATTCACAACGCCACCCAGCTGATTACCTACGCCGGCAGTGTCTTTTTAGCGTGACCCTGTTTTTTGCTGTTTAATGCTGATGTACCAGACGTGTTACAAGACGCAGCTCTTCCGATTAAGATATTCCACGTTACTTTCCAGAAGAAAAGGTAGTGGCATGAACAATATTGAAACGCAGTTACTTGAATCAGGTTTCACCGTAAAAGAGTTAGCGTATCTGAACCGAAACATCAGTCGTTATGGTTCATCCTTGCTCGAGGTCGTGCTTGAGTTAGGTAAGCGATTTATCATGGTTCTGTGTATTACTGCGGCTGTGGCTATGATTTTCCTGGCGCTTCTTTTTTTCGCTGAACATTACAATCTTGTTTCCGGGGGCATTTCTCTTTTCATCGTGTTGGTGATTGTCTGGTTTTTTCAACCCCCGATCGTTACCTACAAAGCCTGGCGTTACAGGAAGAAATACACGCGTTCTAACCTGACGCACTAAATTTTAAATCCAAACAGGCTTATGCAGAGCTACCCCAGCTTCTCCACCCTCGTCTCTCCCTCCACCATCGACAGCTGATACAGCGAAAACGATCTCTGTTTCTCAATCAACGTCGCCAGCTCCGGCGAGTGGCTGGTGAGCCAGATCTGCGAGTAGCGGCTGGCCTCGGCGATTAAGCTCGCAAGGGCGGGCAGCATCTGCGGGTGCAGGCTGTTTTCCGGTTCGTTCAATGCGATAAACGCCGGTGGGCGCGGGCTTAACAGCGCCACCGCCAGGCACAGGAAGCGGAGCGTGCCGTCAGAGAACTCCGCCGGTTCAAGCGGCCTGCTCAGCCCTTCGCGCTGCATCATCATCCGGAAGCGCCCGCCAGCGTTGTCGCTGTAGAACACGCAGCCGGGGAACGCCTGGTCGAGAATGCGCATCAGCAGCAGTTCGTCGCCAATCTCGACGATGGTCTGGAACGCCGCCGCCAGGTTGGCGCCGTCGCTGGCCAGCACCGGGGAGCGGAAGCCGACCTGCGGGGCGCGCATTGCCGAGCCGGATGAGACGGAAAACTCATGATAAAAGCGCCAGTTCCGCAGGGACTCGCGCATCTGCGACACTTCCGGGTAAAGGTGCGGCTCGCCGAGCTGGCCGAATACCGATTCGTTTTCATAAAGCGTGCCGCTGTGGGTCACTTTCTCGTGATGCACGTTATTCAGAAACACCGCCTGATTCCTGCGCTTCATCAGCTGGGACGACGGGCGTCGGTGCTGGCCGCTCAGCCAGATGGACTCTTCTTTGATCACCGGGTCGAGCTGGAACTGCGAAGGGTAAGGCAGCTTCTCGACAAACCCTACCTGCAGCTCGTATTCGTAGGTCTCTGTTTCAACCGCCAGGTTCATCCGTCGCAGCTGGTCGCTGCGGGTTTTGCCTGCCCAGAACACCTTCAGAATGCCGCCCTCGTTCGCCAGCGCCTGGGAGAACTGCCCCTGCGCCGCGCTGTGCATCAGGTAAATCGCCTTGTAGATATTCGATTTCCCGGTGCCGTTCGGCCCGAAAACGATGTTGAGCTGCTCCAGCTCCAGCGACATATCGCGGATGGAACGGTAGTTTTGGATGTGAAGGGTGTTAATCACACGCAGGTCCCTTTTTGCAGAACAGGCCTGTATATAATCACAGCCTTTTAGATAAAATGCAAAAAAGAGACGACAGTGAGGATGTCGTCTAAACGGGGTACTGCTTTGGGCCTCTACGGGTCAATGGGGCCTTCGCATTTTTATGATCACTTGACTGCCAGACGCAGACCCAAATCATCAGGATAGGGATCAAAGTAGTTTTGCGTCATCAGATACCGGTCGGGGTATTCGGCCAGGTAGTGCTTCAGCAGCGTGATCGGGGCAAGGATAGGCAGCTGTCCGTTGCGATAGTGCAGAATAACGTCGCGCAGCTCGCCGCGCTGGCGGGTGTTCAGCTGGTTACGGAAATAGCCCTGAATATGCATCAGCACGTTGGTGTGATTCTTCCGCGAGGCGGGTTTTTTCAGGATGGTCATCAGCTTTTCCCGGTACGCCACGAAGAAGGCGTCCAGGTCTTCCCACTCGTGCAGCGAGGCAACGAACGGGCCGATTTCACGGTAGCCCGCCTGATGGTGCGCCAGCAGCTGGAGCTTGTAGCGGCTGTGGAAGTCCAGCAGCGCGCGGCGCGTCAGGCCATTTTTACGCAGTATGTTCAGCTCGTGCAGCGCAAAAACACGCTCGACGAAGTTTTCCCGCAGCACCGGGTCGTGCAGGCGTCCATCCTCCTCAACGGGCAGCCACGGCCAGGTTTCAAGGAGGGCAGCGGTGAACAGCCCAACCCCCTCCTTGCGGCCCCGGTTGCCGTTTTCATCATACAGCCGAACGCGTTCCATGCCGCAGCTTGGGGATTTCGCGCAGACGATAAAGCCGGAGAGATCGCCGATTTTCGGCAAAAAGTCTGCCGCAAAGTCCGCCATTTTCTGCGTAACGTCTTCGTGAGGCGCATGGCTGAAGCGCATCTGCGTTTCACCGTTCGTCGTCACGATCAGGCGCAGCGCCGGGCGGGGCGTCGGCAGACCAATGGCCATTTCCGGGCAGACGGGGCGGAAATTCACCCACTGGGCCAGCTCATCCATGACGAAGCCCATACGCTTGTGTCCGCCGTCAAAGCGTACGGCGGAGCCGGTCAAACATCCGCTTATACCGAGCACAGGTTTCGTTGTCATGGTGTGGTCCTCCCGTTCATATACTTAAAACTTACACAACATGACTAATTTGTCCAAGTATTCGCGGAATTATTTTTTATATTCCTTTAAAATCAACAGGTATTAACTGCCCTTGTAGGTCGAGTAGCCGTACTGGCTCAGCAGAAGCGGAATATGCAGCTTCTCGTTGGTGCGGGTCACGGTAAACAGCACCGGGACTTCCGGGAAGAAGGAGTCCAGCTTTTTACCGTGGAAGTAATCTGCAGTTTTGAAGGTCACTTTGTACACGCCGGGCTGCATGTCCTGATCCTGCGGATAGAGCGATTTGATGCGTCCGTCCTGGTCGGTTTTACCGCTGGCAATCTGGGTCCATTTATCCTGCTCCTGCTTTTCCAGGGTAACGGTCACGTCCGACGGCGGCATACCGGTTTGCTGGTCGAGAACGTGTACGCTCAGCGTGCCAGCCGGGGCGGCGCTGAAGGCGGCAGGGGTAAAGGCCATCGCGGCCAGGATCAGCAGAGGGGTGGTTTTTTTCATGATGTTTTCCTGTGGAGTTAGTCGTCACAGGAAAACGTTAGCATTCGCAGCGCGGGAAAATATTCAACTTTTCGTGACAATTCCCACAGGAGAAAATCGTCAGAGGATAATCACCTCAAGGGAAACCTGCTGCTGCCACTGCGCCACCTGCTTTTTCCGCGCCGCGGTGAGCTTGCCGCTGGTGACCAGAAGCCATTTGCGCTCCGGGAAAATTTCCGGTGCCAGTGCGTCAGGGGGCGAGGGCAGAATGTCGATCCGGTGGCCCTGTCCGGTGCGCGTTAAGGCTTCAAGCCAGATCTCGCACGGGTCGTTCAGGTGCCAGCCGCTGAGCAGAATATTATCGCCAGGCGCTTTTTTATCACCTTCGAGGCAGAACGAGGCGTAGGCGATGATGATGCCGTCGAGAATTGCGCGCAGGGTCATGGCGGCGGCGACGTTAGCCGAAACCTGGCTGCGCAGCGGGCGGAGCACGTTCGCGACCAGTTCGGGTCTCGGGTACTCGCGTCCGGCGTCGTAAATCATCTGGCGCAGGGACTCAACTTTGCCGTCCTGCAGGCGTTGCAGCATGTTCTGTTGCAGAGTTTGCCAGTTGTTAGTTCTGCCCGGCGTCGGGCGTTCCAGCAGCGGTTTGACCTGGCCGATCGGGACGCCTTTTTTTACCCAGTCGAGGATTTTTAGCGCCTGCTGGACGTCTTCATCGCTGTACTGGCGGTGGCCGCCTTCCGTGCGCTGTGGCTTGAGTAAACCATAGCGACGCTGCCACGCCCGCAGGGTGGTGGCGGTGATGCCGCTGAGTCTGGCGAATTCGCCGATGGAGTAAGCCATGTCCGTGTCCAGAGTGGAGGAATACTCTCAATATACTACGAATTTTCCCGAACGGGATGAAGCGCCGAAACGGTGCACTACACTTAACATCCAACCGTGCAAATGAAAGGAATTCTCATGAAGCTATGGCCAGTTGTGACCGGTGTTGCCATTGCCCTGACCCTGGTCGCCTGTAAATCTCCTACGCCGCCGAAAGGCGTACAGCCTATTTCCGGTTTTGACGCCAGCCGCTATCTCGGCAAATGGTACGAGGTCGCCCGCCTGGAAAACCGCTTTGAACGCGGTCTGGAGCAGGTGACCGCCACCTACGGCAAGCGCAGCGACGGCGGCATTAGCGTGCTTAACCGGGGTTACGACCCGGTGAAGAACAAGTGGAATGAGAGCGAAGGCAAAGCGTATTTTACCGGTGAACCGACCACGGCCGCGCTGAAGGTGTCGTTCTTCGGCCCGTTCTACGGCGGCTATAACGTGATCAAGCTCGACGATAAGTACCAGTACGCGCTGGTGAGCGGCCCGAATCGCGATTACCTGTGGATCCTGTCGCGCACGCCAACCCTTCCTGAGGCGGTGAAGCAGGATTACCTGAACACCGCGCGCAGTCTGGGCTTCCGGGTTGACCAGCTGGTGTGGGTGAAGCACTAGCCCCTACTGGTAGGAAAACGTAATGCTTGCCAGGGCGTTCGCCGAGCCGGGAACCAGTTCGCCGGTGCGGATGTACTGCGCCTGGAACGGCAGCGACAGGGTTTGCGCCGCGGTGGTGCTTTGGATAAAGAACTGGTTCGTCGCGTTCGCCGCCGAGCTGTCTGGCCCCATCATCAGCGGGCCGGTGCCGTTATAGAAAAACTGCACTCCCACGCCGGACGCCGTGGAGTCGCCGGTCAGCGTCACCACCGACGAGGTATTCGACGGCGTGGTCTGATCGGTCATCACCGCGTTAACCGCCACGTTCGCATCGCAGGTCAGGCTGACGTTAAACGACCCGGAAGGGGACGTGCTGCCCACGGTGTTCAAGGTGCGGATATCAATCGTGCCTAGATCGACATGCGCGCTTTTGGTGCCCACCGTACAGCCGCTCGCCGTGACGGTGATGGTGGTAGGGTTAATAATGACCTTTGCCGTTTTGACCTCGTTGTTATACGCGGTCAGGACCGCGGCGTTGATGGTTGGGATCTGATAAACCCCTGATTTCAGCGCCGTGCCGGTCTTAATAAAGGTCACCTTGGCCGACCAGCCTAAATCGGTGGCATAGCCATTGGTACCGTCCGCCGGGTAGCTTTGTGTGATACCGCTCTGCAGCGGAATCCAGGCGGAGCCGTTGAAATCCTTCAGCCCGATGATATACCCCACCCCCGGCACGCCGGTTTCAAAAATGGTGTAGTTCACGCCATCGATGGTAACCGTCATGCCGCTTGAAATTGCGCTGCTGCTCGGCTCCAGCGTGCCTTTGGAGCAGGTAAACACCCAGCCGCACCAGAATACCTGCTGCACGCTGGCGGTGGCGCTCCAGGTCGAACCGATGATGTTGCCCGGCACTACCGAATCCGCGGGCCCGCTGTAGGTCATCGGCTGAGGGGAGAGGGTAATATCCGATTTCCACTCCATCGCCTGCACGCTGGCGCAGAGGAGTAATCCGGTGATTAAAAAAGCTAAACGCATCATTGATACTCCGTGGTCCAGGTGGCGAAAGCAGAGACGTCTCCGGCATTGACGGGCGCGCCCGTGGCGGCCAGTCGGGCATAGAAGGTCATCTCTACGCTGTCATCGCCCGGCGTGCCCCAGGCGGTGGTTTGCGTGTTCAGTGGAATCAGCGCGCTGTCTTTATCGAGGATTTGCACCGCCACGCCGGTTGCGCCGCCGTCGGCAATTTTTACCAGCTGCGGGTCGTCATCGTCCGGCGTGCCGCTGAAGCGGATTTTTACCCCGGCAAAGGTCGGCCCGCAGGCTTCAAGCCTGATCGTGAAGGGCGTTTTGATGTTGCTTACCGCGCCTGCGCGGGGGAACTGCTTAATCCCAATGGTCCCCAGCGGTACCTCCTGCTCTTTAGAATCCGCGGCGACCACGCAGGTATTGCCGATCAAATTGCCGGTGACGGAAACCAGCACGTCATAGCCGCGAACGGGGAGAGTAAAACACAGCAGGACGACGATGCTGGTCATCCGGAGCGTTACTGACATACCACCTCCTGTGAATAAAGGCCGGTGCGGGCATTATAATTTTGCTTATTTAACGCATAGTTAATGGTGCAGCGCTGGTCGCTGCTGCGGCCCCACACCGCGCTCAATGCGCCCTTAACGGGCAGGCCGGACAGATACAGGCTGCCGCCGTCGCCGACGATGCCGCTGGTTTTGTCATCACTCAGTGAGACCAGCGTGCCGAAGGGGAGCACGTCGTTGCCGTGACGCACGATAAACATCGCTTTTGCCCCCTGACGCGTGACGAGGGTGGCGCGGACCAGCGCGCCGTCGGTGGGCGTTTTGTTGACGATGGCGTTGTCCAGCTCCATGTCGTTGCCCACCGTGGTGACGTCCAGCGCAACCTGATTGACGCGATACGGCGTGGCGTACGGGATCACCGCATATCCCCGGCTGTCGGTTTTGATGCCCTTGTGATTAAGCACGGAAACGTTGCTGGCCCCGGGAGCTTTAACCAGAATATTGGTATTGCCGAGCGGCTGGCTCAGCGTCAGTCCATCTTCATGTAGCACCGCGCCGCCGCTCATCCCGTAGCTGAGGTTTTGGGAATCGCGGGTGTAGCTGTAGCCGAGGTTATAGTCCCCGCGCGCGCCTTCGTACTGTAGAGCGACATCACCGCCGTACTGTTGCTGCCTGCTGTAGCGCTGGTTAACGCTATAAAAAAGGTTCTCCTGGCCCGGCAGATAACCGCTCACGCCGGTGCTGGCGGTGGTGCCGGTAGAATCCGCATGGGTGGTCGTAAAGCGGGCGCGCGTGGCGAGCTGCGGGTTGCCAAACGGCACCGACAGGGAGAGCGCCAGAAGGTTCTCTTTCTTGTTGTCGTACAGGCTGGCGCTGCGCTGAACGCTGACGCCAAGCGACACGTTACGAAACGTGGCGTTCCACGCGACCTGCAGGCTTTGCGTGGTATTTGACGTGTTCCAGTAGGATTGCTGATCCCACGACAGCGACAGCGAGCCGTATTGGCCCATTGGCTGCGACAGCAGCAGCTGGTTTTTGGCTTTACGCGACATCCGCAGGTTATATACCGTGTCGTAGTGGGTGGTGACGGTGCCATCGTCTTCTACAATCTGCTTAGGCGTCCCGCCCGCCATCCCTTTGTACGTGGTATCGCTGAGGGTATAAAACCCCTCCGTGGAGTAGCGCAGCGAGAAGAAGTTTATCCGCGTGCCGGTGTCGTTCAGCAGCTTGCTGTAGCGCAGGCGCACGGAATCGCCGGTGTAGTGCCGATCGTCCGCCAGCTGGCTGCGGGCGTGGGTCAGGTCAATGGAGTAGGCACCAAAGCGGCCGAGGTTTTGCCCAACCCCGAAAGCCAGACCGTTATAGCGATCGGCAAACTGCGCCCCGCCGTAAAACGTCAGGCCGTACCGCCAGCCGTAGAACAGCTCGCCCTGCGCGAAAGAGGGCGACGCCTGATCGCCCATCGGGCGGTAGGTGCCGGCACCGAAGGCATATTTCACCTGACCGTTACGCACCAGGTTCGGCACGCTGGCAAAGGGAATCGTGTATTGCGTCTGGCTGCCGTCGTTCTCCTGAATGGTGACCGCAAGATCGCCACCTGACGACGTCGGGTAGAGATCTTTCAGCACAAACGCTCCCGGCGGAACGGAGGTTTGGTAGATGATGTTGCCGTTCTGGCGAACCGTCACGGTGGCGTTGCTTCGCGCGATGCCGCGGACTTCCGGCGCGTAGCCGCTCAGGCTGGCAGGCAGCATGTTGTCGTCGGTTTTCAGGGCGACGCCGCGCAGGCCCACGGAGTCGAAGACCTGTGACGAGGTATAGGTTTCACCGGCATACGCCTGGGCATTCAGGCCGGGGATATCCCTCTGCAGCCAGGTTTGCACGTGGGTAAGCTCGTTGCTCTCTTTGGTCCACGTGGTGAAATCACGCAGCCGCCACGCGCCGAGGTTGATGGCGCTGTTCAGACTTGCGAACAGCTGCCGATCGCGCGTGCGCGTCTCGCCCTGATATTCATTGTTCGAACCGTTCACCACATAATTCAGCCACGCGGCGGGGATGCCTGCCTCCCAGCTTTCCGGGCTGACGTACCCGCGCGGTAAATTGCGCATCGCACTTTGCGGTACGGTGAAGTTCAGGGTGAGCGTCTGCTGGTCAAAATCAAACCGGCTATCGGCAAATGCCTGTGTCAGGAAGATGCAGCGCTGCGCCAGCGGCAGCGCGCCGCCTTTAGCCTGCTGGCTGTCGATACCCAGCGCGGCGATTTGTTCAGGGGTGAGGCACGGCAGGGCTTCTCCCGCCGTATTTTCAGCAATGCGGAACGTGACGTTGCCTGTGAACGCGTAGTTGTTATTGATATACACGTTGAGGTTGTAGTCTCCCGGCGGCAGCGCGCTCCCGGCGTTAACCCAGGCGAGATCGGCGCTGTTTGCGCTCTCGCCGTTAAGGAACGCGGGGTTAAATTGCAGTTCGCTTTCGGCAGCCACGGCTTGCCGAATCACCAGGGAGATCACCGTGGCGCACAGGATTTTTCTTTTCACGTGGTCACGCCTTACTGTTTTTATTATTGGGATAACGACGCGCGCGTGGCGGGGGTCCATGCCCCGTAATCGTTAATGGTCTGATAGCTCATGCTGCTTGCATGGCTGAAGGCTTCGGCCAGCGTCACGCTGGATTTCGGCGGTACCATCACCGGCTGCACCGGCATACCATCAATTTTCACGTTGATAGTGGTGAGGTAGTACGGCGTTGGGTTCGTTAGCGTGACTTTCCCGGCGCGATAGGTGCCAGAAAGTTTTTTCCATGCCTCGCCTGCGCCTTGTCCGAGGCTCTCCGGGCGATAAAAGACCTTAATGCGGTTTGCCGACGCAAACTGCAGCGAATTGCCGGAACCGCTTTTGGTCTGCTGCGGAATCGCTTTGACCGTCATCCAGTAGAGCGTTTCGCGATCTTCTGGCAGGGCTTTGCCGTTAAACATGATTTTTACCGCGCTTTCGCTGGCGGGCTTCATGACGTACAGCGGTGGTGTAATCACGAAATCGTTGGTTTTTTGCCCTTTCTCGTTTTCCATCCATGACTGGATCAGGAACGTGGCGTCGGGATGCGTGTTTCTGACCTGCAGCATGGACTGGTTGGTAGCGCTGGAGTAGACCATTCGCGTTGCGCCCAACCCCACGCCGCCGGCGTACGCGGCGGTTGAACATACTGTGGCAGCCAGGCAAATCCATGTGTTTACGCGCATAGTGATGCTCCTCAAAGCTGAGTCAGGCCCGGCCAGCAGACCGGGCCTGAAAATTACGAATAGGTAACGGTGTAGGTCGCGACAGCGCTGGCATCACCCGCGGTGGCACCGCCCTGCGGCGAGTAATATTTCGCGCTGAAGTTCAGGGTGTTGGCACCCTTACGCAGCGGGATGGCCGCAGCAGGTTCACCCAGCTTCACTACGTTGCCCTGTTCGTCATAAAGACGAATCGCCACATGCTGCGCGGAGGTGGTGCTGCCGTTTGCTCCAGCGGCCAGGCTATTGGCATCGGAGGAGTCCGGCGTACCGGTGAAGGTAACGGCCACGGTTGTTGCGGCAATCGGGTTGTCTTCCGTTGAGGCCGAGGTATCGGCGATTTCGCAATCTTCCAGGGTGATGGCAAACGCTTTTGCGGTGCTGGCTTCGCTGCCTGCGGCCGCCAGCGTGGCGGTACGCACTTCGCCCATATCAACGTCAATGTTGGCGCTGCCTGCGCTGATGGCGCAGGCGGAGGTCACGACTTTGCCGCTGAAGTTCACCGTGCCGCCGCTCGCGGTTGCCGCCATGGCGGAACCGGCAGGCAGCAGAGCGGCAATGCTTAATGCCAGCAGTGAGTTGTGTTTTACGCGTGCTTTCATTTTCTTAATTCCTTTGTTTTTATTGATGAGATTTGCTCTGAAAGCGGCAGGTCTAACTGGTTAAAAAGACCAGCAAATCTGTCTTATTCCTGAGCCCGAGTTTTCGTATCGCGGAGTTTTTTAAAGCGCTTACCCGGCGATATGAAAGCTTCTCTGTTTCTGCGATGTAACTCATATCCAGTCCGTTCCTGAGTTCCTTCAAGACCCTCCACTCTCCTGGCGTCAGCGATAACGCCGTTGGTTTCTTTTGCGGGCGATAGCGGCTATCGACCATTTTTAATAATTTCGTCCGCCAGCAATAAACCGACTCATGCAGCGAGATATAGGCATCGATATCGCCTCTGATCCATTGCGATGAATGCGCAGGGGCGGAATACATACAAACAATCACGCCGGGATATTTCGCTTTGATTCTTTTCAACCCATTAAGATAATCATATCCGGTGTGGTACTTGTCAGATCCTGATAACAGGAGAATGTCAATTGGCGTAGTCGATAATACGTTATCAAGCTGCTGGAAATTCCCGGCTGTCATTTCAATCTGAGATTCCGGCGTAATGCTCCTTAATAATGTGATGATGCCCTTTCGTGCATAATGGTCGCCACCCATTAACGCGATACGTAAATGTTGTTGTGTTTCGTTCTTATTCGCCATGTTAGTCCCTCGATTTATAATAATAATAAGACAAACCGATACGGTTAAGGTTGGTCTAAGTTCTCGAAGTCATCACGCTATGCATGGAGTAGGCCTACTATACGCCGGCCATAAAAGAGGTAATCTGAATTAATCTTAATTTGTATTAATTGTCGATTTTGATACCGCTGTCGATCGGTTCCTCTGTTGATGTTTATCCTCTTTATTGCCTGTAAATAATGATAACCGGTTTTTTTTATTAATCTTTGTCTTTGTTAAATGTTGTGTAAGGGAAGTGTCTGTTAGCGTCAGTACGGGGGCTGAAGTGCTGACGGAGGATAACAATTTCCGAGTGTTATCATCGATTTATACTGATGATACCGCAGGGTAAATATCGGCAAAAATAGCGTTATCTATTGATATTAAAGGAGGCTAAGAAAACTTAAGCGTTAGCCGTTCTGTATATTTCAGACGTCCATGTCCACGCTGTTCAATTATGGTTTTTGTAGGGTTTTGTCAATGTCAAGCGTGGCGGGTTACTCCTTCTCTGCTACCGTGTTCATTCATTACTTCAGAAAAGTTAAGAGAGATGATATCCAGCCAGTCAGAGTGCGGCAGAGCAGCGTTTAACGCGCCTCACGCTTCAGTGAAGCAATAGAGAGAAGAGAGGAAAATAAGATTTTTCGCCAATGGCTGATATATACAGCATAATCTTTATCAGCCACATTAATCCTTATGTTACGTGGCGAACGTATTCAACATTCGCCGGTGTACTGACAGGCCGTCGTGAAAAACGGCGCAATTGAACGGAGAACACTCACCAAGGCTATGCATAAGCATTACATCATCAATAATATGGTTGAGTTTCATCCCGCGACCAGCACGCTGAGGGATATCGCCAGCCCCGATCGGGTTGTGGTTTTAAATTCTCCGGCAGGCCGATGTCTGTTGTTATTAATAGAAAGAGCCGGGACCATTGTCACGCAGCAGGAGTTTCTGGATATTGTCTGGCAGCGCCGCGGTATGCTGGTCTCGCCCAATACTTATTATCAAAACATCTCTATTCTGCGAAAAGGGCTGAAAAAGAGTGGTTTTGAAGTTGACCCCATTGTCACTATTCCGCGCATTGGGTTAACGCTGGCGAGCGATACGCAAATCGTGATCAAAGACGCCCATCCCCGCGCAGCAAAGCTACCTGAGGACGATGCGCCTGAGCCACGCGTCATGGCCTTGCCTGCCGCGATGCCACCGCTGTCGGCGGAACCGGTAGCCGTAACCCGCGCGGACGGGCATCGCTCCCGGTGGCTTCCTGGCATGCTGATTGCACTGCTGATGCTGGTTGGGGCAGGCATCGTGACGCACAGCAGCGCGCGTGAAAACCGCTTTATCGATGATTATCGGTTTACTGCCCTGGTCGGGGCGTGTCACGTCTACCTTGCTCAGGATATTCAGACCCAGGACGAGCGGTCAAAAGCCCTGGCGTATGTGACGCAGTTTAAGGACGCGTGCACGAGCTATCCGTGGGTGTACATCAGCTGGTACCCCCTGCTGCCACGTGCGTCCGTGATTCGGTGCGACAGATCGATGAAGGAGCCGAATCGCTGCATCTCTGACTATTTTATTGAGGAGCGCTAGCATGGCCCGTTTTCGTCAGCTGCTGTATCTGTTCACCGCATGTCTGCTGGTGGGGGTAATGCTGTCGGGTTATTACCTGTGGCACCGGTATTACGTGCAGCCTTTTTCATGTCAGGCGAACCTGATACAGCATCATCCCGAAGAGAAGCTCTCCCTGTGGCTGAATTACATCTTTGACGGCAACAGCGGGACGCTCAGCATGAATGCCGGCGTTGATAGCGATCCGACAAAAATTATCGACCGGAAAATATTCTTTCGGGTGGAGCGCAAGGATAATGTCTTTTTACTGACTTCCTTACGGCATATGAAATTTCCGGACGATAATGTTACCGATAGCTGGCTTGAAAAATATGAGCCGCAGTTCTTCGTATACCCCGAAAAAAGTATTTATATTCGGATCAATGAACAACAAAATGATAACTATATTTTCACGTTAGGAACATTACCGACATATGTATGCCGCAGTTCAAAAAATGGATGAGCGTATTTAGTAAAAAGTTATCAAAGCCGCCGTTTTCATTTATGCTTGATTTAGAGCTTAAGGATTATCTTAGGAATATAAATAGCAGCCACGCGTTGCAATAATGTTGTTCTTATTCAAATTTGGCAAGAAAATGAAAACTCTCTTTGACTCTTCCGGTGGAGGTATATCTGCGTCGGAAACGCAGCTGCATATTGGGTTACTGCTGTGGCCCCGGTATTCACTGCTAGCCTTGTCCGGCTTGCTGGAAGCGTTGCGATACGCAACCAAAGCCCATAAGAAAAAAGCATTCAAAATCAGTTTACTCAGCGAGCAGCCTGATAACCCTGTTACCAGCAGCTCCGGGGTGAGCATCAGGCCCGATGCCCCGCACGCGCCGCCGGAGACGTTTAACTATATTGCGACCATCGGCGGCGAGCTGGAGTACCTGTCGCAGGGTTATCCGGGGGACAGAGACTACCTCGCCCATGCCCACCATATGAAGGTCCCGCTGATTGGCATCGGCACCGGCAGCTTTGTGCTGGCGCAGGAGGGGTTGTTGAACGAGCGACGCGCATCGATTCACCCTTTCCACCTTGAGCGATTCCGCCAGGCGTTCCCGCAGGTTTACGCCGAACAGGGCTATGATTTTATTGACGAGGGGGATGTCCTGACCTGCCCCGGTGGGATCTCAACCATCACCCTTGCGACAGAGCTTATCCGCGCCCACGCCGGCAGTGAGATCGCCCATAGCGCCTGTCAGCGCCTTTCCCTGACGCCGCATGAGACGGCCACGCCCCGGCCTGCCAACATTGCCCTGATCCCTGACTCGCGCCTGCGCCGTGCGGTCATGATGATTGAGCAGTATCTGACGCGCCCGCTCAGCACCGCCGGGCTGGCCAGCGAAGTGGCGCTCAGCGAGCGTCAGCTTAACCGGCTGTTTCACGCCGAGTTTGGCAAAACGGCGCGGGAATTTATCCGCAGTGCCAGGCTGCGCTACGCCTGCTGGCTGCTGAAGAACTCGCAGCAAAGCGTCACGGACATTGCGCGGCGGATGGGCTTTAGCGACTGCGCGCACTTTATCCGTCACTTCCAGACCGAGTACGGCTGTACGCCTGGGGCATGGCGCACGTCGCAGAGCTAATGCCCCGATTTCGTGCTTTCTTCGTAGGGTATTACTGGCTCGCCTGGATAGACTTCCGTTAAAAGCCCAACGGAGGGAAGACGACATGAACTGGCAGCCTTTTCGCGGCGATGCACCGGCAAATATGACGATTTTCAGTGCGTCATTTCCCGACATCAGCGACCAGTGGCCAATGAAAGACGATGCTGCCCGTGAGATCGCCACCCTCGACCGGGCGCTGAAAGCCGAGCCTGCGCTCCGGCCCCCGCGCGTTGAATACGACGAGGGGGGACAGGCCGTACTTGTCCCGCAGAACCGCTATTCCGAGCAGGCCTTTCGCAACCGTCCGGCGCTTACCGCGTGGCGAACCCGGCTGGTGCCCTCCGCGCTGGCGCTGTTTGTGGTGCAAAATCCGCTGGAAGACCGCCTGCCCGACGGAACCAAAATGGACAGCGACAGCCGCCAGTGGTTTATCCATGCTAACGATGCGGTAGGCGTGCGCTCTCGCGCCCGGGTGCTGGCCGCGCTGGTGGATACGTACATTCATAATGAAAGCGAGAACAACTGGGTCAGCCTGGCGAGCGGGGCCGCTATTCCGGTACTGGAGGCGCTGCGCGAGGCAAAGCTCGACGGCCAGCAGGTGTATCTCACGCTGGTGGACAAAGACCCCGTGGCGCTCAGCTGGGCGGAAACCATGGCGGCACAGGAGGGGATTGTGGTGGGCGAGCAGCTGACCCTGCTCCGGCGCAACCTGGTCCATACCCTGGTGCGTAACGAGGACTTACTGCTGGAGCTGGGCGAGCATCAGGCCGAACTGGTCGACGCGCTGGGGATTTTCGAATACTTCAACGATACCGATGCGGTGGTTTTCCTCCAGCGCGCGCTGCGGCTGGTAAAGCCCGGCGGCGCGGTGATTGTGTCGAACATGCTGACCAACAGCCCGCAGATTGACTTTGTTCTGAGGGGTATCGGCTGGGAGGATATTCACCCGAGGTCGTTACAGCAGCTGCAGAATATCCACCTCGCGGCGGGCGTGCCGGTGGAAAACGTCACCGTGGTGGTGCCGAAGGACGGGGTGTATGCGGTGATGGAGATTAGGGTAGGGGATGAAAAACCGCACGGTCAGTTCCCTCTCCCTGAGGGAGAGGGTTAGGGTGAGGGGGGACAGGGCGCTACAATATTTACCGTTCCTCAGTTGTTCGGGTAAACCGAACAACTTCCATGAAGGATTAGCTGGTTTCTTTATTCTCACTGTATGTTGGGGATTCTAGCTTTTCATGCTCTATCTGCTGACCCGTCTCCTGAACCAACTTCCGGGCCATTTCCCTGATATGTTCTCGACTTTCAGATGTACGAGAGTTTATAACTTCATTTAAGGTCTTCAGTTTATTGCCTCCATGCTTCTGGATACTTGATTTAATCGCTGCGTTCTATGATGATCCCCCCATGAATATAGAAACTGCACTCCCCTCACACTTCGAACGTCTGGTCGCGATCTGGGAATCCTCCGTTCGCGCCACGCATCACTTTTTACAGGAAAGCGATATTGCGGCGCTGCGCCCGCTATTGCTCAACGCCTATCTGCCTAACCTTAAGGTCGTGATCGCTCGCGATGACGCAGGCGTTATTCACGGCTTTTTAGGCGTGGATGAAAACCGCATTGAAATGCTGTTTGTTGACGATGCGAGCCGCGGGAAGGGCGTCGGGAAATTGCTGCTGCAACACGCCATCGCAGAGTTTGGCGCGAACGAGGTGGACGTGAATGAGCAGAATCCGCAGGGCGTCGCGTTTTATCGCCATATGGGGTTTGAGCAGGTCGGACGCTCGGAACTGGACGGGCAGGGGAATCCATTTCCGCTGTTGCATATGCGGTTGGGTGGGCAGGCTTAACGCCCTCTCCCTCTGGAGAGGGAGTCTGCAAGCTAGTTACTGGTAATTTGCCCGATGATTACGCCTCGCACTATATCGCCATCGAAGTAATAAGAGACCGTATTACTCTGGATGAATCCATTCTGTACTGGCGTCTCCTGATAAAAAAGCATCGCTTTCTTTTTGGCGGTTTCTTTCTCGCCGAACAATGCGACTAAATTGCCATGCGTCGCATTTAATAATGGAACATTAGCGACTGAGACTCTGACAGGTTCCGTTGTTTTAGCACACTCGTGATGGATGCCATCTTTGGCTATAACTAGCGCGGTTAGCAATCCTGCACCCATTTCGTTATCAGAAATGAACCAGTAATTCGTGTCATCGTCGTCATGAAGGCAGACCCAGCGTGCGGAACTGTCTTTGTTAACTGGTGTGCTGGAGATGTCTGCCAGATGAGTAACCTCCATTTGCACGGTTTTCTTACCGATGGTGATGATTGGAGTAAGGGGCATTGTTGTTGAAATTTGCGTCAGCGAGCCGTCTTCATCGTAATATCGGGTCGCGAAGCCGGTCATTTCCGTTGCTGAGACGTGCGAACTGACTGCAACGAGTAATGGCAATAAACAAAATAAATGCTTCATTTGACAATCAATACCGTATCGTTGCTTTTCCAGATACTCCTTCTGGCACTAAGGGGAGCAATGATGCAGCCCTCTGAAGAGTCGTCGGGGTGCAAACTGCTTTTACCATGTATTTTAAATGAGTCTCTACCACACATATCATTTGTCGAGTAGGGCGTGAGGCTGAGAGTATATTTCCCAGTATGGGCTGAATTATGAGGGGACCCAATAGTGTAGGTACCTCGTGGCAGCGGTCCGCTGTTTTTTACACATTCTTGTGACGGATCGTTTTTGTAACCACTAGCTCCTGCGTAATCTGCATCAAATTGGTAGACACCATCCAGATAAAATTTATGCTCTTTTACATCATATTCCCAGGACATACTTTCTCCTTAAGCGCGTTCTTTCCATGTATCATAGTGAATGATGTTTCCATCAATGTAGTGCCATGTGATTTTTTCGTATGTCATATCAACATATTCATGGTGTGTATAGTGTTCGTTTTGCGGATGTTTAATATCAAACATGATAGGTTCAATTTGAACAACTCTTGCGTTTTCTAAAGTTGTCTTAAAGTAAGCCTCTTCAAGACCGTTATAGTTTATCCTGTAAAATATGAATTCTGCCTTTTTTAGTGTTTGCCCAGTGCACAAGGCTTTGTATAGATAAGAGGATGATGAATCAATCTCTTTCATGAATGCATAGGTACTATAAATACGTTTTGCAGTGATTTTTCCGGAGAATTTATCTATAGGCTGTTCTATAGAATGCATAAATTCAATCACTTCTATTGAACCCTCGCGATCTTTAATATCGACAGATCCATTAATCCTCCGGCCTGAATCATCCTCGAGCCATAAGTAAACAGGTATAGCCATCTCAATCTCCTTTTATAGACTGAAGGAAACTACTCTTCATTATGGATTTAAATTGTGACTTTCATTTCAAAATAGAAAAGCAAATAAAATATTGGAGTGGGACTTAACATTGCTCTTTGCAATGTATTAGTTTCTTGGATAGATTTTTTGAAATTATAACGTTGAATTATGATCTCTTTGCCATCGTAAGTTAACATAGCATCAGGTATTGAAATGATGAATGTCATCAAATATTGAACTTGTAAGTTAGCATTACATGTTGGGTTCGATTGCTTTTTGGATGTTATGGAAGAAATCTGGCATTACATATTGTTTTTTATGTTGGCTGCATGCAGCAGCCAACTTGATAACAACGGGAACGGTTATGATAATTGCAGGCTCGCCAGCGTGCTCTCGATCTAGCATAACTTTGCTTTAGTGCGTTTGTAATCGTCCAGAATCCTTTGTTCCTGCTCGTTATACGCCACCAGAACGATACACCCTTTCATGATCTTTACCGTGACCTGCTGTCCGGTATCAAAACCCGCTGCGCGCAGCCACTTGCCGGAAAGGATGATTTTCGGCGTGGACTTGTCGAAAACATTCGGGCGATATCCCACAATTAACGAACGCTCGGTTCCGGATTGGTCGGTGTCTGGGGTAGAATGCGAATCAGCCATAATCAACTCCTTGATAGTTGGTGAGGTTAGACGCTCCGGTTGTGTTCCCGCACATCGGAGCGTTGCAAATACAGGGGGGTTAGGTGGCCTCCTATATGTATCAGAGTAGATAGATAGGTGGCCTCATGTCAATCATATCGCGCGAAAAAAAACCAAAAGGCGGTGGGCAGTCTCCGCAGTTTAAGATGCGAATTGATCCGGCATTGAAGGAGCAGTTGGATGCAGTGGCGGCTGAGGAAGGGGTGAGTCTCGCCAGCTGGTTGAAGGAACTGGCGAGGGAGGCGTTACGAGCTAAGGGTATCTCACCGAAAGCATGAACATGTCAGCGTGTTTCTGTATTGAAATCAGTTATAGTATCAGGCATGACCTCATCGTTCTGATTTGATTTATTCATGGGGGCATTAGCTATGAACATAGGTAAGGCTATATCGCCAGAGAAAACTTTCTCTAGCCCTTTTAAGATATTTGCTTGTGTTGTTTCTAAATCGCCATGAGCAATTGCCTATAGCGGTCTCTTTGTAATTGTACTTTATCAAAATCGTAATTAATTGCTTGAGAAAGAGCGTAGAGCAAGTCAGTAAAAAGATCATTGGATTTGGATATCCAAATATTAATGCCTGGGTAGTCGTTAGTTTTATTTAGATGGCTATTTATAACTTTTCCAGGCATGAGTAACAGTTTGTTCTTTCTTGGTTTGATATCTGATTCTTATTATTGAGAGTTTTCTTCCATAAAACACTAAATCGATCATATTTAATGCTTGCACATGTTCTCTATGCAATCTTTGAGCTCTGGTAGACATTAGAGTTCTGAAAATCGATAAGCGGCTTTGTTTTCTTTCTCTGAATTGCTCTAATGTTTTTGTATTTGAACAGCAAGGACATGGCCTACAATAACTGCTGCTGTCATAATCATATCTTTTGATTCCATGCCAAATAATATATTCCTATTACACTTACTGAGTGATAGTTATAAAAATATTATATGCTTTAAGAATGGATAGTTGAAAAAATTAATTTATATGAATTTTGGCGGAAGATCACAGGAGTCGAACCTGCCCGGGAACGCTGGCGTCCCCAACTGGATTTGAAGTCCAGCCACCTCACCGGAGATGACGATCTTCCGCGCCTGCATTGCTACATGGAGGCGGGGCGCATTATAGCTACTTTCAGGCATTTACCACATACCCCGACACACTTTTTTCACCTCTCTTTTGACCTGTACACCCCTGTTTCAGTTAATTCCTAAGAAAATCCTCATGTTAGCCCTTCGTGCTATCAACATTTACCGCGATCACAAAAAACAAGAAACGTAATCTGCTAACCAGAAAACGCAATACCCGCTCCTGAAACAATGGTTTAAAACTCTGTAACCGGTCTCAGCGCACCCTACAGCGTGAAGGATAAAAAAAGATGAGCGAAGTATTGTCAGTAAAAGAGAAGATTGGCTACGGCATGGGAGACGCCGCCAGCCACATCATTTTCGATAACGTCATGCTTTACATGATGTTTTTTTACACCGATATTTTCGGCATTCCCGCCGGGTTTGTCGGTACCATGTTCCTGCTGGCGCGCGCGCTGGATGCGATCTCCGACCCGTGCATGGGGCTGATTGCCGACCGCACCCGCAGCCGCTGGGGCAAGTTCCGTCCGTGGATTTTGTTTGGTGCCATCCCGTTCGGGATCGTCTGCGTGCTGGCCTACACCACGCCGGACCTCAGCCTCAACGGTAAAATGGTTTACGCCGCCGTTACCTACACCCTGCTGACCCTGCTCTATACCGTGGTCAATATCCCCTACTGCGCGCTCGGCGGCGTGATCACCAACGACCCGACGCAGCGTATCTCCCTTCAGTCCTGGCGCTTTGTGCTGGCGACGGCGGGCGGCATGCTCTCCACGGTGCTGATGATGCCGCTGGTGAACCTGATTGGCGGCGACGATAAGGCGTTCGGCTTCCAGGGCGGGATCGCCGTGCTGTCGGTGGTCGCGTTCCTGATGCTGGCGTTCTGCTTCTTCACCACCAAAGAGCGCATCCAGGTGCCGCCGAGCACCACCTCCATGCGGGAAGACCTGCGCGACATCTGGCACAACGACCAGTGGCGCATCGTTGGCGTGCTCACCATCCTCAACATCCTCGCCGTCTGCGTGCGCGGCGGCGCGATGATGTATTACTGCACCTGGATCATGGGTTCGCCGGAGGTGTTCGTCGCGTTCCTCACCACCTACTGCGTCGGCAACCTGATTGGCTCCGCGCTGGCGAAACCGCTCACCGACTGGAAATGCAAGGTCAGCATCTTCTGGTGGACCAACGCCGCGCTGGCGGTGGTCAGCGTGGCGATGTTCTTCGTGCCGATGCACGCCACCGTACTGATGTTCGCCTTTATCTTCGTCATCGGCGTGCTGCACCAGTTGGTGACCCCGATTCAGTGGGTGATGATGTCCGATACCGTCGACTACGGCGAATGGACCAACGGCAAGCGTCTAACCGGCATCAGCTTTGCGGGGACGCTGTTCGTGCTGAAGCTCGGCCTGGCGCTGGGCGGAGCGATGATCGGCTGGATGCTGGCCGGCGGCGGTTACGACGCGGCAGCCAAGACCCAGAACAGCGCGACCATCAGCATCATTATCGGCCTGTTTACCCTGGCCCCGGCGGTCTGCTACGTGCTGAGCGCCATCATCGCCAAACGCTACTACACGCTGAAAACCCCTTTCCTGACCAAAATCCTGAGCGAGCTGGCGCAGAGCGCGCGCCGCAATCAGCAGGAGTTTGAAAACCTGCCGGTCAGCAAAGAATTACAGAACTAAGAGGACGAGAGTATGAAAATCAGTGATGGAAACTGGCTTATTCAACCGGGGCTGAACGTGACGTATCCGGTGCAGGTGTTCGAGGTGGAGCAGCAGGGCAATGACCTGGTGGTCTACGTGGCGCCGCGCGACGTGCGGGAACGCGCCTGGCAGCTCGATACCTTGATGTTCACCGTCCGGCTTTTCGCACCGCAGGAAGGGATTGTCGGGGTGCGCATCGAGCACTTCCAGGGCGCGTTGAATAACGGCCCGCACTATCCGCTCAACGTGCTGAAAGAGGCGAAGGTCGAGATTGAAAACAACGTGGAGTTTGCCGAGCTGAAAAGCGGTAACGTCAGCGTGCGCGTCACCAAAGGCGAGTTCTGGGCGCTGGATTTCCTGCGCGACGGGCAGCGCATCACCGGCAGCCAGCTGAAAAACAACGGCTACGTGCAGGACGTCACTACCGACCGCAATTACGTGTTTGAACGGCTGGATCTGGGCGTGGGGGAAACGGTCTACGGTCTCGGCGAGCGCTTTACCGCCCTGGTGCGCAACGGTCAGCGGGTCGATACCTGGAACTGCGACGGCGGTACCAGCACCGAACAGTCCTACAAAAATATCCCGTTCTACTTGACCAACCGCGGCTACGGCGTGCTGGTCAATCATCCGGAAAACGTCTCGTTTGAAGTCGGCTCCGAGAAGGTCTCCAAAGTGCAGTTCAGCGTGGAAGGGGAATATCTCGAGTACTTCGTGATCGACGGCCCGACGCCGAAAGAGGTGCTGAACCGCTATACCCGCTTCACCGGGCGTCCGGCGCTGCCGCCGGCGTGGTCGTTCGGCCTGTGGCTGACCACCTCGTTCACCACCAACTACGACGAAGCAACGGTAAACAGCTTTATCGACGGCATGGCCGAGCGCGACCTGCCGCTGCACGTCTTCCACTTCGACTGCTTCTGGATGAAGGCCTTTCAGTGGTGCGACTTCGAGTGGGACCCGGTGACCTTCCCGGACCCGGAAGGGATGATCCGCCGCCTGAAGGAGAAAGGGCTGAAGGTCTGCGTGTGGATCAACCCGTACATCGGCCAGAAGTCACCGGTATTCCAGGAGCTGAAAGAGAAGGGCTACCTGCTTAAGCGCCCGGACGGCAGCGTGTGGCAGTGGGACAAATGGCAGCCGGGGCTGGCGATATATGACTTCACTAACCCGGAGGCGTGCCGGTGGTATGCCGACAAGCTGAAGGGCCTGGTGGAGATCGGCGTCGACTGCTTCAAGACCGACTTCGGCGAGCGTATTCCGACGGACGTGCAGTGGTTTGACGGGTCCGATCCGCAGAAAATGCACAACCACTACGCCTTCATCTATAACGAGCTGGTGTGGAACGTGCTGAAAGAGACGGTGGACGAGGAAGAGGCGGTGCTGTTTGCCCGTTCTGCCTCCGTCGGGGCGCAGCAGTTCCCGGTACACTGGGGCGGCGACTGCTACGCCAACTACGAATCGATGGCCGAAAGCCTGCGCGGGGGGCTGTCGATAGGCCTGTCCGGCTTCGGGTTCTGGAGCCACGATATCGGCGGGTTCGAAAACACCGCCCCGGCGCACGTCTACAAGCGCTGGTGTGCGTTCGGGCTGTTCTCCAGCCACAGCCGCCTGCATGGTAGCAAATCCTACCGCGTGCCGTGGGCGTACGATGACGAGTCCTGCGACGTGGTTCGCCACTTTACGCAGCTGAAATGTCAGCTGATGCCGTATCTGTATCGTCAGGCAGCGCTGGCCCGCGAGTTCGGCACGCCGATGCTGCGGGCGATGATGCTGGAGTTCCCGGACGATCCGGCGTGTGATTACCTCGACCGCCAGTACATGCTGGGGGATGCGGTGATGGTTGCGCCGGTGTTCTCCGAGGCGGGGGACGTGCAGTTCTACCTGCCGGAAGGCTGCTGGACGCACCTGTGGCACAACGACGAAATTCAGGGCAGCCGCTGGCATAAACAGCAGCACGATTTCATGAGCCTGCCGGTTTACGTGCGCGATAACACGCTGCTGGCGCTGGGTAACAATAATCAGAAGCCGGACTACGCGTGGAACGAGGGGACGGCCTTCCAGCTGTTTAACCTGGACGACGGCGCAACGGCGGTGAGCGAGGTGCCTGCGGCGGACGGTGCGGTAGTGTTTACGTTGAAGGCATCACGTCAGGGCGACACCGTGACCTTTACCGGCGCGGGTGACGCGCGGAACTGGTCGGTCTGCTTGCGCAACGTGCCGAAGGTGAGCGGCGTGAAAGGCGGTTCACACGCGGGAAGCGAGTGGGGCATGGTGGTGAAAGCGGAGGGGGATGAGGTGGTGGTTCACCTTTAATTTCCCTCACGCTAACCCTCTCACCAAAGGGGCGAGGGAATGGTTTGCACCCTCTCCCTTTCAGGGAGAGGGCTGGGGTGAGGGTGGTGTTGAAACTACGCCACCCGTCATTGTCTGCTGCACCTGCTGTTTATCCATATTCACCGCACTTAGCTTGCCGTTCACCGTTGGCTTCAGGGGCGCATTGGCCTGCACGCTGCCGCTGGCGGTGAGCTGAATATTGCCATCGCCCGCAATCGGCAGCGCAGGCCAGCCCCATTGTTGCAGCACGCTGAGCGGCACGCCGCGCCCGTTCAGGCTCACGGTCGCCTGACGCTGCGGAAGCTGTGAAACCGTTGCAGTTGCTTCAAGTATTCCTTTCTCGGTGAACGCGCTCAGGTCGGTAATATTCACCGTGGCGGCGTTGGCGTTCAGCGCCAGCGACGGACGACGCACGTCCACGCGGTTAAAGGTTGCCGCCGCGCCGTTCAGGGTTGCGCTGCCGCCCCACACGCCCCACTGGCGATCTTTCACCAGCTGTAAATTTGCGCCATAGCCGTCCAGGGAGGTGATCTGCCACGGGAAGGCAGGATCGATGTCGATCACCAGGTTGCGGCTCAGGCCGAATTTTTGCAGCGTGACGCTGTTCAGCCATTCCGGCAGAGGCTCCATCCACAGCGTTTTCCAGTTTTCGGGCAGGGTATACTCCAGCCCGGCGATGGCAACATCGTCCAGCACCAGCGCTTTGCCGTCGCGCAGCCAGTTACCGGAGGTACGCACCATGCCGCCTTCCCAGCGGGAGGTGAACTGGCGCAGCGCTATGCCCTGCGGAGAGAATTCCGCGTTCAGGATCGGGTCGAACAGATGCAGTGAGCCGTAGATGAACTCGCTGGCGTTCATGGACAGGCGACCCTCCTGGCTCTGCCAGTCGCCTTTGCTCAGCGTCAGGTTGCGCAGGCTCAAATCAAGGTCGGTTACCGCCCAGTCCGGGCCCTGCAGCCGGGCGTCGGTAACGTCCAGACGACCAATCTGCAGAGAAGGGATCGTCGTCAGCGGCGCGAAGAACGCCATCAGCGTTTTATCACTCTGCAGGCGGATCTCATTCAGACGCAGGGTATCGATAATCCAGCTTCCGTCGGCGTTGCGCAGGGCGGAGCCGGTAAGCGAGCCGCGGGCCATATCGGCACCAATGGTGTTCAGCACCACTTCCTTACCGTTAAGCTGGCCCTCGATCAGCACGTTGGTGGCCGGTACGCCGTTCAGGGTCAGCGAGCCAGCGCTCATCTGAATCTGCGCATTTTTACCCAGCACGTTGCCCGCTTCCGGCTGCCACGGGCTGACCCCGCCCGTCACCTTTTGCGCGCTCAGATCCCACTCGGTATTGGGGCTGTTGAACGCCATATTGCTCAGCTGCAGGCGATCCGCCTGGAAGGGCAGCGGCGCGGTTTGCGGGGAGAGATTCAGCGTGCCGTCGAACAGCGTAATGGTGTCCATATGCAGCGGATCGGTGAGCTGACGGCTGCTCAGGCCAATATCAACTTTTTTGGCAACCAGCGTGGCGGGTTTACCGTCCCGACCGAAGGTGACGTTTTCCAGAATGATGTGGGAAGGCGACGAAAAGCGGTGGTTCATTTTGTCGAAACTGAGTTCGTAGTCGGTATTTACCGTCACCCAGCTGCTGACCTGAGCCGCACCCCAGCGGGTCTGGAGCAGAATATAGAGCGCCAGCATCACAATGAGCAGGGCGACAAGAAGATAGACGAGTAGCTTTCCAATAAATTTCATGGTCTTCCATCCCGCAAAACGCACATAGAGGAGTTATGCACGATTTATGCGCAATCCTCAAGGCGGGAATGGTGTAATTAGATGTCACGGCAGGCATTGACTGCCTGCCGTGAGAGAAATCAGTTTTTCTCAGGCGGGAAAACGAGGTTCAGAACGATAGCGGTGATACCGCCCGCGGCAATGCCGGAAGAGAGCAGGTTTTTCACCCAGTCCGGGGCAAACTGCAGGATCAGCGGCTGCTGAGAAACCCCCAGACCGACGGCCAGCGACAGCGCGATAATCATGATTGCGCGGCGGTTCAGCGGCTCGCGGGAGACGATGCGCACGCCGGAAGCCGCGATAGTCCCGAACATGACCAGCGTTGCGCCGCCCAGCACTGGCTCAGGAATGTGCTGCACAAAGCCGCTCACCGCCGGGAACAGGCCGAGAACGATCAGCATCAGCGCTACCACGAAACCCACGTAGCGGCTGGCCACGCCGGTCAGCTGGATCACGCCGTTGTTCTGGCCGAAGCAGGAGTTCGGGAAGGTGTTGAATACCGCAGAGACAAACGAGTTCAGGCCGTTCGCCAGCACGCCGCCTTTCAGACGCTTCATATACAGCGGGCCGGATACCGGCTGCTCGGAGACGTCGGAGGTAGCGGTGATATCGCCGATGGTCTCCAGAGAGGTGATCATAAAGACCAGCATCAGCGGCAGGAGCAGGCCCCAGTCAATGCCCAGACCGTAATAGAGCGGCGTTGGGACGGTGATCAGCGCGCTGTTGGCCGGCGCGGTGTTCTCCGGCAGCATGCCCAGCGCCCACGCCAGCAGATAGCCTGCCGCCATGGCAATCACCAGCGAGGCGACGCGCAGGTAAGGGTTACGCTGACGGTTAAGCAGAATAATGATGGCCAGCACCACGCCTGCCAGCAGCAGGTTTTTCGGTGCGCCGAAGGTGTGGTCGCTCATTGCCGCATAACCGCCGCCGATGGACGTCAGGCCCACCTGAATCAGCGACAGTCCGATAATCATGACGACCACGCCGGAAACCAGCGGGGTAATGACGCGACGCGCCAGGTGCAGAACGCGGGAGATCACCATCTCCGTGCAGCTGGCCAGCATCAGCGTGCCGAAAAGCGCCGCCATCATGGTTGGAACATCCGCCCCACCGGTTTTCAGGGCCGTACCGCCCATGATCAGCGGCGCCACGAAGTTAAAGCTGGTGCCCTGAATCGACAATAATCCCGACCCCACCGGACCCCACGCTTTAATTTGAATAATCGAGGCCACGCCGGAGGCGAAAAGAGACATACTGATGATGTGCTGCGTGTCCTGCGCCGGTAAGCCGAGCGCCTGACAGATCAGCAGCGCCGGGGTGATCACCGCAACAAACATAGCCAGAAGATGCTGGCAGGCGGCGAAAAGCGTCTGCGGCAGCGGCGGGCGGTCTTCAAGGCGGTAAATCAGTTCGCTATTTTGCTTCTGCGCAACCGGTTGCGCATCGGGCGACTCTATGGTGTTAACGGACATCAGCGGCAATCCCACGGTGGAAAAGCGGGCATTTTATCTGACCACCTGGTAAAAGCAAACGATTGCCAGCAAAAAAAGACAAGAAAATCTGCCGATGTTCGCCTGAAATCAGGCGTTGGAGTAGCGTTCGGTTTCCGGCATCCAGCGCTCAATTAGCGCTGCCGCCTGTTCGGGGTAGCGTTCGTGAATATGGCGGGCGAGGCGCTGAACCTCGGGGATCATGGCCTGATCGCGCAATAGGTCCGCGACTTTGAATTCCGCATTCCCCGTCTGGCGCGTGCCCAGCAGTTCGCCCGGGCCGCGGATCTCCAGGTCTTTTTGCGCAATGACAAAACCGTCGTTGCTGTCGCGTAGCACCTGCAGCCGCATCTGGGCGGTTTTCGACAGCGGGGCTTTGTAGAGCAGTACGCAGTGGGACGCCACCGCGCCGCGGCCAACGCGCCCGCGAAGCTGGTGGAGCTGGGCAAGGCCCAGACGCTCCGGGTTTTCGATGATCATCAGGCTGGAATTCGGGACGTCCACGCCGACCTCGATCACCGTGGTGGCGATCAGCAGATGCAAATCACCCTGTTTAAACGACTGCATTACCGCCTGTTTTTCGGCGGGCTTCATGCGTCCGTGAACCAGGCCCACGTTCAATTCCGGCAGCGCCAGCTTGAGCTCTTCCCACGTGGCTTCTGCAGCCTGCGCTTCCAGCAGCTCGGACTCTTCAATCAGCGTACATACCCAGTAGGCCTGACGTCCTTCATGCGTGCAGGCGTTGCGCACGCGGTCGATGATATCGCTGCGACGCGTGTCGGGAATGGCAACCGTTGTGACCGGCGTACGCCCCGGCGGCAGCTCGTCGATGGTGGAGGTGTCCAGATCGGCGTAGGCCGTCATCGCCAGGGTGCGCGGAATGGGCGTGGCGGTCATGATCAGCTGATGCGGGTGGAAACCCTGTTGCAATCCTTTTTCCCACAGCGCCAGACGCTGGTGCACGCCAAAGCGGTGCTGCTCATCGATAATCACCAGCGCAAGGCCGTTAAACTGCACCTGCTCCTGGAAGATGGCATGCGTGCCGACAATCATCTGCACCTGTCCGCTGGCAATGGCGTCCTGCTGCGCCAGGCGCGCTTTGCCTTTTTGCTTGCCGGCAAGCCAGCCCACTTCAATGCCCAGCGGCGCAAACCAGGCGCGGAAGTTGTTGGCGTGCTGTTCGGCCAGCAGCTCGGTCGGCGCCATCAGCGCCACCTGTTTGCCGTGGGCGATCGCACGCAGGGCGGCCAGGGCGGCCACCAGCGTTTTACCGGAGCCCACGTCGCCCTGTACCAGGCGCATCATCGGCACGTCGAGCGCCATATCGCGTTCAATCTCGGCGGTGACGCGCGCCTGTGCGCCGGTGGGTTTAAACGGCAGCGAGGCCAGCAGCTTATCTTTGAGCTCATCGCGCGGGCTTAAGGGCTGGGCATGGAAACGCTGCGCGCCCGCGCGAAGCGCCAGCATGCTCAGGTTATGTGCCAGCAATTCCTCAAGGATAAGACGCTGTTGGGCAGGGTGTTTGCCGCTTTCTAAATCGCTGAGCTGCAGCGTTGGCGGCGGGCGGTGCAGGGTACGCAGCGCCTCGGGCAGGCTCATCATCCCCTGCGCCAGCTCGGGCGGCAGCAGCTCGGTAATGGCGCAGGTATCCAGCAGCTCCAGCGCCTGATCGGTGAGTTTACGCAGCGTCGCCTGCTTGATGCCTTCCGTCGTCGGGTAAACCGGAGTGAGCGTCTCCTGCAGCTCCGGCGTGCTGAGATCGCCCTGTACCCGGTACTCCGGGTGGATCATCTCTGCGCCGTACTTCCCGCGTTTGGCCTCGCCATAGGCCAGCACCCTGCGGCCCGTCGCCAGGCTGTTTTTCATCGCCGCGTTGAAGTTGAAAAAACGCATGGTGAGAATGCCGGTGCCGTCGCTTATCTGGCAGGTCATCATCCGGCGTCCGCCGAAGGTGATATTGCAGCTCAGGACTTCGCCTTCAACGGTGGCGTAAATGGCGGGAAGGAGATCGCCAATCTTATAGAGCTGAGTACGGTCTTCGTAACGCAGGGGGAGGTGAAGCAGGAGATCCTGCACGGTGTGCAGGCCAATTTTTGCCAGCTTATTGCTTTGCGCCGCGCCCACGCCCGTCAGGCTATTGAGCGGGATGGCATCCAGCAGGCGGCCTTTCATCGCTTACCCGGCGTACTGCATGGTGGCCCACCACTCGGCATCGGCTTCAATTTCGCCCTGCGCGTTGACGTGGGGGTAAGGCAATTTTTTCTGCTTCGCAACGCGAGCCAGCACCGGATAACCACCTTCAAACAGCAGGCGTTGCTGTTCCTCTTCCGGTAGCATGCTGTTGCTGCGCTCGTACATCCCGGCGTTCTGACGCTGGCGCTGCGCTTCATACAGAATGAGCGCGGAGGCCACAGAGACATTCAGAGACTGAACCATGCCGGTCATCGGAATGATGATGTCCCGATCCGCCAGATCCAGCGCTTCCTGGGTGATCCCCGTTTTCTCCTGGCCCATCAGAATGCAGGTCGGGCGGGTGTAGTCGATCTCGCGGAAATCTACGGCTTTAGCGGACAGGTTAGTTGCAAGGATCTGCATCCCGCGCCCTTTCAGGTGCGAGACGGCTTCACCAATGGTGTGATGATTTTTGACAGACACCCAGCTGTTGCTGCCTGCCGCCGCCGAGACCGTATTGCGCATACGGCCGTCCGGCCAGACGGCGTGCACTTCATGCACACCGACGGCATCTGCGGTACGGACGATAGCAGAGACGTTATGAGGTTTATGCACCTGCTCCATGCAGACCGTCAGGTCAGGCTGACGCCTGGCGAGCATGTCGCATATACGCGCGTAACGTTTTGAATTCATACCACTAGTTTCGGTTACGGGTGACTTTAATCACGTCCGGCATGACGCGGATCTTGCGCATAATATTCGCCAGATGCACGCGGTCGCGGGCGGTCAGACGAATAAAGGCGCTGTACACGCGGCCATCTTTTTCTTCCGTATTCAGGCTTTGAATATTGGAAGAGGCCGTGTTGATTGCTGCCGTCAGATTCGCCAGGGCACCCTGGTGGTTGAACATATCCACCTTAATTTCGGTGATAAATTCCTGTGCGGTCTCTTTATCCCACTCGACCGCCATAAACTTCTCGGCTTCTTTCTGGTAGCCGCGAATGTTTCGACAGGACTCGTGGTGGATAACCAGCCCTTTACCCGGGCTGACGTGCGCAATAATCGGGTCGCCAGGAATTGGGCGGCAACATTTTGCGAACGTGATAAGCACGCCGTCCGCGCCTTTAATCGGCAGATGTCCGTGGCTTTGCGTCGTGGCAGGCACCGCTGTTGTGTCGCCTTGCTGCAGGTTCTTCGCCACCACCACGCTCATGGCGTTGCCGAGGCCAATCTCAGCCAGCAGGTCGTCAAGCGAGGCGAGCTTCATGCGCTCCAGCTCACGCTGGATGTTTTCCTGCGGGATTTCGGCCAGCTTGCGGCTGCCACCCAACGCGTGGTTGAGCAGACGACGCCCCAGGCTGACGGAATCATCACGCTTGAGGTTTTTCAGCAGCTGGCGAATTTTAGCGCGCGCTTTGGAGCTCACGACAAAGTTCAGCCAGGCCGCGTTCGGACGTGCGCCCGGCGCGGTAATGATTTCCACCGTCTGGCCGCTGGAGAGCGGCTGAGACAGCGGATAAGGTTGTCTGTCGACGCGAGCGCCCACGCAGGCATGCCCGATATCGGTATGCACGGCGTAAGCGAAGTCGACCGGCGTCGCGCCCGCAGGCAGTTCGACAATACGACCTTCTGGGGTGAAAACGTAAATCTCATCCGGGAAGAGATCGGATTTCACGCTCTCGATAAATTCAAACGAGCTGCCCGCACTCTGCTGAAGCTCCAGCAGGCTCTGCATCCAGCGCTGGGCGCGGATTTGTGCGGTCGTGCTGCTTTCGCCACCGTGCTCTTTATAGGCCCAGTGCGCGGCAACACCCATCTCCGCCATCTGGTCCATGTCTTCGGTGCGAATTTGTACTTCAACCGGCACGCCGTGTGGCCCAATCATCGAGGTGTGCAAAGATTGATAGCCGTTCGCTTTTGGAATGGCGATGTAATCTTTCATGCGACCCGGACGCGGTTTATACAGGCTGTGCATCTGCCCCAGCACGCGATAGCACGTGTCGGCGTCGTGGACGATCACGCGGAACGCGTAGATATCCATGATCGAGTGAAAACGCTGCTCTTTGAGCACCATTTTGCAGTAAATGGAGTACAGGTGTTTTTCGCGACCGCTGACGCGGCACGGGATCCCCGCTTCCTGTAAGCGCCCTTCAATCTCAGAGAGGATCTTCTGAATCATCTCTTTACGGTTACCGCGTGCGGCTTTCACCACCTCTTTAATCACGCGATAGCGGTTCGGGTACAGCGCTTCAAAACCCAGCTCTTCCAGCTCGGTTTTAATGTGATGAATACCTAAACGGTGCGCCAGCGGGCTGTAGATTTCGAGGGTTTCACGGGCAATGCGGCGACGTTTGTCCGGGCGAAGTGAGCCCAGCGTGCGCATGTTGTGGGTACGGTCAGCGAGTTTGATGAGAATGACGCGGATATCCTGCACCATCGCCATAATCATCTTGCGGAAGTTTTCGGCTTGCGCCTCTTTCTTGTCGCGGAAATTCAGCTTATCAAGCTTAGAGACCCCTTCCACCAGTTCGGCAACGCTTTTGCCAAACAGCTGTTCCATGTCCTGGTAAGTGGCTGGGGTATCTTCAATCACGTCGTGCAGCAGAGCGGCCATTAGCGTTTCGTGGTCGAGTTTCATCTCGGCCAGAATACAGGCCACCGCTACCGGGTGCGTGATATAGGGTTCACCGCTTGAACGTGTCTGGCCCTCGTGAGCGTCACGTGCAACGAGATACGCCTGCTGAAGACGCTTAATCTGGTCTTCAGGCAGGTAGGTTTGAATCAGTTGATTCAGGCTTTCAAACAGATACAAGGGCGACCCGCAGGTTTAATTAACGACGACCTTCAGCAATAGCGGTTACGGCCTGCAGTTCTGCGGCTTCCTGCTCTTGCTGCTCCTGGCGCTCACGCACGTCGAGGATCTGGTTGTTGATCAGACCTTCTTCGATTTCGCGAAGTGCAATAACGGTGGTTTTATCGTTTTCTTCCGGTACCAGCGGATCTTTACCGCCTACCTGCATCTGACGAGCGCGACGCGCGGCGACCAGCACCAGGTCAAAACGGTTACCAATTTTCTCTACAGCGTCCTGAACAGTTACGCGTGCCATACTTAAAATGCTCCACAGGTGAAGAAATGACTGGGCATGATACTGAAAGTGGGTTCAGTCTGCCAACAGTTTGGTGATTAATGCGTCATGTCGCTGCTTCTGGCGGCTCATACGCAGACGTTCTGCGCGAAGAATGGTTTTGAGATCGCTCAGCGCGGCATCAAAATCATCATTCACAATAAGGTAATCATATTCCGCGTAATGGCTCATTTCTGCAACAGCCTGTTCCATACGCTTTGCGATGACTTCTTCGCTGTCCTGACCGCGGCCACGCAGGCGGCGATCGAGCTCATCTTTCGATGGCGGTAAAATAAAGATACTGCGCGAGTCAGGCATTTTCTTGCGAATTTGCTGCGCGCCCTGCCAGTCGATATCCAGGAACACGTTTACGCCGGTTGCCAGAACCTGCTCAATGGTTTCACGCGAGGTGCCGTAGTAGTTACCGAACACTTCAGCATGTTCAAGAAACGCGTCTCTGCCGATCATCGCTCTGAACTCGTCGTGATCCACAAAGAAATAGTGTTCACCGTGCACTTCACCTGGACGCGGCGCTCGCGTGGTGTGAGAAACAGAAACCTGTGTGTCGTACAACGGTTGGGTTTTTAACAGTGCCTGAATAAGGCTGGATTTACCCGCGCCACTAGGGGCAGAAACAATATAAAGCGTGCCTTGAGCCATGAGAGTCTTTTGTATGTGTTAGCGAAGAAGTCCTACATACGGGCTTATTATACACGTCACCGCCGTGTGACGTAGCCTTTGTCACACTTTTTCCCCTGGATTATTGAATTTTGCGTACCGTTTTCAGGTTTTATCTGTGGTTTACAGCAACAAAAAAGAAATACCGGATGGCACCTCGCGCGGTGAAACGTTGTCGTTAGCGTTGTTTTAGACATCGCGGTATATCTCCTGCAACACAAAGGAGGGGTAGCGATGTGGCGATGGATAAGCGGGTTAATGCTGTTGTGGTGTGGCTATGGCGCGGCGGTGTGTCCGGTGTGGTCGCAGGCCAAAGCAGAGAAAGAAATCGCGTCGTTAAGCGCGCAAATCAAACGCTGGGATGAGGCTTACTGGAAGCAGGGCGTGAGTGAGGTCAATGACGAGATCTATGACCAGCTTAACGGGCGGCTAACGCAGTGGCAGCGCTGCTTTGGTACCGATCTTCCTGAGAATACCCTTCCTGCGCTGACGGGCAACGTAAAACATCCTGTCGCCCATACGGGAGTTCATAAAGCTGCCAGCAAAGAAGCACTTTATCAGTGGATGCGCGGCCGGGACAATCTCTGGATGCAGCCAAAAGTCGACGGCGTAGCGGTAACTCTGGTTTATCGCGACGGAAAGCTAACCCAGGCCATTAGCCGTGGAAATGGGCTAAAAGGCGAGGACTGGACTGCGCAAGTACGCTTAATTCCTTCAGTGCCTCAAGAGGTGTCCGGCGTGCTGGCAAACAGCGTCTTGCAGGGAGAGCTTTTTTGGTTGCGTGACAATCACATTCAGCAGCAGATGGGCGGCATGAATGCGCGCGCAAAAGTGGCGGGAGCGATGATGCGACAAAAGGACAACACGCTTCTGAACCAGACAGGGATATTTATCTGGGCCTGGCCGGACGGGCCAAAAGACATGCAAAACAGGTTGTCTGAGCTTTCCAGGGCCGGATTTTCTCTGACGGCACGCTATACCCTGCCGGTTGAAACCGTTGATGCCGTCGAAAAACAGCGTTCGGCATGGCAAAACACCGCATTACCCTTTGCCACGGATGGCATTGTGGTTAGGTCTGCAGACGCACCCCCTGGTGAAAATTGGTTGCCCGGAGAAGGCAACTGGGTCGTCGCGTGGAAATATCCTCCTGCGGCACGGGTCACTGAGGTAAGCGATATTCATTTTACCGTGGGGCGAACCGGCAAAATTTCCGTTGTTGCGGCGCTGGAACCTGTACAGCTGGATGATAAACAGGTGCAGCGGGTGAGTCTGGGCTCGGTGGGGCGCTGGCAGAGGCTGGATATTGCCCCGGGCGATCAGATACAGGTCAGCCTGGCCGGGCAGGGTATTCCCCGGTTTGATAGGGTGGTCTGGCGGGGGATGGACAGGCATAAAGCCGTGTCTCCGGCCTCGCGTTATCATGCTCTTAGCTGTTTTTATGCTTCGCCGGATTGCATGGAGCAGTTCTTTGCCAGGCTGACGTGGCTCAGCTCAAAGCAGGTATTTAATATTGAAGGATTAGGCGAGTCAGGATGGCGAACCCTCTGGCAGGCGCATCGCTTTGAACATCTCTTCTCATGGCTGTTATTAACCCAGTCTCAGCTGCAGGCGACACCCGGATTTTCTTCAGCGCGCGGGCTGGCGCTCTGGCATCGATTTAATCTGGTGCGTGAGCAGCCGTTTATCCGCTGGCTCATAGCGCTCGGCGTTCCGCTGACGCAGGCTTCGCTGAAGGCGATGGGTGACCTATCGTGGCAGGAGATGAGCGGGCGTAACGCAAGGGACTGGCAGACCTTGCCGGGAACGGGAGAGGAGAAGGCCAGGCAAATTGTTAACTGGATACACGCGCCAGAAATTGATGTGCTGGTCAGGTGGCTTGCTCAGCAGCACATCAACGGGTTCTGAAATCAGTGTGCGCTGTGCTTGTAGTGAAAAACGGGAAGCCCGAGCTTCAGACGCAGCGCAAGCATGCGGGCCGTAAAGCCAAACAGCAGCGTGGAGATGACCACCACATCCTGGTTAGAAACGTAATGCTGCAGGGCGATATAGAGCACCGCTGCAGCAAAGGAGATGCCCGCATACAGTTCTTTCTGGAAAACCAGGGGAATACGTTTGCAGAACATATCGCGCAGCACACCACCGAACACCCCCGTGACTACGGCAGCAATGGTGGCGATGACCGGCCCTTCGCCCATATCGAGCGCGATTTGCGCGCCGATGATCGAAAAGACGATCAGCCCCAGCGCATCAAGCACCAGGAACAGGCGGCGCAGGTGGGGCATAACGGGCGCCACAATGGTCGTTAATACGGCCGCCGTCGCCACGATAATCACATACTCAGGGTGTTTCACCCAGCCGAGCGGGTAATGACCCAGCAGGATATCGCGCACGGAGCCGCCGCCCAGCGCGGTTGCTGTGGCAATAATGATCACGCCGAAGGTGTCCATCCGGCGACGCCCGGCGGCCAGTGCGCCGGTCATGGCTTCTGCGGTGATACCAATGAGATAAAGAATGTGAAGCAGCATATATCCTCCGGTGTGAACGCGAGGAGGTTAGCGATTTGTGCGCACGATCACGATTGAAATTTTCTAAGGTGAGTCATTTGGGATAAATTTAACTAATGAATTCATTTCGCCATGATGTGCGCTAATGCCTTGTTTTCTAATGTAGATTGCCTTTCTTTTAAGGTGCGGCCATGACGTTTTTGGCGCAGCTCTGGCTTATAAAAAGTAATCTTTAATGCGCGAAAGACTTTTTATAACAATATACTCGATAATGAATTTATTAAATAAACAATTAATAAGAGTTGGCTACAATAAAAACGATTCCTTAATTATTTATTATGTGAATTATTTATAACCTTTTATTGCAATGAAAATATCTTTTAGACAAAATATGCGCCCTTTTTGATTAAAAAACATCCTACATGATTAAGTGTCTGATTAAGTTATTTATTATTACAGCGGCATTAACCAGCACCAGCGTTTTTGCCGTCAATTGCCAGCGCGCCGCAACGCCGCTGCAGAATACAATTTGTAATAATGCCAATCTGCACTGGCTGGATGACACCATGACGAACGTCTACCGGGCGATGCTGGTTTATCGTGATGCCGGGCAGGTGCATCAGGAGTTTGAGGCATGGGAGAAGTCGCTCAGTGAGTGTGCCTCAGACGACTGTATTGAGCGCGCTTACTACACCGGCATCAGCAGGATTGCTGACGTGCCGTCTGACTTCTCCTGGGAGGGGCGCTGGTGGAATACCAGTGCCGCCAACGTCAGCGGCGGTGTGATCCAGTTCAGCCATAGTGCGGACTGGTCAATCATTGCTGATATACGTATCTGGGCGGGATTGAATAAAGATGAATTCACCGCAGAAGCCCGAAAATTAAACGGTATGGTGCTGATCGATAATATGGTCGACAGCAAGCATTGTAAGGTGCTGTTTATTCCGCGGATAAGCGGCGCTATACAGGCATACAGCAATGCGGACTGGGGTTGCCGTCTGTTGATGCCCAGCGGCGCGTTTATTGATGGCCGCTATGTGAAGTCCGACCAGGATCCGCGACCGAAAGCGACCCTGCAGTCGCTGGAGATCTTCCGGGATGCGAAGGTAGACGAACGCTTCCGTGCGCTGGTGGGTGACGAGTACCAAAAGTTTGTGGATACCGCCAATATTTATATCTATCAGGACGATATTGATAACATCGGCGCAACGGTCGTATCAATGTGGGTTCGCGGCGCCGCCAATACGCGTACGGCGATTATTATGTACACCGCTAACGACATCTGGGCGGCGCGGATTGAGCCTGACGATAAGGGCAAGCTGGCGTTTTCCTACTTCAGTACACAGGGTAACGATACGGCTAAAATGCCGCGTACCCTGGCGGAATGGAAATTGCGCTACCTGTCTCAGTAAATCAGGCGAGCGTGCCCACCACGTTAAGATCGGCGTCATCCGGCACTTCATTGTAGGAAAGCACGTGTAGCCCGCTGGCAAACAGCCTTCCGTAGCGCGAGATGACCGGCCGCAGCTGTGGCGTGACCAGCAGCAGCGGCGGCAAGCCTTTCGCTTTCATCTGCTCATAAATCATCGGCATCGTATTTTGCAGCTGGGTCAGGATATTCGGGTCAACCGGAAAGCTGTCCAGCGCCACTTTTCCTGCCTGCTGCGCCTGGTTGAGCGCGTTCAGCAGCATGTTTTCCAGCTGGCTATCGATGGTGTAGGCCGCCAGCTGCGGACGCTCGCCGTTGATGCTGTGAACGATAGCGCGACGCAGCGCGTAGCGCACATCTGAGGTGAGCAGTATCGGATCTTTTGTCACCGCCGAACTTTCAAGCAGCGTTGACGCGATGGTGACGATATCCTTGAGCGACACCTGCTCCAGCAGCAGCTGACGGTAAACGCGCAGCAGCTGGCTGTAGTTGAGCGCGGCGCTTAAATCTTCTGCAAGCTTCGGTGCCTGCTGCGCCAGGCGGGCATGAAGATGGGTAATGTCGTCGTAGTTAAACAGCTCCGGCAGATGTTCGCGGGCGACTTTATTAATATGGGTTGCCACCACGCTGGCGCAATCCACCACCTGATAGCCAAGGTTCAGCGCCTTCGCTTTCTGCTCCGGGTCAATCCATACAATTGCCATCCCGTAGGCGGGGTCGGTGTCCAGCACCCCGTCGATTTCACCGTACAGTTCGGTACCGGGGATCGCCATCAGCTTGTCGGCGTTAACATCCCCTATCGCCGTGCGGATGCCGTTAATATGAATGGCGTACTGCGCAGGCTTGAGGCGGAAGTTCTCGCGGATGCGAATTTCAGGCAATAGCACGCCGCATAGCTCAGAGATCACCTGGCGCACCCCGCGCACGCGTAGCGACAGCGGGCTGCCCCTGGATTCATCAACCAAAGAGACCAGCTTATAGCCCAGATTCAGGCCTATCGGCTCTACCAGCGGAATGCTGTCCCAGGTAATCGGCGGGTTGGCGTCAGGTGCCAGCGCGTCGTTGATGGCCTCCATGTCCGTCTCTTGCGGCGCAGGTTGCACCGCCTTGCTTTGTCGCCAGGCGGCAAATAGCAGCAGAGCGGTAAAGCTCAGGAAGGCAATGTGCGGCATACCCGGCACGACCGCGAGGATAAACATCACGAATGCGGCGGTGTACAGCACCCTCGGTTTGGACAGCAGCTGGCCTTTAATTTCGTCGCTGATGTCGTTACCTTCACTGACGCGGGTAACGATGATGGCGGCGGCGGTGGCCAGCAGCAGCGACGGAATCTGGGCGACCAGGCCGTCACCAATCGTCAACAATACGTACTGGCGAAACGCATGGCTGGCATCCAGATCGTATTTAAAGATACCGATACAGATACCGCCGATCACGTTGATGATCAGCACCATGATGCCGGCGATGGCGTCACCGCGCACAAACTTCGAGGCACCGTCCATCGCGCCGTAGAAGTCCGCTTCTTTCGCCACTTCCTGACGACGCGCTCGCGCCTGTTGCTGATTGATGAGCCCCGCATTCATATCGGCGTCGATCGCCATCTGTTTGCCCGGCAGCGCGTCCAGCGTAAAGCGCGCGGAGACTTCTGAAATACGTTCCGCCCCCTTGGTGACCACTACAAAGTTAATGATCATCAGGATGATAAACACCACGAAGCCGACGACGAAGTCGCCGCCGATCACCACCTGACCGAAGGCTTCAATGACCTTACCGGCCGCTCCTTCACCCAGATGACCGTTCAGCAACACGACGCGCGTCGAGGCCACGTTCAGCGTCAGGCGCATCAGCGTGGTAATCAGCAGCAGGGTCGGGAAAACGGCAAAATCCAGCGGACGCTGCATGTTTACCGCCACCAGCAGCACGACGACCGCCAGCACGATATTGAATGTAAACAGGATGTCCAGCATCAGCGGCGACAGCGGTAGGATAACCATCGCCAGCACGCAGAGAAGCAGGACAGGCACCGCAACTTGCCCCTTGCGGAGCACGCTCAGCACGTTGTGCAACTTACTGTTCGCCATTGGCTTTTAATACCTCTTGAGGAATATCAATGTGCCTGTTCAGGCGGGGTTTTTGCTCAACGCGACCCTCGCGCCAGGATTTGAGCTGCATGACGTAGGTCAGCACGTGAGCGATGGCGCGAAACAGCTGCGCCGGAATTTGTTGATTAACGCGGGTGGTGTAGTACACCGCGCGCGCCAGCGGCGGGAATTCCACCACTTCGATGCTGTGGCTGGCACCCACTTCACGGATCCACAGCGCCACGTCGTCGATGCCTTTCGCAACGATATACGGCGCTTCCGCCTTCTGCGGGTCGTATTTCAGCGCCACCGCGTAGTGGGTTGGGTTAGTGAGGATGACGTCGGCGGTGGGCACGGTTCGCGAGATCTGCCCCATCGCCATCTGGCGCTGTAGCTGGCGAATACGCCCTTTAATCTGCGGATTACCGTCGTTGTTCTTGTACTCTTCTTTCACCTCCTGCTTGGTCATGCGCATCTTTTTGGTGAACATAAACTTGCTCAGCGGCACGTCAAGCAGGGCAAAAATAACGATAACGGCGACAAAATAGCTGACAACGTGATGGAAAATAGAGAAACCGTGCGTGATCGCCTGGTTCAGGTACAGCCGCTGCAGGTGCAGAAGATCGCCCATCTGGCTATGTACCATCGTGTAAAGCACGGCGAGGATGGTCGCGCATTTGAGCAGCATTTTGCCGACTTCCGCGTAATGGCTGGCGGAAAACATGCGCTTGATGCCGCTTATCGGGCTGAGCTTTTTAAAGTCCGGCTTGAGCTTCGTCGGGGTAAATATCCAGCCGCCCGGCACCAGGCTGGCCACGATGCAGGCCAGGGGAATCGGGGTTAACGTAGCGATAAAGCGCAGCAGCACGCTCAGGTTGAGCATCAGGAACTGGTTCAAAATGGTCGGGTTATCAAGATCCTGCGCCATCGTGCCGGCGGCGGCGAACGACTCGACGATCAGCTGTCGGTAATAGGGCAAGAACGTCGCCAGAGTGAAGAAGGACGCCATCAGCCCGACGGCCATGGTCAGATCTTTTGAACGGGGAATATCCCCCTTTTCCCGCGCTTTGCGCAGCTTCCCGGGGGTGGGTTTTTCGCTTTTATCGCCGCCGGAGGCCATCACTGCACCCTTATGGCGTCGAGTTTCGCCAGGATTTCATTGGTCAGATTGAGATAGTGATCCGGAATGTTGGTCACCAGCATTGAAATACACAGCAGCCCAAACAGCATGCTGATAGGGAACCCGAGCGAGAACAGGTTTAGCGTCGGAGATACCCGGTTAAGCAGGCCGAAGCCGCCCTGCACGATCAGCATCACGAAGGTGGTCGGCAGCGCAATCAGCGTTGCGGAGGCCATAATCCAGCCCAGACCCTGAACGACCAGCATGAGCGACGGCTGGTTAATGGCCTGCCCGATGGGCCAATAGCTGAAACCCTTGAACAGAATGGTCACCAGCAGCAAATGCCCGTCCATAATGAAAAACAGCAGGCCGCAGAAGATATAGATAATCTGTGAGATAACCGTAGTGGAGCTTCCGTTGACCGGGTCGTTCATCATCGCCATCCCGAGCCCCATGTTCATCGACAGAATATGCCCGGCCGTTTGAAGCGCCACGAACACCAGCTGCAGCGCCGTGGCGAAGACAAACCCCCACAGCAGCTGTTCACCAATCAGCAAAATACTGCGCAGGGAAATCAGTTCGTTTAGCACCACGTTATGCGGCAGCATCGGCGTAATGATGATAGCCAGCGCCAGCGCGGTGCCGATTTTGATGCGTCGGGAAAAGACGCGGTTATCGAGCACTGGCGCAAACTGTAAAAAGGCGAGGATGCGGAAGAAGGGCAGCACCAGCGCCATGACCGGCGTCCACAGCGCCTGAATATCGATTTCCATGACGCCTTAGCCCACCAGTGCCGCCGCCTGATGAAAAATCTGGACGGTGAAATCCACCAGCTGCGTCAGCATCCATTTTCCGGCGAATATCAGTACGCCCAGCGTCACGACCAGGCGCGGCAGGAAGCTCAGCGTCTGTTCGTTAATCTGCGTGGTGGCCTGGAAAATACTGACGCACAGGCCGACGATAAGGCTGGGGATAATCGCGACGGCGGAGATCACCAGCACCAGATGAATACCGGAGGCCATGATGTCGCCCGCCGTGTCCATGTTCATCATCGCTACAATCCCTGCACGCTGGAGGTGAGCGTACCGACGATCAGCGTCCAGCCGTCGCACAGCACGAACAGCATCAGCTTAAACGGCAGCGAGACGATGAGCGGCGATAGCATCATCATCCCCATTGCCATCAGAATACTGGCGACAATCAGGTCGATAACCAGGAAGGGGATGTAGATCATAAAGCCAATCTGGAAGGCCGTTTTTAGCTCGCTCAGCAGATAGGCCGGGGTGACGATGGTCAGATCCTGCTCGCGGGCATCGCCCTCCACCCCGGCGATGGTCATGACCTGCGCCATCGCTTTAGTGTTAGTTTGCGCCAGCATGTACTTTTTCAGCGGTGCTTCGGCGTTGACCAGCGCCTGTTTGAGGGTGATCTGGTCATTCTGGAACGGCTCGACGGCGTCGGCATAAATTGTTGTCCATACCGGACGCATCACCAGCAGCGTTAGCGCCAGCGCAATGCCGGTAAGGATTTTGTTGGGTGGACTCTGTTGCAGGCCCAGCGCCTGACGCAGGATCGCCAGTACGATGATAAAGCGGGTGAAACAGGTCATCATCAGCACCATGATCGGCAGCAGGCCGAGCAGGGTCATCAGGATCAGGATTTCAATTTTGACGTTGTAATCCTGCCCGGCACCGTTCGCCGTGGTGCTGAACAGCGTAATGTCACCGTTCGCCGCCAGTACCGACGGGGCAAACAGCAGGCTGGCCAGGAGCAGCAGCGAGCAGCCGCTGCGGTAAAACGCGCGGTTCATCGGGTGAGCTCGCCCAGTTCTTTTGCGTTGAACTCGATAATGCGCAGGCCGTATTTGTCGTTCAGGACGACCACTTCCGCTTTACCGAAGGGAATGCCGTTCACTTTGATATCCAGCGGCTCGCCGGCCATTTTGTCCAGCTCAATCACGGAATCGCTGTTTACCGACATCAGCTCGGCCAGCGAGATATCCACGGAGGAGACTTCCAGGGTCAGCGTCACCGGAATGCGGCTGAACAGCGCCATGCGGCGTTCGTCGGTTTGTGGCGCATGACGAATTTCAGGCTGCATATCGAGGCGGATATTGCCTTCAACGGTCTCTTCCTGCGGCATATCGCTCAGGTTCAGGTCGTCCAGGTCCAGAGACTGGCTCAGCTCATGTTGCAAATCACTCATATTACTTCTCGGTTGTCTTGTCGTGGATATCGCATAAGAAAAGCTTGCTGCGATCTTCGGCGATTGCGGCTTCAAAAATCTGTTCTTTACCGATAAACACCGGTACCGGTTCATTTATCGCGATGGGGATGATATCCCCGGGTTTGATGTCGGCAATCTGGGCAACGGTCAGGTTAAGGCTGGCGAGGCGGCCGGTCAGCTTCAGCGGCAGGCTGTCGAACAGGCGTTCAATCTGCGCCGGGCTTAAGCTCATGCTCTGCTCAACGGCCCAAGCGCTGCCGTCCGGCGCGCGCAGCGTCGCCAGCATCTGGTCGACATGATGATTGTCGAGCAGCACGGTGAAACTGCCGTGGCTATATCCGGCCAGGGTAAAGGTGATGCCCCAGACCCACTGATTAATGACCGAGGAATAATCAACCCTGATATCCAGCTCTTCACCAAACGTTTCTTTGCAAATAATCAGCGACGTGAGTTCTTGCCCCAGCTTGCTTTTAAGGCGCTCTTCCGTTTTGGTTACCGGTAAAGATTCATCGGGCGCTATATGATTAGTGTCTTTACTCAACCCATAATAATCATGAAGGACGTTGAGTAATAAAATACGGTCAATAACAAAGCCAATATTCCCGTAAGGCGTAGAGAATATTTGCGCATTCTTATAATGCTTATCAATGACAAACGTCATGGATTCTAACGCGGCGTTGACCCGTAATTTTTTCAGAAAGTAAATGCTCAGGCGTGCATCCAGGATATCAAAGCTATCATTCATTAATTTAGGTAGCTTATGCCATGGGCGACCGAGTTTACTGACATCAAGTTTTACCAGTTCAGGAAGGTTATTCTGCTGGTGGATTCTGATTCGCTCTGAAGCAGGGTACATGATTATTCCGCTTTAATAACAATTCCTGATGTGACAATAACGCGAGGATGATGACCGTTGCGACTTATCACGAAAATTTTTCTGCACGCATTTGAGTTTTGAAAACGTTGTGACGCTTATCACTGGCATCGAAGGATCGTTGCCTGTCGAAAGCCAAATGCCTTTTTATTCAGGCTGAGGATTAGACCTTTCTCTTCTTTTTAATGCAAGACGCTGAACGTTATTAATCAATTATTTCTCCGGAAGAAATCTGATTAATAACTACGATAACTTATTGAATTATAATGATTGATTTTTTAATATGCATTAAAAATAAGACAATTCTTAGGCGATACGTATACTAGGCAACATATTTTCCAGGAAGATTCCTTTCCTCGCGATAATAAATTAGGTTTTAATTTTTATTAACATTATTTAAACGTTTTCCATTATCCAGCAGGCAATGGGAAAACGGTCATGGGTGTTAATAAAGATGTAGCGAATTCTTCTTTTTTAGTTCTTTTAATGGTACTCCAGCATGAGCATTATCATTGAACGTGAAGACCGTAATGGAGAGGGCTTTATTGCCGCCTCCCCTGCCAGCGTGGGTGTGATGTCATTAGCCCGCCGCGTTGCTAAATATAATGTGTCAGTATTGGTCACCGGCGAGACGGGAACAGGAAAAGAGTGTATTGCTAAATATATTCATGAACATGCCTGCACCCGCGGTGCGCCGTATGTTGGCGTTAATTGTGCGGCGATCCCGGAAAGCATGCTGGAAGCCATTTTATTTGGCTACGAAAAAGGGGCATTTACCGGTGCGGTCGCCAGCGTGGCCGGAAAATTTGAGCAGGCCAACGGCGGAACATTACTTCTGGATGAAATTGGCGATATGCCGCTGTCACTGCAGGCAAAATTATTACGCGTACTGCAGGAGCAGGAAGTTGAGCGTCTGGGAAGCCACAAGCGTATTCCACTCGATATTCGTCTGATTGCCTCGACGAATAAAGATCTGCAGCAGGAAATTGCGGAAGGGCGTTTTCGCCAGGATCTGTTTTACCGTATTTCCGTGGTGCCTATTCATATTACGCCGCTGCGCGAGCGTAAGCAGGATATTTTGCCGCTGGTTCAGCAATTTATTGCTAAATACCGCGCCTTTCACAAAGGCGATGTGCGTCTGAGCGACGACGCCCGTAACGCGCTGCTGAGCTATGACTGGCCGGGCAACGTGCGTGAGCTGGAGAACGTGATTCAGCGGGGCATGATCCTCGGTAACGGTGACGAAATCAAAGCCGCCGATCTTGGCCTGGTAGCGCGCGTACCGCTGCCGGAAAACCCGGCAGTCGGCATGATGCCCGCCTACCGGGAGCAGGACAGCAGCTCTGCCATTCGCGACGTCAAGCTGCATGGCCGCATGGCGGAGTACCAGTACATCATCGACCTGTTAAAACGCCATAAAGGCAACAAATCGAAAACGGCGGCGTTCCTGGGCATTACCCCTCGCGCGCTGCGCTATCGCCTTGCGTCGATGCGCGACGAAGGCATTGATATTGAATGTTATTCCTGAGGCAAGAAGGAACAAATCATGGACAAAATAGCTGCCGCAGGTATTAACACCGCGCAACAGGCGCTGCTGGAACGTATGCAGCGCACGGCCTCGCTGGCGTCTGCCGGTGCGGTAAACCTCTCCCCGACGATAGCGCCAGCGAATGACGCGTTTACCCGTACGGATCCGGTCTCTTTCTCGCGCGTGCTGAACAGCGCTATCGACAACGTCGATGCGTTGCAGCACAGCGCCAGCGCAAAGCAAACCGCGATCGATATGGGACAAAGCGACGATTTAGCCGGTGCCATGATTGAGAGCCAGAAAGCCAGCGTGGCCTTTTCGGCCATGATGCAGGTGCGCAATAAGCTCAATAGCGCGCTGGACGAAGTGATGAATATTTCGCTGTAAGGTTTGTACCGTGTTAAACAAAATCAAAGCTCGTCTCCCCGCGCTCTCTCTGCCCTCTGGCGTCAACAACCGCAAACTGCTGGCGATTGCCGGCGGCGCGGTGCTGGCGCTCGGGATCGTCGCCTCGCTGTGGAACCACAATCAGGGTTACGTTGCCCTTTACGGCAACCAGGAACAGATCCCGGTTTCACAGGTGGTGGAGGTGCTGGGCGCGGAAAATATTGCCTACCGCGTTAACCCCGATAACGGCCAGATTCTGGTCAGCGAAAGCAAACTTCCGCAGGCGCGCATGGCGCTGGCGGCAAAAGGCATCAGCGCCGCGACGCCGGACGGCTACGAGCTGATGGATAAAGAAGAGATGCTCGGCAGCAGCCAGTTCATCCAGAACGTGCGCTACAAGCGCAGCCTGGAAGGCGAGCTGGCGAAAAGCATCATGGCGCTCGATCCCGTGGAACACGCCCGCGTGCATCTTGGCCTGAGCGAGTCCAGCTCGTTTGTCCTGACCAACAAACCGAGCAGCAGCGCGTCGGTGATCGTGCAGCTGCGCTACGGCAAACGGCTGGATGACCAGCAGGTGGCCTCTATCGTGCAGCTGGTTTCCGGTTCGGTGCCGGGCATGGCCCCAGGCAGCGTTCGCGTGGTCGATCAGGCGGGCAACCTGCTTTCAGACGGTATTGAAGGCCCGGATGGAAAACTCTCGGGGTCGCGCGCCGGCGACGACGTCGTGCAGCGCATCCGCGAAGATACCCGCAAGAACATCACCACGCTGCTGACCTCCCTGGTGGGCGAAGGGAACTTCCGCATCAGCGTTGCGCCGACCGTGGACTTAAGCCGCGTGGAGGAGACGCAGGAGCGGCTGGGTAAAGACCCGCGCGTGAGCGACGAGCAGATAAGCCAGGAAAACAGCACCAACGAAATGGCGTTTGGCATTCCCGGCTCGTTAAGTAACCGCCCGGTGAACCAGAACCCGCAGACGGCCGCAGCTCAGGCCACCGGCCAGGCAGCGCCTGCCGCCGCGGCTAACACCAGCACGACCACCAGCGATCCTCGCTCCCTGAGCAACCGCAGCCAGGAGCAGCGCAAGTATGCGTTCGACCGCGATATCCGTCATATCCGCTATCCCGGCTATAAGCTCGAGAAGCTGAGCGTGGCCGTGGCGCTTAATCAGACCGCCCCCGCGCTGGCAAAAATCACCCCCGAACAGTTGACCTCCATTACCCGCCTGGTGGAAAGCGCCGCCGGGATCGATAAACAGCGCGGTGATGCGTTAACGCTGGACGTGCTGGCCTTTAGCGCGCCTCAGAGCGACGGCCCGCTGGCCGAAAAATGGTGGAAGGATCCGGATATGCAGTACTGGGGGCAGAACGGCGGTATTGGCCTGCTGCTTCTGCTGACCCTGTTCTTCGGCGTCCGCCCGCTGGCCCAGCGTATGGGGCGCCGCGAGCGCGTTGTGAAAGATGTCGCACAGGACGACGCGGTGCTGCTGACGGACGAGGCGTATGTGGCTGAAAACGGGCTCTCCACGCTGTCGAAAGCGGGCTTCAACAATAATGACGATTTGCTGCCGCCGCAAAGCTCCGGCCTGGAAACCAAAGTCGAGTATCTCCAGGTTCTGGCCCAGAGCGAAACGGAGCGGGTAGCAGAAGTTCTGAAACAATGGATTAACAGCAATGACCGAAGCAATAGCAAACCGGACCAGTAGCGCCAAAGGGCGTAGCCGCCTGGAGCAGGCGGCGATCTTGCTGATGAGCGTGGGCGAAGAAGCGGCCGCGCAGGTGATGCAGAAACTCACCCGCGAAGAGGTGGTGCTGCTTAGCGAAACCATGGCGCGCCTGCACGACGTGAAGGTCAGCCACGCGCGCCAGGCGATGAACAACTTCTTTTCCGACTACAGCGAGCAGAGCGGCATCAACGGCGCGTCGCGCTCCTACCTGCGCAGCATTCTGGAAAAAGCGCTGGGCGGTGAAATTGCCCGCAGCGTGATAAACGGTATTTATGGCGACGAAATCCGCTACCGGATGGCGCGCCTGCAGTGGGTCGACATTCCCCAGCTGGCCGCGCTGATTGAGCAAGAGCACCTGCAGCTGCAGGCGGTTTTCCTGGCCTTCCTGCCGCCGGACATTGCCGCCAGCGTGCTGAGCGTGCTCCCGCGCGAGCGCCAGGATGAAATTATCTACCGCGTCGCCCGCCTGGACGACGTGAACCGCGACGTGATCGACGAGCTGGATCGCCTGATCGACCGCGGCATCGCGGTGCTCTCTGAGCATGGCTCAAAGGTGGCGGGCATCAAGCACGCGGCCAATATCGTCAACCGTATTCCCTCCAATCAGCAGCAGCTGCTGGAGCAGCTGCGCGAGCGCGATGAAAGCGTTGTCGACGATCTGCAGGACGAAATGTACGAATTCTTTATTCTCAGCCGCCAGACGCCAGCAACGCTGCAGCGCCTGATGGACGAAGTGCCGATCGAAGAGTGGGCCGTGGCGCTGAAGGGTACCGAGCCGGTGCTGCGTCAGGCCATTTTCAACGTGATGCCGAAGCGCCAGGTGACCTTGCTGCAAAGCACCACCAGCCGCATGGGGCCTGTGCCGGTCAGCCGTATTGAGCAGGTGCGAAAAGAGATTATGCAGACCCTGCGCCAGCTGGTGGAAGAGGGTGAGATCCAGGTGCAACTCTTCGCAGAACAGACGGTGGAATAACCATGTTCAAAAAAAGGAGTCCCGCGCTGGAGGCATTAACCTCCCGACGCCAGGCGGTGGTTAAGCCACGGCTGCATAAATTCCCGCCGTTACGTAAACGCTGGGCGGCATCGCAGGCCTCGGCTGAGAGCGATGCAGCGGTTATGCAGGACCCGGGTGAACATCAGCGGCAGATGGAAGAAGGCTTCCGCGACGGTATGAACCGCGGCTTTGCGCAGGGAATGGAAGCGGGCAAACAGGAAGGCTACCAGGAAGGGGCGCGACTCGGCTTTGACGAGGGGATGCGTAAAGGGCTGGCGGAAGGCAAACAGCAGGCTCGCCAGCAGTTTCTTGAGGCCGCCGCGCCGTTTGAACGTATGACCGCCGACGTTCAGCGTTTCCTCGAGAGCTATGAACAGCGTCGTCGTGAAGAGTTAATGCAGCTGGTGGAGAAAGTGACCCGCCAGGCGATCCGCTGCGAGCTGGCGCTGCAACCGACCCAGATGCTCGCGCTGGTGGACGAGGCGCTGGCCAGCCTGCCGCAGCCGCCGGAGCAGATCCGCGTGGTGCTGAACAGCGAAGAGTTCCGCCGCATCAGCGAAGCGGAGCCGGAAAAAGCCCGGGAGTGGGGGCTGAGCGCCGATCCGGCGCTGGAGCCGGGGGAATGCCGGGTGATCACCGATACCACTGAAATCGATGTGGGCTGTCAGCACCGGCTCGACCAGTGCGTGGCGGTGCTGAAGGACAACCTGCTGCCGGACGCGACCCATGAGCAGCCTTGATTTCGAACAGGCGTTACGCTCCATCGAAGAGATTGATCTGGCGCGCGTCGCCGGGCGTCTGGTGCGGGTGAACGGCATTCTGCTGGAGTGCGTGGGCTGTCGGCTGGCGATCGGCCAGCTGTGCCACGTTGAAAGCATCGATCAAGAGATGATGGACGCGCAGGTGGTGGGGTTTGACCGTGAGGTTACCTACCTGATGCCGTTTAAACAGCCGTCCGGGCTGATTGCCGGGGCGCGCGTTTTTCCCGCCGGTAAAAGCGAGGGCGTGATGATTGGCGACCAGTGGCTTGGGCGCGTCGTGAACGGCCTTGGTGAACCGCTGGACGATAAGGGCAAACTGGCCGGCGACACGCTGCTGTCGCAGCAGCTGCCGCAGATCCACCCGCTGCGTCGACAGCCGGTTGAGACGCCGCTGGACGTGGGCGTACGGGCGATCAACGGCCTGCTGACCGTCGGTAAAGGCCAGCGCGTAGGGCTGATGGCGGGCAGCGGCGTCGGTAAAAGCGTGCTGCTGGGGATGATTACCCGCTACACCCAGGCCGAGGTGGTGGTCGTGGGGCTGATTGGCGAGCGCGGGCGCGAAGTTAAAGAGTTTATTGAGAATTCGCTGCAGGCCGAGGGCCTGGCGAAATCGGTCATTGTCGCCGCACCGGCGGATGAATCCCCCCTGATGCGCATCAAGGCCACCGAGCTGTGCCACACCATCGCCAGCTATTACCGCGACAAGGGCAAAGACGTTTTGCTGCTGGTGGACTCCCTGACCCGCTACGCCATGGCCCAGCGCGAGATTGCTCTTTCGCTGGGGGAACCGCCCGCAACCAAAGGTTATCCGCCTTCTGCGTTCAGCATGATCCCCCGCCTGGTGGAGAGTGCCGGTAACAGCGGGAGTAACGGTTCGATGACGGCGATTTATACCGTGCTGGCAGAAGGCGACGATCAGCAGGATCCCATCGTCGACTGCGCGCGTGCGGTGCTCGACGGCCATATCGTGCTGTCGCGCCACCTGGCGGAGGCCGGGCACTATCCGGCCATCGACATCGGCCAGTCTATCAGCCGCTGCATGAGTCAGGTGACGACGCGCGAGCATCAGCTTGCCGCGCGCACCCTGAAACAGCTGTACGCAGAATACCAGAATATAAAGCCACTGATACCCCTGGGGGGCTATGTGGCCGGCGCCGATCCGCTGGCGGATAAAGCCGTACGGCTTTCGCCGGCCATCATGCACTTCTTACAGCAGGAAGTGCACGACGCGGCGCTGATTGAGGCCACCGTGACTGACTTACGCGCGCTGGCGCAGGCAGGATAACGACCATGAGCAAACTGATTTCTACCCTGGAACAGCTGCAGCAAATGCGCACCCGCGCCGTGGACGATCTTACGCTGAAGCTGGCCTCGCAAAAGCAGCTCTGTCAACGCTTTGAGAAGAACATTGATGCGCTGACCGCGCTGGCATCGGACACGATGATGCAGAGCGCGAACAGCGCCGCGATGATGATCAACCAGTCAAAATATAAGCAAAATATTCAGCGCGTCATCGACTGGCAGAAGCAAGAGCAGGCGCTGGCCTCACTCGAAGCGGAAAAGATCCAGGGTAACCTGCTGGCCGAAGCAAAGCGGGAAAAAAGCCTGGCGATCGTGCTGGATGCTAAACGCAGCGACCGACGGATGGAGATAGCCCGTCGAGAACAAAAAATGACCGATTCTGTTTCTGTTCAGTGCTGGCTTCGCCAACGGCAGGCCGCCGCTCGCCAACGATAAACGCTATGACGACCACACATAAAAACACGACATCCTCCCTGATGAACGCTCTGCTGGCGCGCCAGAAACGCGCGCAGCCGCTGCCGACGCCGTTTGTCAGCGTCATCTGCCCGACCTACAACCGCCGGGAGTTTCTGCCCTATCTGCTCTATATCTGGCAGTACCAGGACTACCCGGCGGACAGGCGCGAGCTGATTATTCTCGACGACTCGACCACCAGCAATGCCGATCTCATTGAGATGATGAGCGACCCGTCGCAGCCGAACGTGCGGTATATCCACAGCCCGGAGCGGCTGACGCTGGGTAATAAGCGTAACCGGCTCAACGCGCTGGCGACGGGGGAGTACATTATCTGCTTCGATGATGATGACTATTACGCGCCGGATAAGATTTCGCATCAGGTGGCGCAGATGCAGACCCACCGCGCGCTGTTTTCCGGCAGCGACCAGATTTATATCTGGTACAGCCATCTGGATAAAATCTATCTGACTCATTCCTTCGGGGCCCGTCACGCGCTCAACGGGACCTTTGGCTATCACCGTAACCTGCTGAAAAACCATCGTTATGACGATGAGGCGATGAAGGCGGAGGAGGTGGGCTTCCTGAATAACTTTACGACGCCGGTGCAGCAGATTGACCCGAAGCGAACCATCCTCTGCATCTCGCACAGCAGCAATACCTACGATAAAGATTTCATTCTGGACAGCTCAACGCCGGTCGATCTGACGCTGGAAGATTTTGTCAGCGACCCCAACCTGCTGGCCCATTACCGTCGCCTGAGCACCGCGCCGCTCGCGACCCGGGTCAACTGGTCGGCGTTTGAGAAAATCGCCGTCCTGTATGACTCGCAGCAGGAAGACCCGCTTCCGGCGTGCCGTGAAGCCCTGCTGGCGCTGGGCGCTGAGGCGGGACAGCTCTGGCCGGTGGCAAAAGCCAAGGCAGAAACGGCAGAAGCCGCCGAGCGGGCGACCCATACCCAGGTGATTTCCCATGCAAAGCTGCAGGGCTGGAAAAACGTCGTGCTGCTGGACGCGGAACTGCGCTTTGTCAGAAAAGAGAACGCGATCCACAACGTCAACAAACTGCTCAACGGGCTCGACCAGGTGGACTGGCAGATGCTGCTCCTGGGCGGCCGTTATGAAAACTTCACGCCAACCCAGTCACTGCCGGGAGTGGCACGGATCTTTAATGCGGGCTGCGCGTGCGCCTATGCGGTAAATGCCGGCTACTACGATGCGCTGCTGGATGCCTACCGTCAGGCGACGGAACAGCACGTCAGCCTCGACCGCTGCTGGGCTGCGCTAATGAGCAGAAACGCGCTGTGGCTGGGCTTCAGCCCGAGCTTCGCCTTTCTGCAGCATTACCCCGATCCCAAAAGCGGCGAGCCTGTCGACTGTACGCACTGGTTCTTCCGTAAACACCGTTAACCCGCGACTGCCAAAAGAGAACGAACATGGAACTGATTGATCATTACCTACCTGAATTTGTGTCGCGTTTTGACGCGCGGGAAGCCGCATGCGAATGTCCGGCCTGCCAGCGCGGCGGCGAGGGCTGGCCGCATATCAGCGTGAAGCTGAAAAACCAGCAGCGCGAGAGCCTGGATATCGGCTGCGCAACGGCGGCCAGCGAGATGCTGTTCAGTCCGGACGCGTTTGTTTTGCATACCGCTCAGCGGGCAGCGCAGAGTGAAGCGACCCTTTCTCCCTGGATCGCGGCGCTCAATCAGCAGTGCGTTAACCTCGCCATACACCCGGCGCTGACGCTGGAAGCGAGCCTGTACGGCATTGGCGTATTGCTCAGTAAAGCACAGCAGTATCTGGATAACGGCGACAGCGACCCGGCGCAGCTGGTGAGCATGGGAGAGCAGCTGGCTACGCTTGCGGAACAGGGCGTATTAACGCAGCAGTTCGCGATGCTGCCGCCGATTGCCGTGAACCGCACGGCTGCGCTGAACGCGATGGGCACGATGCGCCTCAACCTGAACCTGCCAATGGTGGAGAAGATGGGGATGGCGCTCAAGCTGAGCGAGCTGTCGATCATGCAGCCTGCGCGCCTCGCGGAGCGTCTGCAGACGCTGGAAGCCGAGTGGGCAAGTATCGCGCTGTTGCATGAGCATCCCTATATCCTGCGCAATATGTTGATTTATAGGCTGTATAACGATGTGTTCCCTGGCGTGAACTGTACCAACTGCGGCGAAGCGCTGCTGGGGCTGGCCCGGCAGTTCTTCCACATCAAAATGCTGTGCGCCATGCGCAGCGAGCAGGGCGCGTTAACCCAGGACGACGTGGCGCTGCTGATTAGCGCGCTTCGCGGCTGGCAGCAGGAGAATCCTTTTGTCGCCGACGAAGATAATACGGCGGATTACAGCCTGCTGTGCGGGCTGTCGCTGTTGTAACCTCACTGCGCTGGCGGCGTAAATAGTGACGAACGACCATAACGTAATCCGAAAAAATGAATAATTTTGCAGAGCCTGAATAAATGAATATGGAATTGCCTTCTCGCTTACATCGACTCTCGGAAAAAGTGCCTAAAGAAAGAATAGTGCTTTTTTTTGGGCGTGAAGAGTTTAGTGATAATACTAAATATCTTTATTTAAAGGCTCTGGAACAGCAGGGAAACTTTCGTTGTATATGGTGTAGCTGTCAGGAAACATTAATTGCAGAGCTGCAGAAAAAAGGGTTGCCTTGCCAGTTGATTTCGCAGGATACGCTATCGGAAACGATTCGGTTATTCCTCTCTGCCGCGGTTGCCGTGTTTTCGGTTAACCCTTCGCAAAGCCTGAATGGCAGCGAAGAGCTATTTTCCTGCCTTCAGGGGGCCAGACAAATTCAGCTATGGCACGGCGTATCGGTGAAACACCTTCTTTTAGAATTGGTGCAACATCTGGACGTCGGTGACTATGATTTCAGAAGGCCCCTGGATTTTGCAACCCGTGCCGATTGTGTCGTGAGTACATCCCCGCACCTGGACGCTTTTTTCCGTCGCGCCTTTGGCTGTAAGCGAATCATTCGAGCGGGGTATCCACGTAATGAGGTATTGGTTCGTCCTGCAACGGAAAATGAGTATATAGGCGCTGATATTCCGGGCAGTATTCTTAGCGAATTATTGAATCCACAGCGTAAGAAAGTGTTTTTCGCACCCACATGGCAGCGTAGTGAGAACACCCTGATCACCAATAGCATGGCATTCATCACGCAATTAGCAAAAGCCTGTAAGGTAAATAATGCATCGCTTTTTATTAAGAGCCATCCGCTCTATATAAACGATCAGGAATGTAAGGCGCTTAGTCAGAACTGCTTCTACATTAATCCAGGTCTCGATCTTTACCCGGTGATGCGTCACTTCGATGTGCTTGTTACAGATTATTCATCAATCATGTTTGACTTTCTTCTGACAGGAAAACCGGTGATGCGCTTAGACTTTAACGGTCAGACGCATCGCTCGTTTGAACCTGATTTTACGCTGATTCCTGAAGTTGATTTCGCCTGGTTGTTTACGGATGAAAACGTAGAAGACGTTCTCAATAACGCACTGTATCGTGATGATAAACAGGCTCTGAGAAAGAAAATGGCGGATTTACTGTTTACGGGAGATAATGCAGACGCCTGTTCCGGCCTTATTAATCTTCTTAACAGTGAGGTGGATTCAGTCATGGCAAATAACGCTTATTATAGCGTTGAGGAATATGATGGATGAAAAATATAATCACGTTTGGTACTTTTGACGTTTTTCACGTTGGTCATCTGAACATTCTCAGGCGAGCAAAGGCGCTGGGCGATCGTCTGATCGTTGGCGTTTCTTCAGATGCGTTAAATGTAAAAAAGAAAGGCCGCTTTCCAATTTATAGTGAAGGTGACAGGTTATCTATTATTCAGGGGATTAGATATGTTGACGATGTTTTCCTGGAGGAGTCACTGGAGCTAAAGGCTGAATACATTAAGGAACATTCTGCCGGCGTGCTGGTCATGGGCGACGACTGGGAGGGGAGATTTGATTATCTTTCCGACATCGTTAAGGTTGTGTATCTGGCACGAACGCCTTCCGTGTCGACAACGTCGGTCATTGAAATCATCCAGGACACCAGAGCCGCCTGTTGAAGGTAACCGACATCGATCAATATTGGCTCGACGTCGGCTTGTAATAAATGGGGCGTGCCGCGCTAGCTATATATCGAATCGATAATCACCTGCGCGGCTCTCTGACCCGCCATCCCGTCATTAAAGGCGTCACAGTACTCTGTTTTTATATGCTGAAGTTGGCCGGCGTGCTCCTGCCAGGGGTAGTCATCGGCAAGGTAGCGACGAAGATCGACCATATCGCGAGCGACGGGCATAAACGCTCGTACCTGCTGTTCGGGGCTATCAACGGAACTGAATGATTTTCCCTCCGCGAGCAGCGTCTCCATGCCTGGCCAGTCCAGCAGAATTATCTTTTTATCAGCATTGATAGCATCAAAGATAAACCCGCTATTATCGGTGATAACGTAATCGGCTTTTTCGAGCAGGGAAAAGGTCACAGTGCTGTCGGTGACAATGTTCTTGATGTGTCGTCTGACGGTTTTAAGGGCGATTGCTTCAGATTTTTTACACAACGTACCATGATGTAATTTTGTAATTATATTATATTCATGGTTTAACCGGCTTAGCTTTTCGGCCCAGGGAATAATTGAGCTTAGCTCACCGTAAGTCGGTGCATAGAGAATAGTCTTCTTCTCTGGCTGAATGCTGATATTTTCCGGTAACGTGTTGGCGTAATTACTATTGTGCCAGTCATCAAACCTCGGATTACCAACAATATACGTTTTATCGTCCAGCGACAGTGATTTTTTTGTATAGTGGCTATAACATAATATAGCACTGTAATTTTTATTCCAGGGTGCATGGTTCCACTGGTTTTTCGCTAACCCATACAGCGTTCGTACATGAACACTCGCGATACCCTCCAGATATTGCAGATAGTAGGGAGTGACCATACAGCTGTATTTTTTTGAGTGATTTAAGACTGCCGACAATAGCGTACAGTCGAGTCCGGCAATCTTTATCTTTTCCAGCGATGTCAGCATTTCGCTAACAAATTCCGGCTCGATTACGTCATTAATGACAAGTTCACAGCGGATGTTTTGCTTCAGCAATGCGGCAATAATATTACGGTAAACTTCAAAGTGAAACGACGTTTCCATGAAGAAACCAATGCAAATATCTTTGCTAATAATAGGCATTTTTATCATGTTATTTAGCGGGGGCGGTCGGCGATAGTACATCCTGATACAACCAATTCTCCGGCGCGCTGCTGTTCAGCAAATTCCCCAAGATCTCCTGTTGCATACTCATCAGCGCACCGTTGTAGTCGTTGGCGCGCTGGCAGGCTGTGGCCTGCTGCTGGAGTCCATACCAGAGGGTCGACACGGTTGACCGGTGGGCGGCGGGCAGACGGGCGATCAGCAGCTTCATGCCTTCGGCATTCGGGCTGATGCCCAGTTCGTTCAGCAGCGTGTGGCGCTGCCGGCTGTTTTTTGAGAGCTGCTGGTAAAGCACCATTACCTGCGCGTTGAGCGTATCCAGCGCCGCAGCATCGTGGGCGACAATATGGCGGCGCTGTGTTTCAAGCAGGGCGGTCAGGGCATGGTAGTGCTTACGATCTTCAGCCATAGCCTGAATCAGCGTTTTAACGCGCTGGGCGGCGTTAGTCATCATTACCTCTGGAAATACTTCTGCATTGCATCGGCCAGCGAATCAATATTGATGCTGATTTTGCCGCTGCTGATGGCATCTTTCATTTCGGCGACACGCGCCATGTCCACGTCAGGCAGCGCGTTTAGCTGTTTTTGTGCGTCACCCAGTACCGGATCGATAGCGGCGCTGCGCGTCACGCGGGACCCTTCCTGCGCCACGGTGCGCGTCTGTTCTGCACTGCTGGCGTTATTGATCGCGGTGGCCAGGTTGTACTGTGTTGCTGCTACTTTCATCGCTTCGCCCTCATGCTCAAAGTGTGGGTCAGGTTGTGTATGAACCTTACCCTGCGGAATCCTGCTTCCTGTGCCGTTGTCTGTAAAGAGCGGCCAGGCAGACGGAGAACTTAAACGTGGCGGCAAGATTTTTACCTGCCGCTGGCATACACCATCGTTACCACGCCACTGTCCGACACAATGGCGCTTACCACGCGTCCGCTGGCCTCATTTTTTACCTTAATGATTTCGCCTTTGCGGCCCTTCTTCATGGCCTCGCCCATCGTCCGGGCCTCCACGCCGTTTTGCGCGGCGATCATCAGCACGCGCTGGCCGCGTTCAACCAGCAGCGGTGATTCCAGCTGCGAAAGCGTAATCGGCTGTCGGTCACGGATGCGGCGTTTGGCGGTCATGCCGATGACGTCGTTCGGCTCGGTCACATACTCTCCGCGCAGGCTGCTGACGTTGAGCTTTTTGATCGTGATGCTGTCGGCGCTGATCGCCTGGCCGCGTTCGAGCGGGCTTTTAGCCACGAGCACCGGCAGATAAATATCCGGCTTCACGGTAACGGGAATATCCCAGCCGCCGGGTCCCTCACAGCGTACGTCAAAGCGCAGGCGGTTGATGTCAAGACGGTCGCCGGCAGGCAGAGAGACGGCCAGTTTTGCCGGGCATGCGGCGTACTGCGTGGCTTCAGAAGGGATAAACAGATTCATCTTCGCCTGGTAGTCAGGCCACCGACGGCGTTTGGCTTCCTGGCGAATGATGTCCGTCGCGTGCTGCTGGACGGTGGCAAAAATCTGCTTGCGTGCGCTGACGGGTTGTACGCCCTCGGCTGCGGCAAGGCCAGAAAACGACAGCAGGAAAAGCGCCGCGAGGAAGCGGAAATACCGTTTCACCCTGAGGCTAAAAAAAAGACGAAAAGCATTATAAATCATGTGATTAAAACCTTGGCATGGAAATTGCTATTAAATCGCAGAGCATGCAGGTTTTAGCATCACGAGGGTGTGAATTGTGAGTATTACTTTTGACAAAGCATTGGGCGTTCATCCACAGGCTGTAGCACTTCGACTTTCCCGAGCAGAGTTGCTTTCAGCCAACCTGGCGAACGTTGATACCCCCAACTTCCAGGCTAAAGATATTGATTTTGCCTCCGAGATGCAACGCTCACGGTCGAGTTTTTCCTTTCAGTCGACCCCGCAGGAGATGTATCGGGTGCCTTATCAACCGGCGTCGGACGGCAACACCGTTTCGCTGAACGTCGAGCAGGCCGAGTTTGCGAAGAACACTCAGGACTATCAGATGAGCCTGGCTTTTTTAAACATGAAGTTCACTGGCCTCAAGAAGGCCATTGACGGCAAGTAATCCAACGCAGGTAACCACGAAATATGGCTTTTTCGGATATTTATCGCGTATCGGGATCGGCGATGACGGCGCAAACCGTTCGTCTTAACACCATCGCCAGTAATCTCGCCAACGCAGAAACCGCCTCTGCTACCGAAGACGGCACCTATAAGGCGCGTCGCCCGGTGTTTGCGGCGGTTTATAAAAATGACGAGTTAATGAATCACCAGGCGTTAACCGGTGCCCGCGTGCAGGTAATGGATGTCGTGGAAACGGGTAATGCGGTGCAGCGTTACGAACCGCACAACCCGATGGCCAACCCCGACGGCTATGTCTACTACCCGGACGTCAACGTGGTGGAAGAGATGGCGGACATGATGTCGGCATCGCGCGGTTTTGAAACCAACGTCGATGTTCTTAACAGCGTGAAAAGCATGCAGCAAAGCCTGCTGCGACTTGGAGAAGCATAAGCATGGACATGAACGTAGACAGCGCGTACGCCAGCAGCCGTTCCGGCAGCACGACGGACGGCATTGCCAGCAACAGCACCGCCTCCGGCATGAACACCATGTTTATGCAGCTGCTGGTCGCGCAGATCCAGAATCAGGACCCGCTCAACCCCACCGACGGCACCGAGTACGTCAGCCAGCTGGCGCAGCTGACCCAGGTGCAGTCAATGGAGACGATGTCGCAGCTGATGGCGAACAACTCCGTGCTGATGGACAACCTGCAAACGCTTACTACCGGCAATCTGGTTGGGCAGCACGTCATGGTGCAGACCGACTCGGTGAACAGCGATGGTGAAAGCACGCTGGACGGACGCCTGACGCTGGAACATGCCGCTGGCGTGGTCACCGTGGTCGTGAAAGATGCCGCTGGCGTTGAACATAAAATCGAGCTGGGCAAGCAGGAAGCGGGCCAGGTGGACTTCACCTTCAATCCTGAAGAGCTGGGGCTGAGCGAGGGCAAATACACCCTGAGCGTGGTGACCGACACCGGTGAAGAGAAGGTACCGATTGAAATGGGCGGGACAGTAAACAACGTGCGTATCCCGCTCGACGGCAGCCCGACCGTGCTGAATATCGACGGTCTTGGCGAGGTTGCCTACAACAACATTAGCCAGTTTGGCACTGCCTCTAAGAACAAAGCCTGAAGTGAATCAGGATATTAATTAAACAGGAACGATTATGAGCTTTAGTATTGCAACTACCGGCCTGAATGCCATCACCGAGCAGCTGAATGCCATCTCAAACAACATCGCGAACTCCGGCACCGTGGGGTTTAAATCGGGCCGTGCGGAATTCTCCGCGCTGTACGCCGAAAGCCAGCCGCTGGGGGTGGGTGTCTCCGCCGTGACCCAGAGCATTACCAAAGGAGGAAGTATTACTTCCACCGGCACCGCGCTGGATCTGGCGATCAACGGCAATGGTTTCTTTATGGTACGCGACAGCGCGGGCACTACCGCCTATACCCGCGCGGGTTACTTCGGGACCGACAGCAGCGGGCACCTGGTAAACAATAACGGAATGTATCTTCAGGGCTATCCCGTTGATGCCAGCGGAAAGCTCCAGGTGGGGACCATCGGTAACCTGACCATCAGCAGCGGCTCTATTCCGGCGAAAGCCACCGGGAGTATTGATTTCACGGCTAATATGGACGCGCGCGCGGAAATCCCGGAAACCACGCCGTTCAGCCCGAAGGACAACACCTCCTACAACAACTCCTACACCACCCAGGTTTATGACTCGCTGGGCCGCGAACACACTCTGAATCAGTACTTTGTTAAAACGGGCGAAAACGCCTGGGAAGTTCACTACTACATGGACGACGCGCCGGTAACCAGCGGCGGCGCTGAGCAGGTGCAGAAGCTGACCTTCAACAGCCAGGGCGTTCTGACCGATCCAAGCGGAGCGGTGGGTCTGACCGCAGATATTGCGGGCGCGAACGCCATTACTATCGACATGACCTACAGCGGCACCAGCCAGTACGGTTCCGACTTCTCGGTCAGCAAAAACAAAGGCGACGGCTATGCCTCCGGCGAGCGCACCGGCCAGGCTATCGATCAAGACGGCTGCGTGTATGCGACCTTCTCCAACGGCGAACGCCTGCTGCAGGGGCAGCTGGTGCTGGCGAACTTCGCCAATCCGAACGGCCTGGCCGCGCAGGACGGCACCACCTGGGCACAAACCGCCAGCTCCGGCGCGCCGTTGACCGGCACGCCGGGCACCGGCCTGCTGGGTTCTGTCGTTTCCGGGGCGCTGGAGTCGTCAAACGTGGATCTGACCTCTGAACTTGTCGGGCTGATGACGGCCCAGCGCAACTACCAGGCGAATACCAAGGTGATCAGCACCAACGACAACATGATGAATTCGCTCTTCCAGGCGGTGTAATCGATGGATCGTCTACTTTTCACCGCCGTCAGCGGCGCGTCGCGCAGCCTGACCCAGCAGGAAATCCACGCGAATAACCTGGCGAACGTGAACACCCAGGGGTTTCGCAGCGATCTCGACAACGCGCTCACGCAGCAGATTAACGGCGAGGGATATGCCTCGCGTTATCTGGTGAAGCCCACGCAGGGCGGCGTGGATATGACGCCGGGAGCGATGCGTGAAACCGGCCGCGATCTGGATATTGCCGTGAAGGGTGACGGCCTCATTGCGCTGCGCAGCGGCACCCGCGAGGTCTATACCCGCAACGGGCAAATTGACATTAACGCCGACGGCGAGCTGTCGGTGAACGGCCTGCCGCTGGAAGGCGATAACGGGCCGATCGTGCTGCCGCCTTACTCCTCCGTCTCTATCGCTGAGGATGGGGTGATCACCATCATGCCGGAGGATGGGGATATCGCCGCACCGATGGATATTGACCGGGTGAAGCTGGTGAATATTCCGGCCAGCGAACTCAGCAAAAACGAGGCCGGTTTTCTGGTCACCCGCGCGGCGTTTAACCCGCGGGATGAAGAGGTAACGGTGGCCGCCGGGCATCTTGAATCCGCGAACGTGTCGGCCATCAGCGAGATGGTCTCCAGCATCGCGCTCAACCGTCAGTTTGAAGCGCAGATCAAGATGATGAAAGCGGCGGAAGATCTCGCTAACGCCGGTAACCGCCTGATTCGCGGCACCTGACAACACTTTTGAGGAATACAGATGAATCCCGCTTTATGGATCAGTAAAACTGGGCTAGCGGCGCAGGACGCCAAAATGACCGCCATTTCCAACAACCTGGCGAACGTCAATACCACCGGTTTTAAACGCGATCGCGCCATGTTCGCCGATCTGTTTTACCAGAATCAGCGCACGCCGGGCGGCCAGCTTGACCAGGAAAATACCTCCCCAACCGGCATTCAGTTCGGGACCGGCGTCAAGATCGTGGGAACCCAGAAAGAGTTCACCGTCGGCAGCATCCAGAACACCGGGCAGACCCTGGACGTGGCGATTACCGGTCAGGGCTTTTTCCAGGTGGAGACGGCCAATGGCGATATCGCCTATACCCGTGCCGGTAACCTGCAAAAATCGCCTGACGGCGTGCTGACCAACGCGCAGGGCCTGCCGCTGGTTCCGCAAATCGAACTGCCGGATAACGTGAAGGATCTCCAGATCGGCAAAGACGGCACTATTACCGCCACGGTGGCGGGCGAAACCGATCCGGTTGAGCTGGGCCAGCTGACGCTGGTGAATTTTGTGAATCCGGCCGGTCTCGAAGCCATGGGCGGCAACCTCTATCGTGAAACGGCCGCCAGCGGGCAGGCGGTGGAAGGCGTCCCCGGTGAAGAGGCCTTTGGTCAGCTGGAGCAGGGATCGCTGGAAGGCTCTAACGTGCAGGTCGTTGAGGAGATGGTCGACATGATCACCGTCCAGCGCGCCTATGAAATGAACGCCAAGATGGTTTCTGCCGCAGACGACATGCTGAAGTTTGTTACGCAGTCGATGTAACGGCAGAGCCGTAAAGTGAAAGAGATGAAAAAGCAGGTAGCGATCGGTTTACTGGCGCTGGTGCTGTCGGGCTGCGAAAGCCCGGCAATGCTGGTGCACAAAGACGATGCGGCGTACGCGCCGCCGGAAGATTTCGCCATGCCGGAGACGCACGTCCGCGGCGGTGGCGTCTATAACAGCGGCTATAACTGGTCGCTTATTCAGGATCGCCGCGCCTATCGCGTTGGCGACATCCTGACCGTTAAGCTGGACGAATCCACCCAGGCGAGCAAGCAGGCGCGCACCAACTTCGGCAAGAAGAACGACGTGTCTCTCGGCATCCCGGAGGCCTTTGGCCACTCGGTCGATAAGCTGTCAGGGTCGGTTGACGGCAGCCGCAACTTCAACGGCAACGCCACGTCGCAGCAGCAAAACAGCCTGCGCGGGGCGATCACGGTGGCGGTGTACAAAGTGCTGCCTAACGGCGTGCTGGCCATTCGCGGTGAAAAATGGCTGACCCTCAACCAGGGCGACGAGTACATGCGGGTAACCGGGCTGGTGCGGGCTGACGATATTGAGCGCGATAACTCCGTCTCATCACAGCGTATCGCTAACGCGCGTATCTCCTACGCCGGACGCGGCGCGCTCAGCGATGCGAATGCGGCCGGCTGGCTGGTGCGCTTCTTTAACCATCCCCTGTTCCCTATCTGACGGAGTTGCGCGTGTTTAAACGAATTTTATTGCTCCTGAGCCTGTACAGCATCGGCGTCGCCGCGCAGCCGCTGCGCGACGTGGTGGACATTCAGGGCGTGCGTGGTAACCAGCTGATCGGCTACAGCCTGGTGGTAGGGCTGGACGGTACCGGGGATAAAAACCAGGTGAAGTTCACCAGCCAGTCGGTCACCAATATGCTGCGCCAGTTTGGGGTTCAACTGCCGACCAAAATTGATCCGAAGGTGAAGAACGTCGCGGCCGTAGCCATTAGCGCGACGCTGCCGCCGGGCTACTCGCTCGGGCAAAGTATTGACGTTACCGTCTCGTCGATTGGCGATGCCAAAAGCCTGCGCGGCGGGACGCTGCTGATGACCCAGCTGCGGGGCGCCGACGGCGAAGTTTACGCCCTGGCGCAGGGCAACGTGGTGGTGGGCGGCGTGAAGGCGCAGGGCAATAGCGGCTCCAGCGTGACCATCAACACGCCGACGGTGGGTCTCGTGCCGAACGGTGGCTCGGTAGAACGTGAAATTCCGAGCGATTTTCAGCAGGAGCCGATGGTGATGCTGAACCTCAAGCGGCCGAGCTTTAAAACCGCCAACGCCGTAGCGGTGGCGCTGAACAACGCGTTTGGCGCGGGAACCGCAACCGCCCAGAGCGCCACCAACGTTTCCGTGCGCGCGCCGATGGGCGCAGGCGAGCGGGTGGCGTTTATGTCATCGCTGGAAGATGTGCAGATTAACGCCGGGAAACAGCCGCCGCGGGTGGTGTTTAACGCCCGTACCGGTACGGTAGTGATCGGCGATGGCGTGATCGTCCGCGCGGCGGCGGTATCACACGGCAACCTGACGGTGACTATTCGTGAATCCGCTAACGTCAGCCAGCCAAACGCGTTTGGCCAGGGGCAGACGGTGGTCACGCCGCAGAGCGACGTTAGCGTCAACCGGGGTCGTGGACAGATGGTCACGATCTCCGCCGGCACCAGCCTGCGCAGCATCGTGAATACCCTTAACAGCCTGGGCGCCGCCCCGGATGACACGATGGCGATTCTGCAGGCGCTGCACGAGGCGGGCGCCCTGGATGCTGAGCTGGTGGTGATGTAATGCTGAATGCGATCAACCGACAAACCGCCATTCTGCCGGGTGATATCACCGGCCAGGCGAAGCCGCAAAACCTCGAGCAGGCCGCCGAGCAGTTCGAGGCGCTAATGCTGCGCGCCATGCTGTCGCAGATGCGTAAAGCCTCCGACGTGCTGGGGGAAGACAACCCGTTCAACAGCAAGCAGCAGCGCATGATGCGTGATTTCTATGATGACAAAATGGCCTCTGAACTGGCGTCCCAGCGCAGCACCGGCATTGCGCAGATGATTGTTAACCAGCTTTCTCCGCAGGCGAAGGCCCCGCTTAAGAATGAGGTGAAAGCGGCCGCTTTACATGGACAATCGCAGGAACGTCATACGGTATCGTTCCGCAGAAACGAAGGACAGGAGTAAGCCATGAGTATGTTTGATATCGCCTACAGCGGACTGCAGGCGGCTAACATGGGGATGCTCGTCACGTCGATGAATACGAATAATTTGCTGACGCCGGGCTATACCCGTCAGGGAATTGTTCAGAGCGCCATCGGCCCGATGGGCGAAGCCGGGCTCTCGCCGGGCAACGGCGTACAGGTGAACAGCATCCGCCGTATCTCCAGCCAGTACCTGGTGAATCAGGTCTGGCAGACCAACACCAAAGCCAGCTACTTCAGCATGGGTAATGAGTACATCAGCTCTCTGGAGAAGGTGATCGGTACCGACTCGACGAGCCTCGGCAATGGCCTTGACGATTTTGTGAGTGCACTAAGCGCCCTGACGCAGGAGCCAGAATCTCCGGCGCTGCGCCAGCAGCTGTTGAACCAGGCGAAGACGCTGTCAACCCGCTTCAACAGCATGAACAATTTTATCTCCAGCCAGAAAGAGTCCATCAACACGCAGCGCGGGGCGATGGTTGATCAGATCAACACCCTGAGTAGCAACATTGCCGAGTACAACAAGAAGATTGTTGCGCTGGATTCCACGGGCGGTAACAGCAGCGTACTGCGCGATCAGCGTGACGAGCTGGTGAAGACGCTGAGCGCGATGGCGGATATCAAAGTAACTGACGACAGCAGCGGCTATACCGTCTCGTTAAGTAACGGTCAGCCGCTGGTGAGCGGTAAGACGGCGGGCACGCTGAGCACCGGTAAGGACAGCAACGGCAACACCACGCTGACGCTGAAATTTTCGACCAGCGAGTTTTCCCTGAACCCGTCAACCGGCGGTCAGCTGGGTGCGCTCTACGACTATGAAACCGGTACGCTGGGACAGATGAGTGACGCCGTACAGGGTATGGCGCAGGCGGTGGCGGATCTTTTCAACGACCAGCTGGCGCAGGGATACGATCTCAATGGCCAGCAGGGGAAACCGCTGTTCACCTTCGACGCGTCCAACCCGGCGGGCATCCTGCAGGTAAACGATTTGTCTCCCGACGAGCTGGCGCTCTCAGGCGATCCGAAAGAGCCGGGCAATGGCGACAACCTCAACGCCCTGCTTGAACTGAAAAATCAGAAAACCGATATTCCAGGCCTGGGCAATATGAGCCTGAACGAAGGGGCGGCGGCCATTATCTCGACCATCGGTATTGCCAGCAAACAGAGCAAAACGGAGATGGAGGCGGCCGTCGCGGTAAGGGATGATGCACAAACGCAGCGCGATAACATGAGCGGTGTGAATCAGGATCAGGAAGCAATGAATCTGCAAACCTATATGCAGGCTTACCAGGCGAGCATGAAGGTGATTTCCACCGGCAACCAGGTGTTTAGCGATCTGTTAAGCATGTTTTAAGCGCAACCACGGAATCTGATATATGCGAGTAAGCAGCCTTTATCTCTATAACGCCATGGCGTCGCAGATGGGTATTAATAGCACCCAGATGGGTAAGCTGATGGAACAGCTGTCGACGCAAAAGCGCGTTAACGTGCCGTCTGACGACCCGGTCACCGCCAGCCGCCTGGTGCAGCTTAACCGCGAGCAGTCGGCCATTAAGCAGTACCAGAGCAATATCACCCGCCTGAGCGGCGCGCTGTCGGTGCAGGAATCCCATATTAACGCCCTCAGCAACCAGGTGCTGTCCGTCAGCGACAAGCTGAAGCTGGCGAATAACAGTTCCCTGAGCCAGAAAGATCTGGCGGGCTACGGCGCGGAGCTGGGCTCCATGCTGGACTCGCTGGTGGCGACGATGAACAGTAAAAACGAGAACGGCAGCTACCTGTTCTCCGGGACCATGACCGACAGCAAAACCGTGACGCTGGACGACAACGGCCAGTACGTGTTTGGCGGCAACGAGAAGACCCGTGAAACCACGGTGGCCAACGGCGTGAGCATTACCGAAAACACCAATATTTCGCACGCCTTTTCCAGCACGGGTAACGATCTGGATATGCTGAACAAGCTCAAAGCGTTGAGCGAAAAGATGCAGGATCCAAACGCCAGCTATGCAGATTACAAGGACGATTTGTCCGCGATGATCGACATGACCCAGTCGACCAGCGATAGCCTGGGCGCGCTGTTTACCGATCTCGGGGGCCGTCAGAACCGCCTGACGCTGATTAACGATGCCCATACCGACGTCAGCCTGTCTAACGGCCAGCTAGAGACTGACCTTAATGAGGCTCCTGTGGCGGAGTCATACACGAAACTACAGCTGTATAACACCTCGATTCAGATCTCATATAAGGCCTACAGCATGGTCAGCAATCTCAATCTTTTCAGTTTGTTGTAAAATGATATGCAAGTCGGTTTAAAAACATCCTCATCGATTGCGACCACTCCGGGCACCACCGGGCGCGGGAGTATTGATGCTCCGCAGACCGTCGGGCGGATCAATGCACCCGACGCCGGGTTAACCCGTCATTCGTTCCCCGAGTCCGCGCTGCTGTCGCGCCGTCCGATGCGCTATAACGTGCAGCTGAATCAGCAGCTTACCGCTGTTCAGCAGGCCGACAGCTATCTGGCAAAAACGGAAACGCAGCTGCTTCAGCTGCGCCACGCGTCCGGACGCAGCGGGGACGCCGGCGCGCAGACAGCGGCGCTGCAAAAACACCTTTCGCGCCGCATGCAGCTTTCCGGCGGCACGGTGGATCGCCACCTTAACGTGTCGCTGGAGCAGAAGAATACGGTTAATTTCACCCTACCGGGCAGCGAGAAGCTCCTGTATGCGTCAGGCGGGGAAACGCTGATTTTCTCCCTGGGAGGCGGTCCGAGGGAAATGGCAGCCGTCGCGCTGCCGGAAGAGGCGACGCCGCGACAGACGATAACGAAGCTAAACGTTGGGCTGGGGCGTTTAGGGATCCATGCCAGCCAGACGGGCAGCGGCCAGCTGCTGTTCAGCGTTGATGAAAGCCAGTGGGAGCGGGTGAAGCAGCACTTTACCGTACGGGGTGAAGGCAACCTCTACCCGGCGGACGCCTTTACCGTGCTGGCGCCTCAGGCGGAAAACGCCAGCAGCGACGAGGTGATGACGCTGTCCACGCGCCGGGAGCGAGAGGGGCAAATAAAGCTGCAGGAGACCCTTAACCACATCACCGGCCAGCGCGGAAAATTGCGCCAGCAGCAGGATCGCGTCAGCGCCCGCATCAACGATATGGCGACGGTATTCAGTTCCCGGCAGGCGCTGGAAGCCTCGCGTAACCTGGGGGCGGGGCTGGCCGGCAGCGCCAGCAGTTTTAGCAAGATGTCGCAGGCGCTGGGCGCTCAGGCCAACGTGCGGCTGGCGACGGTGAAAAACCTGCTGGGATAACGCGCCCAAAAGCCCGGTTTACCGGGAGACAGGGTAGAGGAAGATCGCGCCGTTTTGCCCGACAACCAGCGACTGTTGATTAAAAGAGATGGGCTCCATCCAGTAGTTGGAGTACATCAGCTGGTCGACAAGGCCGTCTATCATCAGCCCCTTCTGCTCGGTGCTGTAATAAATGGGGGTGAGGGTAAAGTAGATCCGGCCGTTTTTTTTCTGCGTCGGCGTAAACTTCCCCTTGAGCACAAAGCGGTTATCATCCGGGCTGGTGATGTTCGTCATCAGCACGCCGCGCGTGGTTTTAAGGCTCACGTCGTAGATCTCTTTTTGCTGCGACATCAGGTCGTAGAACCCCATCTGGAAGTCATCCTTCACGTTGCCATACTGCAGCGTCGATGTCGTGGTGAAAAAGTTAAATGCCAGAGCGACGAGTGCCGCCAGAACGGCGATGGCGATCGCCTGATTACGGCGTTTTGCATGTAGCCAGTTCATGAAGCTTCCTTCGGGTTTCTCGCAGGATCAGGTTATTCAGCTGCACCGTATCGGTACGCCAGTGATAAATGGCCATCGCCAGCTGCTTGCTGTCGCATTTATTGGCCAGCGTGAAGCTGTAGTTCAGCGTCGCATTGGTGCTATGAAAGAAGATCTGCATCGTGGCGGACTGCATCTGGATCTGCTGGTTGATGGCATACAGCGAGTCCTTTAACTTGCCGTACAGATTCACGGAAATATAGGGCGGATCGCCTGCCGTCTCGACGGCATAAATATGAATGTTGCTGTAAACGCCGGCCTGGATCTCCCGGGAAACCAGATGCTCGCTGTATCCGCCAAGCAGATGCCAGCAGGCGCCAGCCGTAACGATGGCGGTGACGAACATCACCAGCAGAAAGCTGAAAATGCTGTGACGGCGTTTTTCAGGTGCCGCCACCGCTACCGGCTCGGCGCTCACCGCAGGTGCGGGTTCGTCGCCTGCGGCAGGCTGCTCCGGTTCAACCAGAGAGGCAGCATTGAGCGGCGCTTCGGCAGGCGCTGTTTCAGCCTCCGTCTCGTCTTCCTTAACGGTGGCATCGTCTTTTTCGACAAAGCAGCAATACTCGGCTTCGATCAGATAGCCTTTGCGCGGGATCGTTTTGATGATGCGCTGGTTTTTACCATCATCTTCTAATGCGGTACGCAATGCGTGAATGGCATTTGGCAAACTATTATTGCCGATGACCCGGCGTTCCCAGACCAGAGTGGTTAACTCTTCGCGGGTAAATATTTTACCGGGATCCTGAACCAAAATATCCAGCAGCTTGAGCTGATATTCCCCCAGGCGCTTTCGTTCCCCGGTGGTTAAATGGAGAATCGATCCTGAGGTGACGTCAACCAGCCAGTTGTTTACGGAGCAATAACGTTTATTCATTTATATAGTATGGATTCTTCCACCTCAGCAGTATGGCGATAATCTATTGGGCACCTGAAGGTATCAGAGATTATCCGATTGAGTTGTTAACTCCATTTAGAATTCTTAATGAATGCCGCCTGCCTGCGGGAGAGTATACGTGGGCGCTGAGGTTTTCCGTTGTCGTTCAATTTTATGCGGCACCGGAAAGGGTTTCACCTGCTTTACGCCCCTAAGGGAAGGAATAATCTTTTCCTGCCCTCTTTTTACGCGATAAAAATGTGATGCGCAACACCATTTTTAACAATATGAGAGGGAGTAAATGAACGCTATTGCCTGAACGTTAATAATAATAATTAAATAAAACTTATGTTATTTCGATGATCATAAAGTGAATATATTGTGTTGATGTCGTGATCTGTTTGATAACGATCATGATTTCAGTATGGCGCTTAAAAAAATAATAAACCGCGTTTAATTTATTTGTTTTTTGGTCGCTCTGTTAATGGTTTTATATTTTATCGTCTCGCATAAGGCAAATGAGAACGGTACTTTTTATATTAAGTATTATTAATAAAATATGAAATGGCCGGTGTCGGCAGTTAAATCACGACATAAGAATTTTAAACGCTTTTAAATCAAGCTGATAAATTCATTTTTGTTCAAATAATGAACGTTCAGATATTTTCGATTTAATCTTCGGGAGTGCCGTGTCGTCTTTACTCAGTACAACATCTGAATCACCAGGACAAAAAAAGGAATCATTATGTCATTCTCTATCTTCACCAGCGCTTCCTCCATGTCATCCATCAATGCGATGAACAAATCCAACAACATGCTGTCCACCGCAATGGAACGTCTGGGTACCGGTAAACGCATTAACTCCGCTGCTGACGATGCGGCAGGTCTGCAGATCGCAACCCGCCTGCAGGGCCAGAGCAACGGCATGAACGTGGCAAAACGTAACATCTCTGATGCGACCGCGCTGCTGCAAACCTCTGAAGGCGCGTTCGATGAGGTGAGCAACATCATGTACCGCATGAAAGACCTCGCCACGCAGGCAGCGAACGACACCAACACCCAGAAAGACCGCGATGCCATCAACTCCGAGCTGAACGACCTCAACTCTGAGCTGGGCAACATCATGAACAACACCTCTTACGCGGGTGACAAACTGTTCGGCGCCTCCGGCAAATTTGCGAAAGCGCTGAACTTCCAGATCGGTTCTTCTACTGATGAAACCATGAAGGTTGACCTGTCTAAAGAGCTGAGCGGCGGCACAGGCGCGCTGACTAACGCCAGCGGCCAGTTCAGCAAAATTCAGGCGCTGGCTGGTGCGAGCGGCCTGAATCTTACCTCCGCTGACGATGCGAAGAAACTGATGACCGCGCTGGAAGGTTCTCTGGATGACGTGGGTTCAGTACGTTCCAAAATGGGTGCAAGCATTAACCGCCTGAGCCACACCGCGGCGAACCTGGCGAACATGAAAGACAACACCGATCTGGCGCTGAGCAACATCCAGGATGCGGACTACGCCACCGAAGCGTCAAGCATGACCCGTAATCAGATGCTGGCACAAACCGGTATGTCCATGCTGAAGCAGTCCAACAGCATGTCCGGCATGGTTATGAATCTGCTGGGCTAATCCATCCCGGAATAAAGATGAAAAAAACACCGCTGCATGGCGGTGTTTTTGTATCTGCTCCTTCCTTTCCCTCTGACGGAAAAAGCGGAAGCATACATTCCTTCTCATATCTAATTCATTGAAAGTAAACAACTTAAAAATTGGCACGATAGTTGCTATGTCTAATGCATACCGTTCATAACTTGCGTGTCAGGAGAACCGACTATGTCTGATTTCGATCCCTCTCAGATGGCTACAACATTAGCAGGCTACGATATCCTTGCACTGCAAAACGCAATCAAAACGCAGAAAACGACCTATGACGCGCAGACGAAAGCGCTCGCGTCGCTGCGTACGGCCCTGACAACCTTCCGTAGCTCTATTACCGCCCTGAACGCCAGCAGCGCCAGCGTCCTGAAAAACATCGCCACCATGAACCAGGAAGGCATTGCGACGATCAGCGCCAGCGCCAGCGCGCGTAAAGGGACCTACAGCCTGAACGTCACACAGCTGGCGACCGCCCAGCAGAAAAGCTTCGCAGGGCTGGACGATGACGCCATCAAAAACGCGAGCGGTACGCTGAAGATCAACCTCAACGGTGAAAGCATTGAGGTTGATATGGACGGCCTGAACAGCCTCGCTGATTTTGCCGATGCGATTAATAAAACCGACTTCCCGAGCGCGTCGGATAATTCCTCTACCACGGCGACCAGCGCGCAGAATGGCGTCACTGCCTCGCTGATGCGCATCGACGGCAACGTTTCGCTGATGCTAAGCAGCGACCAGAGCGGCGCGAAGTACGATATCCAGCTGGACACCAGCGGGATGACGGCCGGGCAGAACATTTTCGATAACCCCCAGACGATCACAAACGGGAAAGATGCGCTGTTTACGCTGGGGGATTCGCCGACACAATATTCCAGCAGCTCCAATACGCTGGACGATTTGGTTGACGGCGTCTCCATTAAGCTGACCGGCACCACGGAGGCGAATAAGCCGCTGGTGATCTCTATCGATACCGATACCACCGAAACAAAGAATCAGATCCAGGCGTTTCTCGACGCCTACAACGCCCTGCGCGACACCCTCACGGACATGACGAAAAGCGGTACCAGCGCAGATACGCGCGGCGCGTTCGCGGGCGATGCCAGCATGTCCTCGCTTAGCAGCAGCCTGGGTAATTTGCTGCGCGGCACGTTTGGCGACCAGAACATGAGTAAGTTCGGTATTGCCGCAGATAAAGACGGCAAGCTCACCCTCGATTCTGACGTGCTGGAAAAGCAGCTCAAAAATGACCCGCAGACGGTCGCGCAGTTCTTTAACGGCAACGACGGCCTGATTAAGGCGATGGATAAGTCGCTGGATAAATACCTCAGCACCAGCAGCGGCCTGTTGAAAAGTCGCCAGGACACCCAGGATCGCCAGAAGACGGAAATCGATAACAAAACCGAAAAAATGAATACGCGTTATGAATCCTCCTACAACCGCTATCTCAAGCAGTTTACGCAGCTGCAGAAGATCATGACGCAGATGAACAACACCATGAGCATGTTTGTTTAATTCTAAGGGAACCGACGTTCAATGTACGGAAATGATCAGGAAGGCTACGGCCTGTATCAACAATCCGATCTGGCCATTCAGGCCTCGGCGGCGAATCCGCACCAGCTGGTGCTGATGCTGTTTAACGGCCTGATGGATGAGCTGGTCCGGGCCAAAAGCCATATTGTTGCCCGTCGCTACGAGCGCAAGGCGCAGAGCATCAACAAGTGCATCGACATTCTCAATGCGTTGACCAGCTCGCTGGATTTCGAAAAGGGCGGCGAGCTGGCGCTGAGCCTGGCGAACCTGTACGACTACTGCGTTTATCGTTTGTATGACGCCAGCCATAAGCTCTCGGTCGAGATTATTGACGAGGTGGAAGTGATCCTCGGCAATATCCAGGACGGCTGGCAGCGAATGGGCCAGACGGCATGAGCATGCAACACGTCATTCAGGTCTTAACGCGCGGGTTACGCCAGGCGACGGAAGATCACAACTGGTCCGCCGTGATGAACGTGGATGCCAAAATCGCCGAGCTGCTGACCGCGATCCGGGGAAAAACGCTGACAGCAGACGAGCGTCAGGCGCTGGACGAGCTGAAAAAGGTTCACCGGCAGGCGCGCGATTATTGCCAGGGCGAGAGCGATAGGGTTGAGGCCAAACTTAACCTCGCGATGCGCAATCGTGAAGGGGCGGCGGCCTACGCTCTGTTTTCTAACGATGGAGGCGTGCGCTGATGGATATCCTCAACCTGGCGCAGGGAATGGTCAACGGTTCCGGCCTGACCATGCAGGCAGAACCGATTGCCGGCCCGAAAGCGGTGGAGACCCCCGCACAGACGCCGGCGGCGTTTAACGACGCGCTGCTGAACGTGATTAATTCTCTCATGGTCGGGCAGACTAAAACGACGCGCGACACCACCGTGAGTGCGGTGCCGCTTCCACAACGCAGCGACGATGATGACGACGAGACCGCCGACGCGCCGGCGCCGGGCGATTCCCTGCTGAAGGCCGATGCCCCGCAGCAGCTGCTGGAAGCGCTGCTGATGACCAGCCAGATGCCGGTGCAGCCTTCTTCTGGCTACCTTGCGAAGGCGCAGCCCGCCGCTGACGCCGTGATGCAAAACCTGCAGCCGCAGCTGGCGGCGCAGGCACTGCCGATGGGCATTTCTCCCTCGCTTTCACCATCACATCAGGCGACGCCGGTGGGCCCTGTCGACCCCGCGGCGAGCCCGCTGCCTGCCGTACAGTCCGTCACCCCGACGCTGATGGCGGCGATGGCACCGGTGGCTCAGACGACCCTCATTACCCCGCAGCCGGGAAGCGACATTGCCGACGCCCCGACGTCCGCACCGATGCCGGTAGCGACCACAACATTGAAAATGGATCCCGAGCCCGGGCGCTGGGGGGAACAGCTGCAGCGCGCGCTGGGCGAACGTTTGCAGGTGCAGGTGAAGCAGCAAATTCAGCATGCGACTATCCGCCTTGACCCGCCGGATATGGGGAAAATCGATATTTCAATGCAGGTCGATAACGGGCGGGTGCAGGTGCAGATCAACGCCAGCCATGCCGAGGTGTATCGCGCCCTGCAGCAGACGAGCAACGACCTTCGTCAGAGCCTGACGGAGCAGAATTTTGTCCAGGTTAACGTGCAGGTGTCATCCCAGTCCGGGGGGCAGCAGCAGGGCCGAGGACAATCATTCACCGGGCAGCACAACGCCATCCTGGCGGGAGCGGAAATCGCGGCCAATACAGCGGATTCGCCGGACCTCCGACGCGATGACTCGGTACTACTAACGGTTTAAACAAAACGATATGAATGTAAAAACACTCTCTTTCGGCCTCGTTATCGCCCTCTTTACCGCCATGCTGGCGGCGGGGATGACGGTAGTGGGTACTCATTTGCTGCGCATGGATGAAGCGACGGGCAGCAGTTTCTTATCCGGGATATTCAGCAGCTCTGACAAGGGAGCCGTGGAGTTTGTGGAGATTAAAAACGTCGTGATTACCCTGAAGGGAAACGGGGAGACGGAGCGCTACCTGCTGCTGGAGCTGAACCTGGCGACCAATGGCCCGGAAGAGGCAGCGAAAGCGAAGGATATGATCCCGGCGGTGCGTGGCGCAACGGTTAGCCTGCTCTCCGATCTCGACTACGACGAAGTGCGCGCCATGAGCGTGAACCAGCTGCACGATAAGCTGCAGGCCGCCTACCGCGAGCGGTTCAAGAGCCTGAAGATGGACGTCCCTTTTAACGACGTCATCATCAGCAAAATGGTCTTCCAGTGACGGTTAAGCCGTAATGGACATGATGGACTTTATTGCGAGTGACACCCTGACGGCCGCAGACGAAGCGCGCTACGTCAGCGCCTATTTGCCGCTGGTGAACAAGGTGGTGAAGCAGCTCGCCTATCAGACCAGCAGCGTGATCGATCGCGAAGATATGGAGCAGATCGCCCTGATGGGGCTACTGACCTCTTTGCGCCGCTATGGGCACCCGGACGCGCAGTTTGCCGCCTACGCCGTGCAGCGTATCCGCGGGGCGGTGCTGGATGAACTGCGTCTGCTGGACTGGCGCCCTCGCCGCTTGCGGCAAAAGACCCACAAGCTGAACGACAGTATCCGCGAGATGGCGCGCCAGCTCGGGCGGACGCCCACATTTGAGGATCTTAACCGCCATCTGTCCATCTCGGCGGAGGAGTATCAGGAATATTTATTGCTGGACTGCGCCAAAACGATAGAGAGCCTGGATGAACTACTGGGCAATGATGCCCACACCGGGGCGCTGAATAGCCGACAGCTGGAAGACGAAGTCGTCACCAGCCGGACGCTGCGCAGCGCGCTGGCCTCGCTGGACGAGCGTGAACAACTGATTGTGACGCTTTATTACCAGCATGAGATGAGCCTGAAAGAGATCGCTCTGGTGCTTGATTTAACGGAAGCCAGGGTGTGTCAGCTCAATAAAAAAATCGCCCAAAAAATTCAGTCTTTTTTCCAGAAGTGAAAGGTTTATGCAGAAATTCTTCGGTATCGTAATCATCATGAGCTGCGTGGTTGGCGGCTTCCTCATGTCCGGCGGCCATCTCGGCTCGTTCTGGCAACCTGGTGAAATTATCATCATCCTTGGCGCAGGTTTAGGCGCCATGGTGCTGGCTAACCCTCGCGCCGTTCTGGCGGAAATGTACCGCCAGTTTCGCGGCATCATGCGCAAAAACGAATACACCAACGAGTACCAGCGCCAGCTTCTGATGCTGTTATATGAACTGCTGGAGCTGGTGCAGGACGGCGGCCTGAAGGTGCTGGACGAGCACATCGAGTCGCCGGAAAACAGCCCGCTGTTCCAGCGGTATCCGCTCATGCTCCACGATAAGGCGCTGGTGACCTTTATCTCCGATAACTTCCGCCTGATGGCGATGGGCAAGATTAACGAGCACGAGCTGGAAGGGATCCTCGAGCAGGAGCTGGTGGCGATGGAGGAAAACCTGCTGCAACCGTCCCGCTCCCTGCAGCGTACGGCGGAGGCGATGCCGGGCTTCGGGATCTGTGCCGCGGTGCTTGGGATCATCATCACCATGCAGTCTATCGACGGTTCCATCGCGGTGATTGGGGTAAAAGTGGCCGCCGCGCTGGTGGGTACCTTCCTCGGCGTCTTCTTCTGCTACTGCTTAATGGATCCGGTGGCGAACGCCATGGAACAGCGTACCAAAAAACAGCTGGCCGTGCTGGAGTGCGTGCGTACGGTGCTGGTTAACCACGTGGCCGGTAAGCCGACGCTGCTGGCGGTGGATGCGGGTCGCAAAATGCTGCCGATGGATTCCAAACCAACCTTCGCGACGCTGGACGGCTGGGTGGAACAGATGACGGGTGAAGCCTGATGCGCAGCCGCAACAAAGAACATACCACCATCATCAAACGCTCCTCGCGCAAAAGCCATGACACCTTTCATGGCGGCGCGTGGAAAGTCGCCTTCGCCGATTTTACGCTGGCGATGATGGCGCTGTTTATGGTGCTGTGGATTATGGGCGCGGTAACGGAAGAAGAACGTAAAGAGATTGTCTCGCTGCTGAACGGCGAGTCTATTTTTGAAGGCAATTCGATGACGCCTGTTACCCAGAAAGAGGGGAACGGCGGCCAGCTCGCGCTGCTTGATACGCGTCACGCCAGGAAAAAAGAGCACCTTAAAGAGCAGGCGAAGAAAGATGCCGCGCTCGCGAGCCAGAATAAAAAGACGGAGAGCCTGGAAGAGGTCAGCGCGCGTTCTCAAAACGAGATTGAAGACCTGGCGCGCATCATCATGAAGATCACGTCAGCCTACGACGCGCAGGCCAACCTGAAGATGGAAATCGTGCCGCAGGGGCTGCGTATTCTGATCACCGACGATCGGAAACGGGAGATGTTCCAGCGCAGCAGCGCGATCCTGACGCCGTTCTTCAAGCGCCTGCTCACCGAGTTTGCCCCCGAGCTGAACAAAATCAATAACAAAATCATCATCACGGGCCATACCGATGCCACCTGCTTTCGCGATCAGGAGCTTTACAACAACTGGAATCTTTCCGGCGAGCGCGCAATGCAGGCGCGTTCGGTGCTGACCCGCAGCGGCCTGGATCCCAACAAAGTTCTGCAGGTTAGCGGTATGGCCGATCAGATGCTGCTTGACCCGGAGCACCCGCTCAGTTCGGCCAACCGCCGGATTGAAATCATGGTGCTGACGCATTCGGCCAGCGATTCGCTGTATCAGTTTTTTGGCCAGCACGGTGAGAAGGTGATTAAGCCGCTGACCGAAAAACTCGCTCAAAACCCTTAATTCGACCGTCGCGCTGTGAACCTGTTCCGCCTCATCATCACCTTTGTACCTGTCCGGACTGTCACCCGGCAGGTACGCTTTTTTTTCCTTTTCCTGATGCTGATGGTAACGACAGGCTACGCCAGCGCAGCGCCAGTGCCGGTAAAAACACCGGAGGCTAAAACCGTCAGCGATGCGAAAAAGCGCGAACAGAACCGCCAGCGTCTGATGGCGAAGGCAAAAAAGCATGTGGCCGCGGTGCCAGCAGCGCCGGAGCAGAAGCGCCAGGAAATGGCGCTACGTCTGGCCGAACGCGCCAGAAACCGGGAAAGGCTGGCGATGCATTCTCGCTGGTCACCCGGTAGCCTGGGCCGCTCTGAAGCATTGTGGCGCGACGTGCAGGATGACGCCGCTATTGCGACGCGCCGTACACAAAAGTCCGTCAGCAAGCTCCGAACCGTGATCCATCGCCTGGAGAGCCAGCTCGGCAAGCCCTACCTGTGGGGAGGAAACAGCCCCAGCGACGGTTTCGACTGTAGCGGGCTGGTGTTCTACGCCTTCAATGATGTGCTGGACCGCAAGCTGCCGCGCACGGCCAACGGAATGTTTCAGGACAGCGCCCTGAAGCCCGTTCACCAGGAAAAACTGCGGCGTGGCGATCTGGTCTTTTTCAATATCAACCAGCGCCCTGGCGCGGACCACGTGGGCGTTTATCTCGGCGATGGGCGCTTTATTGAAGCGCCGCGTACCGGACTGACGATCCGTATCAGCCAACTTTCTGACAATTTCTGGCAATCACATTATCTGGGTGCCCGGCGCGTGTTTTAGGCCCGCGTAACGCCCGTTAACCCCCTTTTGGACTGAAAAATCATGACCGTAACCCGAATGAAATTCGCCATTGATGATGGCTCAACTAACGTAAAAATTAGCTGGATTGAGAACGGCACGCTGAAGACGGTGGTATCGCCGAACTCTTTCCGCAAAGACTGGAAAAGCGCGGCGCTGCTGCGCGGGCAGTCGGTGTACAACTACACCATCGGCACGACCAAATATACCTACGATGCGACGTCCGATAAGGCGCTATCCACGACCCACATTGACTATCAGTATGACGATCTCAACCTGCTGGCCGTTCACCACGCCCTGCTGCTCACCGGCATCGCGCCGTGCGACGTGGAGGTGATCGTCACGCTGCCGATCACCCAGTTCTACAACCCGGACGACTGCCAGCGCAACGAAAGCCGCATCGAGGCCAAGCGTCGTAACCTGATGCGCGACATCACCCTGAATAAAGGCGAACTGTTCCGTATTGTGGATGTCCAGGTGATGCCGGAAAGCCTGCCCGCCGCGCTTTCCCATCTGCTGAACTCCAACGTCACCGAATTCACCCGGTCGCTGGTCATCGACTGCGGTGGTACTACGCTGGATATGGGAGTGATTGTTGGCGAATTTGACGACGTCTCCGCGATTTACGGTAACAACGAAATCGGCGTCGCGATGGTCACGGATGCAACCCGAAAGCTGCTGGCTGCCGCTGACAGCGACTCCAGCTATCTGGTAGCGAACGAGCTGATTAAACGCCGCCACGACGGGGATTTTGTCAAAAGCGTCATTAACGATGAATCGCGTATCGAAGAGATCCTCGAGCGGGTGGAGATTAAGATTCAGGAGCTGGGCGACCAGGTGGCTTACGAAGCGAAGAAGTTCGCCAAGAACCCCAACCGCGTCTACCTGGTTGGCGGCGGTGCGCACCTGGTTGAATCCGCCGTCCGCGAGGCCTACGCCACGCTTGGCGACCGGGTGATTGCGATTGATAACCCGCAGAGCGCGCTGTCGCGCGAAATTTGCCTCTACCATGCCGACGCCGGGGTGGAGACGATAGCCGCGCCGCGCATGGCCGAGGTGGGCGACGATGAGTAACAGGCGCATTCGCCGCGTTGATCTCTCGCTGCATTTGTCGCCGGAGCAAACGCGCGCGGACCTGCGCGCGATGCTGGAGCTTAAAAAGTGGCATCAGGCGCTGAGCCAGGCGGGCAGTCCGGGTGATGTGAGTATGGAAATGCGTCGCTTCCATCGCAACGTTTACCTTGCCGGATTACAGCTCCAGCTGATGAGCCCGCCGCTGTGCAGCCATATTGCCGAGTCGCTGGGACGTGACGCGTTAACCCTTGATGAGCTGTGCAGCGAGCTGGCGAGTGCCGGGCTGCTGCCGGTAGCCACGGCCCCGTCAACGCCGCCTGTGCCAGAACAGCCCGCGGCAGGTGGAGATTTTAGCAAGCAGCAGTTGAGGCAGATGCGCGCGCTGATGTCGGATGCGCTACAGCGACAGGCCACGCCGGACGATGCCTCCCGTCAGGCACTGAATCAGCTGCAGGGAGAAGTGGCGCAGCTTAAGGTCCTGCTTGAACAGCAAAACCTGCTGCTGCAGCAGTTGCGCACGTCTGGCCGTGCCGTCGAGCCCGAAAGTACCAAAAAAGGGCAGGCGGAAGCGCTGGACGTGAGCGCGCTTAATGCGCCAACGGAGAAAATGAAGGAAATTCGCAAGAAGGGGATTTTTTAGAACAGGGCGTGGCTGACGAAGTGCAAAAAAAAAGACCATCATTTCCATGGTCTTTTATTTTGATAAGTCATGCGTGAAACGTTACTCGATATTCTGGATCTGCTCGCGCATCTGCTCAATCAGCACTTTCAGCTCAATCGCTGAGTTAGTGACTTCCGCATTAATCGACTTAGACGCCAGGGTGTTCGACTCGCGGTTGAACTCCTGCATCATAAAGTCGAGGCGGCGGCCTACGGCTTCTTTCTTCTTAAGAATGTTGTAGGTCTCTTTAACGTGCGCTTCCAGACGGTCCAGCTCTTCAGCGACGTCAACGCGCTGCGCCATCAGCACCAGTTCCTGTTCCAGACGGGTGTTTTCCAGCTGAACTTCCGCTTCTTCCAGCTTGGCGACCAGGCGCTCGCGCTGCCACTGCAGCACTTCTGGCATATGGGTGCGTACTTTGGCGACTTCAGCGCTTACGCCTTCAAGGCGCTGCTCAATCATCCCTTTCAGTGCCTGGCCTTCGGTTTCACGGGCAACGATAAAGTCGTCCAGGGTACCGTCGAGGGCTGCCAGGATTTCGGCGGCAATGGCATCCAGATCCTGCTCGCCGGCGGCCATAACGCCAGGCCAGCGCAGAATATCAACCGGGTTGATTTCGCCCTCATCGCTCTGCATTTTGACCCAGTTCGCCGCATTGACGAGCTGTTTCGCCAGTTTTTCGTTGAGGATCAGCTCGCCCTGCGCGCTGGCATCAGGCTCGAAACGCAGGTTACATTCCACTTTACCGCGCGTCAGGCGCGTACGGATACGCTCGCGTACAACAGGCTCAAGGCTGCGGAACTGCTCCGGCATGCGGAAATACGTTTCCAGGTAACGCTGGTTTACCGAGCGCATTTCCCATGTGGCGCTACCCCAGCTACCCTTGATTTCACGCCGGGCGTAGGCGGTCATACTGCGGATCATAGACATTCCCGTTTTTAAAGGAGAGATGGGGGGATTATAGCTTTCGGGGGCTTCTCAGGATAGGAATAAGCGTCCTTTATCCGTATAATGCGCAGCCACATTCGTTTCAAGCCGGAGAATCCATCATGCGTCCATCAGGCCGTAGCGCCAATCAGGTGCGTCCCGTCACCCTGACCCGTAACTATACAAAACACGCTGAAGGCTCCGTGCTGGTTGAGTTTGGTGACACGAAGGTTCTGTGCACCGCGTCCATCGAAGAAGGCGTTCCACGCTTCCTGAAGGGTCAGGGCCAGGGCTGGATCACCGCAGAGTACGGCATGCTGCCGCGTGCGACCCATACCCGTAATGCCCGCGAAGCGGCAAAAGGCAAGCAGGGCGGTCGTACCATGGAAATTCAGCGTCTGATCGCGCGTGCGCTGCGCGCCGCCGTTGACCTGAAAATCCTCGGCGAATTTACCATCACGCTGGACTGCGACGTGATTCAGGCAGACGGCGGCACGCGTACCGCCTCCATTACCGGCGCATGCGTTGCGCTGGCGGATGCCCTGAATAAACTGGTCGCGGCCGGTAAGCTGAAAACCAACCCAATGAAAGGCATGGTTGCGGCGGTCTCCGTGGGCATCGTTAACGGTGAAGCGCTTTGCGATCTGGAATACGTTGAAGATTCCGCTGCCGAGACGGACATGAACGTGGTGATGACCGAAGACGGTCGCATTATTGAAGTGCAGGGCACGGCAGAAGGCGAGCCATTCACCCATGAAGAACTTCTTGCCCTGCTGGCTCTGGCCCGAGGGGGAATCGAATCTATCGTAACGACGCAGAAAGCGGCGTTAGAAAATTGATTTTAAAGGCGACCAATGAGTCGCCTTTTTTTTGCCTGTAAGACAGAAAAACCAAAGGAGCAAATCCATGAAATCGTATCAGCGCCAGTTTATTGAGTTTGCGCTTAACAAGCAGGTACTTAAGTTTGGCGAGTTTACGCTGAAATCCGGGCGTAAGAGTCCCTATTTCTTCAACGCCGGGCTGTTTAATACCGGGCGCGATCTGGCACTGTTAGGCCGTTTCTATGCCGAAGCGCTGGTGGATTCCGGGATTGATTTTGACCTGTTGTTTGGCCCGGCCTACAAAGGCATTCCAATTGCGACCACCACCGCGGTGGCGCTGGCGGAACACCATGACCGCGATGTGCCGTACTGCTTTAACCGCAAAGAGGCCAAAACCCACGGTGAGGGCGGGAATCTGGTCGGCAGCGCGCTGCAGGGCCGCGTCATGCTGGTCGACGATGTCATCACCGCAGGCACGGCGATCCGTGAATCAATGGAGATTATCCAGGCCAACGGCGCGACGCTGGCGGGCGTACTGATTTCTCTGGATCGTCAGGAGCGCGGTCGCGGTGAGATTTCCGCCATTCAGGAAGTGGAGCGCGACTACAGCTGCAAAGTGACGTCGATTATCACCCTGAAAGACCTGATTGCGTATCTGGAAGAGAAGCCGGAGATGGCGGACCATCTGGCCGCGGTACGTGCATACCGGGAAGAATTCGGGGTTTAATTGCATTGCCCGGTGGCGCTACGCTTATCCGGCCTACCAATTCGTAGGCCGGATAAGGCGAAGCCGCCGTCCGGCAACGCTGTTACTGCAGCTGCGCAGCCACTAACGGCCAGCGGGCGTCAAAATCGTCCGTTGGACGGTATTTGAATTCGCTGCGCACAAAACGTGAGAGCATGCCTTCGCAAAACGCCAGTATCTGGCTTGCCAGCAGCGTTTCATCAATGCTGTATCCTTCGCCTTCACGCATTTTCTTCTCGCGCAGCACCTGACGCAGCTGGGCTTCAATACGTTCGAAAAGCTGGTTAATGCGGCCCTGCAGTCTGTCCTGCTCGAACATCAGCGCGTGACCGGTCAGGATACGGGTTAAACCCGGATTGCGTTCACCAAAGCCCAGAATTAACAGCACAATCAGACGCAGACGCGCGGTCGTGTCTTTTTCGTCTTTCAGAATCAGGTTGATGCGCGTGATCAGGCTGTCTTCAATAAATTCGATCAGGCTGTCGAACATCCGGGTTTTGCTCGGGAAATGACGGTACAGCGCCGCCTCAGACACGCCTACAGAGGCGGCCAGTTTAGCGGTGGTGATGCGTTGACTGCCATCGCTGGATTCAAGCATCAGAGCCAGAGATTGAAGTATTTCTTCGCGACGATTCCTTTTCGCGGTTTGTTTTTCTGCCATGTTACAAAATACCCCTGAAAATAAGCACTTGCCAGGCTGGCATCCACACAGCGACCGCAAACTGACGTTTGCGGTTTGTTATTGCATTATGGCGCTGTGGGATACGTCTCTGTCGGGCGGTTATTTGCGCCCTGAATGGCCGAAGCCGCCTTCGCCACGGTCGGTGGCGTCAAAGTCTGCCACCAGGTTAAATTCTGCCTGTACCACCGGTACAAAGACCATCTGCGCGATACGTTCGCCGGGCTCAATGGTGAAGCTGTCCTGACCGCGGTTCCAGACGGATACCATCAGTTGACCCTGGTAGTCAGAGTCAATCAGGCCAACCAGGTTACCCAGCACAACGCCATGCTTATGGCCCAGGCCAGAACGCGGCAAGATCACCGCCGCCAGAGACGGGTCAGCAATGTGAATGGCCAGGCCAGTCGGCACCAGGGTAGTGACACCCGGCGCCAGTTCTACGGCGTCATCGAGACAGGCGCGCAGGTCAAGTCCGGCAGAGCCGGAGGTGGCATAGGTTGGCAGCGGGAATTGCTCGCCAACACGCGGGTCCAGAATCTTAACGTCGATTTTTTTCATCATAACGGGTAACGATCTCGTCGAGTAATTGTTGGCCCAGGAGTTCCTTGCGCTCAAGCGGTAAGACTTTATCTCCATCCTGCCAGAAAAGGTGCAGTGCGTTGCTGTCGCTGTTAAATCCTTGTGTGGCCAGCGATACGTCGTTCGCGCAAATCAAATCGAGGTTTTTGCGGGTACGTTTTTGCCGGGCATATTCTTCCACATTATTTGTTTCTGCGGCAAACCCAACAACGTAAGGGCGATGGCTTTTTAGTGCGGCGACGCCGGCGACAATGTCCGGGTTTTTCACCATTTTTAGTGTTAATTCATCGCCTTGCTTTTTAATTTTAGCCTCGGCGATGGTTTCCGCGCGATAGTCCGCGACGGCCGCACAGCCGATAAATATTTGCTGATTTTGCGCGTTTGCCTGCACGGCAGCGTCCATCTCCAGCGCGGTGGTGACGTCAATCCGCTTTACGCGCGCGGGCGTAGGCAGCGAGACCGGGCCGCTCACCAGCGTGACGTTCGCGCCGCGCTTTGCCGCTGCGGCGGCAATCGCAAAGCCCATCTTACCGGAGCTGTGGTTGGTGATATAGCGCACCGGATCCAGCGGCTCGCGCGTGGGGCCCGCGGTAATCATGATGTTGAGATGTTGCAGATCGTTGACAGGCGAAAAATGGGCGGCGGCCAGCTCGACAATAGTCAGCGGGTCAAGCATACGCCCGGGGCCAACGTCACCGCAGGCCTGGCTGCCGCTGTCCGGTCCCCAGATAAGCAGGCCGCGTGAGGTCAGCGTCTCCAGATTGTGCTGGGTGGCCGCGTTGCGGTACATCTGCTGGTTCATGGCAGGCACGACGGCAACGGGCGCAGGCGTGGCCAGACAAATGGTGGAGACCAGGTCGTTTGCCATACCGGCTGCCACCCGGGCGATTAAATCCGCCGTGGCGGGAGCAAGAATGACCAGGTCTGCCCATTTCCCCAGCTCAATATGGCCCATCGCGGCTTCGGCGGCCGGATCGAGCAGGCTGTCAGATACCGGGTACCCTGAAACCGCCTGCAGGCTCAGGGGCGTGATAAAGGCTTTACCGCCTTCGGTGATCGCGACCCGCACATCTGCCCCGCGCTCGCGCAGACGACGCACCAGCTCCGGCGCTTTATAGGCAGCAATACCGCCGCTTACGCCAAGAACGATTTTTTTACCGGCCAGGCTCATCATGATTCTTTCCTGTTGGGTTTCACCAGAGAGCGGGCATTTTATCACAATCCCTAAAACGAGGTGATTTTGTCCTTCGGTCGCTTTGCGAGGCGCTACGCAAGAACGCAACGTGGTCGTCGAGCGGCTGACTGGCCTGTGGCAGCATGCGGTAAAAAAAGGAGAAGAGCATGGATGAAGAGGATGAGCAGCTTCTGCCGCGCGAAAAACTGCTGCGCTATGGCGTCACCCTGTTAAAAGACGATGAGCTGCTGGCGCTTTTTTTACGTACCGGAACGTCCGGGAAGACGGTGTTTACGCTGGCAAAAGAGCTGATAGCGCATTTTGGCTCACTGCATGGGTTGCTGACCGCCGAACTGGCGCAGTTTAAGCACGTTGAGGGGATCGGCGTGGCAAAATATGCCCAGTTGAGAGGCATTGCCGAACTGGCCCGCCGTTTTTACAGGGTCCGCATGGAGGAGGAAGACCCGATCCTGACGCCCGCGATGACGCGCGAATTCCTGCAAAGTCAGTTAACCGATGCCGAGCGTGAGATCTTCATGGTGATCTTTCTCGACAACAGAAACCGGGTGCTGAAACATAGCTGCCTCTTTGCCGGCACGTTAAGCCACGTTGAGGTGCATCCGCGTGAAATTGTGCGGGAAGCGATAAAAGTGAATGCAGCGGGCGTGATCCTCGCGCATAATCACCCCTCTGGCTGTGCAGAACCGAGCAGAGCGGACAAAGAAATCACCGAACGCATTATCAAATGCTGTCAATTCATGGACATTCGTGTGCTGGACCATTTGATAATTGGCCGCGGAGAGTACATTTCTTTTGCAGAACATGGCTGGATTTAGGCTATTTCTCGCGATCCATCGGGATCTTTGTCTGTTCGGGACTTGAGCACACCGCCGAGTCAGCGTATACTACGCCACCTTTGAGAATCTCGGGTTTGGCATTTGGGCCTGGCAATCGAGAGTTCACTTAGAACTATGCGATGACCGGGCTGTAAAGCCTGACGAGGCGCCGATACCCCATACGAAGCTCGAGCTAATTTGATTTTTGGAGAATAGACATGTCCCGAGTCTGCCAAGTTACTGGCAAGCGTCCGGTGACCGGTAACAACCGTTCCCACGCACTGAACGCGACTAAACGCCGTTTCCTGCCGAACCTGCACTCTCACCGTTTCTGGGTTGAGAGCGAGAAGCGTTTTGTCACCCTGCGCGTATCTGCTAAAGGTATGCGTGTAATCGATAAGAAAGGCATCGATACAGTTCTGTCTGAACTGCGTGCCCGTGGCGAAAAGTACTAAGTACTTAAAGAGGAAATAAATCATGGCTAAAGGTATTCGCGAGAAAATCAAGCTGGTTTCTTCTGCTGGTACAGGTCACTTCTACACCACCACGAAGAACAAACGTACTAAGCCGGAAAAACTGGAACTGAAAAAATTCGATCCAGTTGTACGCCAGCACGTACTGTACAAAGAAGCTAAAATCAAATAATTTTAGCCTCCTTGTATAGAAAAACCCCGCAACTGCGGGGTTTTTTGCATTCTGCATCTCAACGGAGGAACCATGCCTGAATTACCTGAGGTAGAGACCAGCCGCCGCGGCATTGAGCCCCATCTGGTCGGTGCGACTATTCTTCACGCGGTTGTCCGTAATGGGCGTTTGCGCTGGCCGGTGTCCGATGAGATCCATGCCCTGAGCGATAAACCCGTCCTTAGCGTGCAGCGTCGCGCTAAATACCTGCTGCTGGAACTGCCCGACGGCTGGATTATTATTCATCTGGGAATGTCCGGGAGCCTGCGCATTCTGACCGAAGAACTGCCTGCGGAAAAACACGACCACGTCGATCTGGTGATGAGCAACGGCAAAGTGCTCCGCTACACCGACCCACGGCGCTTTGGCGCGTGGCTGTGGACGAAGGAGCTGGAAGGGCATAACGTGCTGGCGCATCTGGGCCCGGAGCCGCTCTCAGACGCGTTTAACGCGGAATATCTGAAAGCGAAGTGCGCAAAGAAAAAGAGCCCGATTAAGCCCTGGCTGATGGACAATAAGCTGGTGGTCGGCGTGGGGAATATCTATGCCAGCGAATCGCTGTTTGCGGCCGGGATCCATCCCGATCGGCTGGCCTCTTCGCTGTCTGCGCAGGAGTGCGAGCTGCTGGTCAGAGTCATTAAAGCGGTACTGCTGCGCTCGATTGAGCAGGGTGGGACAACGCTGAAGGACTTCCTGCAAAGTGACGGCAAGCCGGGCTATTTTGCCCAGGAGCTGCAGGTGTATGGCCGGAAAGGCGAACCGTGCAGAGTCTGCGGCACGCCAGTTATTGCCACGAAGCACGCCCAGCGCGCGACGTTCTACTGCCGGCAGTGCCAGAAATAGCGCTACTTTAGCTTTTCCATCAACGCCTGGTGGACGTTAGCCGGCAGGAAATGGGTAACGTCCCCGTGATGGCGCGCCACCTCTTTTACCAGCGTGGAAGAGATAAACGACCACTCTTTGGAGGGCATCAGGAATACGCTCTCCAGCTCCGGCATCAGGTGGCGGTTCATGTGCGCCAGCTGCATCTCATATTCGAAGTCTGCCACCGCGCGTAAACCGCGAATAAGGATGTTTGCCTGCTGAGCGCGGGCGAAGTTGGCCATCAGATCGCTAAACCCGACCACTTCAACGTTCGGCAGATGCGAAATGGCATCGGTGGCGAGCTGGACGCGCTCGTGCAAATCGAACATCGGTTTTTTGCTGGGGCTGGCGGCAATGGCCAGGATCACCTTGTCGAACATGCACGCCGCACGGGTGATGATATCAAGATGACCGTTAGTGATCGGATCGAAGGTACCCGGATAAATCGCTTTTGTGCTCATGGCTCACGTTTTCTCTGAGTAGCCGCGGCAAAGCGCCCACAGCTCGGTGTATTTGTTGAAAGTATACTGGGCATTCACCACCGCCAGTAGCCACCCCTGTTTACCGTCCAGCACGCCACCACGCAGCAGGAGCGTTTTCAGAAACGCGCCCAGCGTATGGGTGAAGATACCGCTCAGCGTGGCCTTCTTGCCGCGCTGGTGGCGCTCCTGCGCCCATGCGGTGGCATAGTTAAGCTGTTTACGCTGGAAGCTGGCGAAATCCCGACAGGTCAGGTGCAGCAGGTCGCCCGTCAGGGGAACCACCTGGGCGCTGTCGCAGGCCAGGGATTCATGGACCAGGCTGTCGTTGTACTGATACCGCTCGCGCTCGTAGAGACGCATCACGCGGTCTGGATACCAGCCGCTGTGGCGCATAAAACGGCCGAGGAAATAGTTGCGGCGCGCAATACTGTATACCGCGCCAGGCTGGGGCGAGGAAAGCACCGCCTGAATGGCCTGCTGAAGTTCCGGCGTGACGCGCTCGTCGGTGTCGAGCATCAGGACATAATCGCCTGTGGCGTATCCCTGCGCGCGCTGGCGCTGGATGCCATAGCCTTGCCAGTCGGTGTTAATAAAGACCTTTGCGCCCGCTGCGCGGGCAACGTCCACCGTTTTGTCCGTGCTGCCGGAATCGAGCACGACGATTTCGTCAGCCCAGGCGACGGAGGCCAGGCAGTCCGGAAGCAGGTCGGCGGCGTTTTTGGCGATCATCACGACCGACAGACGCGTTGACATTAGTGGCTCCGCTGAGGCAGATAAGGTTGCAGAAGTTGCAGCAGACGGGTCAGTGCCCCCTGGTTCTGATGCAGCACTTCAACGGCATGACGCCCGTACCACAGGCGATAATCTTCGTCAGTCAGAAGGGTCGAGACCTCTTTGACCACCGAATCCGCATCGGTCACGGTAATTAAGCCATCGGCCTGCTGCAATTTCGCGCAGATATCTTTGAAGTTAAACGTGTGCGGCCCCATCAGCACCGGAATGGCGTGGGCTGCCGGCTCCAGCGGGTTATGACCGCCGCGTTCGACCAGGCTGCCACCGACAAACGCGAGGTCAGCAATGCCGTACAGCAGCATCAGTTCGCCCATCGTATCGCCAATCACCACCTGGGTGCTGCCGGAAGGAATTTCACCGCTGCTGCGCAGGGTGAAGCTGAAACCGCCTTTCTGCACCATGTCGCGGGCATCTTTAAAACGCTCCGGATGGCGAGGCACGAGGATCAGCAGTAAATCAGGGAATTTTTCCAGCAGCTGACGGTGAGCCTGCAGGATAATTGCTTCTTCGCCATCGTGGGTACTGGTCGCAATCCAGACCTGACGACGCGGAGCCCACTGGCGACGCAGCGTGATTGCGCGGGCGGCGAGTTCAGGAGTAACCGAAATATCAAATTTCAGGCTGCCCGTCACCGCAAGCTGGTTGCGTTTGAGACCGAGGGAGACAAAGCGCGCTGCGTCTTCTTCGTTTTGCGCGGCAATCAGCGTGATTTTGCTGAGCAGGCGGCGCATAAATTTACCCAGCTTGCCGTAGCCTTTCGCCGAGCGCTCTGACAGGCGCGCGTTGGCAATTACCAGCGGAATTTTACGGGCATGCAGAGCGGAAATCATGTTCGGCCACAGTTCGGTTTCCATCACGATCACCAGCTTCGGGCGAACGGTATTCAGGAAACGATTCATGGCGCAGGGCAGATCGTAAGGGAGATAGACGTGTTGCACGTCTTTGCCAAAAGCGGATAACGCGCGCTCTGAGCCGGTCGGCGTCATCGTCGTGACGGTGATCGGCAGAGACGGATAGCGGTGACGCAGGGCGCGAACCAGCGGGATCGCCGCCAGCGTTTCACCAACAGAAACGGAATGCAGCAAAATACCGTCCGGTACGACTTTATTGCGGCAGAAGCCATAGCGCTCGGCCCAGCGTTTACGATACGCAGGCGCTTTACGGCTACGAAGCAACAGTCTCAACCACACCAGTGGCTGAATGATGTAGAGCAGAGCGGTATACAACAATTCCAAGCGATTATCCGTTTTTTTAGTTTCGGCGGGCAAATTCTAAGCATTTAAGCCAGGTAAAGCTATCTCTTATGCCAGATACCGTTTCAAACGGAAATAACGGCGGCCAAGTCGCCAGCGCAGACGCGGGCTTTTTGCACTTTTCCAGATGAGTCTCCAGATGCCTTTTTCGAAGAACTCTTTAATAATCATGGATTTCTTCTTCTCATCTTTCATGTTGTCGAAGGTGTGAATAATCCCCAGTCCCTCTTTGGCGATTTGCCAGTGGCAGGCCGGGATACCTTTCACTTTATCCGGGTAGCGCTGATTGATGGCATCAAGCATCTGCAGGATTTTCATGTAATGGCGCGCCGAGCGAATGAGCGTGTCGTCATTGTCCGGCATATGGGACACCGATGCGGAGTGAATGTAGTAGTCATAATAACGTTCACTGGTGTACTGAACCCGCTCAGCCGCGAGAAGCACTTCAGTCGTCCACGGAATATCCTGATGGCGCAGGCCGGGTTCGAAATGGAAGCTGTGTTTACGGATAAACTCGTGGCGATAGATGTTCAACCAGGTGACGTGGAGGAACTTACGAGAATCCAGCGCCATCTTTAACCATGCAGGACCGGTCATGACGCCTGTTGATGCCAGTTTGTCTTCAGGGAAGATCGGACGTGAAGGTTTCTTGTTATTCTCCCAGACGTAGTTCCCGTTACAGGTCGCGACATCCAGATTCTGCGTGACGGCCATATCCAGCAGATGCTGATACATGCCGGGTTTAAAAATATCATCAATATCAGGGAATGAAAGATATTGGCCTGTTGCGACGGCCAGACCGGTGTTACGTGCAATAGACACGCCCTGATTTTGTTGTTCAATAACCTGCAACTGCGGCAGTTGTTCACGCCATTTTTCGACGATTTGCATCGAACCGTCAGTAGAGCCGTCATTGACAATGATGACTTCCATATTATCAATGCGTTGAATTACAAGGCAGGTAAAGAACTGATCCAGGAAAGCTTCACCGTTATAAACGGCAACCACCACGCTTAACAATGGCGCTGAATTTTGCATAAGAAACCTGATTATTTTTGATTGTCGACCAAGGCGATGTATTGCTGGCAAATGGCGTTGATACCGAATGATGCGATCGTTGCACGGTCAACAACCGGCGGAGCGGCATAAATATCTGCCAGCGTATTCGCCAGTGACTCGTCATTCATTTCCGTCAACCCGCGCGCCAGAACGCCCGTTAGGATTTCGGCTGGCCCACCCGGACAGTTAGTGCTGACGGGCGGCGTCTGGCAAATGATCGATTCGACCAGCACATTACCAAAACCTTCGCAGTCTGAGCTTAACACTAAGAGCCGCGCCCCTTTAATCCACGGGTATGGATTGGGCTGAAATGGACGGAAAATAATCTTATTTTCGATCCTCAGTTCGGCGGCAAGCTGTTTGAGCGCCTGAATTTTTGAATCAGAGCCATTGCCCATCATCACGAGCGACGTATCAAGATTGCTCAGCGCGAATGCACGCAGAAGACGGTCATGGCGTTTATGCTCGTGGAAGCGACCCACATGAATAATGTAATCCTGCCCCTCCATCTCAAAAGGCGCGTCCGCAAGGCGCTGTATCTCGGGGATATCAAAGGGATTATGGATGACCGCTTTGCGCCGAAGATTGATGGCCAACGTCTCTGAAAGGTCATGCAGCACGGCGGCGGAGACAGTGACAACGTTGCGGTTTTCGTAGGTATGACGAATTTTAAGATGTTTAAACCAGCGTGAAAGTCCGCTGCGATGGCGAAGGTAGGAGAACGAGAACATGCCATGCACGCAGAACCAGACTTTGTCCCGTTCCAGCGCGCGGCAGTGCGACACAATGCGGTCAGTTTTATGCAAATGAGAGAAAACAACGTCAAACTTGCCGCTGCGCTCAGCCCGTTCAATGGCCTGATCCAGCAATCGGGCGCGGCGTGGGATCTCCGTCAGCTTTCGCCACGGTTTTTTACATGTGTCCTGAACAACCTGATAATCGATGCCTTCCGGGATGGCGTAATCACACACTTTCCGCAGCGAGAAGAGAGAGACCTGATGCCCCATCTCTGTTAATCCGCGGGAGAGTGTAAGAACCGTTTTTTCAGCTCCTCCACCGGGTAAACCATCAATAATCATTAGGATGCGCATTTTTAATCCAGTAATTTTTGATAAAGCGAAATAAGCTGACTTGACAGTTTTTCAGGGGTGGCGTCTTTTATACGTTCACGTGCCGCCCGTCCCATATCGTTATTTTTTTCCAGCGAAGGGGTGGCAGCTACCGCCTCCTTCAATGTGCTGATATCAAGTGCGTCACAGTAAAATCCGTTCTTGCCCTGCTGAATGAATTCTGCACCACCGCAGCTTTCTGAAGTAATGACGGGCAAGCCGCAGGCCATCGCTTCAAGAATGACGTTTGGAAAAGGATCATACAGCGTTGGCAACAGTAAACCATCAGATAGCTGATAAAATGGTAGCGTCTCTTTTTGCATCCCCAGAAAACGGATTTGCCCCTCGCAGCCTAATGAACGGGCGAGGTCGCGATAGCGACGTTCTGCTTTATCCTGCCCAACCACAATCAGCCACGCCTCGGTTCCCGCAATAGCGCGGATGGCGCTGGCCAAACCCTTGCGTTCAAAACCTGATCCGACGAAACAGAACACGACGGCATCGGCTGGTAAACCAGCTTGCCGACGCAGCACGGCACGTTGCGCCTCTTCTGCAGGAATAAAGCGGCTGGAATCAATTGAATTATAAATCACATGTATCTTTTTTGCGTCAATATCAAAGTCTTCGACGATCTCACGTTTGATCATCTCCGCATTGCATATCACCGCTTTTAGCTCGGGTGCCTGATACATTTCACGTTCAGCGTTCATCACGTAACGGTGATAACGATCGTGCATGAGTAGCTTCGCACGCCAGGCTGGCAGGATCCGCGCGCGTTGTAATAGCCAGCGACGATGTACCCCATCCCCTGCGCGATAAATGTCGCAGCCCGGGATACGCTCGTGACTTTGTACAATATCAAACTGTTGCTGCTGCCAAAGCGCTCGTGCAGCATGCGCAAATCCGCGTTCTCGGCTGATCCTGCCCCACTTGCGCGGGTCACATATGTGGATATGCCAGTCGTCTTGTTTTTCACCCTGCCATTCACGCGTGATGACGTTGAGTTCAAGGTTTTGGTTGCTCAGTGCGGTGAGTGCTCTGGAAACGAAGCGTTCTGCCCCGCCATCAGGACGATATTTTTGGCGAACAATGGCCAGACGATGGTGTTTCATGACAGATATCTCCTTGCCGCGGAGACGACAGCATCAACGGGAATGGCGTCGAGATAGCGCTCTTTAGTTTTAGTATCAATCTTGTCTGGATCGGGAAGTGGACCATAGTTACCTGCCCAGATCACTTCTCCGTTGACCTGCCACGGTGACCAGAACGTCAGTTTTGAGGGGCCAAATAATGCCACGCATGGGGTTTGCAGCGCGGCAGCCATATGCATAGGAACGGAATCAACGCCAATAAACAGCGACGCATGATCGATAAGAGACGCTAGCTGACGCAAGGTCAATTGTCCCGCCAGGGATACCACACCCGTTTCCGGTGAGGCCGCGCGAATGCGAACGATCATCGCCAGCTCTTTTTTATCCGGACCGGCTGTGAGCACAACTGTATGGCCATCCTGCTGAAGGGCGGTGATGGTTTGTGCCATCTTGTCTTCGTCCCAGCACTTAAAGAACCAGCGTGACGTCGGCTGGATCACAATAAAGCGCTCTCCCACACCATTTTGCGCCAGCTTTTGACGGGCGTGATCCCAGTCTTCTGCGCTGTAGGCCATGGTAACTGCAGGCAGGGGAACGACCGGTAACGGCCTCAGAATTGAAAGATTCTGTTCAACGGTATGCAGCGCCTTATGATTCTCTACTGAGACCAAATCGCTATGGCAGAAACGCCAGAATGCATTTTTACGCTTATTAAATGCGAACCCCAGTCGGACGGGGGCGCCGGTGAAACGGGTGACGATGGCGCTACGCCACTGATCGGCAAGGTTAATCACCAGGTGATAATGTTGCGCTCGTAGCGCGCACAGCAGTTGCCACTCTTTTTGCAGGTGCTTCAACGTGCCTAACTGCTTCCATTTACGATCGATCCCATAAATTGTCCCGATCGCCGGATGCGCGGCGAGCATGTCGCGCGTTTCTTCATACAGCAGCACATCAATCTGTGCCTGCGGCCATTTTTGACGCAACGAATCAATAACAGGTGTGGTGAGTAACATGTCGCCATGATGGCGGAGTTTGATCAGTAAAATGCGCAAATCAGGCGTATCAGGTAAGTTATTCATCATCATCTTATCGGCGTTGTTCTATTGGCAATTCTAATAGACCTGATAGCGACTTGCACTCTTTCTCCATAATCTCAGGAAATTCCCTGGAAGGGTTTACTCATGGTTTGGAGAGTGCGTAACATAGCGCTAACTTCCCTGTCTTGCGGACTCATTATGAAAAAACCAGCGTTTATCATCACGATTGATACTGAGGGCGATAATCTCTGGCAAAATCACCGCGTCATTAAAACCGAAAACGCGCGCTATCTGGCGCGATTCCAGACGCTTTGTGAGCGTTTTGGCTTTAAGCCGGTGTGGCTGACAAATTACGAGATGGCGATCGAACCCGTCTTCATTGAATTTGCCAGAGACGTCATCGCCCGCGGTCAGGGGGAAGTGGGAATGCACCTTCATGCATGGAATAGCCCACCGGAGCACGATCTTACCGGAGATGACTGGCGCTGGCAGCCTTATCTGATTGAGTTTTCAGACGAGGTGATGCGTGAAAAAGTGCTGTTCATGACCCGCCTGCTGGAAGAGACATTCCAAACCAAAATGTTAAGCCACCGTGCCGGGCGTTGGGCATTTGATAGCCGCTACGCCAGACTATTGATTGAACTGGGCTATCAGGTTGATTGCTCTGTCACGCCGCGCGTGAACTGGCGCAACGCGAAAGGCGCTCCGCAGGGGAATGGCGGAACCAATTATCAGCACTTTCCAGACCACGCCTACTTTATTGATACAGACGATATCTCACGGGCGGGCAATAGCCCCTTACTCGAAGTGCCGATGAGCATTCAGTATAAGCATCCGGCCTGGTTGAATACCGTCAAGCAGGGCTACGATCGGCTTCGCGGTAAATACCGCTCACCGTCCGTAAACTGGCTACGACCGTCTGGTGGAAACGCCGCGCAGATGATTCAGGTCGCGCAACAGTGCTTATCGCAGGGGAATGATTACGTGGAGTTTATGCTTCATTCATCTGAGTTTATGCCTGGCGGGAGCCCTACGTTTAAGGATGAAGCGGCGATTGAGGGCTTGTATCGCGATCTGGAAGCGCTGTTTACGTGGTTGTCAGATAAAACTGTAGGGATGACGTTAGCGGAGTTTTATCAGTACAAAAAAAATTAATGCCCGCGTAGCGGGCATTATCATCAGCGTTGTCTAGTTTGCGAAAAGGGTGTACTTAAGGCAAACAGGGTAACAAAGAAGATCAAGGCTTCTGAGCTCAACAATATAACGTCGGTCAGGCCATACAGTAAAAGCAGGAGCATGGTCGTTAGCAACAGGCCATTGTTATTTTTAAGCGCGTAAACGATCATCGACGCAAAGAAAAAGAATAATATCACCAGCCCAGGGATACCCTGCAGCGAGTATTTCTCAATAAATTCATTGTGCAGATGAACATTGATATATGTTAGTGCAGTAACCAGATGTGGATGTCCCTCTTTTATATAACGCTGCGTCCATGCCTGGCGATCTTCAACTGACTGCCCCAATGGATGCGCGAGCCCGTTCTGAATACCCACGGTCCACATGGAAAAACGCGCGCCGAGTGAGGTTTTGTCATACCCTTTCTCATAGTTTGCTATTTCGATTTGCGTTTGCGTTATCTTCGGCGCAATCAATGGCTTGTAGCTAACGATAATAATCCCCGCCACAATACATAAAAAGATCAGCGTCGATTTAAGATGAATTCGTCTGAAGTGGTAAAGCGTGAGCACAATGGCCAAAAGCAAATACAGGCCCATTGCGGCACGCGTCCCCGTCAGAAGAATGATGAAATAAGAAATTAAAATGGTGAGACCCGCAGCCACATACAGCTTAACGTTTTTCTGCAGATAAAGACTGTATACGAAAGCGAGAGATAACACAGAGTATACGTAAGCTGATACGGTCGCACGATTAATGGCCATCTCAATACGTACCATTCCCTGCGATGCCTGCCATAAGCCATAACCCGTGGCGAGGACAAACCCCGCGCCTGAGGCATAGAAGAAATACTTCTGGAAGGAGGCCTTATCAACGTAAGACTTAAACCGGTCAAGATAGAAAATAAGAAAACTGGCTAAAATCAGCTTCTTACTTGAACCGAGATAATCGCTGTATGCGTTCAAACCTTCACTATGGTATTCATAAACCATGTACCAGGCAAAATTAAGTAACCCAACCAACAAAATGGGAAGTGCTATTGAAAAGGGGCGCAGTGTGATTTTTTTATATTCGAGCGCTAAGCCGATAATGCTGGCATATATCGCGATATAGAAAAACTCTCGCTGCTTACCCGAACTGATCAAGGCCAATGCAAGCGAGATAAGGCTCAGAATTAGCGTCAGTTGATAAAGACGCAATTTTACTTTTTCCATAATGCCTCAATAACCCTTTTTTTATAGCTGAAACGAACATCACTGGATAAGAAAAATGATAGCGAATAAAGCGCATTTACCCGTGATTTAACGAATTTGAGCTGTTGATCGGTAAGGTGTTGCCGATGGTTGCTGTAGATATCAAACCAGTGACAATTAATCAGATTTTTAAACGCTTGCGGAAACGTTTTTTCCATCTTTAATGTACATTCAACAAGTGTCGTGATTTTACTGGCGTCGAGACGACTCGACAAACTTTCGCTACGTTTGATGTAATAGTAATGGCCCCGGCGTTGATAGCAGATTTTTTCTGCCTGCATGAGCATGGCAGGAAATACCGCAAAGTCTTCGTAACAGACCATCGAGGGAATAGGGTTGCTCTCGTACAACTTCCGATGAATAAATTGACCGATGAGATGTGCCTGAAACTCTTTATGCTGCAAGAAACGCTTTATCGCCTCATTCTGTGAAAAAGAGACGGGCGTAAAGCCCTGCCAGAATGCGGTGATTTTCCTGATATCACGGGTTTCCAGCAAGCGCGTCAGTAGCATATCTGGACGCTGTGCTTTCAAAAAAGCCACTGCATCCCTGAGGCTGCAAGGCTTCAGTCGATCATCACTATCGAGCATCGTGATGTAATCGCCTGATGCCAGAGACACTGCACTGTTTCGAACATGACCGACGTTACGGTACTCAACGTACCGGGATTGCGCGTGCGGGAACGCAGGCAACCATTTTTCGATAATATCCTGTGTGGCATCATCGGAACTGTCATTAAAGATAATGACTTCAACAGCATCGCCCGCATTATCAATCGCGGCGTGCAGGCTTTCTAACGTAGCATGAAGCGTATCTTCGGCGTAATGCGCGGCAATAATGACGCTAAGAAAAGCCATAGAAATTAGTTTCCTTGAGCATCAATAGCATAGGTGGTTGCGTTAACGTTAGGTGACTCGCAGATAAAATGTTTAAGCTCGCGTAGCGCGTCTTCTGTTACCGCGAATAATGCTTCGCGTTCTTGTGAAAAATAATAACGTGTTTCAAACACATAAGAACAAATATTGTCGTCATTACCAATCAACAACACATTGCCAAGCGGACGCTGTTCATGGTGACAGCATGGTCCAAACAGCAACACCACCGGCACACCTACCGCGTCGGCAATATAAACGTTCCCCGAATCCGATGCGATATAACAATCCATCTTTGAAATCGCCCAAGGAAGCTCTTCAAGGGAAATTTGCCCGATGAGGTTGGTGAAATTGGGCATTTCACCATAAGCACGGGTGATATCATCCATCCACGGCTGCTCATTGGGCGCACCAAACACATAAAATTCGCAGGGCAAGTCGGCGAGATGATCCACAATCCGCTTCCAGATGACCGGCGGAACGGTTTTTGCCTTATTCCCTGCGGCAATACTGATACCGATACGTATAACGTCGGGTTTATCAAGGATTGCCGGATACGTTGCAGGTTTGAAAAGTGGTTTTGTGGCGTGCTTTGGAGAATCTTGCCAGGTAAGCGAGCGGTCTGCCAGCTTCAGATAGTTGGTTACCGACAGCGTCTGTTTGCCGTGCTCAACAGTACCGTCCGCCGTTGTATAAAAAATCCCGTGGTACCATCTGCGCGTGTAAGTGCTCAAAAACTGTTTGTTTTTAGCATTGCAGACGGAGGCGAAAAAGAGATTAACGCTGTTGGGTTGCAGCAAATACACATTGTCGTAGCGATTCATGATCCTGCAGGCAAAGCAGAGCTTATGCCACAGATTACGCTTATGCTGCTCAATAAAGAAAATCTGTTCGATAGTGTCATCATGCTTCGCAAGCGCGCCAACGCTGCGACTGATCAACACATCGCTTTTTTGCAGATACGCCAGTAGAGGCGTTGCATTAATAAAGTCACCGATTTTAGCTGTCTGGATGACAAGGTTTTTCCCCGAGTCTTTGCGGAACAGCTTCCGGACGAGTTTCACCGGAAAGAGTAAAATCAGCAGAAATACGTAACTCATGGGTTAAATATCCCTGTTGGAAAGCCAGCGGCTGCCCTGTAAAAATGAAAATATAGCATCTGCGCTAATATCCTTCGTTTGCTGACTCGGGCTGACCATTTGATGCTGGTTTTTGCCGTAGCCCCCGATCAGACCCGGATCGGTAGGGCCAAAAATTGTGATATTTGGACGATCCAGCGCCGCGGTTAAATGGCTTAAACCCGTATCAACGGAAACGACAGCGTTAGCCCCAGCGAGCTCTGCGGCGACTTGCGCCAGCGTGAGTTTAGGCAAAACTTCTACATGCGAAAAACCGGCTGCCAGGCGTTCTGCACGCTGCCGCTCATGTTCCGCACCCCACGGCAGTTTAATATGGATGCCGGCAGGTTGCATTAGTTCAATCAGCCTTCGCCAGTGCGTTTCCGGCCAGTGTTTATCATCGCGCGTTGTGGCATGCAGGAAAACCAGATAAGGCTGTGCAGACTTATCTGCAGCGCGCAAAAAATGCTGCGCAATGGCGTAATCGCCCTGCGTCTCGGGCTTTGCATAGCCAAGACTCTTTGCAAACAGCTCGCGGGTACGTTCCACCGCGTGCTGTTGCTTCGCGATGTGGTGGCGGCAGTTATAGAACAGGCTCGCCAGCGGTTCGCGGGCGGTTTGCCAGTCCATGCCGTGTTTTACGCCGTGCGCCAGACGCGTCACCAGCGCGGCGCTTTTGACCAGCCCCTGCGCGTCGATGATGGCATCGTAGCGTTGCGCCTGTACCGCCTCGCGGAAGGCTTTGCGTTCGGCTTTAATCGGGGCAGAGAACCACGCTTTGCGCCAGCGGCGAATCGCCACCGGGATCGCGCGGTCGACCGCTTCATGCCAGGTAGGAATTTGCGCGAAGCCCTCTTCCACTACCCAGTCAAAACGAATGCCGGGAATGGCCTGCATGGCGTCCGTTAGTGACGGCAGCGTATGCAGAACATCACCCATTGACGAGGTTTTAACGATCAATACCCGCATCCGTTATCCTTCTTCGCTCAACAGCAGTTCGTTAAGCTCTTCCAGAACGCGCTGCGGGGTAATGTCGATCAGGCTCTGGTGATAGCCTTCTGCGGCATCGCCTTTGCGCACTTTGTGATAACCGGTGATGAGGCGAATGACGCGCGCTTTATGGGAAAGCGGAGGCGTGAAGTCCGGGCTGCTTGGGCCATACAGCGCAACCAGCGGGCGGTCGAGCGCAGCGGCGACGTGCATCAGGCCTGAGTCGTTGGTAACCACGGCTTTACAGGCGGCAATCAGGATAACCGCCTGCTCAAGCTGGGTTTCTCCCGCCAGGTTGCGGCACCATGCCTGTTGTTCATTACTGAGCGTCGCGAGAATCTCATTGCCTGCCTCGTGGTCTTTTGCCGAACCGAACAGGACTATCTGGTAGCCTTTGTCAATCAGCTGTTTCGCCAGCTCCGCATAGTGATAGTGCGGCCAGCGTTTCGCCGGACCGAACTCGGCGCCAGGGCAGAAGCCAATCATCGGGCGTTCAGACGAAAGTCCAAACGCGTTGCAGGTGTGGGATTTTTCACCGTCGTTAACCTGAAGCTGTGGCCAGAGCAGCGGCTGCGGCAGGTCTTTCGCGCTGCGCATCACGCCTTTGTCGTAGGCCAGCGCCACGTAGCGCTCCACCATCAGCGGCCAGGCCTCTTTATCCAACACGCGCGCATCGTTCAGCAGGCCGTAACGCATTTCACCGCGCCAGCCGGTACGGTGCGGGATGCCCGCAAAGAAAGGCACCAGGGCAGATTTAAAGGAGTTTGGCAGGACATACGCGCGGTCATAGCGCTTCTCGCGCAGACTATGGCCGAGCTTGCGGCGTTCGCCAATTTCCAGCGCCCCGTGGCCGAGCGGCATCGGGATAGCTTCATTCACTTCCGGCATACGCGATAACAGCGGACGGCACCATGCGGGTGCCATCACGTCGATTATCGCCTGGGGATAGCGCGCCTTGAGCGTGCGATAGAGACTTTGCGACATCATCATGTCGCCCACCCATGACGGGCCGATCACCAGAATCTTCATACTTATGCGTCGCGGTTCAGCCAGGCCATATATTCCGTTACGCCTTCGGCAACGGTCTTGAACGGCTTGTCGTAGCCTGTGGCGCGCAGGTTGGTCAGATCGGCCTGAGTGAACGCCTGGTAGCGGCCTTTCAGCTTGTCCGGGAACGGAATGTACTCAATGCTGCCTTTCTTGTGGTACGCCAGCGTCGCGTCTGCCACCGCCTGGAAGGATTCCGCGCGGCCGGTACCCAGGTTGAAAATGCCGGAAACACCGTTTTCCCAGAACCACAGGTTTACGGCGGCAACGTCGCCCACGTAGACGAAGTCACGCTTGAAGCCGTCGCTACCTTCGAACAGTTTCGGGCTTTCGCCATTATTCAACTGGGTATTCAGGTGGAATGCTACGCTTGCCATACTGCCTTTGTGACCTTCGCGCGGTCCGTAGACGTTGAAGTAGCGGAAGCCAACAATCTGGGAGTTCGCTTCTGGCAGAACCTGACGCACGTATTCGTCGAACAGGAATTTAGAGTAGCCGTAGACGTTCAGCGGCTGCTCATATTCGCGGGACTCGATAAAGTCCGAGGTGCGCCCGCCGTAGGTTGCCGCAGAAGAGGCGTACAGGAAGGGGATTTCACGCTCCAGGCAGTAGTGCAGGATCTCTTTGGAGTACTGATAGTTGTTGTCCATCATGTACTTGCCGTCCCACTCGGTGGTGGAGGAGCAGGCACCTTCGTGGAAAATGGCTTCGATCTCGCCGAACTCTTCACCCGCCATAATCTGGATAAGGAAGTCTTCTTTATCCATGTAGTCAGCGATGTTCAGATCCACCAGGTTAACGAACTTGGTGCCGTCTTTCAGGTTGTCAACCACCAGGATGTCGGTGATGCCTTTGTCATTAAGAGCCTTAACAATATTGCTGCCGATAAAGCCCGCGCCGCCGGTAACGATGATCATAACAGTAACCTTTGAAGTGTTGAGCCCGGGGACAATCCCGGACGCTAATGTCTTTATCATATCATTACAATGCCCGGTCTTCAGCCATTCACCGATATGCAGCAGGGGTACACGTGATTTATGCTGCAAAAACGACAAGAGATAATGTGTCATCTCGTCATGAACTATAGGTTTGGGTAATATGTCCCGAAATTTGCCGAGTCTGGAGAATTGCAATGCGTGGTGATTTTTACAAACAGTTAAATAGCGACCTCGACACCGCACGTGCGGAAGGGTTGTTCAAGGAAGAGCGTATTATCACGTCTGCTCAGCAGGCGGACATCACCGTTGCCGACGGCAGCCACGTGATCAACTTTTGTGCGAACAACTACTTAGGTCTTGCGAATCACCCTGAGCTGATTGCCGCTGCGAAAAACGGCATGGACACCCACGGTTTCGGCATGGCCTCCGTACGCTTTATCTGCGGTACCCAGGACAGCCACAAGCAGCTTGAGAAAAAGCTGGCGAACTTCTTAGGAATGGAAGATGCCATTCTGTACTCCTCCTGCTTCGACGCTAACGGCGGTCTGTTTGAGACCCTGCTTGGCGCAGAAGATGCGATTATCTCCGACGCCCTGAACCACGCCTCTATCATTGACGGCGTGCGCCTGTGTAAAGCGAAGCGTTTCCGCTACGCCAACAACGACATGGTTGAGCTGGAAGCACGCCTGAAAGAGGCGCGTGAGGCGGGGGCTCGCCACGTGCTGATCGCCACCGACGGCGTGTTCTCCATGGACGGCGTGATCGCCAACCTGAAGGGCGTGTGTGACCTGGCAGACAAGTACGACGCGCTGGTGATGGTCGATGATTCTCACGCGGTTGGTTTTGTCGGCGAAAACGGCCGCGGCTCGCACGAATACTGTGACGTGATGGGCCGCGTGGACATCATCACCGGTACGCTGGGCAAAGCGCTCGGCGGCGCATCCGGCGGCTATACCGCCGCGCGTAAAGAGGTGGTTGAGTGGCTGCGCCAGCGCTCCCGTCCATACCTGTTCTCCAACTCTCTGGCACCGGCGATTGTTTCTGCCTCCATCAAAGTGCTGGAGATGGTGGAGTCCGGTGCCGGGCTTCGCGACCGCCTGTGGTCCAACGCCCGCCTGTTCCGGGAAAAAATGAGCGCAGCAGGGTTCACCCTCGCCGGTGCTGACCACGCGATCATTCCGGTGATGCTGGGCGATGCGGTTATCGCGCAGAACTTTGCCCGCGAACTGCAAAAAGAAGGGATTTACGTCACCGGGTTCTTCTTCCCGGTGGTGCCAAAAGGTCAGGCGCGTATCCGCACCCAGATGTCTGCGGCGCATACGCCTGAACAAATTGAACGTGCGGTGGAAGCCTTTACCCGCATCGGCAAACAGCTGGGCGTCATTGCCTGAGGACGTGTGATGAAAGCGTTATCCAAACTGAAAGCGGAAGAAGGGATTTGGATGACCGACGTGCCGGAACCGGAAGTCGGTCACAACGATCTGCTGATCAAAATTCGTAAAACGGCTATCTGCGGTACTGACGTTCATATTTACAACTGGGACCAGTGGTCACAGAAAACCATTCCGGTACCGATGGTTGTCGGTCACGAGTACGTCGGCGAAGTGGTGGGTATCGGTCAGGAAGTGAAAGGCTTCAAAATTGGTGACCGCGTCTCCGGTGAAGGTCATATCACCTGCGGCCACTGCCGTAACTGCCGCGGTGGGCGTACCCACCTGTGCCGCAACACCGTTGGCGTGGGCGTGAACCGTCCGGGCTGTTTCGCGGAATACCTGGTGATCCCGGCGTTTAACGCGTTCAAAATTCCGGATAACATCTCTGACGATCTGGCCTCTATCTTCGACCCGTTCGGCAACGCGGTACACACGGCGCTCTCCTTCGATCTGGTCGGCGAAGATGTGCTGGTCTCCGGCGCGGGCCCCATCGGCATTATGGCGGCAGCCGTAGCAAAGCACGTTGGTGCACGTAACGTCGTGATCACCGACGTGAACGAGTACCGTCTGTCGCTGGCGCGTAAGATGGGCGTTACCCGCGCGGTGGATGTCTCGAAAGAGAACCTGACCGACGTGATGGAAGAGTTGGGCATGACCGAAGGCTTTGACGTGGGTCTGGAAATGTCCGGTGCGCCGCCGGCGTTCCGCACGATGCTGGATACCATGAACCACGGTGGCCGCATCGCGATGCTGGGCATTCCGCCGTCAGATATGTCCATCGACTGGAACAAAGTCATCTTCAAGGGGCTGTTCATCAAAGGCATCTATGGCCGTGAGATGTTCGAGACCTGGTACAAGATGGCGGCGCTGATTCAGTCTGGTCTGGATCTGTCCCCGATTATTACTCATCGTTTCTCCATCGGTGAGTTCCAGCAGGGCTTCGACGCGATGCGTTCAGGGCAGTCCGGGAAAGTTATTCTGAGCTGGGATAAATAATGAAAAAGGGGCCTGAGGCCCCTTTTTTCACTGATTTTTTTTCTCTTCATCCGTCAGATAACGCACCTTGCGGGTGTAGTCCTGACCTTTGAACAGCAGCGCGTTATCCGGCGATTCAAGATACTTCTGCCATTCGGAGAGAGGGAAACCGCCGTGCGCGCCAATCACCTCTTTCGGTACAACGGCTTCCTGACCACCGATCTTCTTGGAGACCGGCCAGTTCATCCAGTCGCCCAGATTAACGGTTTTCAAATCCAGCATATCCAGCAGTGCGGCGAGCGGTAGCTGATCGGTCGGCGGCTGCGTGTCGTCCATCAACTCCCAGGTATCCTGGAACAGCGTCAGCCACAGCGGGCAGACGCGGCGCCAGGTTTTTTTGGTTGCCGCAAGAAACGCGCCGTTAACGTGATCGACCAGATACGGACGCACCGTCTCCTTGTAATACGCCGGCACTTTCTCCGCTGGCGCGCCGTCCAGCTTTGCAATCATTTTGCCCTGACGGAAGCTGGAGTAGATGTGCATGTCGACCATGTTAATCTCGGGCATCTTGAGCAGGTTGAGATCGGAGTCGATCATCAATACGCCTTCACCGCGCGCCTGCAGCGGGGCGTTAAGCTTCACCAGACGGCTGAGGTAGATCTGCTTATAGCGGTAACCTTCCTCACGAACCGGAAGATTCAGCGTCACTACGCGGGTTTTCGGCGGCAGTACCCCGAAGGCGGATTCAGGCTGATCGCTGACGATGACGATCTCGCTGACGCCAGTGGCGTAACGTTCTGCAAACGTCGCTGATAATAACGCTTCTTCGACGAAATCTGCGCCCGTACATGGGATCACGATGGAATCCACCGCAACGAGATCGCGCGTGACCGGAAGGGAAGCATACGGAATGTTATGTCGCCCGGTGATGTGGCGGTAGCGAGCATTCAGGAATTTAAACATGTTCTTCTCGTTTGGTTAGTGCGCGCCAAGAACGGCTTCGACACCGCTGACATAGTTTTCGATAGCGTAGGTATGGCAGACGTTCTGGTATGCAGCCGCAGCCAGTCGAGCCCGCAGGTCTGCATTCGCCCAGATATTATCCAGATGCTGAGCAAGCTGTGAAACATCGCTCCAGGGGAAGAGCAGCCCCGTTGACTCATGATCAATCAATTCAGCCGTACCCGTCACCTGAGAGCCAATAACAGGGATTTTAAGCAGCATCGCTTCCAGCACTACGCGAGGCAGCCCTTCGCTTTTTGAGGCGAGTATAAACGCGTCAAACGTGGCAAGGTAGTCAAATGGCGTATTCTGGAAGCCCGTGAAAATCACGTTGTTCTCAATGCCCAATTCTTTGGCTTGCGCGGTTAATGCGGCACGCTCTGCACCTTCACCCACCAGCACCATCTTCCATTTTGCGTCGGGTTCCCTGCGGCTGAACTGTGCCAGCGCCGCCAGCGTGTGGTGGTTGGCTTTGCGAGGAATTAACGATCCAATGCTGCCAAAGACAAACGTATCGTCGTCAATGTTCAGGCGATGACGCATGGCGCGTCGATCCGGTAAAGGCTGGTGGATGTCGATGGCATTGTTTACCGTTGTGCACAGCTCAGGCCGGACGCCATGCTGAAGTAACACGCGCTCAACGCCGTGCGAGACGGCGATGATTTTTGTGGCATGGGCATTCACCAGCTTTACCAGCGGCGGCGTCAGCACCGGTTCAATGCGGCAGTGCTGGATGATCCGCGCACGCAGTTTAGCTCCCGCCAGGTAACCCTCTTCGTTAGAACCTGGCTGGTTGTTCATGTACAGCGTATCGAAACCGCCTTCCCTGAAAATCGTCTCGATTTTGCTGACGTTGGGGCGAATACGCCAGAGCGTATCAATATGGCGCGTGACGGCCTTGCGGCCGCTGCGCGAAAAGAAAAGCAGGCTGCGACCCAGTTCTTTTGCAATCTTCGCCCACGCGGGCTGCTTATGCTGAGGGATGACAATTAACGGGATGCCAATGCCATTCAACACCTGACCGATGGTTTGCCCTTCTGCTCGGCTGTAGTCGGAGTAAAAACAACAGGTGATATCAAACTTCTCGCGATTAATGCGCTTCAGAAGTTCGAGCATGCTGTTGGTGCCTCCTCCCCATTCTTTACCGGTATCGAGGAGCAGGATTTTGTGTCGTTGCGGCATCTTTCTACCTTAGTCACCTGTCGCGGGGAAGGGCTTTTTACCCCAACCTTGCCACTGATGCTGGAAATATTGCACCAGCGTACTCTGGCTCACGCTTTCGCTAATTACTGTGAAGAAGCGGGTTGCATGCACCGGTTCAAGCGGCCGTTTTGGCTTGCAGTTTTTTACACCGCTGAAAGGATTACGCGGCTGCGTTGCTGGCGGCTGTGCGCTGCCAGGACGAGACGTATCCACCTGCGGTTCATTGAGCAGATCGCTCGGCCGCACCAGCGTGATATCAGCAGGTAAGGTCGGCAGCATCTGTTGCAGCACGCGTACCGTTGAAGGATGCGGATGGCCGATGGCAATGGCTGAGCCGTTGCGGCGGGCTAGCTGTACAGCACGATTAAACTGCACCCGAATATCCGCTTCATTTTGCGTGTCATCCAGGAACACCTTGCGCTTGATCACCTTCACGCCGGTTCCCTGAGAGGCTCGCAGGGCCTGGCTGTTGCCGATGGTCATGCTGTCGAGGAAATAGAGGTTGTAGCGTTCCAGCGCCTGCATCACCTTCAGCATCCCGTACAGGCTGGACGTCATCGCGCTGCCCATATGGTTATTCAGGCCGACGGCATATGGCACTTTATTGTAGGCGTCGCGGATGATGCGGTCGATCTCATCGCTGCTCATGTCCGGACGAAGCGTGTCTTTTTCCAGCGGCTGTTTGCTAAGCGGTGCCATAGGCAGGTGGATCAGGACCTGATGACCGCTGTTATGGGCCTTGGTCGCCATTTCCCGCGCGTGAGGCGCATTGGGGAGGACCGCAACGGAGATGGCTGACGGCATCGCCAGTACCTGGTTTTCATAGTGCGGACGATAACCGAAGTCATCAATCACGATTGCGAGCTTACCTGCGTATACCGGAGCAGCCAGCGCCAGCGCGCTGACGACGGAGAGAACTATTCGACGAAACTGAAGCAAAACTTATCTTCCCAACCACGGCTGTGGATTGACCGCCTGACCCTGGCGACGAATTTCGAAATAGAGTGACGGGCGGCCCTGACCGCCACTGCTGCCCACAAGGGCGATGGGTTGGCCCGCGCGCACCTGCGTGCCGACGCTGACCAGCGCGCTCTGGTTGTAGCCGTAAAGACTCATATCGCCTTTACCGTGTTCGACTACCACCACCAGCCCGTAACCCTGCAGCCAGTCGGCCAGAATCACGCGGCCATCGGCGATGGCTTTCACTTCGCTACCTTCAGACGCACCGATAACTATCCCTTTCCAACGTAGCTCACCCTGTAGCTGTTCGCCATAGCGATGCAGAATTGAGCCGCGAACCGGCCAGAAAGCCTGACCGCGAGGAGAGCCTAAACCGCCGGTGCGCGACATCAGGGAACGTTCGCTTTCGCTTGGCTTGTAGGTGGTCCCTTTGCGGGACGCTTCCTGCTGCTTGTCGCGAACGGCCTGCGCCTCGCGAGCCTCTTTTTCGGCGCGCGCTTTCGCCGCGGCTTCCGCACGGGCGATGCTGTTACGCAGTTTTGATTCGTTGGCGCGCATTTCGCTCAGCTGGCTCTGACCTTCCTGAATGGAGGACTCAAGGCCGGAAAGGGTTTTCTTACGCTCGTTGCGCGCCTGCTCAAGTTTCGCCTGCTGGGCCTGCTGATCGTAAAGCAGAGTCTGCTGCTGGCTCTGCTTCTCTTCCAGCTCGGCTTTTTGCGTGGTGACCTCTTCGCGCGTCTGCTTGAGCTGCGCGATCGTTTCCTGACGCGCCTGATTCAGATAGCCAAAGTAGGCCTGCAGACGCTGGCCGCGCTGGCTCTCTTCACCGCTGAGGATCAGCTGCAGGCCGGTGTGTTCACCCTGGCGGAATGCGGCATCAAGCTGAGCCGCAAGGTTGCGCTCTTGTGCATCACGCTGGCGTTCCAGTTTGGCAATCGACGCGTTCATCTCGTCAATCTGTTTATTCAACTGGGTGAGGGTGTTTTGCGTTTCACGTAATTGACGTGCGGCGGCGGAGATGGCCTCTTCCTGCTGCTTAAGCTGGGCGAGCAGGGTGGCGCGCTGCTGCTGCTGCTGGCGAACCGCACGCTCTTTAGCGGCGATATCGGCCTGAATGGATTTCAGCTGGTCGCGGTCATCCGCGTGGGCGGATGCGGCGCACAGCAATACGCCAGCGCTGAGTGCGCTGGCGCAAAGCAAAGGTCTGACTGATAACCTAAGCGGCTTCACGACCCATGTGATTGAAAAAATCGCCTTTCCCCTCATGGGGAGCGATTATTCCACGATGAACAGCGGCTTACCAGTCATCTCTTCAGGGATCGGCATACCCATCAGCGACAACATGGTTGGCGCGATGTCAGAAAGCTTGCCGCCTTCTACTGCTTTCAGTGATTTATCGCCAACATAAATCAGCGGAACAGGCAGGTTGGTGTGGGCCGTGTGCGCCTGGCCGGTCGCCGGGTCACGCATCTGTTCAGCGTTGCCGTGGTCAGCGGTGATCAGCAGCTGACCGCCAACGGATTCCACCGCTTTCGCGACCTGCTCAACGCAGTTGTCCAGCGCTTCAACCGCTTTCACCGCCGCTTCCATCACCCCGGTATGACCGACCATGTCGCCATTCGGGTAGTTACAGATGATGGTGTCGTATTTGCCGCTTTCGATGGCCGCAACCAGTTTTTCAGTCAGCTCGGCAGAACTCATTTCTGGCTGCAGATCGTAAGTGGCGACTTTCGGCGAGTTAATCAGAATACGGTCTTCGCCTTTGAACGGCTCTTCAACGCCGCCGTTAAAGAAGAAGGTCACGTGCGCATATTTCTCGGTTTCAGAGATGCGCAGCTGTGTCTTATCGTTCTTCGCCATCCACTCACCGAAAGTGTTTGCCAGCGAGGCCGGTGGGTAAGCGCATGGAGCTTTGATATCGGCAGCGTATTCGGTCAGCTGGATGAAGTCGAGATTCACCACTTTCTTACGGGCGAAGCCGTCGAAGTCGCCGTTGACGAACGCGCGGGTAATTTCGCGCGCGCGGTCAGCGCGGAAGTTCATGAAGATCAGCGCGTCGCCATCTTCCATCACGGCATCCGCCTGACCTTCAGCGCGAATCACGGACGCTTTCACGAATTCGTCGTTTTCATCGCGTGCGTAAGCGGCTTCCAGTGCTTCCACGGCGGTCGCGAACTGGAATTCACCTTTTGCCAGGGTCATCAGGTCATAGGCCTGTTCTACGCGATCCCAGCGGTTGTCGCGGTCCATGGCGTAGTAGCGGCCAATGATGGACGCCACGCGGCCTTTACCCAGCGCGGCGAATTTGTCTTCGAAGGCTGTCAGGGAGCCTTTTGCGCTGCGCGGTGGCGTATCGCGACCGTCCAGGAAGGCGTGCAGATAGATTTTTTCCGCACCGCGCTCAGCGGCCAGCTCAACCATCGCCATGATGTGATCTTCGTGGCTGTGAACGCCGCCTGCAGAGAGCAGGCCCATGATGTGTACGGCCTTGCCAGCGGCAACGGCTTTATCAACCGCGCCAGACAGCGTTGGGTTGGAGAAGAAGGTACGTTCTTTAATTTCAACGTCCAGACGCGTCAGATCCTGATACACGATACGCCCGGCGCCCAGGTTAACGTGACCCACTTCAGAGTTGCCCATCTGGCGGTCCGGCAGGCCCACTTCCAGGCCAGACGCGTCAATCAGCGTATGCGGACGTTTTGCCCACAGCGCATCCATGACCGGGGTTTTGGCGTTGAAAATAGCGTTATCCTGGCTGTCTTCACGGTAGCCATAGCCATCCAGAATCACCAGTACCATAGGTTTTTTAGAAACCGACATTGCGACAACCTCATGCTCAAGAGTCAAAATTTGCGTAATTTTACTACAGCTGAATCGATCAAATAGCCGCAGAAGATCAAAGAAAGCGCAGGGGCAAGGGGGTGACCAGACCATTTTGAGGCATTTTTTTAGGTGGCATGCCGCAGAAAATGGATTAGGTTATGGTCGCTGGCTGTATTTGCCAGAACGCACAGGTATACTCCTGTCCTGGTTTTTTTTATCACTTAGTCGGGAGTAGTTACCCTCCATGCAAGAAATTATGCAATTCGTTAGCCGCCATCCGGTACTGAGCATCGCGTGGATTGGCCTGCTGGCTGCTGTGCTGTTCACCACATTTAAGAGCCTGACGTCTAAGATTAAGGTTATCACCCGTGGTGAAGCGACGCGTCTGATTAACAAAGAAGATGCCGTCGTCGTCGATCTGCGTCAGCGTGACGATTTCCGTAAAGGTCACATTGCGGGTGCAATCAACCTGTTGCCAGCTGACATCAAAGCGAACAACGTCGGTGAGCTCGAGAAACACAAGGCCCAACCGATTATCGTTGTTGATGCAACCGGCATGCAGGCACAGGAATCTGCCAGCGCGCTTCATAAAGCGGGCTTCGAAAACGTAACGGTGCTGAAAGAAGGTATTTCCGGCTGGAGCGGGGAGAATCTTCCTTTGGTTCGCGGTAAATAAGGAGTTCAGTCATGGCCAATATTGAGATCTATACCAAAGCGACGTGCCCGTTCTGCCATCGCGCGAAAGCGCTGCTGAACAGCAAAGGCGTCACGTTCCAGGAACTGCCGATCGACGGTGACGCGATCAAACGCGAAGAGATGATCAAACGTAGCGGTCGTACGACGGTTCCGCAGATTTTTATTGATGCGCAGCACATTGGTGGCTGTGATGACTTGTATGCGCTCGACGCCCGTGGTGGACTCGATCCGCTGCTGAGCTAAGAGACTTTAGGACAATTAAAAAGGGTTTTTCCATGTCAGAACAAAACAATACCGAAATGACTTTCCAGATCCAGCGCATCTACACCAAAGATGTTTCTTATGAAGCGCCAAATGCGCCACATGTTTTCCAGAAAGACTGGCAGCCAGAGGTTAAACTTGATCTGGATACCGCATCTACCCAGCTGGCAGATGACGTGTATGAAGTCGTACTGCGTGTGACCGTTACCGCGTCTCTGGGCGAAGAAACTGCATTCCTGTGTGAAGTACAGCAGGGCGGCATCTTCTCTATCGGCGGTATCGAAGGTAACCAGATGGCGCATTGCCTGGGTGCGTACTGCCCGAACATTCTGTTCCCGTACGCGCGTGAATGCATCACCAGCCTGGTTTCTCGCGGTACATTCCCGCAACTGAACCTTGCGCCAGTTAACTTTGATGCGCTGTTCATGAACTATCTGCAGCAGCAGGCTGGCGAAGGTGCTGAACAACATCAGGATGCCTGATGAGCACTGTTAATGCGTCAATGACTGTGATCGGTGCCGGCTCATACGGCACCGCTCTTGCTATCACGCTGGCAAGAAATGGTCACGACGTGGTCCTGTGGGGCCACGATCCAAAACATATCGCCACGCTGCAGCGCGACCGTTGCAACGTGGCGTTTCTCCCGGACGTTCCGTTCCCCGACTCCCTGCACCTTGAAAGCGACCTTGCGACCGCGCTGGCGGCCAGCCGCAACATTCTGATTGTGGTCCCGAGCCATGTATTTGGCGACGTGCTGCGTCAGATTAAGCCGCTGATGCGCCCGGATGCGCGCATTGTCTGGGCGACAAAAGGGCTGGAAGCCGAGACCGGACGCCTGCTGCAGGACGTTGCCCGCGAAGCGCTGGGTAATGACATCCCGCTGGCGGTTATCTCCGGCCCGACCTTTGCCAAAGAGCTGGCCGCTGGCCTGCCAACGGCGATTTCGCTGGCATCAACCGATCAGACCTTCTCCGACGATCTGCAACAGCTGCTGCACTGCGGCAAGAGCTTCCGCGTCTACAGCAACCCCGATTTTATCGGCGTACAGCTGGGCGGTGCGGTGAAGAACGTGATTGCGATTGGTGCCGGGATGTCCGACGGCATTGGCTTCGGTGCCAACGCGCGTACCGCGCTGATCACCCGAGGGCTGACCGAGATGTCCCGCCTTGGCGAAGCGCTGGGCGCCGATCCGGCCACCTTTATGGGAATGGCGGGCCTGGGCGACCTGGTGCTGACCTGTACCGACAACCAGTCTCGTAACCGCCGTTTTGGCATGATGCTCGGACAGGGCAGCGATGTAAAAGGCGCGCAGGAGAAGATTGGTCAGGTGGTTGAAGGCTACCGCAATACCAAAGAAGTTCGCGAATTGGCGCACCGGTTTGGTGTCGAAATGCCAATAACCGAGGAAATTTATCAGGTATTGTATTGCGGAAAAAATGCGCGCGAGGCAGCATTGACCTTATTAGGCCGTGCGCGCAAGGACGAGCGCAGCAGTAACTAGTCGGAACCGTTATCACCTGAATGACCCAGCCAGCGCAGAACTGGCTGGTCATTATACTATCGTCTGGAGTTAGCAATGCCGTGTGAAGAACTGGATATCGTCTGGAATAATATTAAAGCCGAAGCCCGGGCGTTGGCCGACTGCGAGCCGATGCTGGCCAGTTTCTACCACGCAACGTTACTCAAGCATGAAAACCTGGGCAGCGCGCTCAGCTACATGCTTGCCAACAAGCTGGCTTCCTCGATCATGCCTGCTATCGCCATTCGTGAAGTGGTCGAAGAGGCTTACGCCGCAGACCCGGAGATGATCGCCTCTGCCGCCTGTGATATCCAGGCCGTGCGCACGCGTGACCCGGCGGTCGATAAATATTCTACGCCGCTGCTGTACCTGAAAGGCTTCCACGCCCTGCAGGCTTACCGCATCGGCCACTGGTTATGGAACGAAGGCCGCCGCGCGCTGGCTATCTTCCTGCAAAATCAGGTTTCCGTGACCTTCCAGGTGGACATTCACCCTGCGGCGAAAATTGGCCGCGGGATCATGCTCGACCACGCCACCGGGATTGTTGTTGGTGAAACGGCGGTGATTGAAGATGACGTCTCGATCCTGCAGTCGGTTACCCTGGGCGGTACCGGTAAAACCAGCGGCGATCGCCATCCGAAAATTCGTGAAGGGGTGATGATAGGCGCGGGTGCCAAGATCCTCGGCAATATCGAAGTTGGGCGTGGGGCGAAGATTGGTGCGGGTTCGGTTGTGCTCCAGCCTGTACCGCCGCACACCACCGCCGCTGGCGTGCCGGCGCGCATCGTCGGCAAACCCGACAGCGATAAGCCGTCCATGGACATGGATCAGCATTTCAACGGCATTCACCATACCTTCGAGTATGGTGACGGCATTTAACTTCTGAGAATGGCGCCCGGATACCCTAGCTGGCGCCAGGCTTCATAGACCACCACCGACACCGCGTTCGACAGGTTCATGCTGCGGCTGTCCGGCATCATCGGAATGCGGATTTTCTGCTCAGCGGGCAGGGCATCGAGAATCGTGGCGGGCAGGCCGCGCGTTTCCGGACCAAACATCAGATAGTCACCTTCCTGATAGCTTACGGCGCTGTGCGCTGGCGTACCTTTGGTGGTCAGGGCAAACATGCGCTGCGGCTTTTCGGTCTCCAGAAACGCGGCGTAATCATGATGGCGAACCACGGCGGTAAATTCGTGATAATCCAGCCCCGCGCGGCGCAGGCGTTTGTCGTCCCACGTAAAGCCCATCGGCTCAATGATATGCAGGCGAAAACCGGTGTTTGCACACAGGCGGATGATATTGCCGGTATTCGGCGGAATTTCTGGTTCGAATAAAACGATGTTAAGCATGCTGCCCCCTTAATTGCGGGGGCAGAATAGCAGAAAAGAGAGGGACTACGCGACGCCGGGTTCCTGCGAACGGCTGTACAGCATTTTGTAGACGGTTGCCGCAGCGGCCACCAGGGCGGGCACGCTGAGGATCATTAAAATACTGTCGGCCTGCCACTGCATGGAAAGAAGCTGGGCGCTGGTCATGGTTCCCGCCACGCCGCCAAAGCGGCCGATCCCCTGCATCCAGGCGATGCCCGTCGCACGACACTCGGTAGGGTAAAAGGTAGCGGCCAGGGTTTGCATGCCCGATTGCGCACCGTTCATCGCGATCCCCATCAGGAAGATCAGCCCGCCAAACAGGGCGATATGGTTATGCTCCATGCCGAGCAGCAGGATCAGCCCCATCGTCAGGACAAACCCGCCCGCGACCACCTTGTGCGCTTCCCAGCGGTCCATCATCCAGCCTGCGAGCAGAATGCCTGCGGTACCGCCGAAGGTGAACAGCGAAGTCAGCCATGCGGATTCCGCCAGGGCATAGCCCATCCCCTGCATCAGCGTCGGCATCCAGCTCAGCAGAACGTAGTAAATGACCAGTCCCATAAAATAGGTCACCCACAGCATCAGGGTGCCGGGCAGCCAGGGCATGGAAAACAGCTGCGACACGCTCCCCTTTTTAGACGCGGTTTTCTCCTCCGCCAGGAAAAAGCCCGTGACGCTCTCCAGCGTGCTGCGGGAGAACCGGCTGGCGATACGGCGGATCTGCATAACGTCTTTTCCGCGCTGCACCAGAAACTTCACCGACTCCGGTAAAAGCAGCGCCAGCAGCAGCGTTAAAATCAGCGGAGCAATTGCGCCGGTCAACAGCACGCTTCGCCAGCCGTGGTGGGGGATAAGCCATGAAGAGATCGCGCCACCGCCAGCCGCACCCAGGGGGAAGCCGCAGTACATGGTATTAATCGCCATGGCGCGACAGCGCTGGGGAGCAAACTCGGAGATAAGCGTAATGGCGTTCGGCATGGCGGCACCCAGCCCGAGGCCGGTCAGAAAGCGCCACAGCGTCAGGGTATTCAGGCTTTGCGCCCAGGCCGTCCCCAGGCTCGCGAGGCCGAAGAACAGGCAGGAGAAGACCAGCACGCGCTTGCGTCCCACCCGGTCCGATACCGGACCTGCAATCAGCGCGCCCAGCGACAGCCCCAGCAGCGCCGCGCTCAGTACCGGGCCCAGATCCTGTTTATGGATCCCCCATTCTGCCGACAGCGTAGGCGCAATGTAGCCCATCGCGGCGGTATCGAAACCATCGATCGCCAGAACCAGAAAGCCCAGCACGACGAGAAGCCAGTGAAACCCTGAAAAGCGACTTTCATCGATCACCTGCTGAATATCCACCTTACCTGAATACGTCATACGCTCCCCTCTGATGTGATGTTGTTTTTGTGTTCTTGTATTTGCTTGTCTATACAATTGCGGACGGCAGGTGGATGTCAAATTTTCTTATCCAATATGTTACCTGGATGTTATTTTTGACGTAAAAAAAGCGCCCGAGGGGGAGTCGGGCGCGTGAAAAAGAGGTGTTAAGGGGGGAAGATTCAGGCCGCGTTACCCTGAGCAAGCGGAGCCAGCGCCGCCGGTAACTGGCGTAATTCCTGCACCAGGGAGTCTTTGCTGATTTCACCGATCGTTTTCGCACCGGTCAGCGTCATCGCGACCTTCATCTCTTTTTCGATCAGGTTAAGCAGGTTCGCCACGCCGGCCTGGCCGCTGGTGGCCAGAGCATACAAATACGCACGCCCCAGCAGCACGGTGTCAGCACCGAGCGCAATCATGCGCACCACGTCCAGCCCGTTTCGGATGCCGCTGTCGGCCAGGATCGCGATATCGCCTTTCACCGCATCGGCTATCGCCGGCAGGGCTCGCGCGGAAGAGAGCACCCCGTCAAGCTGGCGTCCGCCGTGGTTAGAAACCACAATCCCGTCTGCCCCAAAGCGTACCGCGTCGCGGGCATCTTCCGGGTCGAGGATCCCTTTGATCACCATCGGGCCGTCCCAGAACTCGCGGATCCACTCCAGGTCTTTCCAGGAGATGGACGGATCGAAGTTGTTCGCCAGCCAGCCGATGTAATCTTCAAGCCCGGTAGGTTTACCGAGGTAAGCCGAGATATTACCAAGATCGTGAGGGCGACCGTTCAGGCCGACATCCCAGGCCCACTGCGGGTGGGTCACTGCCTGCCAGTAACGACGGATCGCAGCATTTGGGCCGCTCATGCCGGAGTGGGCATCGCGGTAGCGCGCGCCGGGTGTCGGCATATCGACGGTAAAGACCAGCGTGGAGCAGCCCGCCGCTTTGGCGCGCTCCAGCGCGTTACGCATAAAGCCGCGATCGCGCAGGACGTACAGCTGGAACCACATTGGGCGCTTGATGGTCGGGGCGACCTCTTCGATAGGGCAGACGGATACGGTTGAGAGGGTAAACGGGATGCCTTTGGCATCCGCCGCCGCGGCCGCCTGGACTTCGCCACGGCGGGCGTACATACCGCACAGGCCTACGGGCGCAAGGGCCACGGGCATGGAGAGCGTCTCGTTAAACAGCGTTGTCTCAAGGCTCAGGTCAGACATATTTTTCAGCACGCGCTGGCGCAGAGCCACCTCAGACAGGTCTTCCACATTGCGGCGCAGGGTGTATTCGGCGTACGCCCCGCCGTCGATATAGTGGAACAGGAACGGCGGCAAAATGCGCTGCGCCGCGGCGCGATAGTCACTTGCTGCTGAAATGATCATGCTTTGTTCTCCCTGGAAATATCACTGTCGCCAGGCAGGCGGGTAATACGCGCCTGTCGGGCCTGGTCTTCATCGAATCGTTTAATCGTGGTGTGCACGAAGCCCAGATGCGCCATCATCGCTTTGCGCGCGGCCTCGGCATCACCGGTCAGAATGGCGTTGAGCACCGCCTCGTGTTGTTCTGTGAGCTGGGCAAACACCGGCGGGACCAGATACATCCGCTGGCGGCTCTGCTTCACGGAGGATTGCAGCAGGTCGAAGAACCCGCGCATGGTCTGGAGCAGGACCACGTTGTGCGACGCCTCGGCAATCGCCAGGTGAAAGCGCACGTCCGCCTGGGAGGCGATATCCGGATCGCTGCTTTGCGTGGCCTCAAAGCAGGCTTTGAGCTTCTCTTTGTCGGCCTCGGTTGCCCGCATGGCAGCGTGCCAGGCGGTACTGGTTTCGATGGCGTGACGTGCTTCAAGGATGTCGAAGCTGTAGTCCGGATCGTTCTCCATCAGCGTTTTCAGCGGCTGAACGATGTTTTGCTCGGACCAGTCGTCATGCTGCCAGCGCACAAAGGTGCCGCCGCCACGACGGCTCAACAGTACTCCTTCACTGACCAGCGTGGCCAGGGCTTCACGCAGGGAGTTGCGTGATACGCCAAGCTGGGCGGCGAGCTGGCGTTCAGCGGGCAATTTCATGCCCGCTTCCAGCTGTTGTTCTTCAATCAGCGCCCGCACGCGAGAGGCAATCTCGTCGGACAGGCGTCTGGGCATCACTATCATGGGATCATCCAGGTTAAGACATAGGCCTGCAGGGTGGTGATCACCCCGACCATGCAGGTGAATATCAGGCTGTGTTTCACGGTAAAGCGGAACAGATCCGACTCTTTACCGACCAGTCCCACCGCCGCACAGGCAATGGCGATGGATTGTGGAGAGATCATTTTCCCGGTCACGCCGCCGGTGGTATTCGCGGCCACCAGCAGGACGTCCGACACGCCAATCTGCTGGGCTGCAGTTGCCTGCAGCGCGGCAAACAGGGCGTTGGACGAGGTATCTGACCCGGTCAGGAACACCCCCAGCCAGCCGAGGAACGGCGAGAAGAAGGTGAAGGCGTGGCTGGTATGGGCCAGCGCCAGTGCCAGCGTCGATGACAGGCCGGAGTAGTTCGAGATAAACGCGAACGCCAGCACCATGCCGATGGAGTAAATCGGCAACAGCAGCTCTTTAATGGTCGCCGCAAAGGTCTGCACCGCGGCCCCAGGCTTCATGCGCAGCCACACTACGGAAAGGAGTGCGGCAAACAGGATGGCGGTACCGGTGGCAGAGAACCAGTCGAATTTATAGACCGCGGCATAGGGCGTGGCGGCGTGCACCACCGGTGGCATACGGGCGACCATCTTGTCGAGGAACGGCACAGAGATATTAATCACCATGTCGTACAGCGCGCCGCCCGGGGCGAACAGGGCTTTAAACGGCGGGATACTCCACAGCGTGACCGTTGCGGTCAGGAACAGGAACGGCGACCAGGCGCGGATAACCTGGCCTGCGGTATAGCCTGTACGCGCCAGAGTTTGATCGACCTGTGAGGCGCCCATATCGACGAAGCGGAAAATACGCACCGGCTGCCAGCGCTTCAGGAACAGCGTCAGGCAGACCAGAGAGACCAGCGAAGAGATAATGTCCGGCAGCTCCGGGCCGAGGAAGTTCGAGCTGAGGTACTGGGCGATAGCGAACGAACCGCCCGCCACCATCACCGCAGGCCAGGTCTCCTTCACGCCGCGCCAGCCGTCCATAATCGCCATGATCCAGAACAGGACGATAATGGTCAGGAACGGCAGCTGGCGGCCAACCATCTGACCAATCTCAAAGCTGTCCAGCCCGGTCACCTGGCCCGCGACCAGAATCGGAATACCCATTGCGCCAAACGCCACCGGCGCGGTGTTCACAATCAGGCACAGGCCCGCAGCATACAGCGGGTTAAAGCCCAGGCCAACCAGCAGTGCGGCGGTGATCGCCACCGGAGCGCCAAACCCTGCCGCCCCTTCCAGAAATGCCCCGAAGGAGAAGCCAACAATCAGCATCTGCAGGCGCTGGTCCGGTGTGATGGAGAGAATAGACGAGCGAATAATGTCGAACTGCCCGGTTTTTACCGAGATTTTATAGACAAAGACGGCGGCGATGATGATCCACGCAATCGGCCACAGGCCGTAGAAGAAGCCATAGACGACGGAGGCCAGCGCGCGATCGACCGGCATTTTGTAGAAGAACAACGCCACCATCAGGGCGATGGCAACGGTATACGTCGCGGCAAGGTAGCCCTTCAGCTTGAGCTTAATCAGCGCAAAGAAGAAGAACAGGATCGGAAGCGATGCGATCAGGCTCGACAGCCAGATATTGCCGGCCGGGTCGTAGTTTTGTTGCCAGAGGCTCATGCAGGTCTCCTGGGGACCAGACAGCCTGCGCTGCGGGCGAGTCTCCGCTCATCTCTGCGTCACAGTCTGTGTAAAAGTGGTCCTGCCAATGTTGTGTTGTAGGGGTAATGACAACAAATGGTTAATCAGCTGTTGCATTAAGGCAATGCTTTTGTGAAGTAAAGCTTCTGAAGTGTGAACGTTGGACGAGTTTTAATGCTAATTGGTAGGACCAAATCGTGAAGGGTGCTCAATGAGGATCTCTGTCGGCAGTGGGCATCATCCGGGCAAAAATGAAGCGTGCTGTAATGAATGGAGGGAGTAGAAAATATAATTCTGGAAAATATTTTTTGCGTTAAGTTAATTAGAGGTTTTATTTGTGTTTATTTTTTGTTTTTGTTAAGTGTCTTATATGTGAGAAACTCAAATTATTTTCCTAAAAATAATTTTTTTTTGGTTAAAAGTGCGAATTCTAAGATGTAGCAAAAAATTTTAATTAAGGTAAATTTCACATATAGCTTTTAACAGCGTATTACAAACGATCAATTGCTGATCAATGAGTAATTATTCTGAATTTAGTTGTCTTTTTAGAATAAATTAAAGGTTCATGCATTAAGTTTGATCGTTTATTCTGGGGATGAGTTGAAAAAAATTGATCAATGTTTGATCAAATCTTTATTTTTATAATTTCGGAAAGAAATTAGGAGGAAGGTAATTATTTTCTGGGCTACGTAAAAAGCGTTAAATTTGTTATTTGTCTGTTAATAGTGTGACTTTGTCAGGTTTGCCTGTTCACCTTCAGAGCGTAGACGTTAAAAGGTAATTGTTTTACTATTTATCCAGATGTAATGTTGTTGAATTATTTAATTATGATGTGTGGATTATTCTTTTCTTCCTAAAGATGTGCCCCTTTTAATGGGTGCTTATATCTTGCTGTACGGATGAATAAAATATACGGATTGTCACGCTGGGATGGACCCCATTTAATACCATGAGGTCGCGTCACCAATTCTATTAATCCTCCTTCGGGTGGTGCCCTGCGAACTTCATAGTAATTTTCATACCTGGTGTAATATGCCTGTATCTGTTTAATTTACAGAGGAAAAGTCATTTCAAATGAAACTTAAAAATGCGGCGTTGGCCCTTGCAGCGACGGGCCTGCTTTTATCTGTCGAGCCGGTTCTGGCAAACAGTGATTCAGGAGTTGATACCTCGCTGAATACCGATGCTGGTTCGCAGAGTACCGGTGGCGTAATCAATTTCACCGGAAAAATTACCCTTATATCTTGTGATATTACTCCGGCATCCAAAAGCAAAACGGTAGACCTCGGTGCATGGGCGGCAAACTACTTCGACGAGCATAGCGAAACGACGCCGCGTGAATTCAAAATCAACGTAGAAAATTGTCCGCCTGCGGTTCAATCCGTTGCGGTACTGTTTGACGGTACAAAAGATACGTCTAACGATACCTTGCTACAGGTCACTCCTGGTGACGGCATGGCGACGGGGGTTGGCGTTAAGCTGTACAACAGCAATCGCAGCACCTCTATTAAGCCGGGTACGGTATCAGAAACAACGAAACCAGATGATGAAGGCAATGCAGAATTAACCTTCTATGCCTCCCTGACTAAAGATGGAACTGACATTGCGGCCGGTGATGTTAATGCCGTTTCCAACTTTCTGATGGTTTATAACTGATATTATTTTTAGCCACCTCCAGAGATAATAGTGATGAAGCATTTGTCGTATATTATGCTCACTGCATTAATGTTTAGCTCTGCGTCAGCTTCTGCAGGCGTGGTCATGGGCGGTACACGGATCGTATACCCACAAAATAGTAAGGAGGTGGCATTTTCTGTTGCAAATAAGGAAAGTGCGACCCCTTATCTTATTCAGTCGTGGGTTGAAGGTGATATAAAAATCAACAACCACGCGACGCCTTTTATCGTTACGCCACCGCTGTTCAGGATCGATCCTGACCAAACAAATACGCTGCGTATTCAATATACCGGTGCGCCGCTGCCCGCCGATCGTGAGTCTGTATTTTGGTTAAATGTAAAAGCTATTTCGCCAAAGCCAAAAGAGAGTAGCAACGAATTACAAATTAACGTCAAATCGAAGTTTAAAATTTTTTATCGCCCTTCCAGCCTGAAGGGTGATGCAGCAACCGCCTGGCAGAAAGTCACGTTTTCACGCACGGATAAAGGACTCAAGGCCGTTAATCCGACACCTTACTATGTTTCGTTTTTCCAGCTGAGCGTGGCAGGACATAAGATTGATCAGCCGGGCATGATCGGCCCGGGGGAAACCCGCGAATGGCCGGTGGCCGCCTCCGGCAGCGTCAGCTGGTCGGCGATTAATGATTTTGGCGCCATCACCTCCACCCAGTCACAGCCGCTTTAATATCATGGCTTTTCGCCTGCTTCGCTATGCGCCCATCCCTGTACTCCTGTTCGGGTTCAGCCGTACGGGGCTGGCTGAGGATTACTTTGATCCCGCCGCGCTGGAACTGTCCTCTTCCGAGCAGAAAACGGCTGATTTGCACTACTTCTCCGAAAAAGGCGGCCAAATGCCGGGCACATGGTCTGTGACGCTGGAGATTAACGGGCGTGAAGAACGGTCGCAGGAGATGGCCTTCGTGAGTGAGAAGGGCAGACTGCAGCCCGTTTTTACCGTGGCTCTGCTGGACGATCTCGGGGTGAACGTAGGCGCAATACCGGCATTCTCCCGGCTTCAGGAGGGGGAGACATTCACACGCCTCGGCGATTTCATACCCGCAGCGCGTGCTTCCTATGATTTTAACCAGCAACGCCTTTTTCTCAGCCTGCCGCAGGCGGCGATGAAAAACCGTAGCCGCGGCTACGTCCCCCCTTCGCAGTGGGATGACGGTATTCCGGCTGCATTTATTGATTACAGCCTGTCGGGAGCAATGGCTCATCGCCAAAGTGGGGATACAACTTCCAGCTATCTCAGCCTGCGCAACGGCGTGAATCTGGGACCGTGGCGGGTACGCAATACTTCCGCCTGGAGCCACAGCGACGAAGGCGGCGATCGTTTTCAGTCACAAAGTACCTGGTTGACGCGAGATATCCGGAGCCTGAGCAGCCAATTGCGTGTGGGCGATGCCTGGACCGCAGGGGATGTGTTCGACAGCGTGGCGTTTCGTGGCGTTCAGCTCGCCTCCAGCGAAAGCATGTTACCCGACAGCCAGCGCGGCTTCGCGCCAACAATTCGCGGCGTCGCGCACAGCTTTGCCAAAGTCTCTGTGGCGCAGAATGGCTATGTGATTTATGAAACCTGGGTTTCAGCAGGGCCGTTTGTCATTAACGATCTTTTTCCCGGTGCGCAGAGCGGTGATTTGCAGATTACGGTGACGGAAAGCGACGGCACGAAGCGCATCTTTACCCAGCCTTATTCTGCGGTACCGTTTATGCGACGCCAGGGCAGTCTCAAATACAGCCTCAACGCCGGACGTTTTCATTCTGGCTCCGACGAGGCGCAGGCACCCGGTTTTGTTGAAGGTGCTTTCTTTTACGGTCTCCCCTCCCAGATGACGGTATATGGAGGTGTTCGCGCGGCGGATAATTATCAGGCCGCTGCGCTTGGCATCGGCCGGGGCTTTGGTGCGTTTGGCTCGCTGGGCATTGACGATACCCTGGCAAAAAGTCGTTTGCCCAATGGCGAACGCGCGATGGGGCAGGCGTGGCGCATTCAGTATCAAAAGAATTTCAGCACCACCGGCAGCGCGTTTAACCTGGCAAGCTATCGCTATGCCTCACGCAACTACTACGAATTTAGCGAACTGAACCAGTCCGACAGTCATCAGCTGCAGCTCAATAATCGCCGTAGCCGTTCGCAGATTACTTTTACCCAGACGTTGGGTCAGCTAGGCAGCCTTAATGTTTCTGCATGGATGCAGGATTACTGGCACACCTCCGGCCAGGATAAAACCATCCATATTGGCTGGTACTCCAGCTGGCGGGGGATTTCCTGGGGGGCGGGCTACTACTACACCGATTCTGCCCTTGAGCAGCACCCCGAGCGCACCGTGTCGTTTAACGTCAATATCCCGTTTGGCCGCTGGCTGCCGAACAGTTCGGTCAGCTACTTTACCAACCACAATAACCGCGGGATGTCGACGCAGCAGCTGTCGCTCAACGGAAGCGCGCTGGAAAACCGAAACCTTAACTATAGCGTCCAGCAGAGTATTGCCAGCGGCGGGCAGACCGACAGCACGAGCATGGCGATGCAATACAACGGCGGCTACGGCAACGTCAGCCTCGGCTATGACCACAGCCGTAGCAATAGCAACGCAACTCTTGGGTTAGCCGGAGGCGTGCTCGCCACGCGGTATGGCATCACCCTCAGCCAGCCTCTCGGCGATACCGTCGCGCTGATAAGGGTGCCTGGTGCTGCAAACGTTGAGCCGGAGGGATACAGCGGCATTCACACCGATAGCCGCGGCTATGCGGTTATGCCGACGCTTTCGGCCTATCGCAAGAACACGGTCAATCTCAACACGGCAACGCTTGGGGAAAATGTGGACGTCGAGCAGAGCGGGCTGACGCTCATTCCCACCAGCGGCGCGGTGGTGCTGGGAAATTACAAAACCCATATCGGCTACCGCGTGCTGTTTTCCCTGCGCTATCGCGGCGGACCGCTGCCGTTTGGCGCCCAGGCCGAGGTGGTGGAGCAAAATCGCCGATCTGCAAACCGCAGCATGGTCGCTGACGGCGGTCAGGCATACCTCAGTGGGGTGCCGGAGCGCGGCACGCTACGTGTGACCTGGAATGAAGACGGGGAGCAGCATCAATGCCAGACGCCTTTCAAACTGGGAGCCGTGCACATGGCCCCCGGCATCGCCACGCTCTCTCTTGAGTGTCATTAGAGGAATATCATGCGTCATATGATGAAATGGTTTATCTATCTCGGCCTGCTTTCGCTGTTTGGCATGCTGAGTTTTCACGCTCATGCAGACACGTCATCCTGCCGCACCACGCGCGATCAGTGGGTTGTTCAGGTACCTTATGCCATTGGATTTGCCCCGGGCACGGCGGACTGGACGCCTGTCTCCGCACCAATACAGTCCACCGGGGAAGATTTTTACAGCTGCGACGGCGGGAGTGATGCATGGCGCAGCATTGGATTTGTCGAAATGGATAACGCCGTCGGTACTGTGGTTGGTGAAGACGGTGCGCCACGCCACGTCTATAAAACCCAGATCGACGGCATCGGCTACGCGCTGGGATTTCGCGAGCAACAATATTGTGGCGCGGACGCGGTGCGCTATATTGACGGCACCAGTCCGGTGAGCGGCAATGAGTCGCGGCGCATTTGCGATGCGTCACAAAACCCCGCTTTTGCCAGCGCCTCATCGTACAAACTGCAGTTCTACATTGTGTTTTACAAAATTCCGACGACCGGCGCCATGCCCGACGACAATGCTAATTCACAGGAACAACCGGTCGGATCGCTGGTGCTGCAGGCGGGAGACAGCGAGGCCAGCGCGGCCAACGTGGCCACGCCGGTGCAGATCCATCTTGCCAGTTTCACGGTCAGGCGCACCAGCTGTACGGTTGGCACGCGCAGCATTCTTGTTCCTATGGGTACCGTAAGCCAAAATGAGTTTCACGGCATCGGCTCACGAGCGGGAGGCGGACACTTCAGTATCCCGGTCACCTGCGAAAATAATACGGCGGTTAAGATTGGCTTCTTCGGCGATACCGCACCCGCCAATACGCAAGCGCTGGCACTCACCAAACAGCAGGATGGCGCCAGCGGCGTCGGGATTGAGCTGGTTTATGGCGATAATACCGGTTCGGTTCAGGGGCAAACGGTTCAGTGGAATACGCCGCAGGTACCGGTAATGGGGCAGGTGGGCGATAATCAAACGCAGATATTCTGGTTTGATGCGCACTATATCCAGACGGAAGATAAGATCACGGCGGGAAAAGCGGACGCGATGGCGACCTTTAACCTGATTTACAACTGATTTTTCCCCCTGCCATGGCGGCAGGGGAAAGCCATCAGAACGCGGTCTTACAAAAACCCGTCATCTCTTTCAGGCCCATTTCGCGGCCAAGTTCGGTCATCGGGTGCACGACCACCAGACCACGGACGCTTTTCTTCAGCTTGCCCATATCGGCCTGTTCTTTTTTGGTGATCGCACGGCGGTGCGGCATGCCCATCAGCTTCTGCGCTTCTTTGCTCAGCTTCTGACCTTTGACTTCGCGCAGGCGCTCGATCTCTGTCTCCAGCGTGGCAGCCTCTTTTTCCAGCTCGGCGTACTTTTCGGCGGACTCGACCAGTGACAGACCCGCCATCTGGTGGCGGATCAGATCCAGGCGGTCGCTCAGGCGTTTAATTTCGTTCTTTTCGACTTCTTTCATGACAAATAACTCTGAAAACGGGGAATTTACAGGGAAGGATACACCAATGTGAGCAGGCTTACTTCTGAAACGCTTTTTTTAAGCTGATTCGTGAAATCAGCTCAGTCAGGGAAAGAACCATTGTGGAACGGACAACCTGTTGATAACGCAGCTTCTGCATCGCATAGAGCTCAGGATCGCTGTTATCAAAATGGGGAGCAGGGGGCAGCGCGGTGACGCAGTGCAGCTCGCCGAAGGGCCCCAGTATCTCATCGTCGGTAAAGGTGTACTCGTTACCGTCATGATTGAGCTCTTCGCGCAGCGCCATTAACAGCTCCGCATCTTCATACTCTTGCCGGTTCAGCACGCCAAGACCATAAATTAGCTTCAGACGCACGGAGAGATCGCCCAGCGGTCCGTCTCCGTCCAGTAACGGTTCTACAGCATATTTTACCGCGTAGTCGTCTTTGCGAAACACCTGAAGCACCAGGATATTTACCGCCTCGGTTAACAGCTCGACGGCGGCAATCAGGAAACTTCGTACGGTTTTGCCAGCATTCAGACGCTCAAGCACACGATTTTCAAAGGCCTGGGTTTGTTCCATTATTGCCTGCATATCTGACAATCTGTTATCTGGGCGCAGGCTAACCTGCGCCGCATTCTGCATCATTTGGTTGCGTTGTATGCGTTAACCGCCTCCACAACCACGTCGCTGTTGGCGTCCAGACCGGAAATCTGCGCCAGCGCAGCCTGCGCGCCTTTGTCATCAATCAGCTGAGCCAGCTCAATCGCCTGCGGGTCCTGCTCGCTGCGGTAGTGCATCGCGGCGGCAATCCCTTTCACCAGGTTGGCGTGCGGCAGGCCGTATTCCAGCGTGCCGAGCAGCGGCTTAATCAGGCGGTCTCCGGCGCTCAGTTTACGCAGCGGCTGGCGGCCTACGCGCTCAACGTCATCTTTCAGATACGGGTTTTCAAAGCGACCGAGGATTTTCTGGATGTATGCTGCGTGTTTCTCAGCATCAAAACCGTAGCGTTTGATCAGCACCGCGCCGCTCTCTTCCATTGCCCCTTTTACCACCGCACGGATCTTCTCATCGAGGATCGCGTCACGAATGGTCTGATGACCGGCCAATTTTCCGAGGTACGCGGTTATAGCATGCCCGGTGTTCAGCGTGAAGAGCTTGCGTTCGACAAATGCCATCAGGTTATCGGTTAATTCCATGCCCGGAATGGTCGGCAGCGCGCCCTTAAACTGGGTTTTATCGACGATCCACTCGCTGAAGGTTTCGACGGTCACTTCCAGCGGGTCGTTGGTGGCGGATTCTGACGGCGGAACAATGCGGTCAACGGCGGAATCCACAAAACCCACGTGCGCTTCAACCCAGGCTTTATCTTCGTCTGCTACGGCGTTGAGTACGTGGCCTTTCAGCTGCGTGGTGCCGCGCACCATGTTTTCACAGGCGATGATGTTCAGCGGGGTGTCGATACCCTGCGCTTTACGTTTTGCCAGACCTTTTGCGACAGCAGGGGCGATGCGCTCCAGCACGACCGGGCCCACGGCGGTGGTCACCAGATCGACGCTGGCGATCAGGTCAATAACGTCTTCGCCGATGCTGCTTACCGCATTGACGCCAGATACCGTCTCAACCTGCTCGTTTTCGCCCACCACGTGTACCTGATAGCTATGACGGGCATTCAGGGCATCCAGGACGACCTGATTCACATCGGCGAATGTCAGCGTAATGCCCGCGTCTGCCAGCAGTTTACCGATAAAACCACGACCGATATTACCTGCGCCAAAATGTAATGCTTTCATAGTGTTAACCTTCATCAATGTTTTTACCCGAGAGGGCTGGGGTGAGGAACGTTTCCCCTCACCCTAGCCCTCTCCCCGGGGGGAGAGGGAAGAGAACTTATTTGTTCAGCAGAGCCAGCACTTCTTCCACGCTGGTGGTATTGGCCAGACGCTCAATGACAGACTCATCATCCAGCGCGTTGGTCAGGCTGGTAATCACCTGAATGTGCTCGTTGTTGCGAGCGGCGATACCAATCACCAGACGGGCGATGTCGTCTTCTTCTTCACCGAAGCGCACGCCCTGCGGGTACTGACAGAATACGACGCCGGTCTTCAGGACGCGATCTTTCGCTTCAACCGTACCGTGCGGCACCGCGATGGATTCGCCCAGGTAGGTTGGCGTCAGCTTTTCGCGTTCCAGCATTGCGTCAACGTATTCAGGCTGAACGTAGCCGCCTTTCACCAGCTGCTCACCGGCAAAGCGAATCGCTTCTTCTTTGGTCGCCGCAGTGCGGCCGAGGAAGATGTTTTCCGCACCCAGTTTGAACAGGTGGGCATTGCTCTCGTCAAAGCTGTCCTGCAGGCTGGAGCGCACTTTCACTTCGTTGTCTTCGTGACGCTGCGCCGCAACCAGACGTTCGGTCAGGCTGGTGTACAGACCGCTGTCGAGGAAGTTGGTCAGCGAAATGTGCTGTGCCTGCGGTACCTGACGCATGGCGCGTTCGGTCAGGTCGCGGTGCGTAATCACCAGGTCAACATCCGGCGGCAGGCTGTTAATGGCGCTGTTGGTCACGGAGATGTTGGTGAGGCCGGCATCCTGCACTTTCTTACGCAGCACGCCTGCACCCATTGCGCTGGAACCCATACCGGCATCACAGGCAACGATGATTTTACGCACGTGGCTCAGGTCGTTGGAGACGTCGCCCGCCGTCAGTGGGGTCGCGCCTTTGGATTCGGCTTTCATGTCGTGCATACGACGGGTCGCCGCTTCAATATCGTCGTCTTCTTTCACTTTGCTGGTTTTCAGCAGGATGGAAGAGACCACGAAGGAGACGGCCATGGCCGCACAGATGGCCGCGATGTTCGCGAAGTAAGCCCCTTTTGGCGTCATTGCCAGCACCGCCAGGATAGAACCCGGAGAAGCAGGAGAAACCAGACCGCCGCCCAGCACGCTCAGGGTGAACACGCCGGTCATACCGCCGAGGATGACGGCCAGGATCAGACGCGGGTTCATCAGCACGTACGGGAAGTAAATTTCGTGGATACCGCCCAGGAAGTGGATGATAGCCGCACCGCCAGCAGACTGTTTCGCGCTGCCGCGGCCAAAGAACATGTACGCCAGCAGAACGCCCATACCCGGACCTGGGTTCGCTTCAATCAGGAAGAAGATGGACTTGCCGAGATCGTGAGACTGCTGAATACCCAGCGGTGAGAAGATACCGTGGTTGATGGCGTTGTTCAGGAACAGGATTTTCGCCGGTTCAACGAAGATAGACGCCAGCGGCAGCATGTCGTGCGCCACCATAAAGTTAACGCCTGCCGCCAGAATTTTGGACAGCACTTCAACCGCAGGGCCAATGCCGAGGAACGCCAGAATCGCGAGGATCATCCCGATGATGCCCGCAGAGAAGTTGTTCACCAGCATTTCGAAGCCGGATTTGATCTTACCGTCAACCCAGACGTCGAATTTCTTGATCGCCCAGCCGCCCAGAGGACCAGCAATCATCGCGCCGAGGAACATCGGCATATCCGCACCGACGATAACCCCCATCGTGGTGATGGCACCCACAACGCCACCACGGTCACCGCCCACCAGACGACCACCGGTGAAACCGATGAGCAGCGGCAGAAGATAGGTAATCATTGGGCCAACAAGTTTTGCCAGCGTTTCGTTAGGCAACCACCCTGTCGGAATGAACAATGCGGTGATGATACCCCACGCGATAAACGCGCCGATATTTGGCATCACCATGTTGCTGAGGAAACGACCAAAGCTTTGAACTTTGATCTTGAAATCGGATGACATAAAACACCCCTTCTTCTGTTTATGCTTAGGCTTGCGGCCCGAGGTTTATCGTTAATGTGCGGCGGCAGAGGTAGCCGGGCCCTGTTCTGATGCTGTGAAATCTGGCACTGAATCGTTCAACTGTCCAGATAGTGAAAATTTGTGTGATGTACATCACGTAAAAATAGGGGGTGAGGCATTCAATGAGGTGATCTGAATCACAAAAATGGTGGGCAAAAAAAAGACGATGGCGAAAGATGACGCAAAAAACACCTATTTCTGTGACTATTATCACATTTTACTTTTGTGAGTTTGTTTCTGGATTGTGACTGGTTTCACAAAATATTTTTATGCAGATTTCTCCGGCTGCGATCGGCATCAGGATGGCGGAGCGCGACACGTAAAGCTAAAAAACCACTTTTGATGTGTGGTATGGCGAAAAGCTAAAAGGTGGATTACGCTCATATTGTAAGGTTAAGTCTATTATTATTCAGGATATATTTTGACACGCTTATAAACTTGCATGGAGATATTATAAAAACCCATACTCCCCGGCTCTGGAAATAATAAGCACCTCCCTGTGTTTATAAAAATTAATTAGGTTGCGTACCGTTTTATTAATTTAATGAGTTGACGTTGTTTAAGTGAGGAGAATATGTTTCTCAACTATTTCGCGCTGGGCGTATTGATTTTTGTATTTCTGGTTCTTTTTTACGGAATCATCGCCATTCATGACATCCCTTACAATATGGCCAAAAAGCGTAACCACCCGCATGCCGATGCGATTCATACGGCAGGGTGGATTAGCCTGTTTACGCTTCATGCCATCTGGCCGTTCCTGTGGATTTGGGCCACGCTGTATCGTGAAGACCGCGGCTGGGGCATGCAGAACCATATAACGAAGCCTGACGAGGTCCCGGGCATGGATGCGCTCGCCAAACGCGTGGCGGAACTCGAACAAAAGCTGGCGGCAGCACAGCCTGCTGCTGATAAGAACACGCTGGAGCGCTAATCATGGATCTGTTGATTATTTTGACCTATGTGGCATTTGCCTGGGTGATTTTTAAAATATTCCGTATTCCGGTAAACCAGTGGACGCTTGCCACCGCGACATTAGGCGGCGTGTTTATTGTTGCCGGGCTTATTCTGCTCATGAACTATAACCACCCGTATACCTTTACGGCGCAAAAAGCAGTTATTTCTATTCCGATTACGCCGCAGGTAACAGGTGTGGTCAGTGAAGTGACGGATAAAAATAACCAGCTCATTAAAAAAGGCGAAGTGTTATTTAAATTGGATCCAGGCCGCTACCAGGCGCGCGTTGACAGACTTCAGGCCGACCTGGTGACCGCGACGCACAACATCGATAATCTGAAAGCGCAGCTGGCGGAAGCCGTCGCCAATACCACGCGCGTCTCCGCCGAGCGCGATCGCCTGTACAAAGATTATCAGCGCTACCTGAAAGGCAGCCAGGCGAAGGTGAATCCGTTCTCTGAAAGCGATATCGACAACGCGCGGCAGAATTACCTGGCACAGGATGCGCTGGTGAAAGGCTCCGTTGCTGAACAAGTGCAGATTCAAAGCCAGTTAGACAGCATGGTGAACGGCGAGCAGTCGCAGATTGCCTCCCTGCGCGCCCAGCTTGCTGAAGCCAAATACAACCTGGATCAGACCGTGGTGCGTGCGCCCAGCAATGGCTATATCACCCAGGTGCTGATTCGTCCGGGGACCTATGCCGCCGCGCTGCCCCTGCGTCCGGTGATGGTCTTTATTCCAGAACAGAAGCGCCAGATCGTGGCCCAGTTCCGTCAGAACTCGCTGCTGCGCCTGAAGCCGGGCGATGAAGCGGAAGTGGTGTTTAACGCATTGCCGGGCCAGGTGTTCACTGGCAAGCTCACCAGCGTTCTGCCGGTGGTGCCAGGCGGGTCGTATCAGGCACAGGGTGCGCTGCAGGCACTGACGGTCGTGCCGGGTACGGATGGCGTACAGGCGCTGATTGAGCTGGAGCCTAACGCCGACGTCGATGCGCTGCCAGACGGTATTTACGCCCAGGTGGCCGTCTATTCGGACCATTTCGCCCACGTGTCGGTCATGCGTAAAGTGTTGCTGCGTATGACCAGCTGGATGCACTACCTCTATCTCGATCACTAATCCCTCCAGGGCAGGAATGCGACGCGTATACCTGCCCTTTTTTCATCGCTTGATCCATACTGACTTTTTTCCGGCATCAAGGATCAGGCAATGAAACTCATCGGTAGCTATACCAGTCCCTTCGTGCGAAAGATCTCGATTCTCCTGCTGGAGAAAGGGATTGAATTTGAATTTATCAATGAACAGCCTTATAACGCCGAAAACGGCGTCGCGCAGTACAACCCGCTGGGGAAAGTCCCGGCGCTGGTGACGGACGAGGGTGAATACTGGTTTGATTCCCCGATTATTGCGGAGTATATCGAGCTGCTGGACGTTGCCCCGGCAATGCTTCCGGCTGACCCAAAAGCGGCGCTGGCGGTGAAGCAAATTGAAGCCCTGGCCGATGGCATTATGGATGCGGCTCTCACCTCGGTGCGCGAACAGGCAAGGCCCGCCGCCCAGCAGTCAGAAAACGAGCTGCTGCGCCAGCGGGAAAAAATCAGCCGCAGCCTGGACCGGTGCGAACAGCTTATCCGGGACGGAAAGATCCACACCGACGACCTGAACCTGGCGACCATCGCCATCGCCTGCGCCATTGGCTATCTCAACTTCCGCCGCGTTTCCCCGGGCTGGTGCGTCGACCGTCCGCTGCTGGTGAAGCTTGCAGAGACGCTCTTTAGCCGCGAGAGCTTTGCCCGTACCGAACCGCCAAAGGCTTGATGCGGGTTATAACACTTCGCCGCGGGAGGCGGTACAATCTCTCCACATGTTAACTCCCTCTCCCGTCGGGAGGGGGGAAGATATTTACTCGCCAGGCGCTTTCATGACTACTCATCATTCGCTGTACAGCCAGATCCCCGCGACCGATCGTCTCCTTCGCGAGCCCCGCATTCATGCTGCCGTTGAGCGTTTCGGTCATACCGCGACGGTTGAGATGCTACGTCTGCTTCAGGACGAAGCTCGCCGCACTATTCAGTCAGAAAACGCCTTGCCCGACTGGTGTGCAGCCTGGGAGCAGGAAGTTGAACACCGGCTGGGTGAGAAAGCGCAAAGCGCGTTACGCCCGGTGATTAACCTGACGGGAACCGTCCTGCATACCAACCTGGGCCGCGCGCAGCAGGCGGAAGAGGCTATCGCGGCGGTCGGGCAGGCCATGCGCTCGCCTGTGACGCTGGAGTACGATCTGGACGGCGCCGGGCGCGGGCACCGCGATCGCGCGCTGGCGGAGCTGCTGTGCCAGCTGACCGGCGCGGAAGATGCCTGCATTGTAAATAACAACGCAGCGGCAGTGCTGCTGATGCTGGCGGCTACCGCCAGCGGCAAAGAGGTGGTGGTTTCCCGCGGCGAGCTGGTGGAGATTGGCGGGGCGTTTCGCATCCCGGACGTGATGCGCCAGGCGGGCTGTACGCTGCATGAAGTGGGTACCACCAATCGCACCCATGCGAAAGATTATCGCGCGGCGGTGAATGAAAATACCGCCCTGCTGATGAAGGTTCACACCAGCAATTACCATATTGAAGGCTTTACCAAAGCCGTTGACGAGGCGGAGCTGGCGGCGATGGGGCGCGAGCTGAATGTACCGGTGATTGCCGATCTCGGCAGCGGCTCGCTGGTCGACCTGAGCCAGTACGGTCTGCCAAAAGAGCCGATGCCGCAAGAGATGATTGCGGCGGGCGTCAGCCTGGTGAGCTTTTCCGGCGACAAACTGCTGGGTGGGCCGCAGGCCGGGATTATCGTGGGTAAACGCGAGCTGATTGCGACGCTGCAACAGCACCCGCTCAAGCGCGCCCTGCGCGCCGATAAAATGACCCTTGCCGCGCTGGACGCGACGCTGCGTATCTATCTGCATCCGGAGAAGCTGGCCGAGAGACTGCCCACGCTGCGTCTGTTAACCCGCGATGCCGCCTCGATTCGCGCCCAGGCTGAGTTACTGCTCCCGCGCGTAGCCCCGCATTACCCCGATTTTGACGTGCGCATTGAACCTTGCCAGTCGCAGATTGGCAGCGGTTCGCTGCCGGTGGACAGGCTGCCGAGCGAGGCGCTTACGTTCACCCCGCGCGACGGGCGCGGCAGCCGCCTTGATGCCCTGTCGTCGCGCTGGCGTGGTTTACCGACGCCGGTTATCGGGCGGATTTACGACGGCCGAATGTGGCTGGATCTGCGCTGCCTGGAAGATGAAGAGCGATTTCTGGAGATGTTGTTGAAATGATTATTGCCACTGCCGGTCACGTCGACCACGGAAAAACCACGTTGCTGCAGGCGATTACCGGCGTAAACGCCGACCGCCTGCCGGAAGAGAAAAAGCGCGGTATGACCATCGATCTGGGCTATGCCTACTGGCCCCAGCCCGATGGCCGCGTTCTGGGTTTTATTGATGTACCGGGGCATGAGAAGTTTCTGTCCAACATGCTGGCGGGTGTGGGCGGCATCGATCATGCCCTGCTGGTGGTGGCCTGTGATGATGGCGTCATGGCGCAAACCCGCGAGCATCTTGCGATCCTGCAGCTGACCGGCAACCCGCAGCTAACCGTGGCGCTGACCAAAGCCGATCGCGTGGACGACGCGCGCGTCAGCGAGGTGCGCGAAACGGTACTGGCAACCTTGCGGGAATATGGTTTTGCCGATGCAGCGCTTTTTGTCACCGTGGCGACAGAAGGGCGAGGTATCGACGAACTTCGCCATCATTTACAGCAGCTTTCATCACGTGACCACGCCAGCCATCACCGTTTCCGTCTGGCCATTGACCGGGCCTTTACCGTGAAAGGTTCGGGCCTGGTGGTCACCGGTACGGCGCTCAGCGGCGAAGTAAAGGTCGGCGATAGCTTATGGCTGACGGGCGTTAACAAACCGATGCGCGTGCGCGGCCTGCATGCGCAAAACCAGCCCGCGGAGCAGGCCCACGCCGGGCAGCGGATCGCGCTTAACATTGCCGGAGATGCGGAAAAAGAGCAGCTTAGCCGCGGCGACTGGCTGCTGGCCGATGCCCCACCCGAACCGTCTGAACGCGTCATTGTCTCCCTGCAGACGCACGCGCCGCTGACCCAGTGGCAGCCGCTGCATATCCACCACGCGGCCAGCCATATCACCGGGCGGGTGTCGCTGCTGGAGAACGACCTTGCCGAACTGGTTTTCGATTCGCCGCTCTGGCTGGCAGATAACGATCGTCTGGTACTGCGTGATATTTCCGCGCGCGAAACGCTGGCCGGAGCGCGGGTGGTGGTGCTTAACCCACCGCGGCGCGGCAAGCGTAAACCTGAATATCTGCAGTGGCTGGCGGCGCTGGCGCAGGCCAGCGATGATAACGCCGCGCTGCGGGTGCATCTTGAGCGCGGTGCGGTGAGTCTTAAGGATTTTGCATGGGCACGCCAGCTGAGCGAAGAAGGCTTACGTCAGCTGACCCAGCAGCCGGGCTTTATTCAGGCCGGCAACAGCCTGCTCAATGCCCCGGTTGCGGCAAACTGGCAGCGTAAAATACTGAACACGCTGGCAACCTACCATGAACAGCATCAGGATGAGCCTGGCCCGGGTCGTGAGCGTCTGCGGCGCATGGCGCTGCCGATGGAAGACGATGCGCTGGTGCTGCTGCTGATTGAAAACATGCGCGAAAGCGGGGCGATCAAAAGCCACCACGGCTGGCTGCATCTGCCGGATCACAAGGCCGGGTTCACCGCGGAGCAAGAGGCAGTATGGCAAAAAGTGGCCCCGCTGTTTGGCGATGAGCCGTGGTGGGTTCGCGATCTGGCTCGCGAAACGAACGCCGACGAGCAGGTAATGCGTCAGGTATTGCGCCATGCGGCGCAGCAGGGGCTGATAGTCGCGATCGTGAAAGATCGTTATTACCGTAACGATCGGATTGTTGCGTTTGCAAACCTGATCCGCGAGCTGGATCAGGCGCGGGGCTCTACCTGCGCCGCCGATTTCCGCGACCGGCTGAACGTGGGCCGCAAGCTGGCAATTCAGATCCTGGAGTATTTTAACCGCATCGGCTTTACCCGCCGTCGCGGTAACGATCATCTCCTGCGAGATTCGCTGTTATTTCCTGAAACTCCGTGACCCCCGTCGTAAACACCGTTACCGGCTGGCGAGAAAATCGCCAGCCGGAACTACCCTTGTTGTACACCAACAGCAAGGAGACGGTCATGACAAACAATCCTCCCTCATCGCGTATCCAGCCCGGCGAGTATGGTTTTCCCCTCAAGCTGAAGCCTCGTTATGACAACTTTATTGGCGGCGACTGGGTGGCACCCGTCGACGGCGAATACTATTCCAACCTGACCCCCGTTACCGGCCAGCCGCTGTGTGAGATAGCCAGCTCCGGCAAGCATGATATCGACCTGGCGCTGGATGCGGCGCACAAAGCGAAAGATAAATGGGCCCATACCTCCGTTCAGGACCGCGCGGCCATTTTGTTCAAAATTGCCGATCGGATGGAGCAAAATCTGGAGCTGCTGGCGACGGCAGAAACCTGGGATAACGGCAAGCCGATCCGGGAAACCATGGCGGCAGACGTGCCGCTGGCCATAGACCATTTCCGCTATTTCGCCTCGTGCATTCGCGCTCAGGAGGGCGGAATAAGTGAGGTAGACAGCGACACCGTGGCGTATCACTTCCATGAACCGCTGGGCGTCGTCGGGCAAATTATTCCGTGGAACTTCCCGCTGCTGATGGCGAGCTGGAAAATGGCGCCGGCGCTGACGGCTGGAAACTGTATTGTTCTGAAGCCGGCCCGTCTGACACCGCTCTCGGTTCTGCTGCTGATGGAAATCGTCGGCGATCTTCTGCCGCCGGGCGTGATTAACGTGGTGAACGGCGCGGGCGGTGAGATAGGCGAATATCTGGCCACCTCAAAGCGTATCGCCAAAGTGGCGTTTACCGGCTCGACGGAAGTGGGTCAGCAGATCATGCAGTACGCCACGCAGAACATCATCCCGGTGACGCTGGAGCTGGGGGGGAAATCCCCGAACATCTTCTTCGCGGACGTGATGGAAGAAGAAGATGCTTTCTTCGATAAAGCGCTGGAAGGGTTTGCGCTGTTTGCGTTTAACCAGGGCGAAGTCTGTACCTGCCCAAGCCGCGCGCTGGTGCAGGAGTCTATCTATGAGCGCTTTATGGAACGGGCCATTCGCCGCGTCGAATCTATCCGCAGCGGTAACCCGCTCGATAACGTCACGCAGATGGGCGCGCAGGTCTCGCACGGACAGCTGGAAACTATCCTCAACTACATCGATATCGGCAAGAAAGAGGGCGCGGATATTCTGACCGGCGGTCGCCGTAAAGTGCTCGGTGGCGATCTGCAGGAAGGGTACTACCTTGAGCCGACGATCCTGTTCGGTCAGAACAACATGCGCGTTTTCCAGGAGGAAATTTTCGGACCGGTGCTGGCCGTGACCACCTTCAAAACGATGGAGGAGGCGCTGGAAATTGCCAACGACACGCCGTATGGCCTGGGGGCGGGCGTCTGGAGCCGCAACGGTAATCTGGCCTATAAAATGGGCAGGGGCATACAGGCCGGGCGCGTCTGGACCAACTGTTACCACGCCTATCCGGCGCACGCGGCTTTTGGGGGGTATAAGCAGTCGGGCATCGGGCGTGAAACCCATAAGATGATGCTGGAGCATTACCAGCAGACGAAATGTCTGCTGGTCAGCTATTCCGATAAACCGCTGGGGCTGTTCTAATCGCCCAGCTCAGGCCGTCCATGGGCGGCCTGAGCAATTTGCTGGCGCAGGCAGTTGAGGACGCCATCCAGGACGTATTGCACGCGCCAGGGCTGATATTCGCGTTTGCGGAAGATGGCGGTCAGATCGAGCCACCACTCCTCCTGATGCGGAAAGCAGGGGACCAGCATGCCTTTTGTTAATTCTTTTTTCAGACTCTCTTTGGGCGCAAACACAATTCCGAGATTATTTCTTGCCAGCTCAAGGGCCGTCTGCGTATTGTCACAAATATAATTCCCGGTTACCCGGTAATCATGCACGTTATCACTGCCGTGCACGCGGAAGCGCCAGATGTTTGCCTCATCGACCAGCATGGAGTCAATAAGAATACAGGAGTGGTTAATTAAATCTTCAGGTCCTGCTAAGGGATGTTTATTTAAATATTCAACGGTTGCGAATGCCGTGACGGAATATTTTGTCAACACGCTGGCGACCAGGCTTTCGTCTTTCGGCTGCGCATAGGTAATTAGAATATCGCAGTCATCCGGAAAGGAAACACCTTCTGAAAATTCATTACGGTCCAGGTTGTAGGTTTTTAGGGAGATGCGAATGTCGCCGATGTCCTCAATCTGATGGATCACGTGGCGCGCAAGATAGGTCACGATCCCTGTTGGGGCGTATATCGTGACTTTACCGCGCTTCTCATGCTTATAATCAGCAATGAAATTAACGAGTTGAGTGTTCTTATCCAGCGTGGCATTCACGTAGGGGAGTAACGCTTCGCCAAACTGGGTAAGGGCCAGCTGGCGAGTGGTACGCTCGAAAACCTTGAGTCCAACCCGCGTTTCAAAATCAGACAGATATTTACTGACGTTGGCCTGCGCCATGCCCAGCAGGGCGGCAGCATCACCAATGCTGTGGGTTGCGGCGATGACGGAAATAATTTTTAACTCGCGTGGCTTTAGCTGTAATTTACTCATCATGCACACCCATCTATATGATTTTATATATAATATTATATAAACCGCAGCGTTGCATTGGCAAATTTGTAACCATTATTATTCGCCTCGCTTGTTTGGCATTTAAATGGATTACATGTAATGACTATTAAATACAATTTACTCATCGCTGCCACGTTATTTGCAACATCCTCTGCAATGGCCGGTGACTTTTCACTTGGAGCGGGGGCTGTATTTAATGAGTCTCCTTACAAAGGGTATAACGAAAATACCAGTGCAGTACCGTTAATTAGCTACGAAGGCGACAAATTCTATGTTCGCCAGACCACGGGCGGATGGATCCTGTGGAAAGACGCAAAAAATGAGTTCAGCCTGACCGCATCGTGGATGCCGCTGCATTTTGATCCTGATGATAATGACGACCATCAGATGAAGCAGCTGGACGAGCGCAAAGCGTCTGCCTTCATCGGCGGCGCCTACTACCGCCACGAAAGCTGGGGCTCTCTGAAAGTGGCCGTCTCTGGCGATGCGATGGATGAAAGCGGCGGCGTGATGGGCGAAGTATCGTACTTCCGTCCAATCAGGATGGAACGCCTGACCCTGACGCCATCGGTCGGGATTTTCTACAGCGACGAAAGCTATAACGACTACTACTACGGCGTATCCGGCAGCGAGTCTCGCCGCTCGGGTATGGATGAATACACCGCCGGCGACAGCTGGACGCCATACGTTGGCCTGGCCGCTAAATATCAGTTAACCCAGAAGCTGTATCTCAACGCCAGCGCGGTCTATACCGTATTACCTGACGACGTGAAGAACAGCCCGATGATCGACCGCGACGACAGCTTCGCGCTGATGACCGGCCTGACCTGGCGTTTCTGATGCAGTAAAGCCGGGTGGCGGCTTCGCCTTGCCCGGCCTGCGTATTTACTCCCTCTCCCGTGGGAGAGGGCTGGGGTGAGGGTATCAGGCCGCAGATAATCAGCTTTCATCCACCCAAATCCGCATTTCCCCTTCTCCCCGGTTTGCCCAACTGAACCAGGGAATAAAGGTCAGCGTCTGGGGCTGACGTTGTACCGGCGAGCGATCGTACTGCCACAGCGCATCCGTGTCCTTCACCTGACACCCCATCCCCTCTGCCTGAATCAGCATCTTGTGTGCGAATATCCCTTTCCCTTCAAAGACCCGAAACTTGCTGTCAGCGGGCAGGGAGAGGTTATGTAAGTTCGCACCGTTATCGGCCTCTTCCAGGCAGTAGACCAGTGGGCCGCGCTGGAGGGCGACTTTGCCTGCCTGCTGGCGGACCAGCGGGTTGCCATACACGCGGCGAACCGGCATTGGTAGCGTCAGCGTGACGACATCCCCTTCCTGCCAGGTACGGGTAAGGTAGAGATATCCCCGGGAGACTTCACCCGCAACGGCTTCACCGTTTAACGACATGCCAGGCGCCGCGCACCAGTCCGGCAGACGCAGGGCCAGCGTATGCGTGACGGGAACTGGCGAGGTAATTTCGATCTTTACCTCTTCCTGCCACGGATAATTGCCGCTAATTCGCAGCGCCAGGGTTTCGTCGCCAACCGGAATGGTGGCATCGTTGCCCACGTAGAGATTTATAAAAAGCGCATCCGGGCGAACGGTGTAAACGTAATGCCCCAGCGACGTCAGCACGCGCGCGATATTCGGCGGGCAGCAGGCGCAGCCAAACCAGCGCTGGCGGACGGGTTTTACGTGATCGTAGATATGGTTGAACGCCAGGGTTTTCGGATGTACCTCCAGCGGATTCACGTAGAAGAAGTGTTTTCCGTCCAGCGCCATACCGCCAAGCACCGTGTTGTATAGCGCGCGCTCCATCACGTCGGCATAGTGGCCATCGGCCTCCATCTCCAGCATCCGGCGGGCAAACATCATCAGACCGATGGAGGCGCAGCTTTCGGCATAGACCGTATCGTTGGGCAAATCATAATCGCTGCTGAAGGCTTCACCGCTGCTTTGCGACCCGATCCCGCCGGTAATATACAGCTGGCGCTGCGCCATATTTTTCCACAGCCGCAGACAGTCCTGTCGTTTACCCTCGTCATGGCTCAGGCGAGCCAGATGCGCCATGCCCGCCATCAGGTAGACAAAACGCACCGCGTGGCCGATAGCCGTTTGCTGTTCGGCAAGCGGCTGATGCGCCTGGCTGTAGGCTTTGTCTTTGACCATCCATGCCGTGCCATAGGTGTTCCAGTATGACGTTCTGCCGCGCTTCTCATATTCGATATCGTAGAAGTGTGGCTGCACGCCGCGTTGTTCAACGAAATATTTCACCAGCGTGAAATAGCGTGGCTCCTGCGTGACGTCGTAAAGCCGCATCAGCGCCAGCTCGATTTCCGGGTGGCCAGGATAGCCGTGAAGCTGGCTCTCACCGGGGCCAAACACGCTGTCGATATGGTCCGCCAGCCTGCACACCACCTCCAGCAGACGGCGTTTTCCGGTTCCCTGAAAATACGCCACGCCGGCCTCCATCATATGGCCGGCGCAGTACAGCTCGTGGCATTCGGCCAGATTGGTCCAGCGCTCGTTGGGGGCTTTTACCGTAAAATACGTGTTGAGATAGCCATCTTCACACTGCGCTGCGGCAATCAGTTCGATGACCTCGTCGGCGGTTTTTTCCAGTTCAGCATCCGGTTTCTGGCACAGCGACCACGCCACGGCTTCCAGCCATTTCGCGACGTCGCTGTCCTGAAACACCATACCGTAGAATTCGCCCTGCTCCTGGCCCGCCGCAATGCGGAAGTTGGTGATGGCGTGGCTGGGTTCGGCTTCCGTGACGCGATCGTTAAGCGCGTCCCACTGGTAGGGGATCACTACCTCTCGTACCAGTCGTTGATACTGCCCGAGAAACGGGTCGTTAATTTTCAGTTGATGCAGGTCGGCTTCCATTATGGACATAGCGTTCTCCTCAGGACGGTACGTGACGCAGGTGCAGGTCGGTGGCAATGCGCGACATCATGGGGTTAGTGAGTCTGCACCAGCGAATGGATACCGCCAGCAGCAGGTGGAAAAGGGCGGGCAGCAGCGTCTCCATGGCGGTGATGCCCTGCAGTGAAGCAGGCGTCTGGTTGCCCGCACCTGGCTGGTAGGCCACGGCGATAAATACCAGGCTGACGATCCCGGCGCTGGATGCCCACGCGAGCTTGATGAAAAACAGGTTAAAGGCGAAGTTCATGCCCGACGAGCGCACGCCGGTTTTCCACTCGCCGTAGTCGTCGGCAAACGCCATCAGCGAGAAGTGCAGCGGCAGGGTAAACCCGAGAATGACGCCGTTGCTTAAAATGACGATCAGCCACAGCGTCTGGTGGGCCGGGCCGCCGGGCAGAAACCACATTCCCAGCGCGAGCGCGGCGAGGGTCAGGTTGGTGTAATAGTAGAGTTTGACGGTATCAATGCGGCGAGAAAGAGGGTTTACGATTACCGCGCCCAGAATAGCTGCAAAGGTCACCATGGTGAAAAACAGCGAGGTATAGGCGGTGCTGCCCTGCAGCACGTAGGTGATAAAGTACATGTATCCGCCGCCGCGAATGTTAAACACGTTGATCAGCAGGAACGACATCACCAGCATCAGCAGCAGCTGATCGTTTTTACGCAGGCCGGCCAGATGCTCGCGTAGGGTAAATTTCCCCATCAGCGCCAGCGGAACGCGCTCACGTACCCAGAAAAAGCAGCAGAGGAACATCACCACGGCGATGGCGCACAGTACGCCTACACCCAGCTGATAGCCACGCGCGGCGTTGCCCTGGCCCAGCGTTGCGACCAGCCACGGCAGGCCGACGGAGACCAAAAAGCCTGCCACACCGCACAGCACAAAGCGCCATGACTGGCAGGAGATCACCTCGCTGTGGCGGGTCGTCATGGTGTTAATCAGCGCGCAGTAGGGCACGTTGATGGCGGTATAACCGACGGACAACAGCAGATAGGTTCCGAACGCCCAGGCGATTTTCACGCCCATGCTGGCTTCCGGTACGGTGAAGGTCAGCACGCCGATGACGCCGATGGGAAGCGCCACCCACAGCTGCCAGGGGCGAAAACGTCCCCAGCGGCTTTGTGTGCGGTCTGCAATCACGCCCATCACCGGATCGGAAATGGCATCGAACACGCGCAGGGCGATAAACAGCGTACCGACGAGCGCAGGCGTCAGACCAAAAATATCGGTATAGAAGAAGGTCAGAAAATTCATGATCAGGCAGGTAATCACCGTCCCGCCCGCATCGCCCAGGCCGTAGCCAATTTTTTCGCGGACGGACAAGCGGCTATCTGTTGCCTCTTGCGTCAGGTCTGATTCTGTAATCGGTGTGGAAGTCATCGGGTAACTCCTCGTTAAGCGAATTTATTATCGTCGTTGTGCAAGGTACGTATTTATTCTGCACCGAACGGAGAGGCCAACAAGGGAAGGGAAAAGTATAAAAAGGTGACGATTCCGACCTGATGATAAAAATGTGATTCCGATCGGACAGCCATTCGAATATTGATTAATAATCAATGTGTAAGTCGAATATCAGCGGCAATAAAAGCGGAATGGTGAATATCCATGCTTGAATTATCCATAGCGCTTCCGATTAAGGTCCAAAATGGTGGGTTATTTATCTCCCGGGGCGTGGGCCGCCATCCTGCGCGAAAATTAACATCATGGGAGATTATATTTGTCGAAAAAGGGACATTAACGATTCAGGAGGAACAGCGTATTTTTGAGGTTCACGCGGGAGAAAGTTTACTTCTCTGGCCGGGCCGTCGGCATGTCGGCGTGGAGGATTTCCCGGCTGACCTGCGCTTTTACTGGCTCCATTTCGAGGTTGAAACGCCAGATGCAACGTTACCCAATGCTGCCCCTCTGGCAATAGAACAGCACTGTCGCGTAAGGGATGCACAATATGTCATTGCGCTATTTCGGCAGTTTCTCAGCGAGCAGGAGAAATTACAGCGAAGCGTGGCGCTGGAGATGATTTTATTACTTATTTTGCAACAAGTATCCCATTCTTCAGGCTATGAGGACAGTGCAGATGAAGCCGGTGCGGCGATGGCGTGGAAGGCGAAGCAGCTTATTCGCACGCAGTTTCATTTACCGCTTTCTACGTCGCAGCTGGCAAAAGCGTTGCACTGCAATGCCGATTACCTCGGGCGCGTGTTTCGCCGGACTTTCCATTTAACCCTGACGGAGGCGATACATCGCCAGCGCGTCAGGGCCGCAGAAAAGCTGTTGCTGGATGGCTCTGCCTCGCTCACCGAAGTGGCAACCCGCTGCGGTTTTAATGATGTGGGCTATTTCCGGCAGATATTTTCAAAGCACACGGGCTTAACCCCCGCCGTCTGGAAACGGCGGTACTGTAAAGAGCATATTAATTCCGGATGATCACTGGCCGTAATAGGCATTCGCCCCGTGCTTGCGCAGATAATGCTTGTCGAGCAGCTCCTGCTGCATAACCGGTAGCTGTGGCGCGAGCTGGCGCGAGAACAGGCCCATGTACGCGCACTCTTCCAGCACGACGGCATTGTGTACCGCATCGGCGGCATCTTTACCCCAGGCGAACGGGCCGTGGGAGTGAACCAGAACTGCCGGGATTTGCATCGGACTGAGATCGCGCTCCTCGAAGGTTTTGATGATGACTTCACCCGTCTGGTATTCGTACTCCCCTGCAATCTCGGCCGTGGTCATCAGACGCGTGCAGGGAATTGGCCCGTAGAAATAGTCGGCGTGCGTAGTGCCCCACGCCGGTAAATCCAGCCCCGCCTGCGACCAGATGGTGGCGTGGCGGGAATGGGTGTGTACGATGCCGCCAATCTCCGGGTAACGGCGGTACAGCGCAAGGTGGGTCGGCGTGTCTGATGAGGGTTTCTTGCTGCCTTCGATCACCTCACCGGTGGCGATATTCACCACCACCATATCCTTTGCCGTCATCACCTCGTATTCCACGCCGGAGGGCTTGATGACCATCATGCCACTTTCCCGGTCGACCGCACTGACGTTGCCCCATGTAAACGTCACCAGCTGGTGGGCAGGCAGCGCCAGGTTTGCCGCCAGCACCTCGTCTTTGAGTTTTTCTAACATGCCATGCCTCCTTCCTGCATACGGGCTTCAATCCAGCGGCGCGCCTGGATAATCTCCAGCACCGGCTCTTTTGCTTTTTCAGTCCACATTTCAATCAGAAACGCGCCGCGATAGTTCAGCTTATTCAGCGTGTTAAACACGCCAACGAAATCGACGCAGCCTTCTCCAAACGGCACGTCGCGGAACTGGCCGGGGCTTTGTGCGGTGACGGGCTGGGTGTCTTTCAGGTGAATTGCCGCAATGCGGTCAATGCCCAGCGTCAGCTCGGCGGTGACGTCGTTGCCCCACGCGCTCAGGTTGCCGACGTCCGGGTAAACGCTGAACCACGGCGAGGCGAGCATGTCGTCCCACTTTTTCCATTTGCTGATGGAGTTCATAAACGCCGTGTCCATGATCTCCACCGCCAGCATCACCTGCGCGGCAGCGGCTTGCTCGACGGCCCACGCCAGCCCTTCGGCAAAGCGCTGCTGCGTGCCTTCGTCGTGCTCTTCGTAGTACACGTCATAACCCGCAAGCTGGATGGTGCGAATGCCTAAGTCACGCGCCAGCCTGATGGCTTTGGTCATGATCTCGCGGGCGCGTTGGCGCACGGTTTCATCCCGGCTGCCAAAGGGAAAACGGCGGTGGGCAGAAAGACACATCGACGGGATCGCCACGCCGGTCTCCAGCATCGCTTCAACCAGCGAAGCGCGCTGCGTGGTGTTCCACTCAAGGCGCGATAAGCGATCGTCGGTCTCGTCGACAGACATCTCAACAAAATCGAACCCGCAGCTTTTCGCCAGAACCAGGCGCTCGGGCCAGGAGAGATCTTTCGGCAGCGCTTTTTCGTAAATACCTAACGGATGTTGACGCATGGTTACGCTCCCCAGATGTCGCAGATTTGCGCGTGAAATGCTTGTGCCACCTGCGGTGGATTGGCGGCGCCTGCCAGCGCGCGTCCGGCAATGAAGGCTTTAACGTTGATCTGCTTAAACAGCGGCAGGTCGGCAGGGGTGATACCGCCGGTCACCGAGAGCTGCAAACCGATGTCGGAGAGCGCTTTCATTTTCGCGAGATCCGCTTCGCCCCACTGCTGACCGCTGGCCTGCGCGTCGCGCCCGCGGTGGTAGATAGCCTGCTTCACGCCGATGCGATGCCACGCGCGCGCGTCGTCCAGCGTCCAGTTGCCAAAGAGCTCCATCTGGATTTCCCCCCCGCAGCGCAGTGCGACCTCGTGGCCTCGTTCAACGGTGGCCAGCGGCGCGGCGCAGATGATGGTCATCCAGTTCGCGCCGGCGCCAAACGCCTGCTCAGCCAGCGTTTCTCCGGCATCGGCCACCTTCCAGTCCGCCACGACGATCTTATCCGGGCACTGCTCGCGCAGGGCGCGTACGGCGTTTAGCCCTTCGGTCAGGCACAAAATGGTGCCCGCTTCGACGATATCGACGTGATCTGAAAGCGTCGCGACATCGCGCTGCGCCGCTTGAAGCGAGGTGTGGTCGAGCGCCAGCTGCAGTAATGGTCGGCTCATAGGTCGTACTCCTTAATTCGGGCGTGGTAGCCCTGTAATGCTGAAATCAGTAACTGGTAGCGGTGATATTTGCGCTGGTAGGCCGCATGGGCGTGCATATCGGGCTCGATGACCCGAATGTCATGCTTAAGCGCGTGCTGTGCGGAGTGGAAGTCGGTGAAAACGCCGGTGCCAACCATCGCCGCCAGCGCCGCGCCGGAACAGCCCGTCTCTTCCACCTGCGGCAGTTCAATGGCCAGCCCGCTGACGTCGGCGAGCATTTGCATCCACACGTCAGAATGGGTTGGGCCACCCGTCACGCGCAGGGCATGAACGTGGGTAAAACGTTCAAGCATGCGGTTGAGGTGGGTCATATGGCTAAATACCACGCCCTCATACACCGCCTGAAGCAGGTGCGCGCGAGTATGCAGCGCCTGCATGCCGTAGAAGCCGCTGGTCATCTCCAGCCCGGCGTTGCTGCCGTAGAGGAACGGCAGGAAGAGCAGATCGCTTTCGGCTTTCGGCAGGCTGGCCACGGCGCGGTTGATTTCGCTGAACGGCATGTCCCCCCACTGCGCGGTCAGCCACTCCAGGTTGCCGGAAGAGGTGGGGCTGGCTTCGTGGACGATGTACTGCTGCGGGTGGACGTAACGGCCATACACATAGGGGAACGGCTCGTTATCGCGAAGCGCATTGGCGATCCCGCTGGTGACGGCCCAGGTGCCCATCACGGCATTCAGCGTATGTTCGTCGTGCAGTCCGGCACAGATCGCGGTGGAAACCACATCAAACAGTCCGCCAACGACGGGCGTACCCGCCGCGAGACCGGTAAGCGCGGCTGCCTGAGCGGTGATTTCCCCGCAAATTTCTGCTGAACCGACAATCGGTGACAGTGCGCCATCAATCTCGCTGATACCGAGCCAGCGCGTAAGCTGCGGGTCGTACTGGCCGGTATTCATGTTGTAGAGATTGGACTCGGAGATGTTGCTCTCTTCGCAGCCTTTCACGCCGGTCAGACACCAGCGCAGATAGTCGTGCGCCATCATCACGCAGCCAATGTGCTGATAACGCTGCGGCTCGTTCTCTTTGACCCAGCGCAGAAGTGAGGCCGGATGCCCGGTCCATAGCGTCTGGCGCGTATGCGGGTAGAGCTTTTCGGGGATACCGTCCTGCTGCCAGCGCTGCACAATGTCCAGTGCCCGGCGGTCAGAGGAGAGGATGGCGTTGCCCAGCGGTTGGTCCTGTTTATCGAGAAGAAACAGCCCTTTGCCCTGTGCAGAAATACCGACACCTTTGATCTGTTGTCCGTCTACCCCTGAATTTTTGAGCAGCAAGGCGACGGTCGCGTGGCAGTACTGCCATAGCTGATGCATATCCCGCTCGGCGTAGCCCGCTCGCGGGCTGAGCGTGGTAACGGAGCGGCGTTCGATACTGACTTCTTTGCCCTGGCTGTTGTATAAACCGGCTTTCAGATAAGTACCGCCACAATCGATACCCAGCCAGTAGGGCTCTTTTTCACTCATCTTCTTCTCGCTTATTCGCCGGGTGGCGCTGCGCTTACCCGGCCTACGGTTTGGTTTAGTGGGTTAGGCGAGGGCATCAGGCCGCACGCTTGTGTGGGGTCACCGTGGGGTTGGGCTCTGCGCCGGCATCGCATTTCGCCGGCAACAGCAGGGCCAGCAGAGACGCCAGCGCCAGAGAGACCGCCAGGCAGTAAACGCCCGCATCTTTGCTGTACAGGGTGATCAGCACGCCTACGGCATAAGGACCACAGAACCCACCGAGGTTCCCCAGGGCGTTGATCACGCCGCGCGCACCGCCCGCCATTTCGGCGCTGAACAGACGCGCCGGAATGGTCCAGAACACGCCCGCGGCGGACTGCAGGAAGAAACCGCAGCCCACCAGTGCGGCATAGGCCAGCCAGGTGTTTGCTTTCAGCGCCACGGAGAGGAACATGCAGAGCGCGAAGCCAATCAACGGCAGGGAGACAAACAGCTTGCGCTTGCCGGTGCGGTCAGAGAGCGTAGAGAACAGGAACATGCCCGCAATGGCGCCGATGTAAGGCAGAATGGCGAGCATCCCCACCTGGCCTATGCTGGTGTGCGTCAGCTCCTTCAGAATGGTGGGCAGCCAAAGGGTGTAACCGTAAATCCCGGTCTGATAGAAGAAGTTCAGGGCGATCAGCTGCCACATGGTTTTGTCAGACAGCACTGCGCTGAGCGAGGCATTTTTTACCTCTTTTCCGGCGATGGCCTGCTGTTCCGCCGCCAGCGTTTGCACCAGATAGTTTTTCTCGGCGTCTGAGATCCAGCGGGCTTCCTGCGGACGGTCGTAAACGGTGAACGCCCAGAGCACCAGCACCACAACGGACATCAGCCCTTCAATAATGAACAGCCAGCGCCAGTCGAGTGCGGTAATAATCCAGCCCGACAGCGGGGCGGTGATGATCCCGGCGATGGGCACAAACATGATCACGATGGCGTTGGCGCGACCGCGCTCGGCGTCCGGGAACCAGTTGCTGATCATCGTGAGCACAACGGGCAGCATCCCGCCTTCCGCCACGCCGAGCAAGAAGCGCAGCACCAGAAGCTGATACTGGTTAGTGACAAGCCCGGTCAGAACCGAGATCACCGCCCAGGCGACCAGCGACCAGCCGATAAACTTCTTGCCGCTGCCGTGCACGGCAATCTTGCCGCCGGGAACCTGCAGGAAAAGATAGCCAATAAAGAATATCCCACCCGCCAGGCCTGCCATCGTCGCGGTAATACCTAATTCCTCATCCATACCACCCGGCATCGCAAACGCGATATTCACGCGGTCCATATATGAAATAATGCAGGCGATAAGAATGGGAGGAATGATTCTTAGCCAGCGCTGACGCGGAATATCCGCATGTAGGGCTTGAGTAGACGTATTCATATTTAATCTCTCAGTGTAGGTAACCGGAATAAGATTTTTTTATTGTTATTGTGTTGCTTTTTTCATGGCGCTAATGCCGTCACGCAAAATAGCGATGCGGTGGCTGACGTCAGCATTAGCATTTATTTCAAGTAATTTAATACCGGAGAATTTCAATGTTGCGGCGCTCGCCGCAGTAAAGAGTGATTTTGCGTGTTCAGTGGACATCAAACTGTCAGTGCAGAACGAAGAAAACGGCGCGTGCAGATCCTGCCATTCTCCGTACTCGCCGCTGGTGGTGGTACCCGAAAACATCAAGGCCTCCAGTTTCCCGGCAGCGAGCGCGGCCTGAACATGTTCAAGCGGTAGGGTCGTATTACGGCCTTCAATGGCCGAGCGCGCCCAGTTGATACAGACGCTGATATCCGTTCCTTTCACCACCTCCAGCACCTGCTCCAGGGGTAAAAACCCCTTACGCGGTGCGGGTCCCGTCATGGCGTCGCAGTGTTCCAGCACCAGATCGCAGTTCCAGTCCCAGCCCGTGATTTCGCGGACCGAGCGAGAAAACGCCTCGGTAGCCTGCTCAACTGAAGCATTGCCCGCCTGCGGCGCGGCCTGCATCTCCAGAGCAATGACTTTCCCGGGAAAACGGGCGTTAACGGCAGCAATCTTCTGGCGCAGATGGCGGTAAAATTCGACGCAGGCTTTACGCTGATCTTCATCGGCGGAGGCCAGGCCAAACGCACCGTTTGTGCCGCGGCGGCGCATGGTTTCCATCACGGCGGTCACCACGATTTGCCATTCACCCGGCGTATGGCGGAACAGCCATTCATCCCCATAAGGATGGAGATGTTCAAGGCAGGGTTGTTCCAGCCCGCGAATGTGTGGCGTGTCAGAAAGTTCCCGCCAGAAGGTGTGTTCTTCTTGTTCCCCTTTCTGGTGAAACGAGGGTGCGCAGGGGTACGCACCAATAATAAAACCGGTGTTGGTCATTTCGCGTTCCTGTATTTATCAGAAAATTAATCTAATTCGCTGATTGCCACTTTCACCACAATTTTACGAATTGCAGCTTCCTTGTTTTTAATACAGGCAGGACGGTGTACATCCTGCGGGAAAAATATGGCATAACTGCCGGGTATCATTTCGATAAACGATTCGTGTTCGCTGTCGTGATAAAAAATAATATCCCGCTGTTCCAGTAATGATTCGCTGATTTTGTTATTGCCGGTATCAATGGCGATACCGATTTTCTCTTCACCCCAGGCCAGAAACTGTATATCCAGATAACGGCGATGCACCTCCGGGCGATTCTCGTGCTGTTCCCGGGTGGTGAGATCGAGCACCTGGGCAAAGATGTTGCGTCCCTCAATTTCAACCACACCCGGCTTTAGCATGCTGAAATCCGTGGTACGCAGAAAATCTAACGCCTTTTCAATTGCCCGCGGCAGGCGACACGGATTTGGCTGTGAAATATGTCCAAATATCATGGTCCACTCCTTACAGAGACTGGATTTTCGCCCACACGCTGTCGTCAATCGTGATGCCGTTGCGGCGGTTCTCTTCAAGCAAACGGGTGAACTCATGCCCCGGCAGGCGAACGGCGACATTGTCATCAGCGCGTTCGGCGGTGGTGATGAAGTCCATGATGCGCTGCAGCTTGGCATCGCGGGTCGGGGCGTCGATCAGGCGATCGACCTCGATAGCGATAAAGATCTGAGACACGCCGTATTCGTCACTGTTGTCCTGCGTCACTTCCGCAACGGAAGCGCCGTTGGAGAGCAGGGTGGCGATCATGTCGAGCACGATGGATAAGCCTGAACCTTTCCAGTAACCCATTGGCAGAATCCGGCGGTTTTTCTCAATCACGCCGGGCTCTCTGGTGAGATTGCCTTCGTCGTCAAAGCCGCCGTCTACCGGCAGCTCGCGCCCGGCCAGGCGATTCACTTCCAGCATGCCGTAGGAGAACATCGACATCGACATATCGACCATGGTGATCGGGCTGGTGGGAATGGCGACGATCAGCGGGTTGGTGCCGATGCAGCACTCTTTTGATCCCCACGCGGGCATGACGGCAATGGAGTTGGTCCAGCAAATGCCGATGTAGCCCTTCTCCGCCGCCTGCCAGCCGTAGCTGCCGCCGCGCATCCAGTGGTTAGCGTTACGCAGTGCCACCAGACCAATGCCGTGATCGGAGGCCAGCTCGGTGGCGCGGTCCATCATCTTTTTCGCCGTCAGGTTTCCTATGGATCGCTGAGCGTCCCACTGTTCGATAGCCCCTAATGTCGTCACTCGCTTGGGCTGGGCGTCGGGAATGATGTCCCCGGCATCAAGCTGCTGAATAAAGCGCGGGAAGCGGTTGACGCCATGTGAATAGACGCCGGATTCCGTGGTGCGGGCAAACATTTCTGCGCAGGCATCTGCAGTATCCGCGTTGACACCGCGATCGAGCAGAACCCGATTGAACGCCGCTTTCAACTCTTCGTAGGTCACTTTCATCCCTGTTCTCCTGTTTTTTTAGGGCAAGTGCGAGTGCTTTTTTAGCGCTAAATTTCACTATGCGAAATATGATTTCAAATATAGCGATCAAATTTTGCCAGATCAACGACATTCATGCTTTTCAAAAACGATTAAAATCAAACGGTTGTGTTTTTTCTGTTGAGATCGTGAACTGAACCACACTTTGCGCTACCATCAGGGCGCGATAAAAAGGAGCCATTTAATGAGCATGAAAGAGAGCGAAATGACGCAAGAAAAAGAGAGGCCAGCAGGCAGCCAGAGCTTGTTTCGCGGCCTGATGCTGATTGAGATCCTCAGTAACTATCCGAACGGGTGTCCGCTTGCGCATTTATCGGAACTGGCGGGGCTGAATAAGAGCACCGTGCACCGCTTGCTGCAGGGATTGCAGTCGTGCGGGTACGTTACGCCGGCACCCGCGGCGGGCAGCTATCGCCTGACCACCAAATTTATCGCCGTCGGGCAAAAGGCGCTGTCGTCGCTCAATATCATCCACGTGGCGGCGCCGCACCTTGAAGCGCTGAATATTGCCACTGGCGAAACGGTGAACTTTTCCAGCCGGGAAGACGACCACGCCATCCTGATTTATAAGCTTGAACCGACAACCGGTATGCTGCGCACGCGTGCTTATATCGGTCAGCATATGCCGCTCTACTGCTCTGCGATGGGCAAAATTTACATGGCGTTTGGTCATCAGGATTACGTGGCGAGCTACTGGGAAAGCCATCAGGAACAGATCCAACCTTTGACGCGCAACACCATCACCGAACTGAGTGCGATGTATGATGAGCTGGCGGAAATTCGCGATCGCAGCATGGCGATGGACAAAGAAGAGAACGAGCTGGGCGTCTCCTGCATTGCCGTGCCGGTCTTTGATATCCACGGCCGCGTGCCGTATGCGATCTCTATATCGCTATCGACGTCGCGCATGAAGCAGGTGGGTGAGAAAAACTTACTCAAGCCACTGCGCGAAACGGCAGAGGCTATCTCAAAAGAGCTGGGTTTTAACGTGCGCGAGGCGTAACACATGAACCGATTTATCATGGCGGAGGCGGAAAAATGCATAGGGTGCCGCACCTGTGAAGTGGCCTGCGCGGTGTCGCATCAGGATGCCGTCTCCGCAAATGCCTTTACGCCCCGCCTTCGGGTGGTTAAGGGAAGTTCATACACGACGGCAGTGGGTTGCCATCAGTGCGAGGATGCGCCGTGTGCCAACGTCTGCCCAACCCGTGCCATTCGCCGCACGGCAGGCGCCTGGCTCGTTGAGCAGAAGCGCTGTATTGGGTGCAAAAGCTGTATGGTGGCGTGTCCGTTTGGGGCGATGCAGGTTCGTCTGGCGGGAAACAAGCCGCAGGCGTTGAAATGTGATTTATGCATGCATCGCGAAGGCGGACCGGCCTGCGTGGAGGCCTGTCCAACCCACGCGTTGCGCTGTGTTGACCCCGCCAGACTCCGCGCCGAGCGGCAACGTCATCTGGCGTAAGGCTTTACTAACCGTCTTCGCGCCAGGCTTTCTCGATTTCTTCAGCCAGAATTTTGACGCCCGCTTCGATTTTTTCTGGATCGGGCACGTAGTTCATGCGCATGCACTGGTGCGTATGCGGCCAGGGCTTATCCAGACCCGGGAAGAAGTAGTCGCCCGGCACCATCAGCACGCCGCGCTTTTTCAGGCGCTGGTAGAGCAGTTCGGTGGTGATAGGCAAATCCTTAAACCACAGCCACAGGAAAATCGCTCCTTCAGGTTTGTGGATCAGGCAGCGTTCTTCCGGTAAGTAGCGGCGAAGTGTCGCAATCGTCTCCTGAACGCGCTGGTAATAGAACGGTTTAATCACATCATTCGACAGACGCAGCAGGTCGTTGCGTTTGATCATTTCGCACATCATCGCCGGGCCAATGCCGCCCGGTGAAAGGCTTATGATGCCGTTCATATTGGTAATGGCGGTGATGATTTTCTCATTAGCGATGATGATGCCGCAGCGGCTGCCCGGCAGTCCCAGCTTAGAGAGGCTCATGCACAGGACAATGTTCGGGTTCCACAGCGGACGTGCTTCGCTGAAGATAATGCCCGGGAACGGCACGCCGTAGGCGTTATCGATCACCAACGGCATGCCGTGCTGATTCGCCAGCGCGTCCAGCTTCATCAGCTCGTCGTCGGTGATCACGTTGCCCGTTGGGTTCGTCGGGCGTGATACGCAGATCATGCCCGTCTCTTCGCCAATATGCAGGTGTTCAAAATCGACGTGATATTTGAATTGCCCTTCCGGCAGCAGCTCAATGTTCGGGCGCGCGGAGACGAACAGATCCTCTTCCAGGCCCGAATCAGCATAGCCGATATACTCCGGGGCCAGCGGGAACAGCACTTTTTTGGTGGTGCCGTCGGCGCGACGTCCTGCGAACAGATTAAACAAGTAGAAAAACGCGCTCTGGCTGCCGTTTGTCAGTGCAATATTCTGTGGTTCGATATCCCAGCCCAGCTCTTTACGCAGCATTTCGGCGAGGAGTGCCAGCAGTTCGGTTTTACCCTGCGGGCCGTCGTAATTGCAAAGCGCATCGGTTGCTTTGCCGCTTTCCAGCATCTGAGCGAGCAGGATCTGGAAATAGGTATTCATCTCCGGGATTTGAGCCGGATTTCCGCCGCCGAGCATGATTGCGCCCGGTGTGCGCAGCCCGTCGTTGAGGTCCTCCATCAGGCGAGTAATGCCTGAATGGCGGGTAAATTTATCGCCGAAAAGTGAAAACGTCATAGCAGGTGATCTGTCGAGCTTATTTTGAAAGTGGGTAACCATAACGCTAGCACCGTGTTGGTGCAAATCGGGTGGTGTGGTCGGATTTGTCGTTTTATAGGGTGGAAAAGGGTTTATTCAGTGAATTATTCTTGTGTATTTCCGCCCCTCACCCTAACCCTCTCCCCACAGGGGAGAGGGGACCGCATGGAGCCGTCTTTTCACCCTCGCCCCTTTGGGGTGTACGGTCCGGGGTGAGGGGTGTGGTCTATTGGTTACCTGCCCATACCACCAGCACCTTATCGCCATTGTGTTCGCGTACGAAGCCATACCCTTCTTTCAGCGACAGCGTAGTTTGCTTGCCTTCACCTATCGCGGGATGTCGGGCGCGGAACTGACCCAGCGTCTGCCAGTGGGCGACGGTTAAGGCCTGTTTGCCCGTCACGTCCTGCCAGTTCATATCTGAGCGGGTGCCCTGCAGCGGGTCGGAACCCGTCGGGCCGAACGGGCGTTCAGATTCATCCCCGTAATAGATTTGTACGCTACCCGGCGCTAACAGAAGCAGCTCGGCCGCACGCTGACCGCCTTCACGGAACAGGCGCGTGTCATGCGAAGAGATATAGCTCAGAACGTTGAAGCTTTGCAGCTTTTCCGCCATCTGCTGCCACGTGAGGTCGATATCGGCCAGGCAATTGACCGCTTTTGACGCCTGCTCCTGATAGTCAAAGTTGATCATCGCATCAAAACCGTGGCGGTAATAATCGCTCTGCATGACCCCGTGACCCCAGGATTCGCCGGTCATCCAGAATGGCGCGTTGTCGAGCTTTTTGTCCGGGTTCGCGCCTTTCCAGGCGGCCAGCGCCTGGCTTGCCTGGTCTTTCAGCTGCTGCCATGCCGCAAGCTCAACGTGCTTCGCGGTATCCACCCGGAAACCGTCGATGCCATAGTCACGTACCCACTGGCTGAGCCAGTGGGTCAGGTAGTCGCGCGGGGTATATCCCGGAATAGCTTTCGCATGGGTATCGGGCTTGTGTTGATAGAAGTTGGGTAGCCCGGAAGGCGCGGTGGATTCCGTTTTGAGATCGGGTAAGAATGCCAGCGACATGGTTAAATCATCAAAGCCCGGGTTGTCGTAATCGCCAATGTCGGTGCGGATCCACTTTTTACCCCACCATTTTTCCCATGCGGCTTTGTCGCTAAAGTTGATGTAGTCGTTAAAGCTATGCCAGCTTTGGCCCGCGCCTGGCTTCCAGTCCGTCCAGCGTTCTCCCAGCGTTTTTTTGAGCTCATCGCCCTGCAGGTACAAGGCGCCAAACTGATACTCCTGCATGTCCGCAAGCGTTGCGTAGCCCGTGTGGTTCATCACGATGTCAAACAGGATGCGGATGCCGCGTTTATGCGCTTCATCAACAAGATGGCGTAAATCGTCTTCGGTCCCCATGTTGGCGTCGAGCGTTGTCCAGTCCTGGGTGTAGTAGCCGTGATAGGCGTAGTGCGGGAAATCACCTTTGGTTCCACCACCAACCCAGCCGTGGATCTGCTCAAGCGGAGAGCTTATCCAGAGGGCGTTCACGCCCAGCTGCTGTAAATAATCGAGCTTGCCGGCAAGCCCCTTAAGGTCGCCACCGTGGAACGTGCCGATCTCCTGCATGCCGTCTTTATGACGGCCATAGCTGTTGTCGTTGCCAGGATCGCCATTGACATAACGGTCGGTCAGCACGAAATAGACGGTGGCGTTTTGCCAGCTAAACGGTGCAGGTTTGTCGGTTTCGGCGCCCTCAAGCAGCAGCAGGCCGTTACTGTTGGCGGCTGGCTGCAGGGTGATTTTTCCATTTTGCACCGTCGCCGTCTGTTTACTGTAGTAGTCGCGCACCGCGGAGCCTTCCGGGAAGGTATGGCTGACGTCCAGCGTCAGCGGTTTACCGTCCCACTTCGGGCACTGGCGGATAACGTTTGTCACCGATTGTTCTGCGGCACTCTGGATGGTCAGCAGCAGGGTGGGCGTGCCGGAGCGGGTATCAATCCGCATCTGGTATTCGCCGTCGCGGAACAGGCGCCACTGCGGCGGCGTGGCGTCACAGGGTTTGAGCGACAGCATCTCATTGAGTTTTATCGCTTCTGAGGGCTGCCAGCACGTGTTGTCAAAACTCACGGTCAAAGGACGCGTACCCTTCGCAAGCTTTGCCTGGCTGGTGAAAATCCCCGTGCCTTCGGGGCTGAATGCAGTAAATCCTGGTGATGACCAGTCAGCATGTGCCAGTGCGGGTAACATCAGAAAGGCTATTGCGGTGCGTTTCATTCCATTTTCCTGTCGCGGCATTTTTAACCAGTTTGCCATCAGGCGAAGGTTAAAAACTCATCCCCCATCGCTTTCTGCCAGGAGGATGCGTGAGGATGAGTGATCTCGCGCAAAATTAAGCAGTTAACTGCGATACCGCACACATTTTTTCGGAAATGGTGTTTTTGTGAGCAAGTTTTAGATGACATAGTTTCGGAATTGGACTATTTCTATACGTGCTCTTGAAGTCTATTTTTGTTATGATTTGAGATTCCGCTCTCAAATTTGTGAAAAAAATAAGGTGTTGGGATGATTACATCCGACCAGGAGACCTAATGATATCGACTCCCATTCGACGATATGGGGCTGCGATACTCATGTTACTCACCGCGGCATTTTCGGGTGAGGTGCTTGCGAAGACGCACACGGATACAACGAGTAAGAAAGCCCACGTAATAAAGACGACAAAGACGACAATTAGTAAGGTTAGCAGTAAACAAGAGTATTCTCGCAATAGTGCAAAGAGTAGTTCACTTCCTGATTTGCGAAAATACCCTTCCGGAACACCAAGGAAAAAAGCGTTTCTCCGGACGGTAATGCCTTACATCACGAGTCAAAATGCCGCGATTACTGCGGATCGTAACTGGCTAATTTCCAAACAGTACGATAGCCGCTGGTCGCCGTCAGAACGCGCGCGTCTGAAAGATATCACGAAGCGCTACAAGCTGAGCTGGAACGGTAACACGCGTCGTGTGCCGTGGAATGCTCTCCTTGAGCGTGTGGATATCATCCCGGGTAGCATGGTTGCGACCATGGCTGCTGCCGAAAGCGGCTGGGGTACTTCAAAGCTGGCGCGCAGCAACAACAACCTTTTCGGTATGAAGTGTGGGAAAGGTCGTTGTAATAATGCGCCTGGCAAGGTGAAAGGCTATTCTCAGTTTGAATCCGTGAAAGATTCCGTGAGCGCCTACGTGGTGAACCTGAACACGCACCCGGCTTACTCCTCATTCCGTAAATCACGCGCGCAGTTGCGTAAAGCGGATCAGGAAGTGACGGCCAGCACGATGATCCACAAGCTAAAAGGTTATTCGACGAAGGGACAGAGCTATAATAACTATCTGTTCGCCATGTATCAGGATAACCAGCGCTTAATTGCCGCCCACATGTAATCTCAAAAAAACGCCTTCCTCTGGAAGGCGTTTTCTTCTCTAAATCAGCACCTCGCTGTGGCGATCCCGATACTCTTTTGGCGTGGTGTCATACTCTTTGCGAAATACCGAATAGAAATATTGCAGGGACGGGTATCCGCACATCTGCGAGATTTCGTTGATCGACAGTGACGTGGAGATGAGCAGACTGCGGGCTTTCTCCAGCTTCTCAGCATGAATGACGGCATGAATGGTTTCGCCCACTTCTTCTTTGAACCGCTTCTCCAGATTCGAACGCGAAATGCCTACCGAATCCAGAACCTGATCGACCTTAATCCCTTTGCAGGCGTGGTTGCGAATATAGTGCATGGCCTGAATGACGGCAGGGTCGCTTAAGGAGCGATAGTCGGTTGAGCGACGCTCTACGACGCGGACAGGGGGCACGAGCAAGCGCTGAAGCGCCAAGGATTCTTTATCCAGCAGACGATGCAGCAGCTTCGCCGCCTGGTAGCCCATCTGACGCGTTCCTTGCGCTACCGAGGAGAGCGCCACGCGAGACAGATAGCGGGTCAGTTCTTCGTTATCAATCCCAATCACGCACAGTTTTTCGGGCACCGGGATGTGTAAATGTTCGCAGACCTGCAGCACGTGACGCGCGCGGGCATCCGTCACGGCGATAATGCCGGTTTGCGGCGGCAGCGTTTGCAGCCAGTCCGCCAGGCGGTTTTGCGCGTGCTGCCAGTTTTCCGGTGCGGTTTCCAGCCCCTGATAGACCACGCCGCGATACTTCTCCTGGGCGACCAGCTGGCAAAACGCGTGTTCGCGCTCAACGGCCCAGCGCTTGCCGCTGGTGGCGGGTAGGCCATAAAACGCGAAGCGATGAACGCCTTTCTCTTTTAAATGGAGAAAGGCGGCCTCGACCAGGGCATGGTTATCGGTAGCAATATAGTGGACCGGCGGGTAGTGTTCGGGCGAATGGTAAGAGCCGCCGACGCCCACTATCGGCACGTCGACGTCGGTCAGCAGTTGCTCGATGACGGGATCGTCATAGTCGGCGATGACGCCGTCGCCCAGCCACTCTTTGATGTTCTCGAGACGGGTGCGGAAATCTTCTTCAATAAAGATATCCCACTCGGATTGCGACGCCTGCAAATATTCACCAACGCCCTCCACCACCTGACGGTCGTAGGCTTTATTGGCATTGAATAACAACGTAATGCGGTGACGCTTTTCAAACATGGCTCACTTCCCAATTAGTCACAATACCGTTATCAGGCCCGTCGCTTGGTTGCCGAGTCCATCCAGACTGCCAGTAAAAGAATGGCCCCCTTGACGATATACTGCCAAAACGTCGGGACGTCCATCATACTCATCCCGTTATCCAGCGAAGCCATAATAAAAGCCCCCATGACCGCCCCCGCCACGCTGCCGATACCGCCTGCGAGGCTGGTGCCACCAATCACGCAGGCGGCGATAGCATCCAGCTCGGCAATGTTACCGGCGGAAGGCGAACCGGCTCCCAGACGCGAGCTGAGGATCAACCCGGCGATGGCGACCATCAGGCCGTTAATGGCAAAGACCGCGAGTTTGGTGCGTTCGACGTTGATACCCGACAGACGGGCAGCTTCAAGGTTGCCGCCAATCGCATAAATACGTCGGCCAAACGCGGTGCGCGTGGCCATAAACATGCCGCCCAGCAGTAGAAGCGCCAGCAGCAGTACGGGTGTCGGGACGCCGCGATAGTCGTTAAGAAGCCAGATTGCGCCCAGCACAATGACTGCCGTGAGCGCCTGACGCCCCACCACCGACGTTGGCGCTGGAGAAGCCAGCCCCAGCGCCTGACGGCGCATACGGCCACGCCACTGCCACGCGACAAACGCCAGCAACCCAATCACACCGATCGTAAAGCCTATGCTATCAGCGAGGTAACTCTGGCCAATCTGCGACATAGCCGCGCTGGTGGGGGAGACGGTGGTACCGTTGGTGATACCGATTAAGATCCCACGGAAGGCCAACATCCCCGCCAGAGTGACAATGAACGAGGGCACTTTACGGTAGGCGACCCACCAGCCGTTCCAGGCTCCCAGAACCAACCCCAACACCAGCGTGACCGCGACGGTCAGCGGCAGCGGCCAGCCGAGCCAGACGTCAAAAATGGCCGCCACGCCGCCGAGCAGCCCCATCATCGAACCGACTGACAGGTCGATTTCCGCAGAGATAATCACGAACACCATGCCCACGGCCAGAATGCCGGTGATGGCGGTCTGGCGGAGCAGGTTCGAGACGTTACGCGCGCTTAGGTAAGAGCCATCGGTCATCCAGGTAAAGAACAGCATGATGACGATAATTGCCGCGATCATCACGAAAACCTGCAGGTTCAGCGCTTTTAACCCCGCGAACGCACCGGGCGTCGGAACAGCGACTTTGATATCAGACGGATTGCTTTTCGACATGACGTTCGCTCCTTAAAGCGGCTTCCATCACCTGCTCCTGCGTCAGGTTCTGGTTAATCAGGTTGGCTTTCAGTTTTCCCTCGTGCATGACCAGCACGCGGTCGCTCAGGCCGAGCACTTCGGGTAACTCAGACGAGATGACAATGACGGCAATCCCTTGCTGTACAAGCTGATTAATCAGCTTGTAGATTTCATATTTGGCACCGATATCAATTCCGCGCGTTGGCTCATCAAGGATCAATATGCGTGGATTGAGCAGCAGACAGCGCGCCAGAATCGCCTTCTGCTGGTTGCCGCCGCTCAGGCGGCCAATGGCCAGTTCCGGTGAGGATGTTTTTACCTTCAGTCTGGCAAGCGACTGAAGAATGCACTGCTGCTCTGCGGCATCGTCCAGGCTGCTCAGCGCACCGGAGAACCGATCGAGTGCCGCAAGCGTAATGTTTTTACCTACCGCCATGACTGGCACGATGCCGTCTTTTTTACGATCTTCCGGCACCATGGCAATGCCGCGGGCAATTGCCTGCTGGCAGCTGTCGATTTTCACCGGCTGGCCGTCGATATAAATCGTGCCCTCCCAGCGCCCCGGCCACACGCCAAACAGGCACTGTACGGCTTCGGTACGCCCGGCGCCGACGAGCCCCGCAATGCCGAGGATTTCGCCGCTGTGAAGAGAAAACGAGACGTTATTGACGCGCTTGATGTGGCGGTTAACGGGGTGCCACGCCGTCAGGTTTTCCACGCGTAATACTTCATCACCCGTTTCGTGGGGCTCATTCGGGTAGAGCGCCGTCAGCTCGCGGCCCACCATCATGGTAATGATGTCATCTTCACTCATGCCCGCGGCTTCACGCGTGCCGATATGCTGCCCGTCGCGGATCACGCAAATGGTGTCCGAAATGGCTTTAACCTCGTTCAGCTTGTGCGAAATGTAGATGCAGGCGATACCGTGGTTTTGCAGATCGCGGATGATATTGAGGAGAACCGCGGTTTCCTGTTCGGTGAGCGAGGCCGTTGGCTCGTCAAGGATCAGCAGCCTGACCTGTTTATTGAGCGCTTTCGCTATTTCGACCAGCTGCTGTTGCCCGAGGCCCAGATCCCCCACGCGGGTATCCGGTGAAATGTTGAGACTCACCTGCGCCAGCAGCTTTTCACAGCGGAGCGTCATGGTGTCGTAATCCAGTACGCCATGGCGGGAAATTTCGGCCCCAAGGAAGATGTTTTCCAGCACGGTGAGATGCTTCACCAGCGCCAGCTCCTGGTGAATGATGGCGATACCTTTGCGTTCGGTATCGCGAATGTGTGTCGCCTGGATAACTTCACCGGCAAAGACGATTTCGCCTTCGTAGCTGCCGTGCGGGTAGATCCCGCACAGCACTTTCATCAGCGTTGACTTGCCCGAACCGTTCTCGCCACACAGCGAAACCACTTCGCCGGGGTTCAGCCGGAGACTGACGTTGTCGACGGCTTTCACCGTACCGAAGCGCTTGGTGATGCTTTTCATTTCAAGTAAATAAGGCATAACTGCTCCACATAACCCGAGGGAAGAACAGTACAACGTGATGCGCCCCCGCAGTGCAGGGGCCGCGCTGGATTACAGTTCGCTCTTCTTGTGGAAACCATCTTTGATGACGGTGGCGTCAATGTTCTCTTTATTGACTTCAATTGGCGTGAGCAGACGAGCCGGAACGTCTTTAAGCCCGTTATTCAGCGTCGCGTCTGCTTTAGGTTGCTTACCATTGCCCAGCTCCACGGCGATTTCCGCCGCCGTATTGGCAAGCTGGGTAATCGGTTTGTAGACCGTCATGGTTTGGGTGCCTGCGATGATGCGTTTTACCCCGGCCAGATCGGCGTCCTGCCCTGAGATGGCGACTTTTCCGGCCAGCCCCTGGGCGCTCAGAGCCTGAATCGCGCCGCCAGCGGTGGCATCGTTGGAAGCCACGACCGCATCAATTTTGTTGTTGTTGGCCGTCAGCGCGTTTTCCATAATTTTCAGCGCGTTTTCTGGCAGCCAGCCGTCGGCCCATTGATCGCCAACCACTTTAATTTTTCCGTCGTCGATGTACGGCTTAAGGACTTTCATTTGCCCTTCGCGGAACAGCTTCGCGTTGTTATCCACCGGCGAACCGCCCATCAGGAAATAATTGCCCTGAGGCACTTTGTCGATCAGGCTTTGCGCCTGTAATTCCCCGACTTTTTCATTGTCGAACGAAATATAATAATCAATATCCGCATTATTAATCATGCGGTCATAGGCCAGAACTTTTATGCCTTCTTGTTTGGCTTCTTTCACCACGTTACTTAATACCTGGCCGTTGTAGGGGATAATGACCAGAACATCAACGCCGCGGTTGATCATATTCTCAATTTGCGACATTTGTGTTTCTTCGTTGCCGTTAGCCGACTGAACAAACACGCTTGCGCCAAGTGATTCTGCTTTTTTAACAAAAATATCGCGATCTTTTTGCCAGCGCTCCAGGCGAAGGTCGTCAATCGCCATGCCAATTTTGACCTCTTTGGCATGACCGGCAAAACTGGCAAGGAGGAGCGTAGTACAGAGCGTTAGAGTCAGGTTCTTTATCTTCATAATTATTAGGCCTTTTGTAGGGTATGTGTTGCTGAGATAAAAGAAACATTCACTGCTGAGACGCAGCAAATTTTTAACGCGGAAAGGCGGGCTGGCAATTACAGATTTTTATCTTCCCATTATGATATTTGGTTTATTTCTGAATTTATGACCGCGATCGGATTTTAAAATACGTAACGTCTTAATTACATTTGATTCTGGAATGTGCACCGAAAAATAGTTTGTCTGCGCATTATTTTGCGAGCCAGCGCACAGTTGCGCATTCTCTCAATAGCAGTGTGAAATAACGTAATTGAGCAACCCAAAATGTCTATTCACTATTACTCCTGTATCAACGACTCGCCGCATACCCTGATTATGGAGCTCAATATGCAAGCTTATTTCGACCAACTCGATCGCGTTCGTTACGAAGGCCCAAAAACGACCAATCCTTTAGCATTTCGTCACTACAACCCGGATGAGCTGGTGCTGGGTAAGCGCATGGAAGATCATTTGCGCTTTGCCGCCTGTTACTGGCATACCTTCTGCTGGAACGGCGCCGATATGTTCGGCGTGGGTTCCTTTGACCGTCCGTGGCAACAGCCGGGGGAGGCCATCGAGCTGGCGAAACGTAAAGCCGATGTCGCGTTTGAGTTCTTCCACAAGCTGAACGTGCCGTACTACTGCTTCCATGACGTTGACGTGTCGCCAGAAGGCGCGTCGCTGAAAGAGTACCTGAACAATTTCGCGCAGATGGTGGATGTGCTGGCGGCGAAACAGCAGCAGAGCGGCGTGAAGCTACTGTGGGGCACGGCAAACTGCTTCACGAACCCTCGCTACGGCGCGGGAGCGGCAACCAACCCGGATCCGGAAGTGTTTAGCTGGGCGGCCACGCAGGTGGTGACGGCAATGAACGCCACGCATCAGCTGGGCGGCGAAAACTATGTTCTGTGGGGCGGCCGCGAAGGCTATGAAACCCTGCTCAACACCGACCTGCGTCAGGAGCGCGAACAAATTGGCCGCTTTATGCAGATGGTTGTCGACCATAAGCACAAAATCGGTTTCCGCGGCACGCTGCTGATCGAGCCGAAACCGCAGGAACCGACGAAGCACCAGTACGACTATGACGTGGCGACGGTGTATGGCTTCCTGAAGCAGTTCGGTCTGGAAAAAGAGATTAAAGTTAACATTGAAGCCAACCACGCTACCCTGGCGGGCCACTCTTTCCATCATGAGATCGCGTCTGCGATTGCGCTGGGTATCTTCGGCTCCGTTGATGCTAACCGTGGTGATGCGCAGTTGGGCTGGGACACCGATCAATTCCCGAACAGCGTGGAAGAGAATGCGCTGGTGATGTACGAAATCATCAAAGCGGGCGGCTTCACCACCGGCGGCCTGAACTTTGACGCCAAAGTGCGTCGGCAGAGTACCGATAAATACGATCTGTTCTACGGCCATATTGGCGCGATGGACACCATGGCGCTGGCGCTGAAAGTGGCCGCGCGCATGATTGAAGACGGTGAGCTGGACAAACGCGTAGCGAAGCGTTATAGCGGCTGGAACAGTGAGCTGGGCCAGCAAATCCTGAAAGGTCAGTTATCGCTGGCGGAAATTGCGAAGTACGCTGAACAACATCAGCTGGCACCGCAGCACCAGAGCGGCCACCAGGAACTGCTGGAAAATCTGGTCAATCACTATTTGTTCGACAAGTAAAAACGTAGGCCCGGTAAGCGGCAGCGCCACCGGGCATTTCTGTCAAAGGAGCCACCACAATGTATATCGGGATTGATCTTGGCACATCGGGTGTGAAAGCCATCCTGTTAAGCGAGCAGGGCGACGTGTTAGCAACGCAGACGGAAAAGCTGCAGGTTTCACGTCCGCATCCTCTGTGGTCGGAACAGGATCCGGAACAGTGGTGGCAGGCGACGGATCGTGCAATACAGGCCTTAGGTGAACAACACAGTCTGCGTGACGTTAAAGCGCTCGGGATTGCCGGCCAAATGCACGGCGCTACGCTGCTGGACAGTCAGCATCGTGTGCTGCGTCCCGCTATTCTCTGGAATGACGGCCGCTGCGCAGAAGAGTGTGCGCTGCTTGAGACGCGTGTGCCTGCCTCTCGCGAGATTACCGGCAACCTGATGATGCCCGGCTTTACAGCGCCTAAATTACTGTGGGTTCAGCGCCACGAACCGGACATTTTCCGTCAGGTGGCGAAAGTCTTACTGCCAAAAGATTATCTGCGCTTTCGCATGACGGGCGATTTTGCCAGCGACATGTCCGATGCCGCCGGCACGATGTGGCTCGACGTGGCGAAGCGTGACTGGAGCGAGGCAATGCTGGATGCCTGCCATCTGACCCGTGAGCATATGCCCACATTGTTCGAAGGCAGTGAGGTGACGGGCACATTGCTGCCGGCGGTTGCTGAACGCTGGAATATGCCTGCCGTACCGGTGGTTGCCGGGGGCGGTGACAACGCGGCGGGGGCCGTCGGTGTCGGTATGGTTGCGGCAGGGCAGGCCATGCTTTCGCTGGGAACGTCTGGCGTCTATTTCGCCGTCAGCGACGGGTATCGCAGCAATCCTGAAAGCGCTGTGCACAGTTTCTGCCATGCCCTTCCGGGGAAATGGCATTTGATGTCGGTGATGCTCAGTGCGGCGTCCTGCCTGGACTGGGTGGCGAAGCTCACCGGCATGGCCGACGTACCGGCGCTCATTTCCGCGGCCCAGCAGGCGGATGACGATGCGGGAACCGTCTGGTTTTTACCGTATCTTTCCGGCGAGCGTACGCCGCATAACAACCCGGAAGCGAAAGGGGTCTTCTTTGGCTTAACCCATCAGCATGGCCCGGCAGAACTGGCGCGTGCGGTTCTGGAAGGCGTGGGGTATGCGCTGGCCGACGGGATGGACGTGGTGCATGACTGCGGCCTGAAACCGGCAAGCGTCACCCTGATTGGCGGCGGCGCGCGAAGCCCGTACTGGCGGCAGATGCTGGCCGATATCAGCGGATTGCAGCTGGATTTTCGCACCGGTGGCGATGTCGGGCCTGCGCTCGGCGCAGCGCGACTGGCGCAGATAGCGATGAACCCGGAAAAACCGCTTCCTCAACTGTTGCCACAGCTTACGCTTGAACAGGCGCATTTGCCTGACGCGGCACGCCATGCGCGTTACGCGGAAAGGCGCGACGTGTTCCGCAAAATCTATCAGCAGCTGCTGCCGCTGATGTCGTAAACACGCTTGTCCGGCAGAGGCACGATGATGTCCTTTTTTGGTCTGGGCGTGCCTTCGTTTCCTTGCCAGTATGGTGTCACACCCACTGGCGAGGAGATCCATCATGCCACGCATTGCATTAATCAATATCGATACTCAGCAGTCATTCCACCATCGCAATTACTGGCAGGAGGACGATATTCCTGCCTTTCAGCAGGCCATGCTGGGACTGATTGAAGGCTGCAAAGCGCGCGGCATTCCGGTCGTTGATATTTTTCATGTTGATGAAGATGGCCCTTTCACGCTGCAAAGCGGCTATGTCAAACCGATGACCTTTTTGCGTCATCAGCCGGATGTGGTTTTCCAGAAACACGTCCATAACGCCTTCACGGATACCGGGCTTGACCGCTGGCTGCGCGAGCGTGATATCAACCAGCTGATCGTGTGCGGCATTCGCACTGAACAATGCTGTGAAACCACCGCACGGGTGGCATCCGATCTGGGTTATGCTGTGACCTTTGTGCTGGCTGGCGACGCGTTTCGCCTGCACTACATTGGCCCGCAGCCTGAGGTTCCGACGTCGATAGGCCTGACGATGAGCGGCATTAAGCCGCTGCCCGAAAGCCTGCCTCCCGGCAGCCTGCTGGTACTGCCGGGGGTGAGCGACTCCCGCTGCCAATTCTCCACGCCGCAGGCGCAGCAGATTCAGCACTGGCTGATGCGCCTGCAGCCGCAGATCCTGCGCCAGGATATCACCGTGATGTGCGTCTGTTCAGGGGCGCTGTTGGCGGCGAAATCAGGCCTGCTGAACAACCGACAGTGCACAACCCACCATGACGTTATTAGCCGTCTGCGCACCGCGGCTCCCACGGCGACGATTAAAGAAAACCGGATATTTGTGCAGGATGAGAATATCTGGACCAGTGCCGGGATCACGTCGGGCATCGATCTGGCGCTGCATATGATTAACCGCCTGTGCGGCCCCGAAAAGGCGCTAACCGTGGCGCGTGAGATGGTGGTCTGGTTCCGCCGTTCCGGTGACGATCCTCAGCTTTCTCCATGGCTACGCTACCGCAATCATCTTCATCCGGCCATCCATCGGGCGCAGGATGCGCTTACCGCCGAGCCGCAAAAAGCATGGAGCGTGCCAGATATCGCCGGGCTGGCGCACGTCAGTCCGCGTCACCTTACCCGGCTTTTCCAGTCACATTTAGGGATTAGCGTTCGCGATTACCTGGAGCAGCTGCGTCTGGCGGTGGCGGAGCAGTGGCTTTTGCAGGGGCGCGGCGTGGAGCAGGCTTCACTGGCGGCAGGGTTTTCCTCCCCGCGCCAGTACCATCGCGCCCGGCAGCGAAGCGTTAACTGACGAAGCGGCGCGTGTCTATTTTTTGCAGCAGCATCGACAGCAGCAGGCTGATAACCAGCGTGGCGGCAAAAATCCATATAATATCCAGCACCGGCCAGCTTTTTAGCTCAACGCCCCTCGTCCGCAGGGCGTGGATCACCAGCGCGTGAAAACCGTAAATTCCGAGAGAGTGCCGCGAGATCATACTCAGTAAGGGCAGGGGACGCGCGTTCAGGGTGTTTTTGACGAGCGTGAGCAGCGAAACGGCACAAATAAAGACCATCGGGCCACAATACAGATACCAGGTATCGGCAAAATTGCCGCGCCACTGCAGCTCATGCAGCGTCCCGCGCGCTATCACCGCCACGCCAGCGATAAACAGCACCGCGCAGAGCCAGTTCAGACCGCGTTTTTGCGTGTCCATCATGCCGATAGCGCGCCCCAGCATGCCGTAAAGCACGTAGTAAAAGGTATCGCCGTTGATATAAAGGTTAACCGGCAACCATTCAAATCCGTCGATTTTCTGCGAAACCGTATTCGGGTTGGCAATAATGCCAATCACCACCATCAGGGCCAAAAGCATTTTTCCGCTGACGTTTTTTACCTGGACGAGGGGAGAGACCAGATAGATAACGATAATGGCGAAGAAGAACCACAGATGATAGAACACCGGTTTTTGCAGCACGTATTTCAGCGATAGCCCGGCGTTAATTGAGGTGAACAGGGTAATATAGAGTAAGGCAATGGCACTGTAGAATCCCAGGCAGGCCGCGATGCGAATGAAGTGCCTCGGCTGCGCGCTACGCTCGCCAAAAAAGAGAAAGCCGGAAATCATAAAGAACAGCGGCACGCTGACGCGTGAAGCAGAGTTGAGAATATTGGCGATATCCCAGTTAACGGGGCTGATGCTGTGCGCATTGGTGATATACCAGGTCGTCGTGTGGATCATGACCACCATCAGACACGCTATTCCTCGCAGGTTATCAATCCAGTTAATTTTTGACTGCATCAGATCCTCGTATTCCCTGTAAATTGAGTGTGACTACCATTGTCCAAAAGTCTTCGTTTGGAAAATTCTGAGTTTTATTCAGCAGGCTTGTAGGGAGGCCGCGAGATTCGCAGAATGCCGGACCTTAATCTATAAAAGCTTTGATACTAAAAATAACAGCCACTGACCAGGGCGGTAATAAAAATGATGATGAAGCGTGCGGCGTCACTCTTTCTGCTGGTAATCCTGGCGGGATGCAGTGCCCCACAAGAAGCCCCTGTGCAAAAAGCGCAGCAGGGTAAAATGAGCCCGGAACGTTCACTGAATATGGAAGCGCTCTGCAAAGATCGGGCTGCCCGACGCTATAACTCGGACGTTCAGAACATTGATGTCACCGGGTTTGTGCGTTTTCAGGGAAGCTATGAGCTGCGGGGCCATACGTCACGTAAAGAGGGCTTTGTCTGCTCGTTTGATGCGGACGGCCAGTTTTTACACCTCTCCATGCGCTAGCCTGCTCGTATAATCAACAGCCAGACGCCCACAACGTTCTGGCTTAACTGCTTATTTCCCAATTTTCCCTAAACAACCCCGTTTCGTACTGTATATCTTGCAGCCAGCGGGTATACTGGTCCCTTCCATTTAAAACCACACGTATCCAGCACGAAATACTATGCAAAAGTTTGATACCAAGACCTTCCAGGGCCTGATCCTGACCTTACAGGATTACTGGGCTCGTCAGGGCTGTACCATTGTTCAACCTTTGGACATGGAAGTCGGCGCCGGCACTTCACACCCGATGACCAGCTTACGCGCGTTGGGGCCAGAGCCAATGGCGACCGCGTATGTGCAGCCTTCCCGTCGTCCGACCGATGGTCGTTACGGTGAGAACCCGAACCGTCTGCAGCATTACTATCAGTTCCAGGTGGTGATTAAGCCATCACCAGACAATATTCAGGAACTGTACCTCGGGTCGCTGAAAGAGCTGGGTATGGATCCAACCATTCACGACATCCGTTTCGTGGAAGATAACTGGGAAAACCCAACGCTGGGTGCCTGGGGTCTGGGTTGGGAAGTGTGGCTGAACGGAATGGAAGTGACCCAGTTCACTTACTTCCAACAGGTTGGCGGTCTGGAATGTAAACCGATCACGGGTGAAATCACCTACGGTCTGGAACGTCTGGCCATGTACATTCAGGGCGTAGACAGCGTTTACGACCTGGTCTGGAGCGACGGCCCGCTGGGTAAAACCACTTACGGCGACGTGTTCCATCAGAACGAAGTGGAGCAATCCACCTATAACTTCGAATACGCGGACGTGGACTTCCTGTTCACCTGCTTCGAGCAGTACGAGAAAGAAGCGCAGCAGCTGCTGGCGCTGGAGACTCCGCTGCCGCTGCCTGCTTACGAGCGTATTCTGAAGGCCGCCCACAGCTTCAACCTGCTGGACGCCCGCAAAGCCATCTCCGTGACTGAACGTCAGCGCTACATTCTGCGTATTCGTACCCTGACCAAAGCCGTTGCAGAAGCTTACTATGCGTCCCGTGAAGCCCTTGGCTTCCCGATGTGCAACCGAAACAAATAAGAGGCGGCCATGTCTGAGAAAACTTTCCTGGTGGAAATCGGCACCGAAGAGCTGCCACCAAAAGCCCTGCGCAGCCTGGCTGAATCTTTCGCTGCGAACGTGACCGCCGAGCTGGATAACGCTGGCCTGGCACACGGTAAAATTGAGTGGTTTGCCGCCCCGCGTCGTCTGGCGCTGAAGGTGGCAAATCTGGCGGCGTCTCAGCCGGATCGTGAAGTCGAAAAACGTGGCCCGGCAATTGCCCAGGCGTTCGACGCCGAAGGTAAGCCGAGCAAAGCGGCTGAAGGCTGGGCGCGCGGTTGCGGTATCACCGTTGACCAGGCTGAGCGTCTGACCACCGACAAAGGCGAGTGGCTGCTGTATCGCGCCCATGTAAAAGGCGAGAGTGCAGAAGCGCTGCTGCCAAACATGATCGCAACCTCGCTGGCGAAGCTGCCAATTCCTAAGCTGATGCGCTGGGGCGCGTCCGACGTGCATTTCGTGCGTCCGGTTCACACCGTGACCCTGCTGCTGGGCGATACCGTTATTCCGGCAACCATTCTGGGCGTGGCGTCCGATCGCGTGATCCGCGGCCATCGCTTTATGGGCGAACCAGAGTTCACCATCGACAATGCCGACCAGTACCCGCAAATCCTGCTGGAGCGCGGTAAAGTTATTGCCGACTACGAGCAGCGTAAAGCCAAAATCAAAGCGGACGCTGAAGAAGCGGCGCGCAAGATTGGCGGTAATGCCGATCTGAGCGACAGCCTGCTGGAAGAAGTGACCTCGCTGGTGGAATGGCCGGTAGTGCTGACCGCGAAGTTTGAAGAGAAATTCCTGGCCGTTCCGGCTGAAGCGCTGGTGTACACCATGAAGGGTGACCAAAAGTACTTCCCGGTTTACGCCAGCGACGGCAAACTGCTGCCAAACTTCATCTTCGTGGCGAACATCGAATCGAAAGATCCGATCCAGATTATCTCCGGTAACGAAAAAGTGGTGCGCCCGCGTCTGGCGGATGCCGAGTTCTTCTTCAATACCGACCGTAAAAAACGTCTGGAAGATCATCTCCCGCGCCTGCAGACCGTGCTGTTCCAGCAGCAGCTGGGAACGCTGCGCGACAAGACCGACCGCATCGCGGAGCTGTCTGGCTGGATCGCCCGTGAAATCGGCGCGGACGTCAACCACGCGACGCGTGCGGGCCTGCTGTCCAAGTGCGACCTGATGACCAACATGGTGTTCGAATTTACCGACACCCAGGGCGTGATGGGTATGCACTACGCGCGTCACGATGGCGAAGCGGAAGACGTGGCTGTAGCCCTGAACGAGCAGTATCAGCCGCGCTTTGCGGGTGACGAACTGCCGTCCAACCCGGTTGCCTGTGCGGTGGCGATTGCCGATAAGATGGACACCCTGGCGGGTATCTTTGGTATTGGCCAGCATCCGAAAGGCGACAAAGACCCGTTTGCGCTGCGTCGTGCTGCGCTGGGCGTGCTGCGTATCATCGTTGAGAAGAACCTGAACCTGGATCTGCAGACCCTGACCGAAGAAGCGGTGCGTCTGTACGGCGACAAGCTGACCAACGCGAACGTTGTGGATGACGTGATCGACTTTATGCTCGGTCGTTTCCGCGCGTGGTATCAGGATGAAGGCTACACCGTTGACACCATTCAGGCGGTGCTGGCGCGTCGTCCGACCCGTCCGGCTGACTTCGATGCGCGCATGAAGGCGGTTTCTCACTTCCGTACCCTGGAAGCGGCATCTGCCCTGGCTGCGGCCAATAAGCGCGTATCCAATATCCTGGCGAAATCCGACGAGACGCTGAACGAGCGTGTTAACGCTGCAACCCTGAAAGAGCCGGAAGAGATTGCCCTGGCGATGCAGGTTGTGGTTCTGCGCGACAAGCTTGAGCCGTTCTTCGCGCAAGGTCGCTACCAGGAAGCGCTGGTGGAGTTGGCTGAACTGCGTGACGTTATCGACGCCTTCTTCGAGAAAGTGATGGTGAACGTAGAAGATAAAGAGCTGCGTATTAACCGTCTCTCGATGCTCGAGAAACTGCGCGAGCTGTTCCTGCGCGTAGCGGATATTTCGCTGCTGCAGTAACGTGACCGTTGTTACAAATGCTAAAAACCCGCTTCGGCGGGTTTTTTTATGGAGCTTTCGTAGGCCGGATAAGCGCAGCGTCATCCGGCAGGTTTAGCCGATCGCGACTGTACCTTCATCCGTTTTCAGCCAGCGTGGTGCCTTCAGCGTATCGGCAAAGTAGCTGACCAGTTCGCACAGCAAATCTTCCATCACGATTGCAGATTGTCGCGGCAGTGAGCCGTTCATCAGCAACTGCGTAATCTCCTGACAGTAGCGCCCCAGCTGGTCGCATTCGGGTTCGAAAGCCGGAAGACGTGACGGGAGTTCCTCCACGGTCAGGCTGGCTTTTAAATAGTCCGGAACAGGATCCAGAAGCGTGGGTTGCAGAAGATTCAGACAAGCATAGAGTCTGCCGTAAAGCGCCATTTTTGGGGCGGGTTCTTCGCAATCTAACAGTGTGTCGGTAAAACGTTCGCAGTTATCCGCCAGTTCGGTGAAGTCGGTGGCGTGGTTGAAGGGCAGGGTGAATAAAGAATGAGCTTGGGTTGGGGTAGTAGTCATATTGGCAGCCTCCGATAAGTGATAAAGCTTCCACCACCGGAAATGCTAACTTCGCTGGTGGTGGACTGAACAGAGCTAGCATTACCGGCCTTATCGGATACCGGCGCATCTTTCGATGCCCCTGCTCAGCCCACCATTGAGATGTAGCAAAGCATGCTGCACATCATGTGCCGCCGATAAGATAAGCCAGGATGCTAAACCCGGCACCTGATTTTGCAGGTGCAAAGAGAACTTACTGCTCATCAAAACAGGCGGCAATAGATTTGAGCTATGCCACTGAGGATATTACCATTTCTGGAAAGAGACTCGCAAAATTACCGCAATGAAAAGCATACTGCGGGCAGAGGTCTTACAGCGACGCTATGGTCCGGCTGTAAATCGCTGAGGCGTTTCCTGCAGGCCGGGGCGAGGCGCATGGATGCGCCGAGAGGGCGGGCTTTACAGGGATGTTACCTCCGCCCGTCCCCGATAAGCCGGAAGGAATAAGCCGAAGGTACCGCGTAGCGGCGATTTACCGCCGGGAGCCCGGGTAGCCAGGGGGGTGGCGACTGAGCCACCCTGGCACGTTCACGGGTATTGTCGTTACAGAGTAGCAAGGAACATAAAGTGAACGGAATGACCACCAGAGCCGTATGCTTCCCCTCGCCCCAGCCCTCTCCCTCAAGGGAGAGGGGGCCGTCTGTGCAGGCAATATTTGGTGGGGATCCCTCAGCCCAAAGGGAGAGGGAGTACAAATCGTCCAAAATTTAACCTTGAAACGTTCAACACATTACCGCTATCCTTATCCGCGTTAACTTTCTCGCTCTGGAGCGCCCCCCAAAAATGAACAAACACGACTGATGAATTTCGATCCTTGCTAAACGCCACCGCGTCGGCAGGGGATGTTTTGATTTCATTCAGGAGTGCTTATGGCTCATTTTGCGCAGTCCCCTTCTTTTATTTTGCATCAGATCACCTGTCAGTTTCCGACGGGCGATATCCTTTTTGGTCCGCTGAATCTTACGCTGGAACCCTCCCTTTGCGCGCTGGTTGGCCGCAACGGCAGCGGGAAAACGCGTCTGCTGCGCTTGCTGGCGGGGCTGGATGAACCGGCTGCTGGTCATATTGAACGCTTTGGCTCGCATTTCTATGTGGCGCAGCAGCACGCCATTTCTCCGCAGACGACGGTTGCGGAACTGCTCGGGTACGACGCGATATTTGCGGCGCGTAAGCGCATTGATAGCGGCGATTACCAGCCTGGCGATCTGGACGCGCTCGACGGCCACTGGGATGTCGCCGAGCGTCTGAGCGAGGCGTTTATCAATGCGCAACTGCCACCGTTTGATCCGGATAAGCCTGCCGCTGAACTCAGCGGCGGCGAGCGCATTCGCGCCCTGCTGTGCGGGGCGTTTACGGCGGATGCGGACTTTCTGCTGCTGGACGAACCCACTAACCATCTGGACCGGCAGGGCCGGGCATGGTTCTACGACCAGCTTAGACGATATCAGGGCGGCGTGCTGGTGGCCTCTCATGATCGTGAACTTCTGGAGCAGGTGCCGCGCATTCTTGAACTGAGCTCCTCGGGCCTGCGCAGCTACGGCGGCAATTATGCGGATTATCAGACCCAGCGCGATGCTGAGCAGCAGGCTGCCCGTGCGGCGCTGGAGCATGCAGCAACCGAGCGCAAACGTACTCGGGCACGCATGCAAAAAGAGCATGACGATAGCCAGCGGCGGTCGGCAAAGACATTACGCACCGTCGATACCCTGAACATCGCCTCGTTTGAGCGGGTCAAATATAAAGGCGCGGCAAAGGAACGGATCGGCGCCTGGAAAAAACAGCACAGCGAGCAAAATGCGGAGCTGAACGCCGCGGTCAACAAGGCTCGTGAACGGGTTGAAGACGATAATCCGGTGATGTTTACCCTACCGGGAAGTCAGATCCCGGAAGGCAAACAGGTGCTGGTGCTGGAGGATGTGGTATTGCCGCATGTGCTCGTTCCACCTGTCACCATGCGCATGGACGGACCGATGCGCGTAGCGTTAAAGGGGCCAAACGGCTGTGGGAAATCGACGCTGTTAAAAACCATCCTCGGTGAGATTGCCCCTCGTTCAGGTACCTGTAAGATGTCCGTCAGCTGTGCCTATCTCGACCAGCATTTGTCACAGCTCGATCTTTCACAATCGGTCATGACGCATCTCAATTTGAGCCATACGCCTCTGGAAGAGGGGGTATTGCGAACCCGTTTAGCGCAGCTGCAGCTGGGTGCCGACAAAGTGACGCTCCCGCTGGCGGAACTCAGCGGCGGCGAGCGTCTTAAGGCGGCGCTGGCCTGCGTGCTTTGGCGCGCTGAAGCCACGCAGCTTCTGCTGCTGGATGAACCGACCAACCATCTTGATCTGGCTTCGGTACAGGCGATTGAAGCGGCGCTGGCCGGTTTCCCCGGAGCGCTGCTGGTGGTATCACACGATGAGGCTTTTTTAAGAGGCTTAACGTTAACGCATGAATGGGTGTGGGAAGAGGCGGGCTGGCGTTGTGATAGCCTTTAAAACATAAGCCCCCGCAAAGGCGGGGGCATTCAAACTTCACTACGCTATCTGTTTGCTGAGTGCAGGGTTGGCCTGAATCAGGCGCATCAGCCTTAACTCGGTTGGGGTGGGTTTTTCACGTTTTGACTCCCACTCCTGCACCATAGCCACGCTGACACCCATCGCTCTGGCGAATTCTTCGGTTTTCAGTCCTGTCCCTTTGCGCAATTGCTCATATTCTGTAAAGGGATTGGATTTTTGTTGCAGGGTAATCGTCTGCGGTACATCTTTAAAAATGATCTGTTCCAGGCTGCTCAGCAGCTCAAACTCAGGATCTTTATATTCCATTGAGGACTCCTCTTAAATCTCACATCGTGATCAAGAACATCAGAGAGCCAGTTAAGAATAGTCCCTAATACCAACCCAGGATCGTCACGGTTGTGATTAATCGTGCGGTAACGATCGCTTTACGCGATTCAGCGAGATGGATAGTTATGCTAATTACCTGATTAGTCATATGTCGGCTTCGCCAGGTATTTTTTTGTAAATGGTAAGAAATAAATCGGCAATAGCCGTTTTGCATGAAAAGAGTATCTTGCAAGGCTGACCTGGACTATCCTTGTCAGCGTCGGGCACGCGTGTGCCGGTGTGCGCTTTTTTGGGTGAAAGGAGTAATAAAATGGCGACAGGAAAGTCCTGCTCTCGCTGGTTTGCGCCTATTGCGGCGTTGTTGATGGTTGTTAGCCTGAGTGGGTGTTTTGATAAAGAAGGCGATCAGCGCAAAGCGTTTATCGATTTTCTGCAGAATACAGTGATGCGCAGCGGCGAACGGTTGCCGACGCTGACTGCGGATCAGAAAAAACAGTTTGGCCCCTTCGTGTCCGATTACGCCATTCTTTATGGTTATTCACAGCAGGTGAGCCAGGCAATGGATTCCGGTATCCGTCCCGTGGTGGATAGCGTGAACGCCATCCGCGTTCCACAGGATTATATGACGCAGCGTGAACCGCTACGCCAGTCCAACGGTGCGCTTGGCGTGCTGAGCCAGCAGCTGCAAAATGCGAAAATGCAGGCTGATGCGTCACGTTCTGCGCTGAAGCAGGGCGACGATCTCAAACCGGTCTTCGACAAAGTGTATGAGAAAGTGGTGACCAAACCGTCTGAAGCACTGCAACCGTTAATTCCAGCCGCGCAAATCTTCACGCAGCAGCTGGTCCAGGTGGGGGACTTTATCGCCCAGCAGGAGACTCAGGTGAGCTTTGTTGCTAACGGCATCCAGTTCCCGACCTCGCAGCAGGCAAGCCAGTACAATACGCTGATTGGGCCGTTGGCCTCCCAGCATCAGGCCTTTAGCCAGGCCTGGAGTGCCGCAGTCACGGCCACAGAATAAACCAAAAAACCCCGCTTCTTGCGGGGTTTTTTATGCGTATCGAAAATAACGCTTGTCATTCTTCTACCACATCGGTATAACTATCCCCGTCGGTTTGTTACACAGACCTAAAGCAGTTTAGTAAAGCAGTCCAGATTGTTATCCATAGATACCCTTCGTTGTGACCCTTCCTTCATCGCTTAGAAATCTGTAACGCAATCCATCAAGCCGGAAGGCTCAATATATTTTTAATAAGGTAATTTCTATGTCTGGTAAAATGACTGGTCTGGTAAAATGGTTCAACGCTGATAAAGGTTTCGGCTTCATCACTCCTGACGATGGCTCTAAAGACGTGTTCGTACACTTCTCTGCTATCCAGAACGATGGCTACAAATCTCTGGACGAAGGTCAGAAAGTGTCCTTCACCATCGAAAGCGGCGCTAAAGGCCCAGCAGCTGGTAACGTTGTAAGCCTGTAAGCTTCCAACCCAGTAGCACAAAATTCAAAAACCCGCCTTCTGGCGGGTTTTTTCGTTTCTATCGTTGCACCTGCGGGTTCACGCAGTTTATCTCTACCTTGCCGCTGAGGGCAGCGATGAGATTGTCTACCGCCGTGGCCGCCATGTTGTAGCGCGTTTCATGGGTGGCTGAGCCGATGTGGGGCAGGGCGACCACGTTGGGTAGCGTTAGCAGCGGAGAATCCACCGGCAGCGGCTCCTGCTCAAATACGTCCAGACCTGCGGCGTGGATCTCACCGTTTTGCAGGGCTTGAATCAGCGCCTTCTCATCTACTACCGGGCCACGACCCGCGTTGATGAAAATGGCTGTCTTCTTCATTTTCTCAAATTCCTCTTTACCAATCAGGTGACGCGTTTCATCCGTCAGCGGCAGGACCAGGCAGACAAAATCGGCTTCCTGCAGCAGGGTATCCAGCTCGCAGTAACGGGCGTTGAAACGTTCTTCGGCTTCACTGTGATTACGACGCGCGTTGTACAGAATCGGCATGTTAAAACCAAAATGCGCGCGCTGCGCCAGCGCCAGCCCGATACGCCCCATGCCCACAATGCCCAGCGTTTTACCGTGAACGTCCACGCCGAACCAGTCCGGGCCAATGCTTTTTGTCCATTCGCCCGCTTTGACGCGCTCAGCCACTTCCACCACGCGACGGGCCGTTGTAAGCATCAATGCCATCAGCGTGTCGGCCACGGTTTCCGTCAGGGCATGTGGCGTGTGCATCAGCAGGATCTTGCGGGCGTTAAGGGCATCTACATCGAAGTTGTCATAACCTACGGAAACGGTAGAAGTAGCACGAAGCTTCGGCATTTTCTCCAGCAGGGCGACATCCACTTTTTCGCTTGAACCCAGCAGGCCTTCGGCGCTGGCGAACGCCTCGGCGTGCTGTGCCACGGTCTCCGGGCTCAGGTTCTTCACCTGCGTGACGGTGAAGTGTTCTTCCAGGCGTTTCTGCAGATCTTCCGGCAGGGCTTTATACAAAATGACGGACGGCTTCATGCTAATCTCCGTTGATTTTTAAGGATTCAGGCGTGGCGAGCGCCGACAGGGTGTTGTTGATTATTAGCAGGCTTAACAATCAGAGTAAGCCACACGGAAGCGAAAAGCGCCACCCCCATAAAGATGTATGAGGCTGACGGACTGCCGGTAGCACCGTTCAGGTAACCGACGAACCAGGAGCCGCAGAACGAACCCAGTGCGCCCATACTGTTAATCAGCGCCATCGCGCCACCTGCCACGTTACGCGGCAGCATTTCAGGGATGATGGCAAAGAACGGACCGTACGGAGCGTACATAGCGGCACCGGCAATGACCAGCAGGGCGTAAGAGGCCCAGAAGTGGTTAGCGCCCACGGCCCATGAGCCAATGAACGCAAAGGCAGCGATCAGCAGCAGCGGCCAGACAAACAGCTTACGGTTCTGCAGCTTGTCCGATGCCCACGATGCGACGATCATAGCGATGGTTGCCGCCAGATACGGTACGGAAGAGAGCCAGCCCACCTGTACCATACCGAGGTTTTCGCCGCCGCTGCGGATAATGGACGGCAGCCACAGCACAAAGCCGTACACGCCAATGCTCCAGGTAAAGTACTGCGCGCAGAGCAGGATCACGTTGCGGGAGCGGAAGGCTTCACCGTAGTTGCGTACCGCCTTCAGGCCTTGCTGTTCTTTATCCAGCTGCGCCTGCAGCGCCGCTTTTTCATCTTCGGAAAGCCATTTCGCCTGCGCCGGTTTATCCTTCACCAGCACCCACCAGCAGAATGCCCAGATCACCGCCGGGACCCCTTCGATGATAAACATTTCGCGCCAGCCGAAGGACTGGATCAGGTAGCCAGACACCACCGACATCCACAGTACCGTGACCGGGTTACCGAGGATCAGGAAGGTATTCGCGCGCGAGCGTTCAGATTTGGTGAACCAGTTGCTGATGTAGATCAGCATCGCGGGCATAACCGCCGCCTCAACGACGCCGAGGATAAAGCGGATGGCAGCCAGGGCAGGAATATTGTTCACCACGCCGGTCAGTGATGCGCAGGCGCCCCACAGGATCAGGCAGATGAAGATCAGCTTACGCACGCTGCGGCGTTCCGCATAGATAGCGCCGGGGATCTGGAAGAAGAAGTAGCCCAGGAAGAAAAGGGCACCCAGCAGGGAGGAGATACCTTTGGTGATCCCAAGGTCTTCGGTGATCCCTGCCGCGGACGCGAAGCTGAAGTTGGCACGATCGAGATACGCCAGGCTATACGTGATAAACACGATTGGCATGATGTACCACCAGCGTTTTACTGCATTGGTCGAACTGTTCATAGGCTTGCCTCTGTTGTTGAGGTTGTTACCGCCGTTGTCTGTAGGGTACACGGTGGCTTAATTATGTGGTGCGGCTTGCTGCCCTCACCCTGGCCCTCTCCCACAGGGAGAGGGAATTTAAACGCCGAGCTCTGCTCGCGTTGGTAATCCTTCGCTATCGCCCTGCACCTGAATGGCCAGCGAGCCAATCTTGTTGCCCCGCGCCACGGCCTGCTGCAGCGTTTTGCCTTCCAGCAGAGCGCTAATGACGCCCACGGCAAAACCATCGCCCGCGCCGACGGTGTCGACAACGTTTTCAACCTTCACCGCAGCGACCGCGCCCTGTTCGCCGTCGGATGTTTTAAACCATGCGCCGTCGGCACCGGTTTTCAGCACCACCGCTTTTACCCCTTTATTCAGGTAGAAGTCGGCAATGCCCTCCGGCGTGCTTTCGCCGGTCAGGATCATCCCTTCTTTCAGGCCTGGAAGAACCCAGTCCGCCCTGAATGCCAGACGGTTGAGCTTCTCGACCATTTCCGCTTCGCTTTTCCACAGCACCGGGCGCAGGTTAGGATCGAAAGAGATCGTTTTGCCCTGGGTCTTCATTGTCGTTGCGGCATGATCCAGCAGCTCATACGAGCTGGCAGAGAGCGCTGCCGCCACGCCGCTCAGGTGCAGATGGCGCGCGGAGGCGAAATAGTCGGCGTGGTAATCCGCCACGGAGAGATGGCTCGCTGCCGATCCTTTACGGAAATACTCCACGATGGGATCGGTTCCATTTTCGACTTTCGATTTAAGCTGAAAGCCTGTGGCGAAGCGCCCGTCGAGGGTAACGCCTGCAGCATCAATGCCCTCTTTTTTCAGCGAATCGAGAACGAAGTGGCCAAAGCTGTCGTCCCCCACGCGGCTGACCCAGCCGACGTTCAGACCAAGGCGCGCAAGTCCCGTCGCGACGTTCAGCTCTGCGCCTGCCACGCGTTTGATAAAGTGCTCCACCGCGCTCAGCTCGCCCGTTTCGGTGGCGACGAACATCGCCATGGCCTCGCCGATTGTGATGACATCCAGCGTCTTGTGCATGGTTTACTCCTCGCGCAGCAGGTTGACGTAATGGCGGGTAACGGCGGTTAAATCCGCCCCTTCCAGCGGGAACTCGATACCGCGCGGGGCATCGGCTGGCAGCTGGCTAAGCAGATCCAGCCAGCGCGCATCGGCGTGGTCCGGTGCCACGGCGCGGAAGTTATCTTTATGCGGCACGGCGGCTTTCACGTGGATATAGCTCACGGCAGAGGCCAGATGGCGTGCGGCCTCTTCAGGCGAATCGCCAACCCACAGCCAGTTACCCATGTCGAAGGTCAGCGTGACGGGGAGCGCCATTTCCCGACAGGCGGTCTGGAAGTGCTGCATGGGTGCGAGCTGGCCGCAGTCGGTCTGATCGTTCTCCACGACCAGCGCCATGCCGCTTGCGTTCAGTAGCGTACGCAGAGCTTCGAGAGGCTGCGCGTCGCTAAAATGGCCCAGGGAAACCTTGAGCCACAGCGCGTTCAGGGTGTTGGCCTCAGAGAGGTAGCGGGGCAGGTCCGGGTTGAGGGTGCCGTCCGGCATAAACAGGGCCGCAGGGGCGGAGTAGCACGCCAGCAGGCCCAGCAGCTCAATGGATTCACCCAGCGCAGGCAGTGCCAGCAGCTCTTCGCTGTTGAACAGTTCGCGGCGGATCTCCACGCCGTCTGCCCCCGCGCCGGCAATAACGGGAAGCATCGCCCGCTGACCGCCTGCCTGTCGCACCTGTTCCGCCCCATACGCGGCGGTGACTACCATAATTTTCCTGTCCATCGTCGGACTCCATCGCAACCTGTCAATACTATTACGCTAGATGGAACCGGTTCCAAAGAAAAGGTCAGGATGTTGAATTTATGATCGGTATCACAAGGGAAAATTAACGCGCGGTGGAGCCGCGAACGATCAGCTCGCCGGAGAAGACCTGCTCGCGAACGGCATCGCTGGTGCCTTCAATACGACGAACCACTTGTTCTACAGCAGCATAGCCAATCTGCCAGGTGGGTTGTTTGAGGGTGGTAATGCCGACGCCGGCGAGTTCCGCCCACTCCAGTTCATCAAACCCCAGCAGACCGATGTCGCTGCCCCAGTGCAGGCCAATGCGCTTGAGCGAGCGGGCGACCTGAAGGGTTAGCGCCCCGTTGGCGGAGATAACGGCTTTGCGCATCCCGCGATGGCGAGTGTGGAACTGGCGCAGGGTATTGTCGAGCTGCCCGGCTTCGTGAAGCGGGGTTTCGGCATTTTCGGCGATCACGCCGGGATATCGCTCCAGCGTGGCGCGAAATGCGCCCAGACGTTCGCGACGGGTGTTAACCATGCCTAACGGCTCGCTCAGAAAGAGAATCGCTTCGAAGCCCTGTTCGATCAGATGTTCGGTGGCGGTTGTGGCTGCCTGAACGTTATCCAGGCCGACCACATCGCAGGCAAATTCCGGAATTTTACGGTCGATGAGGACCATGGGTAGGGAGGACTGCTGCAGGCGATTTAAACCCTCTTCACGCATGCCCACCGCGTTGACCACAATTCCTTCCACCTGGTAGCTGCGCAGCAGATCGAGGTAGTGCAGCTCCTGGTCGACTTCGTTGTTGGTATTACAGACCAGCGGCGTGAAGCCCTTCTCGCGACAGGCCGCTTCGATACCGCTAAGCACGTTAACGGAATAGGGGTTAGTGATATCGGCGATGATAAGGCCAATAAGGCGGGTGCGGCCGCGTTTGAGCCCGCGCGCCATGAGGCTGGGACGGTAGTCGAGGTCGGCAATCGCCTGTTCAATACGCGCCAGCAATGCGTCGGACAACAGGTGTTTCTCGCCGTTAAGGTAGCGCGAAATACTGGTTTTACCGGTTTTGGCGGCTTTCGCCACGTCGCTGATGGTGGCCCGGGCTGGTTTGCTCATCGCTGATTTCCCTGAATTTAGTGAGAATACCTTAGCGGGAAAATCTGGCGAATCAAGTAATTTGCCCGGTGGCGCTGCGCTTACCGGAGGTTGCGGTCTGATGCCCTCACCCCAACCCTCTCCCCCGGGAGAGGGCGCAAACACTAAAAACGGCAACGGGGTTGCCGTTTTGCTTTTACCTACTGAATTGGACTTAACGTAATTTCAACGCGACGGTTCTGCGCTTTGCCTTCCGCCGTGCTGTTGCTGGCGATAGGGTTGGCAGGGCCCATGCCGCTGGTGCGGATGCGGTTCGCTTCAACGCCCTGGGCGATCAGCGAGCTGGCCACGGAATCGGCGCGCTGCTGGGACAGACGCATGTTCAGATCCTGGCTGCCGGTGCTGTCGGTATAGCCCGTCACGTTCACGGCGGTCTTGTTGTACTCTTTGAGCACCATCGCCACGCCGGTCAGGGTGTTCGCGCCGGCCGGTTTCAGCGTCGCGCTGCTGCTGTCAAAGGTCACGTTGTTTGGCATGTTCAGAATGATGTTATCGCCGCTGCGCGTTACGCTCACGCCGGTGCCCTTCATTTTGTCGCGCAGCTTCGCTTCCTGCACGTCCATGTAATAACCCACGCCGCCGCCCAGCGCTGCGCCTGCCGCTGCGCCAATCAGCGCGCCTTTGCCGCGGTCTTTCTTGGAGGAGGAGAGCGCCCCAACGCCTGCGCCTACCAGCGAGCCGATACCTGCGCCGATACCGGATTTACCCGCTTCGCGTTCGCCGGTGTAAGGGTTGGTTGTGCAGCCAGAAACAGCCAGTGCACCGCTCACCAGAGCGGCAATAACGAGTACGCGTTTTTTCATCTTCTTTCCTTAATCCTTTTTATTCTTTGCCACGGCGAGCGTGGCAGTTGATTATGACGTCCAGATACGGAGAAAATTCCGGGTATAACTCTGAAATTTGTGACAAACCATAAACTGCCTCAACAAGAAGGCCGTAAAACCTGCACGCAACCAGGAGCGCACGCTTGAGCACCTCAACGAAAACCATTCTGACCGCCGCCCACTGGGGGCCGATGCTGGTCGAAACCGACGGCAAAAATGTTCTGTCGTCTCGCGGGGCATTGCCAACCCAACATCCCAACTCCTTACAGACCGTCGTTCGCGATCAGGTGCACAGCAAAACGCGCGTGCGCTGGCCGATGGTGCGTAAAGGTTTTCTGGCCTCGCCGGACAACCCGCAGGGTATTCGTGGTCAGGATGAATTTGTTCGCGTGAGCTGGGATGACGCGCTGGCGCTGATCCACGCCCAGCACAAGCGCATTCGCGACAGTTACGGTCCGTCCTCCATTTTCGCCGGATCCTACGGCTGGCGTTCTAACGGCGTGCTGCACAAGGCCTCGACGCTGCTGCAGCGCTATATGAGCCTGGCGGGAGGCTATACCGGTCATCTGGGGGATTATTCAACCGGTGCGGCGCAGGCGATCATGCCGTACGTCGTGGGGGGGAACGAAGTGTACCAGCAGCAGACCAGCTGGCCTCTGGTGCTGGAGCATACCGACGTGGTGGTGCTGTGGAGTGCCAACCCGCTGAATACGCTGAAAATTGCCTGGAATGCCAGCGATGAGCAGGGCATTCCCTATTTCGACGCGCTGCGCAAAAGCGGCAAGCGCATCATCTGCATTGACCCGATGCGTTCTGAAACCATGGAGTTCTTCGGCGACAGCGCCGAGTGGATTGCCCCACATATGGGCACCGACGTGGCGATGATGCTGGGTATCGCCCATACGCTGATCGAAAACGGCTGGCACGATGTCGAATTTCTGACGCGCTGTACCACCGGCTTCGATAAATTTGCTGAATATCTGACGGGGCAATCCGATGGGGTAGCGAAAACAGCAGAATGGGCGGCCGGGATTTGCGGCATTCCTGCGGACAAACTCCGCGAGCTGGCGACGTTGTTCCATAAAAATACCACGATGTTAATGTCTGGCTGGGGGATGCAGCGCCAGCAGTTTGGCGAGCAAAAACACTGGATGCTGGTGACGCTTGCCGCGATGCTTGGACAGATCGGTACGCCGGGCGGGGGTTTTGGGCTTTCCTATCACTTTGCGAACGGCGGTAACCCCACCCGTAAAGCCGCCGTGCTGGCTTCTCTTCAAGGCTCGGTGCAGGGAGGCGTGGATGCCGTGGATAAAATCCCGGTGGCGCGTATTGTTGAAGCTCTGGAAAACCCGGGTGGTTTTTATCAGCACAATGGTCTGGACCGCCACTTCCCGGATATTAAGTTTGTCTGGTGGGCGGGCGGGTCGAACTTCACCCACCATCAGGATACCAATCGCCTGATCCGTGCCTGGCAAAAGCCGGAGCTGGTGGTGATCTCAGAGTGCTTCTGGACCGGCTCGGCTAAGCATGCCGATATTGTGCTGCCGGCGACCACCTCGTTTGAGCGTAACGATCTCACCATGACCGGCGACTACAGCAACCAGCATATGGTCCCGATGAAGCGCGTCGTGGCGCCGCGTGATGAAGCACGTGATGATTTCGACGTGTTTGCTGAACTGAGCGAGCTGTGGGAAGCGGGCGGCCGGGAGCGTTTCACCGAGGGGAAAACTGACCTCGAATGGCTGGAAACCTTCTATCAGATTGCCGGGCAGCGCGGTGCGGCGCAGGGGGTAACGCTTCCGCCATTTGCCCAGTTCTGGGAGGCGAACCAGATCGTCGAGATGCCGGAGAGCGAGCAGAACGCGCAGTTTGTCCGTTTTGCCGATTTCCGCCGCGACCCGGAGAATCACCCGCTGAAAACCGAAAGCGGAAAGATAGTGATCTACAGCGAGCGCATTGCCAGCTTTGGCTATGCCGACTGCCCGCCGCATCCTACGTGGCTCGAGCCGGACGAGTGGCACGGTAACGCTCAGCCGGAGCAGCTGCAGGTGTTGTCAGCCCATCCCGCGCATCGTCTGCACAGCCAGCTTAACTACACGTCGCTGCGTGAGCAGTATGCAGTTGCAGGACGAGAGCCGATTACGCTAAATACTCTTGATGCAAAAGCCCGCGGGATTGTCGGCGGTGACGTGGTGCGTGTATGGAATCAGCGTGGACAGGTGCTGGCAGGGGCGGTGGTCAGCGACGGGATTAAGCCGGGCGTTGTCTGTATTCACCAGGGCGCGTGGCCTGATCTGGAGCCAACCGAAGGCGGGATCTGTAAAAACGGGGCGGTTAACGTGCTGACCAAAGATCTCCCCAGCTCGAAGCTGGGGAATGGTTGCGCAGGAAACACGGCGCTGGCCTGGGTTGAGAAATATGAGGGTCCCGAGCTTACCTTAACGGCGTTTGATCCGCCTGCCAGCTCATGATCCAGGTCGGGTGCTGGGTGTCATCCTGCCAGGCGCTGTCTTCAATACGAAAGCCCTGAGCGTGGTAGAAATTCACCGCCCGGATATTTTTCTGATACACCTCCAGGCTTAAGTGCGGGAAGCGCTGTTGAACGTGGTTCAGCAGCGCGCGCCCGATGCCTTTGCCGATATACGCCGGTGCGACAAACAGTGCGCCGACAAACTGCGACTGCATCACGCTGATAAAACCGCAAGGTTCGCCATCCTGTTCCCAGACCCAGGTTTCAGCTGACGGCAGGTAAACGTCCCGCACCATCGCCTCGTTCTCTTTCCAGTAGCTCGCCTCAATAAACGGATGCGCTTCTGCAGTGCTTTCCAGCCATAGGCGCAGAAGCGGCGCGGTATTCTCACTTTGCCATTTGCGGATCATGATGGTCTCCCGGATGACAGAAGCAGCCGGTAACATGGTCGTTGACCAGGCCACAGGCCTGCATAAAGGCGTAACAGATGGTGGAGCCGACAAACTTAAAGCCGCGTTTTTTTAGCGCTTTCGAGAGCGCATCCGAAGCCGGGGTGGAGGCGGGAATTTCCGCGAGCGTGGCGGCCTGCGTGATTTGCGGATCGTTATTCACAAAGGTCCAGACAAAGTCTGAGAACGGTTCGCCGTTTTGTTCCATTGCCAGGTAAGCGCGTGCGTTACCGATGATGGCCTGGATCTTACCGCGATGGCGGATGATGCCGGCATCCTGCACCAGTCGCTCCACGTCCTCATCGGTCATGGCGGCGACGGCGACAGGATCGAACTGGTGAAAGGCGTTACGATAGTTTTCGCGTTTCTTCAGTACCGTAATCCATGACAGGCCCGCCTGCTGGCCCTCCAGGCAGATCATCTCAAAGAGTTTTTTACCATCGGTTTCCGGCACGCCCCATTCCCGATCGTGATAGTCGATATAAAGCTGATCCTGGCTTACCCAACCGCAACGTTCCATCCGTAATCTCCCTTATTGATACTGATTTCGCAAAATTTTCATCCTGACTGGCTTGACGTGTTTACTATAAAGACAATAGTTAATACAGGGCTATAAGCTCTTCCTGAATAACGACAAATATCGCCGAATTCGGCTCTCTCTGGGGTCGCGTTGATGATGATAAAAAAAATCAGTGGTCGCCATGCTGTTTCTGGCCTGGTGGGGATTTCAGCCTGCCTGTTTATATGTAATTCAGCGTATGCCTGGCAACAGGAATATATCGTTTCAGACGCACAAAATAATACGGCGGAACGCTATACATGGGACGCGGATCACCAACCGCGTTATGAGGATATTCTTGCGGAGCGTATTCAGACTTCACAAAATGCGCCAGGCCTTGCCCTGAATGTACCGTCTGGCACGACGATGGACGGTGCAATGAGCGTGGGCTGGAATTTTCCGGTTTCAGCGCGTATCACCACCGGCCCGGTGGTGGCGTGGCGTTATGACGGCACGGTTCCCATGATGATCAACGAGTTTGGTGATAGCGTGACGACGCAAGCGCTCACCGACCCGCTCTGGCATGCCAGCGTCAGCACGCTCGGGTGGCGAATGAATACCCAGTATGGCGATCTGCGTCCCTGGGCGCAGATTAGCTACAACCAGCAGTTTGGTGAAAACCAGTGGAAATCGCAGTTTGGCATGCCGCAAACGCCAGCCCCAGCGCAAAACGGTAGCTGGATGGATGTGACCGTTGGAACGGATATGCCGTTTACCACTCATGTTGCGGCTTATGCATCGCTCGCTCAGGGGGAACATGCCGCTACCGGTGAGGAGTTTTTGTACTCCCTGGGCGTCAGTGCAAATTTTTAGAGTTGTTACTTTTTTAAACGTTACGATAACATCCTGAATACAACAACCGCGGGGGGTACAGCGATAGCGGGCACTAACACACTGTCGCTTTATTCCCGCGCCAGGTCATTCATTCCCGATTCCAGGCATTTCATTCCGTTCCGCCTGCATTTCATGCCGTTTTACCCCAGGCGTTTTAAGGTTTTGTTTATCGTTGTCCTCAGCGAACTTCCTTAATTTTTCTTGCAGGACAACTGCCATGAACACATCAACTTATAACCGCACGCGCTGGCTTACGCTCTTTGGCACCATCGTCACCCAGTTTGCGCTGGGTTCGGTCTATACCTGGAGCCTGTTTAACAGTGCGCTTTCCGACAAACTCGGCGCACCGGTCAGCCAGGTCGCGTTCTCCTTTGGTCTGCTGAGCCTGGGCCTGGCGATTTCGTCTTCCGTTGCGGGCAAGCTGCAGGAGCGTTTTGGCGTGAAGCGTGTGACCATGGCGTCCGGCATTCTGCTGGGTATTGGCTTTTTCCTCACGGCGCACTCCAGCAACCTGATGATGCTGTGGCTGAGCGCCGGCGTGCTGGTGGGGCTGGCCGATGGCGCAGGTTACCTGCTGACCCTGTCGAACTGCGTGAAGTGGTTTCCGGAGCGTAAAGGTCTGATCTCCGCGTTTGCGATTGGTTCTTATGGTCTGGGCAGCCTCGGCTTCAAATTTATCGACTCCCACCTGCTGGCGTCCGTTGGCCTCGAAAAAACCTTTATGATCTGGGGCGCAATCGTTCTGGTGATGATCCTGTTCGGCGCCACGCTGATGAAAGATGCGCCGCAGCAGGAGGTCAAGTCCGTGAACGGTGTGGTGGAGAATGACTTCACCCTCGCGCAGTCCATGCGTAAACCGCAGTACTGGATGCTGGCGGTGATGTTCCTGACGGCCTGCATGAGCGGTCTGTATGTCATCGGCGTGGCGAAGGACATTGCCCAAGGGATGGTGAAACTGGATGCGGCCACGGCGGCCAATGCGGTGACCGTGATTTCCATTGCCAACCTCTCCGGTCGTCTGGTGCTTGGTATTCTCTCTGACAAAATCGCCCGTATCCGTGTGATTACTATCGGGCAGGTGGTTTCGCTGGTCGGTATGGCGGCTCTCCTGTTTGCCCCGCTGAACGAAGCGACCTTCTTTGCGGCGATTGCCTGCGTGGCCTTTAACTTTGGCGGTACCATTACCGTCTTCCCGTCACTGGTGAGCGAGTTCTTTGGCCTGAACAATCTGGCGAAAAACTACGGCGTGATCTATCTGGGCTTCGGGATTGGCAGTATCTGCGGCTCGCTGATTGCTTCCCTGTTCGGTGGGTTCTATGTCACTTTCTGCGTGATATTTGCCTTGCTGATTATCTCTCTGGCGCTGTCGACGACGATTCGTCAGCCGCAGCGAGAAGTATTTAAAGAAGCGCATGCTTAACGAATAAGGAGAGGCCGTAATGGCCTCTTTTTTTTGCGCTGTGGGATACGCTTTCTGACTTGCTTTTTTGTAAAAATTTGCACGGATCACATTCTCTGCTGCCACTTTTCTCTCCCGCTGTGGTCTACTTACCGCGCTTGTAGACGTTTCTGATAACGCTTTCCTACGCACATACTTACTCTGTCTGTTTTCTCAATGAGAGTCGGCGGGTCTCTATACCCCTTCCCCCAGGGTTGTTTGCATGAAATACATTAGGTCTCTTACCCAGCAAAGATTGTGTCTGATGCTGGCTGTCTATATCGGTTTATTTCTGAATGGCGCGGTGCTGTTCAGACGAGTGGAAGGTTATTTCGAGCACCTCACCGTAAGAAATGGAATTTTTGCTGCAATTGAAGTGTTCGGTTCCATCCTCGCTACCTTCTTCCTGTTACGTCTGCTTTCCCTTTTTGGCCGACGCCCTTGGCAAATTCTGGCTTCACTGGTTGTCATTATTTCTGCCGCCGCAAGCTATTACATGACCTTTATGAATGTGGTCATTGGCTATGGGATTGTGGCGTCAGTCATGACCACCGATATCGATCTCTCGAAAGAGGTCGTAGGTAAGGGCTTTATCGTCTGGACGGTTTTAACCTGTCTGATACCGCTCTTCTTTATCTGGAGTAATACCTGCCGCTATACGTTGTTACGCCAGCTGCGCACGCGCGGGCAGCGGATCCGGAATATCGCCGTTGTCCTGTTGGCCGGATTACTGGTCTGGGCACCGATTCGCTTGATGGAAAAACAGCAAAAGCGCATTGAAAAAGCGACGGGTGTGGATATGCCAAGCTATGGCGGCGTGGTGGCGAATTCGTATTTGCCGTCCAACTGGCTGTCAGCATTAGGACTGTATGCCTGGGCGCAGGCGGATGAATCCAGTGATGTGAAATCGCTGTTCAACCCGGTGAAAAAATTTAAATACCAGCCGCCAGCCGATGGAGTGGATGATATGTACGTCGTCTTTGTCATAGGTGAAACGACGCGCTGGGATCATATGGGTATTCTGGGATATGACCGCGATACCACGCCAAAACTGGCGCAGGAAAAGAACCTGGTGGCTTACCGGGGGTATTCGTGCGATACCGCCACGAAGCTCTCACTGCGCTGTATGTTCGTGCGTGAAGGCGGTGCCAGCGATAATCCGCAGCGTACCCTTAAAGAGCAGAACGTCTTTGCCGTGCTGAAGCAGCTTGGATTTAGCTCCGATTTGTACGCTATGCAAAGTGAGATGTGGTTCTACACCAATACTCTGGCAGATAACATCGCGTATCGTGAGCAGATTGGAGCCGAGCCTCGTAACCGAGGTAAAAACGTGGATGACATGCTGCTGCTTGATGAGATGGCCCAGTCTCTGAAGAATCATCCGCAGGGCAAACATCTTGTCATTTTGCATACCAAAGGGTCACATTACAGCTATTACCAGCGTTACACGCGCGATTTTGCGAAGTGGCAACCTGAGTGCGTCGGTATTAACAAAGACTGTAGCAAGCAGGAACTGATCAATGCCTACGATAACTCGGTGCTTTATGTTGATACTTTCCTGAGCCGCGTGATTGACCAGCTGCGCGATAAAAAAGCGATTGTTATCTATGCGGCGGACCACGGTGAGTCCATCAACGAGAAAGAGCATCTGCACGGTACGCCACGCAAGCTGGCACCACCGGAACAGTTCCGCGTGCCGATGATTATGTGGATGTCGGATAAGTATCTTGAGAATCCTGACAAAGCGAAGATGTTTGCTCAACTGAAGAAAGAGGCGGATATGAAGGTGCCGCGTCGTCACGTTGAGCTGTACGACACCATTTTAGGCTGCCTGGGCTATACCTCTCCGAACGGTGGTCTTAACGAAAATAACAACTGGTGTAAACTGCCTGAAAGCAGCCAGAAAGCCGCGCAATAGCTCGCCTGGCGAGAATATCGCCAGTTGAATGGCTTTTTGAAAATAAGGGATTGACGGGGGCGCACCCCAGCAGTAAGATGCGCTCCGCATTCGGCGAGTAGCGCAGCTTGGTAGCGCAACTGGTTTGGGACCAGTGGGTCGGAGGTTCGAATCCTCTCTCGCCGACCACATTCTGAAAAGGGCTAACCGTAAGGTTAGCCCTTTTTGCATTATGACCTTAGCCCGCCAGAGTCATCAAAATACCCCTTAGACCTGCTTCCCCCTGCCTGTTAACGATTTTGTGACATAATCCATTGTATTTTTTTATATATAGATTGATCTTTTTTCGCGTTGCTTATAGATAACCTCAGCATTTTTCGCTGTGCGCTTTAACGTTCGCGGTATTTAGTGCTCAGATAATCACCATTCTGCAAGAAAATTTACCCATTCTGAATAAAAGTTAATCACTGATTGTTGCGAAATATGAAGATATTTGTGCTGCAAGATGGCGAGTAGCATAAATTTCCCTGCTGAAAACTGGCGTACATAGTTTTTTTAATCTTTGTTTGCGGTTTCTCACACTCAGCGTAAATCCCCGTCACCTGTATTGACGTTTTCACATTCTGTTGACAGATTGTAGGGCATGAGGGGCATTTCAGGGACGATCTGCGCTGCAACTCAAACGCTCTTCTGAAAGGATTCTCCATCCCTTTAAAGCCTTCGGGCATCACCGACCGGACCGGGTAAAAAATAAATAAAGGTCTGGCGGCGTAACACAACAAAGCAAAACATCACATTGGAGCAGAATAATGAGTATTTCCTTGAAGAAGTCAGGGATGCTGAAGCTTGGTCTGAGCCTGGTGGCTATGACCGTGGCAGCAAGCGTACAGGCAAAAACCCTGGTTTACTGTTCTGAAGGCTCGCCGGAAGGCTTTAACCCACAGCTCTTTACCTCTGGTACGACTTACGACGCAAGCTCTGTACCGATCTATAACCGTCTGGTTGAATTCAAAACCGGTACCACGGAAGTGATTCCGGGTCTGGCCGAGAAGTGGGAGGTCAGCGAAGACGGTAAAACCTATACCTTCCACCTGCGCCAGGGCGTGAAGTGGCAGGACAGCAAAGATTTCAAACCAACGCGCGACCTTAACGCCGACGACGTTGTGTTCTCCTTCGATCGTCAGAAAAACGCCCAGAACCCGTACCACAAAGTGTCTGGCGGCAGCTATGAGTACTTCGAAGGGATGGGTCTTCCCGACCTGATCTCTGAAGTGAAAAAAGTTGACGATAAAACCGTTCAGTTCGTGCTGACTCGCCCGGAAGCGCCATTCCTGGCTGACCTGGCCATGGACTTCGCCTCTATTCTGTCCAAAGAGTACGCGGACAACATGCTGAAGGCCGGTACGCCGGAGAAAGTTGACCTGAACCCAATCGGTACCGGTCCATTCCAGCTGCTGCAGTACCAGAAAGACTCCCGTATTCTGTACAAAGCGTTCGAAGGCTTCTGGGGCACCAAGCCGAAGATCGACCGTCTGGTCTTCTCCATCACGCCTGATGCGTCAGTGCGCTATGCAAAACTGCAGAAAAACGAATGCCAGGTTATGCCATACCCGAACCCGGCTGACATCGCTCGCATGAAGCAGGATAAGAACATCAACCTGCTGGAGCAGGCGGGTCTGAACGTGGGCTACCTCTCCTTCAACACCGAGAAGAAACCGTTTGATGACGTGAAAGTGCGTCAGGCGCTGACCTACGCGGTGAACAAAGAAGCGATCATCAAGGCGGTTTACCAGGGCGCTGGCGTTGCAGCTAAAAACCTGATCCCACCAACCATGTGGGGCTATAACGACGACGTTAAAGACTACAGCTACGATCCTGAGAAAGCGAAAGCGCTGCTGAAAGAAGCGGGTCAGGATAAAGGCTTTACCGTTGAGCTGTGGGCGATGCCTGTACAGCGTCCGTACAACCCGAACGCACGCCGTATGGCAGAAATGGTTCAGGCTGACTGGGCGAAGATTGGCGTTCAGGCCAAGATTGTGACCTACGAGTGGGGCGAGTATCTGAAGCGTGCCAAAGCGGGTGAACACCAGGCGGTAATGATGGGCTGGACCGGTGATAACGGGGATCCGGACAACTTCTTCGCCACCCTGTTCAGCTGTGCTGCTGCGAAAGACGGCTCTAACTACTCTCGCTGGTGCTACAAGCCGTTTGAAGACCTGATCCAGCCGGCGCGTGCAACCGACGATCACAACAAACGTATTGAACTGTACAAGCAGGCTCAGGTTGTTATGCACGATCAGGCTCCGGCGCTGATTGTTGCTCACTCCACCGTGTACGAGCCAGTGCGTAAAGAAGTGAAGGGCTACGTGGTTGATCCACTGGGCAAACACCACTTCGAAAACGTATCTGTTGAATAATCAGTAGGGTGTTCTCCCTCTCCCTGTGGGAGAGGGCAGGGGTGAGGGCCGTGCATGCATCCCCTCATCCTAACCCTCTCCCACAGGGAGAGGGAATTTACATTTGTGAGCAATACAGACGTCACGCCATTGGTTGGGCGTCATCAGAGAGAATCCGGGTTATGTTGCAGTTCATCCTCCGACGTCTGGGACTTGTTATCCCCACGTTTATCGGTATCACCCTTCTCACTTTTGCCTTCGTCCATATGATCCCCGGCGACCCGGTAATGATTATGGCGGGTGAGCGTGGTATTTCCCCTGAGCGTCATGCACAGCTGCTGGCTGAACTCGGCCTCGATAAGCCGATGTGGCAGCAGTACCTCCATTATATTTGGGGCGTCATGCACGGCGACTTAGGCATTTCGCTGAAAAGCCGTCTTCCGGTGTGGGACGAGTTCGTGCCGCGTTTTAAAGCGACACTGGAGCTTGGCGTCTGCGCCATGATTTTCGCCACTGCGGTGGGTATTCCTGTTGGGGTGCTGGCTGCCGTTAAGCGTGGATCTATTTTTGACCATACTGCCGTGGGCCTGGCGCTGACCGGCTACTCCATGCCTATCTTCTGGTGGGGCATGATGCTGATCATGCTGGTGTCGGTGCAGCTTAACCTGACACCGGTCTCCGGGCGCGTCAGCGATATGGTCTTCCTGGATGACTCCAATCCACTCACCGGATTTATGCTAATTGATACGGCTATCTGGGGTGAAGAGGGCAACTTCATTGATGCCGTCGCGCATATGATCCTGCCTGCCATGGTGCTGGGTACCATCCCTTTGGCGGTGATCGTGCGTATGACCCGTTCATCCATGCTGGAAGTGCTGGGCGAGGATTATATCCGCACCGCGCGCGCCAAGGGCCTGACGCGTATGCGCGTCATCATCGTTCATGCGCTGCGTAACGCCATGCTGCCGGTGGTGACCGTTATTGGTCTGCAGGTGGGGACACTGCTGGCGGGGGCGATCCTGACCGAAACCATCTTCTCCTGGCCGGGCCTGGGTCGCTGGCTGATTGACGCGCTGCAACGCCGTGATTATCCGGTTGTGCAGGGCGGTGTACTGCTGGTCGCGACGATGATTATCCTCGTCAACCTGCTGGTCGATTTGCTTTACGGCGTGGTGAACCCGCGTATTCGTCATAAGAAGTAAGGGGCCATCATGTCACAAGTCACTCAAAATAAAGTGGTCGCAGCTCCGGTGCCAATGACGCCGCTGCAGGAATTCTGGCACTACTTCAAACGCAATAAAGGTGCGGTAGTCGGGCTGGTGTATGTCGTCATCATGATCCTGATCGCGGTGTTTGCGAACGTCCTGGCGCCGTATAACCCGGCGGACCAGTTCCGCGATGCGCTGCTGGCCCCCCCTGCGTGGCAGGACGGCGGTAGCCTGACGCACCTGTTAGGTACCGATGATGTGGGCCGCGATGTGCTGTCGCGTCTGATGTACGGCGCGCGTCTGTCGCTGCTGGTCGGCTGCCTGGTGGTGGTATTATCCCTGATCATGGGGATCGTGCTCGGTCTGGTTGCCGGTTACTTCGGCGGTATTGTTGATAACATTATCATGCGTATCGTCGATATCATGCTGGCGCTGCCAAGCCTGCTGCTGGCGCTGGTGCTGGTGGCAATCTTCGGCCCGTCAATTGGTAACGCCGCGCTGGCGTTGACCTTCGTGGCGCTCCCTCACTATGTACGTTTAACCCGTGCGGCGGTGCTGGTAGAAGTAAACCGAGATTACGTCACGGCATCTCGCGTGGCGGGTGCGGGCGCGATGCGCCAGATGTTCGTCAATATCTTCCCTAACTGCCTTGCGCCGCTGATTGTTCAGGCGTCGCTTGGTTTCTCTAACGCCATTCTTGATATGGCCGCTCTTGGCTTCCTGGGCATGGGTGCGCAGCCGCCAACACCGGAGTGGGGCACCATGCTCTCCGACGTGTTGCAGTTCGCACAAAGCGCCTGGTGGGTTGTCACCTTCCCGGGTCTGGCAATCCTGCTGACGGTGCTGGCATTTAACCTGATGGGTGATGGTCTGCGTGATGCACTTGACCCCAAACTGAAGCAGTAAGAGGCACGAGATGGCGTTATTAAATGTAGATAAATTATCGGTGCACTTCGGGGATGAAGGCACTCCGTTTCGCGCCGTGGACCGCATCAGCTACAGCGTCAATCAGGGCGAAGTAGTTGGCATTGTCGGGGAGTCCGGTTCTGGTAAGTCGGTCAGTTCACTGGCGATCATGGGGCTGATTGATTACCCGGGCCGCGTGATGGCGGAAAACCTGCAGTTCAACGGTCAGGACCTGAAGCGCATTTCTGAAAAACAGCGCCGCCAGCTGGTGGGTGCGGAAGTGGCGATGATTTTCCAGGACCCGATGACCAGCCTGAACCCGTGTTACACCGTTGGTTTCCAGATTATGGAAGCGATTAAGGTGCATCAGGGCGGGAATAAGAAAACCCGTCGCCAGCGTGCTATCGATCTGCTGAACCAGGTGGGGATCCCTGACCCGGCATCGCGTCTGGACGTTTACCCGCATCAGCTTTCCGGTGGGATGAGCCAGCGCGTGATGATCGCGATGGCGATTGCCTGTCGACCAAAACTGCTGATTGCAGATGAACCGACGACGGCGCTGGACGTGACCATTCAGGCGCAAATCATCGAACTGCTGCTGGAGCTGCAGCAGAAAGAGAATATGGCGCTGGTGCTGATTACGCACGACCTGGCGCTGGTGGCCGAAGCGGCGCACAAAATCATCGTGATGTATGCCGGCCAGGTGGTCGAGACCGGAAGTTCGCACGATATCTTCCGCGCGCCGCGTCATCCGTATACCCAGGCGCTTTTACGTGCGCTGCCGGAGTTTGCTCAGGACAAAGCGCGTCTGGCGTCGCTGCCGGGCGTGGTACCGGGTAAATATGACCGTCCGCAGGGCTGTCTGCTTAATCCGCGCTGTCCGTATGCGACAGATAAATGCCGGGCAGAAGAGCCAGAGCTGAATCAGCTTGCTGACGGCCGTCAGTCGAAATGCCACTACCCACTCGATGATGCCGGGAGGCCAACACTATGAGTACGCAACAGGCCACCACGCAACAGCCGCTGTTGCAGGCTATCGACCTGAAAAAATACTACCCGGTGAAGAAGGGGCTGTTTGCCCCTGAGCGCCTGGTGAAAGCGCTGGACGGTGTCTCCTTTAATCTCGAACGCGGTAAAACGCTGGCGGTGGTGGGGGAGTCAGGCTGCGGTAAATCCACCCTGGGCCGTCTGCTGACGATGATTGAAGTACCGACCGGCGGGGAGCTTTATTACCAGGGGCAGGATCTGCTCAAGCACGATCCGCAGGCGCAGAAGCTGCGTCGCCAGAAAATTCAGATTGTGTTCCAGAACCCGTATGGTTCTTTGAACCCGCGTAAAAAAGTGGGGCAGATTCTGGAAGAGCCGCTGCTGATTAACAGCAATCTGAGCAAAGAGCAGCGCCGTGAAAAAGCGCTGGCGATGATGGCGAAGGTCGGCCTTAAAACCGAGCATTATGACCGCTATCCGCATATGTTCTCCGGTGGGCAGCGTCAGCGTATTGCTATCGCGCGGGGGCTGATGCTCGATCCGGACGTGGTGATTGCCGATGAGCCGGTCTCGGCGCTCGACGTTTCCGTCCGTGCGCAGGTGCTGAACCTGATGATGGATCTCCAGCAGGAGCTGGGGCTGTCTTATGTGTTCATCTCCCACGACCTGTCGGTGGTGGAGCATATTGCCGATGAGGTGATGGTGATGTACCTGGGGCGCTGCGTGGAGAAGGGGAGTAAAGATCAGATCTTTAATAACCCTCGTCACCCGTATACCCAGGCGCTGCTGTCTGCGACGCCGCGACTGAACCCTGACGATCGTCGTGAGCGCATTAAGCTGACGGGCGAGCTGCCAAGCCCGCTGAATCCACCTCCGGGGTGTGCATTCAACGCCCGCTGCAGTCGCCGCTTTGGCCCTTGCACCCAGCTACAGCCACAGCTGAAGGATTATGGCGGTCAACTGGTCGCCTGCTTCGCGGTCGACCAGGACGAAAATGGCGAGAAGCCACAGGCATAAAGTAAAAAACCGGCGCTAAGCCGGTTTTTTTTATGTCTGCTTTATTATTTCCGCAAGCGAATCTGATCCACAGCGTGCTTCTCGCTCTTGGTGAGGATCAGGCTCGCGCGCTCGCGCGTTGGCAGGATGTTCTCTTTGAGGTTCACGTAGTTGATCTCATTCCAGAGTCCCGTCGCCACGTTGATCGCTTCTTCTTCAGAAAGCTGAGCATAGTGATGGAAATAGGAGTCCGGGTCGGTGAACGCCCCTTCACGGAACTTCAGGAAGCGGTTGATGTACCAGTTCTGCAGCAGGTCTTCCGGCGCATCGACATAAATAGAGAAATCGACGAAATCCGAGACAAAGACATGATGGGGATCGTGAGGATAGTCCATCCCGCTTTGCAGCACGTTCAGACCTTCCAGAATCAGAATATCCGGCTGAACTACCGTTTTATCCCCGTCCGGGATGCGATCGTAAATCAGGTGCGAATAGACCGGCGCAGTCACGTGTGGCACGCCAGATTTCAGGTCGGAAACAAATTTCACCAGACGGTGCATATCATAAGAAAGCGGGAAGCCCTTCTTCTTCATCAGCCCGCGTTCTTTTAATACTTCGTTTGGATGCAGGAAGCCGTCTGTCGTGATCAGCTCTACGCTGCGATGTTCCGGCCAGCGGCTCAACAGCGCCTGCAGGACACGCGCGGTGGTGCTTTTACCTACGGCCACGCTGCCGGCAATACTAATAATATAAGGAATGCGTTGACCGTTCGTCCCGAGGAACTGCTCCAGCACAGCCTGACGGCGCAGGTTAGAGCTGATATAGAAGTTAAGCAAGCGAGAGAGGGGGAGATAAATCTCTGCCACCTCTTCCAGGGACAGATCTTCGTTTATCCCTTTTAACCGTGCGATTTCACCTTCCGTCAGCGTCATAGGGACGGAATCACGCAGGGCAGCCCACTGGCTGCGGTTAAAGTGAAGATAAGGCGTCATTAACGTTTGCTCTTTTTTGCTCATAAGCATGCTTCAGTGAGCCAGCATCACACTGCCGGATCGTGGCTCATCACACAGTTAATTTTGGACAATGGGCAGGAGGTTAACACCAGATGACGGGAATAATAAGAAAAAAGATGGATAGCGCTGCGTTACGCGGAAGCCGTCACGCTACGGTGTATACGATGCAAATCACGCTAATATGTTGAATATTTGACCGTGAATGACTACTTTTACAGCGCCTGGCACGTTGTTCGCATAAAATGTGAGCGAAAGAACGTTTTATGCAATTTTTTAGTTGCATGACTGCGCAGGTATCCATAGAATGCGCGCTACTTGATGCCGACTTAGCTCAGTAGGTAGAGCAACTGACTTGTAATCAGTAGGTCACCAGTTCGATTCCGGTAGTCGGCACCATCAAGTCCGGTGGGGTTCCCGAGCGGCCAAAGGGAGCAGACTGTAAATCTGCCGTCACAGACTTCGAAGGTTCGAATCCTTCCCCCACCACCACTTTCTGGCAGCGTAAATGCCGCCGGAGCTGGTTGGAAAAATTAGCCAGCTCAAACTGAAAAAGAGAGAAATCTCTTTTTTTGTTACAGAAAGAACTGGGTAGCCGAGTTTCAGGATGCGGGCATCGTATAATGGCTATTACCTCAGCCTTCCAAGCTGATGATGCGGGTTCGATTCCCGCTGCCCGCTCCAATACGTGCTGATATGGCTCAGTTGGTAGAGCGCACCCTTGGTAAGGGTGAGGTCCCCAGTTCGACTCTGGGTATCAGCACCACTTCACTTCTCCTTCCCGTTTCTCTCTGTTTCAATTTTACTGTATTCAACAATTCAGGCATTTCGCCTGGTTGATGTGGTGATATCACCGATTTATCCGTGTCTTAGAGGGACAATCGATGTCTAAAGAAAAGTTTGAACGTACAAAACCGCACGTTAACGTCGGTACTATCGGCCACGTTGACCATGGTAAAACAACGCTGACCGCTGCAATCACTACCGTTCTGGCAAAAACCTACGGTGGTTCTGCTCGTGCATTCGACCAGATCGATAACGCACCAGAAGAAAAAGCTCGTGGTATCACCATCAACACTTCCCACGTTGAATACGACACCCCGACTCGCCACTACGCACACGTAGACTGCCCAGGCCACGCCGACTATGTTAAAAACATGATCACCGGTGCTGCGCAGATGGACGGCGCGATCCTGGTTGTTGCTGCGACTGACGGCCCAATGCCTCAGACTCGTGAGCACATCCTGCTGGGTCGTCAGGTAGGCGTTCCTTTCATCATCGTGTTCCTGAACAAATGCGACATGGTTGATGACGAAGAGCTGCTGGAACTGGTAGAGATGGAAGTTCGTGAACTGCTGTCTCAGTACGACTTCCCAGGCGACGATACCCCAATCGTTCGTGGTTCTGCTCTGAAAGCGCTGGAAGGCGATGCAGAGTGGGAAGCGAAAATCATCGAACTGGCTGGCTTCCTGGATTCTTACATCCCAGAACCAGAGCGTGCGATTGATAAGCCATTCCTGCTGCCAATCGAAGACGTATTCTCCATCTCCGGTCGTGGTACCGTTGTTACCGGTCGTGTAGAGCGCGGTATCATCAAAGTTGGTGAAGAAGTTGAAATCGTTGGTATCAAAGAGACTGCGAAGTCTACCTGTACTGGCGTTGAAATGTTCCGCAAACTGCTGGATGAAGGCCGTGCTGGTGAGAACGTTGGTGTTCTGCTGCGTGGTATCAAACGTGAAGAAATCGAACGTGGTCAGGTACTGGCGAAGCCAGGCTCAATCAAGCCACACACCAAGTTCGAATCTGAAGTGTACATCCTGTCCAAAGACGAAGGCGGCCGTCATACTCCGTTCTTCAAAGGCTACCGTCCACAGTTCTACTTCCGTACAACTGACGTGACCGGTACCATCGAACTGCCAGAAGGCGTTGAGATGGTAATGCCAGGCGACAACATCAAGATGGTTGTGACTCTGATCCACCCAATCGCGATGGACGACGGTCTGCGTTTCGCAATCCGTGAAGGTGGTCGTACCGTTGGTGCTGGCGTGGTTGCTAAAGTTCTCGGCTAATTGCTGATAACATTTGACGCAATGCGCATGAAAAGGGCATCATTTGATGCCCTTTTTGCACGCTTTCACATCAGAACCTGGCTCATCAGTGATTATTTTTGTCATAATCATTGCTGAGACAGGCTCTGCAGAGAGCGTATAATCCGTAAAGGGATTAAGCGTATCGATTTGGTCGCCTCGCAATCGCGGGGTGAAATTATTTGTAGAATTCTTCTGACAGGTTGGTTTATGAGTGCGAATACCGAAGCTCAAGGGAGCGGGCGCGGCCTGGAAGCGATGAAGTGGGTCGCTGTTGCCGTGCTGCTGATTGTGGCAATCGTTGGCAACTATCTTTATCGTGACATGATGCTGCCGCTCCGCGCGCTGGCAGTGGTGATTCTGATTGCTGCAGCGGGCGGTGTCGCGCTGTTAACGACTAAAGGTAAGGCAACCGTTGCTTTTGCACGTGAAGCGCGTACCGAAGTCCGCAAGGTGATTTGGCCAACTCGCCAGGAAACACTGCACACCACTCTGATTGTGGCTGCTGTGACTGCGGTAATGTCACTGATCCTGTGGGGACTGGATGGTATTCTGGTTCGCCTGGTTTCCTTTATCACTGGCCTGAGGTTCTAAGATGTCTGAAGCCCCTAAAAAGCGTTGGTACGTCGTTCAGGCGTTTTCCGGTTTTGAAGGCCGCGTAGCAACGTCGCTGCGTGAGCATATCAAATTACATAATATGGAAGAGTTGTTTGGCGAAGTTATGGTCCCGACCGAAGAAGTGGTCGAGATCCGTGGCGGCCAGCGTCGCAAAAGCGAGCGCAAATTCTTCCCGGGTTACGTGCTGGTTCAGATGGTGATGAACGACGCGAGCTGGCACCTGGTGCGCAGCGTACCGCGCGTGATGGGCTTTATCGGCGGCACGTCTGACCGTCCGGCGCCAATCAGCGACAAAGAAGTTGATGCGATTATGAACCGCCTGCAGCAGGTGGGTGATAAGCCGCGTCCGAAAACGCTGTTTGAACCGGGTGAGATGGTTCGTGTTAGCGACGGTCCGTTTGCTGACTTTAACGGTGTGGTTGAAGAAGTGGACTACGAGAAGTCCCGCCTGAAAGTTTCTGTTTCTATCTTCGGTCGTGCGACCCCGGTAGAACTGGACTTTGCTCAGGTAGAAAAAGCCTAAGCAGCGATCAAAAAAGCGACGATTTAATCGTTGCACAAGGCGCGAGATTGGAATACAATTTCGCGCCTTTTGTTTTTATGGGCCCGGCCCGTAAAACGAATTTTATTCACGGGGAGCCTTCCTGAGGCGCTATTACCCAATCAGAGGATTTTAGAATGGCTAAGAAAGTACAAGCCTACGTCAAGCTGCAGGTTGCAGCTGGTATGGCGAACCCAAGTCCACCAGTTGGTCCAGCTCTGGGTCAGCAGGGTGTGAACATCATGGAATTCTGTAAAGCGTTCAACGCAAAAACTGAATCCCTGGAAAAAGGTCTGCCAATCCCAGTCGTAATCACTGTTTACGCTGACCGTTCTTTCACTTTCGTTACCAAAACCCCTCCAGCAGCAGTTCTGCTGAAGAAAGCGGCTGGTATCAAGTCTGGTTCCGGTAAACCGAACAAAGACAAAGTGGGTAAAATTTCCCGCGCTCAGCTGCAGGAAATCGCGCAGACCAAAGCTGCCGACATGACTGGTGCCGACATTGAAGCGATGACTCGCTCAATCGAAGGTACTGCACGTTCCATGGGCCTGGTAGTGGAGGACTAAGAAATGGCTAAACTGACCAAGCGCATGTCCGTGATCCGTGACAAAGTTGATGCGACCAAACAGTACGACATCAACGAAGCTATCGCTCTGCTGAAAGAACTGGCAACTGCTAAGTTCGTTGAAAGCGTTGACGTTGCCGTTAACCTCGGCATCGACGCGCGTAAATCCGATCAGAACGTTCGTGGCGCAACTGTACTGCCACACGGTACTGGCCGTTCCGTTCGCGTAGCTGTATTTGCTCAGGGTGCAAACGCTGAAGCTGCTAAAGCTGCCGGCGCTGAACTGGTAGGTATGGAAGATCTGGCTGATCAGATCAAGAAAGGCGAAATGAACTTTGACGTTGTTATTGCTTCTCCAGATGCAATGCGCGTTGTTGGCCAGCTGGGCCAGGTTCTGGGTCCACGCGGCCTGATGCCTAACCCGAAAGTAGGTACTGTAACGCCTAACGTTGCTGAAGCGGTTAAGAACGCTAAAGCAGGTCAGGTTCGTTATCGTAACGACAAAAACGGCATCATCCACACCACCATCGGTAAAGTGGACTTTGACGCTGACAAACTGAAAGAAAACCTGGAAGCTCTGCTGGTTGCGCTGAAAAAAGCAAAACCAACTCAGGCGAAAGGCGTGTACATCAAGAAAGTTAGCATCTCCACCACCATGGGTGCAGGTGTTGCAGTTGACCAGGCTGGCCTGAGCGCTGCTGCAAACTAATGCCTTTACGTGGGCGGTGATTTTGTCTACAATCTTACCCCCACGTTTGCTAACAAAAGTTAGCGGCTAAAAGATTTGTTCGTTGGAGCCTGGCCTAATCCAGGCCTCCGTCGAAGACCGCAGGTGTTTCGCAAGAGACTTAATCCCCTGCGTAGACGGTGACAGAACGCTAAGATTATTTTTGGATACTCTGGCTTGTTTCTGCTCACCGTATTAAGACGCTCTTCCCGTTGGGTTGAGTGAAGTGAGTTCCGGAGCATGAGTTCCGGCAAACATCCAGGAGCAAAGCTAATGGCTTTAAATCTTCAAGACAAACAAGCGATTGTTGCTGAAGTCAGCGAAGTAGCCAAAGGCGCGCTGTCTGCAGTAGTTGCGGATTCCCGTGGCGTTACTGTAGACAAAATGACTGAACTGCGTAAAGCAGGTCGTGAAGCTGGCGTATACATGCGTGTTGTTCGTAACACCCTGCTGCGTCGCGTAGTTGAAGGTACTCAGTTCGAGTGCCTGAAAGACACGTTTGTTGGTCCGACCCTGATTGCATACTCTATGGAACACCCGGGCGCTGCCGCTCGTCTGTTCAAAGAGTTCGCGAAAGCGAATGCAAAATTTGAGGTCAAAGCTGCAGCCTTTGAAGGTGAGTTGATCCCGGCATCGCAAATCGATCGCCTGGCAACCCTGCCGACCTACGAAGAAGCAATTGCACGCCTGATGGCAACCATGAAAGAAGCTTCGGCTGGCAAACTGGTTCGCACTCTGGCTGCTGTTCGCGATGCGAAAGAAGCTGCTTAATCGCAGTTATCTTTATAAAGCATTCGCTTACGTATAAACTTATTCTGATTTTCAGGAACAATTTAAATGTCTATCACTAAAGATCAAATCATTGAAGCAGTTGCAGCTATGTCCGTAATGGACGTTGTAGAACTGATTTCTGCAATGGAAGAAAAATTCGGTGTTTCTGCTGCTGCTGCTGTAGCTGTAGCTGCTGGCCCGGCTGAAGCTGCTGAAGAAAAAACTGAATTCGACGTAATTCTGAAAGCTGCTGGCGCTAACAAAGTTGCTGTTATCAAAGCAGTACGTGGCGCAACTGGCCTGGGTCTGAAAGAAGCTAAAGACCTGGTAGAATCTGCTCCAGCTGCGCTGAAAGAAGGCGTGAGCAAAGACGACGCAGAAGCACTGAAAAAATCTCTGGAAGAAGCTGGCGCTGAAGTTGAAGTTAAATAAGCCAACTTTTCTGGTTGCAGCCTAAGTCATTAGGCTGATGGCTGGTGACTTTTTAGTCACCAGCCTTTTTGCGCTGTAAGGCATCAGTAGCATTTCACACTGTTTGACTGCTGATTGTCCTGACAATGCATGTTTCTATCGACGACTTAATATATTGCGACAGGGTGCTCGCTCTGTGTAAATCGCGACGAAATGGTTTAAGCGTGATAGCAACAGGTATTGCGGAAAGTATTCAATTTTCCGGTCCACAAAATGGTGTTGCACAAACTGTCCCTTCGTCGGACAGATGGGTCGACTTGTCAGCGAGCTGAGGAACCCTATGGTTTACTCCTATACCGAGAAAAAACGTATTCGTAAGGATTTTGGTAAACGTCCACAAGTTCTGGACATTCCATATCTCCTTTCTATCCAGCTTGACTCGTTCCAGAAGTTTATCGAGCAAGATCCTGAAGGGCAGTACGGTCTGGAAGCAGCCTTCCGTTCCGTGTTCCCGATTCAGAGCTACAGCGGTAATTCCGAGCTGCAGTACGTCAGCTATCGCCTTGGCGAGCCGGTGTTTGACGTTCAGGAATGTCAGATCCGTGGCGTGACCTATTCCGCACCGCTGCGCGTAAAACTGCGTCTGGTGATCTACGAGCGCGAAGCGCCAGAAGGCACCGTAAAAGACATTAAAGAACAAGAAGTCTACATGGGTGAAATTCCACTCATGACAGACAACGGTACTTTCGTTATCAACGGTACTGAGCGTGTTATCGTTTCCCAGCTGCATCGTAGCCCGGGCGTCTTCTTCGACAGCGATAAAGGTAAAACACACTCTTCCGGTAAAGTACTGTATAACGCGCGCATCATTCCTTACCGTGGTTCATGGCTGGACTTCGAGTTCGATCCAAAAGACAACCTGTTTGTCCGTATCGACCGTCGTCGCAAACTGCCTGCAACCATCATTCTGCGTGCGCTGCAATATACCACTGAGCAGATCCTGGATCTGTTCTTTGAGAAAGTGATCTTTGAAATCCGCGACAACAAGCTGCAGATGGAGCTGGTGCCGGAACGTCTGCGTGGTGAGACCGCGTCGTTCGACATCGAAGCCGACGGCAAAGTGTATGTGGAAAAAGGTCGCCGTATCACTGCGCGTCACATCCGTCAGCTGGAAAAAGATGATATCAAACACATCGAAGTTCCGGTTGAATACATTGCAGGAAAAGTAGCCGCGAAAGATTACGTTGATGAATCAACTGGCGAGCTGATCTGCCCGGCGAACATGGAACTGAGCCTGGATCTGCTGGCTAAGCTGAGCCAGTCTGGCCACAAACGTATCGAAACGCTGTTCACCAACGATCTGGACCACGGTCCTTATATCTCTGAGACTATCCGCGTCGACCCAACGACCGATCGTCTGAGTGCGCTGGTTGAAATCTACCGCATGATGCGTCCTGGTGAGCCACCGACTCGCGAAGCGGCTGAAAGCCTGTTCGAGAACCTGTTCTTCTCTGAAGACCGCTACGATCTGTCTGCGGTTGGTCGTATGAAGTTCAACCGTTCTCTGCTGCGTGATGAGATCGAAGGTTCCGGTATCCTGAGCAAAGACGACATCATCGAAGTGATGAAGAAGCTCATCGATATCCGTAACGGTAAAGGCGAAGTGGACGATATCGACCACCTCGGTAACCGTCGTATCCGTTCCGTAGGCGAAATGGCGGAAAACCAGTTCCGCGTTGGCCTGGTACGTGTAGAGCGTGCGGTGAAAGAGCGTCTGTCTCTGGGCGATCTGGATACCCTGATGCCTCAGGATATGATCAACGCCAAGCCGATTTCTGCAGCAGTGAAAGAGTTCTTCGGTTCCAGCCAGCTGTCTCAGTTCATGGACCAGAACAACCCGCTGTCTGAGATTACGCACAAACGTCGTATCTCTGCACTCGGCCCAGGCGGTCTGACCCGTGAACGTGCAGGCTTCGAAGTTCGAGACGTACACCCGACGCACTACGGTCGCGTATGTCCTATCGAAACGCCTGAAGGTCCAAACATCGGTCTGATCAACTCCCTGTCCGTGTACGCACAGACAAACGAATACGGCTTCCTCGAGACCCCGTATCGTAAAGTGACTGACGGTGTTGTAACCGACGAAATTCATTACCTGTCTGCTATCGAAGAAGGCAACTACGTTATCGCTCAGGCGAACTCCAACCTGGATGACGAAGGCCACTTTGTAGAAGATCTGGTTACCTGCCGTAGCAAAGGCGAATCAAGCTTGTTCAGCCGCGATCAGGTTGACTACATGGACGTTTCCACCCAGCAGGTGGTATCCGTCGGTGCGTCCCTGATCCCGTTCCTGGAACACGATGACGCCAACCGTGCATTGATGGGTGCGAACATGCAACGTCAGGCCGTTCCAACTCTGCGCGCTGATAAGCCGCTGGTTGGTACCGGTATGGAACGTGCTGTTGCCGTTGACTCCGGTGTTACTGCGGTTGCTAAACGTGGCGGTACTGTTCAGTACGTGGATGCCTCCCGTATCGTTATCAAAGTTAACGAAGACGAGATGTACCCGGGCGAAGCAGGTATCGACATTTATAACCTGACCAAATACACCCGTTCTAACCAGAACACCTGTATCAACCAGATGCCATGTGTGTCTCTGGGTGAGCCAGTTGAGCGCGGCGACGTGCTGGCAGACGGTCCGTCCACCGACCTCGGTGAACTGGCGCTCGGTCAGAACATGCGCGTAGCGTTCATGCCGTGGAACGGTTACAACTTCGAAGACTCCATCCTCGTCTCCGAGCGTGTGGTTCAGGAAGATCGTTTCACCACCATCCACATTCAGGAACTGGCATGTGTGTCCCGTGACACCAAGCTGGGGCCAGAGGAGATCACCGCTGACATCCCTAACGTGGGTGAAGCTGCGCTCTCCAAACTGGATGAATCCGGTATCGTTTACATCGGTGCGGAAGTGACCGGCGGCGACATTCTGGTTGGTAAGGTTACACCGAAAGGTGAAACCCAGCTGACGCCAGAAGAAAAACTGCTGCGTGCCATCTTCGGTGAGAAAGCGTCTGACGTTAAAGACTCTTCTCTGCGCGTACCAAACGGTGTTTCCGGTACGGTTATCGACGTTCAGGTCTTCACCCGTGACGGCGTTGAAAAAGATAAACGTGCGCTGGAAATCGAAGAGATGCAGCTCAAACAGGCTAAGAAAGACCTGTCTGAAGAACTGCAGATCCTCGAAGCGGGTCTGTTCAGCCGTATCTATGCGGTGCTGGTTGCCGGTGGCGTTGAAGCTGAGAAGCTCGACAAACTGCCACGCGATCGCTGGCTGGAACTGGGCCTGACCGACGAAGAGAAACAGAATCAGCTGGAACAACTGGCTGAGCAGTATGACGAACTGAAACACGAGTTCGAGAAAAAACTCGAAGCGAAACGCCGTAAAATCACTCAGGGCGACGATCTGGCACCAGGCGTGCTGAAGATTGTTAAGGTGTATCTGGCTGTTAAACGTCAGATCCAGCCTGGTGATAAGATGGCAGGTCGTCACGGTAACAAGGGTGTTATCTCTAAGATCAACCCGATCGAAGATATGCCGCACGATGCTAACGGTACGCCGGTAGATATCGTACTGAACCCACTGGGCGTACCGTCTCGTATGAACATCGGTCAGATTCTGGAAACCCACCTGGGTATGGCTGCGAAAGGTATCGGCGACAAGATTAACGCCATGCTGAAGCAGCAGGAAGAAGTCGCGAAACTGCGCGAATTCATCCAGCGTGCCTACGATCTGGGTACCGATGTGCGTCAGAAAGTCGACCTGAACACCTTCAGCGATGAAGAAGTGCTGCGCCTGGCTGAGAACCTGAAAAAAGGTATGCCAATCGCAACGCCAGTATTCGATGGTGCGAAAGAAGCTGAAATTAAAGAGCTGCTGCAACTGGGTGGTCTGCCAACGTCTGGTCAGATTACGCTGTTTGACGGTCGTACCGGTGAACAGTTCGAGCGTCCGGTAACCGTAGGTTACATGTACATGCTGAAACTGAACCACCTGGTCGACGATAAGATGCACGCTCGTTCTACCGGTTCTTACAGCCTGGTTACTCAGCAGCCGCTGGGTGGTAAGGCACAGTTCGGTGGTCAGCGCTTCGGGGAGATGGAAGTGTGGGCGCTGGAAGCATACGGCGCGGCATACACCCTGCAGGAAATGCTCACCGTTAAGTCTGATGACGTGAACGGTCGTACCAAGATGTATAAGAACATCGTGGACGGCAACCATCAAATGGAACCGGGCATGCCTGAATCCTTCAACGTACTGTTGAAAGAGATTCGTTCGCTGGGTATCAACATCGAACTGGAAGACGAGTAATTCTCGCTCAAACAGGTCACTGGTGCCGGGTTAACCCCCGGCACCAGATTGTGCTAACTCCGACGGGAGCAAATCCGTGAAAGATTTATTAAAGTTTCTGAAAGCGCAGACTAAAACCGAAGAGTTTGATGCGATCAAAATTGCTCTGGCTTCGCCAGACATGATCCGTTCATGGTCTTTCGGTGAAGTTAAAAAGCCGGAAACCATCAACTACCGTACGTTCAAACCTGAGCGTGACGGCCTTTTCTGTGCACGTATTTTCGGGCCAGTAAAAGATTACGAGTGCCTGTGCGGTAAGTACAAGCGCCTGAAACACCGTGGTGTGATCTGTGAGAAGTGCGGCGTTGAAGTGACCCAGACCAAAGTGCGTCGTGAGCGCATGGGCCACATCGAGCTGGCGTCTCCGACCGCTCACATCTGGTTCCTGAAATCTCTGCCGTCCCGTATCGGTCTGCTGCTGGATATGCCGCTGCGCGATATCGAACGTGTTCTGTACTTCGAATCTTATGTAGTTATCGAAGGCGGGATGACGAACCTGGAACGTCACCAGATCCTGACTGAAGAGCAGTATCTGGACGCGCTGGAAGAGTTCGGTGACGAATTCGACGCGAAGATGGGTGCGGAAGCTATTCAGGCCCTGCTGAAGAGCATGGACCTGGAGCAAGAGTGCGAGCAGCTGCGTGAAGAGCTGAACGAAACCAACTCCGAAACCAAGCGTAAAAAGCTGACCAAGCGTATCAAACTGCTGGAAGCGTTCGTTCAGTCTGGTAACAAACCAGAGTGGATGATCCTGACCGTTCTGCCGGTTCTGCCGCCAGATCTGCGCCCGCTGGTTCCGCTGGATGGTGGTCGTTTCGCAACGTCCGATCTGAACGATCTGTATCGTCGCGTTATCAACCGTAACAACCGTCTGAAACGCCTGCTGGATCTGGCTGCGCCGGACATCATCGTACGCAACGAAAAACGTATGCTGCAGGAAGCGGTAGATGCCCTGCTGGATAACGGTCGTCGCGGTCGTGCGATCACCGGTTCTAACAAACGTCCTCTGAAATCTTTGGCCGACATGATCAAAGGTAAGCAGGGTCGTTTCCGTCAGAACCTGCTCGGTAAGCGTGTTGACTACTCCGGTCGTTCTGTAATCACCGTAGGTCCATACCTGCGTCTGCATCAGTGCGGTCTGCCGAAGAAAATGGCACTGGAGCTGTTCAAACCGTTCATCTACGGCAAGCTGGAACTGCGTGGCCTCGCCACCACCATCAAAGCCGCTAAGAAAATGGTTGAGCGTGAAGAAGCTGTCGTTTGGGATATCCTGGACGAAGTTATCCGCGAACACCCGGTACTGCTGAACCGTGCACCAACCCTGCACCGTCTGGGTATCCAGGCATTTGAGCCAGTCCTGATCGAAGGTAAAGCTATCCAGCTGCACCCGCTGGTTTGTGCGGCATATAACGCCGACTTCGATGGTGACCAGATGGCTGTTCACGTACCGCTGACGCTGGAAGCCCAGCTCGAAGCGCGTGCGCTGATGATGTCTACCAACAACATCCTGTCTCCAGCGAACGGTGAACCAATTATCGTTCCTTCTCAGGACGTTGTATTGGGTCTGTACTACATGACCCGTGACTGTGTTAACGCCAAAGGCGAAGGCATGGTGCTGACTGGCCCGAAAGAAGCTGAGCGTATTTATCGCGCTGGCCTGGCCTCTCTGCATGCGCGCGTTAAAGTGCGTATCACCGAATACGAAAAAGACGCTAACGGCGAATTCGTTGCGAAAACCAGCCTGAAAGACACGACCGTTGGCCGTGCCATTCTGTGGATGATCGTACCGAAAGGTCTGCCTTTCTCCATCGTCAACCAGGCGCTGGGCAAGAAAGCTATCTCCAAAATGCTGAACACCTGTTACCGCATTCTGGGCCTGAAGCCGACCGTTATCTTCGCTGACCAGACAATGTACACCGGCTTTGCTTATGCAGCGCGTTCAGGTGCATCTGTTGGTATCGATGACATGGTCATCCCAGAGAAGAAACACGAGATCATCTCTGAAGCGGAAGCCGAAGTTGCTGAGATCCAGGAGCAGTTCCAGTCTGGTCTGGTTACCGCGGGCGAACGCTATAACAAAGTTATCGATATCTGGGCAGCGGCGAACGATCGTGTATCCAAAGCGATGATGGATAACCTGCAGACCGAAACCGTGATTAACCGTGACGGCGTAGAAGAGCAGCAGGTTTCCTTCAACAGCATCTACATGATGGCCGACTCCGGTGCGCGTGGTTCCGCAGCACAGATTCGTCAGCTGGCAGGTATGCGTGGTCTGATGGCGAAGCCAGATGGCTCCATCATCGAAACGCCAATCACCGCGAACTTCCGTGAAGGTCTGAACGTACTCCAGTACTTCATCTCCACGCACGGTGCGCGTAAAGGTCTGGCGGATACCGCACTGAAGACAGCGAACTCCGGTTATCTGACGCGTCGTCTGGTTGACGTTGCGCAGGATCTGGTTGTGACCGAAGACGATTGTGGCACCCTCGAAGGTATCACCATGACTCCGGTTATCGAGGGTGGTGATGTTAAAGAGCCACTGCGCGATCGCGTACTGGGTCGTGTTACCGCGGAAGACATTCTGAAGCCGGGTACTGCAGACATTCTGGTTCCACGCAACACGCTGCTGCACGAGCACTGGTGTGACCTGCTGGAAGCGAACTCTGTTGACTCCGTAAAAGTACGTTCCGTTGTATCTTGTGACACCGACTTTGGTGTATGTGCGCACTGCTATGGTCGTGACCTGGCGCGTGGCCACATCATCAACAAAGGTGAAGCTATCGGCGTTATCGCGGCACAGTCCATCGGTGAGCCGGGTACACAGCTGACGATGCGTACGTTCCACATCGGTGGTGCGGCATCTCGTGCGGCTGCTGAATCCAGCATCCAGGTGAAAAACAAAGGTAGCATCAAGCTCAGCAACGCGAAGTCTGTTGTTAACTCCGCTGGCAAGCTGGTTGTGACCTCTCGTAACACCGAGCTGAAGCTGATCGACGAATTCGGTCGTACCAAAGAGAGCTATAAAGTGCCTTACGGTGCTGTTATGGCGAAAGGTGATGGCGAGCAGGTTGCCGGCGGTGAAACCGTAGCAAACTGGGATCCACACACCATGCCGGTTATCACCGAAGTGAGTGGTTTCATCCGCTTCACTGACATGATTGACGGCCAGACCATTACTCGTCAGACCGACGAGCTGACCGGTCTGTCTTCTCTGGTGGTTCTGGATTCTGCAGAGCGTACTGCGGGTGGTAAAGACCTGCGTCCTGCACTGAAAATCGTTGATGCTCAGGGTAACGACGTTCTGATCCCGGGTACCGACATGCCTGCGCAGTACTTCCTGCCGGGTAAAGCGATCGTCCAGCTGGAAGATGGCATTCAGATCGGTGCGGGTGATGCTCTGGCGCGTATTCCACAGGAATCCAGCGGTACCAAGGACATCACCGGTGGTCTGCCACGCGTTGCTGACCTGTTCGAAGCACGTCGTCCGAAAGAGCCTGCAATCCTGGCTGAAATCAGCGGTATCATCTCCTTCGGTAAAGAGACCAAAGGCAAACGCCGTCTGGTTATCACCCCAGTAGATGGCAGCGAGCCGTACGAAGAGATGATTCCTAAGTGGCGTCAGCTCAACGTGTTCGAAGGTGAACGTGTAGAACGTGGTGACGTGGTTTCCGATGGTCCAGAAGCACCGCACGACATTCTGCGTCTTCGTGGCGTACACGCGGTAACGCGTTACATCACCAACGAAGTACAGGACGTATACCGTCTGCAGGGCGTTAAGATTAACGACAAGCACATTGAAGTTATCGTTCGTCAGATGCTGCGTAAAGCAACCATCGAAAACGCGGGCAGCTCCGAGTTCCTGGAAGGCGAACAGGTTGAATACTCTCGCGTCAAGATCGCTAACCGCGAACTGGAAGCGAACGGCAAAATCGGTGCGACCTTCTCGCGCGATCTGCTGGGTATCACCAAAGCGTCTCTGGCAACCGAGTCCTTCATCTCTGCAGCATCGTTCCAGGAAACCACGCGTGTCCTGACCGAAGCCGCTGTTGCAGGTAAACGTGATGAACTGCGCGGCCTGAAAGAGAACGTCATCGTGGGTCGTCTGATCCCGGCGGGTACCGGTTATGCGTACCACCAGGATCGTATGCGTCGTCGTGCTGCAGGCGAACTGCCAGCTGCACCGCAGGTGACTGCTGAAGATGCATCCGCGAGCCTGGCAGAACTGCTGAACGCAGGTCTGGGTGGTTCCGACAACGAGTAATCGTTGAGTCCGCTAATAAAAAACCCGCCTCGGCGGGTTTTTTTACATCTGCGTTTTATCAGTTAATCAGCGGCAGCCGACGATACAGCTCAATCATGTCGCCCGCCAGGTCCTGAATGACCATCGCATTCATCAGGTGATCCTGAGAGTGGACGGTAATCAGGTTAACCGGAAGTTTCCCGGTGCCTTCATCAAGTCCAATGAGCTGCGTCTGTATAGTGTGGGCATGCTTCACGTATTCGCGCGACTCTTCCATCGCCTTTTCGGCTTCGGTAAAGTCACCTTTACGCGCCAGCTGTAACGCGGTGAGGGCAGCGCTGCGCGCCGCACCCGCGTTGACCAGCAGTTCCATGATCGTTGTTTCTAAATCTTCCACGGGTCACTCCAGAAGTTTAAGCGCTTTTTCCAGTACGGCATCGCCTTTCATCATGCCGTAATCCATCATGTCGATCACCGCGACCTTTTTACCCAGCGGGTCGGCCTGTGCCTGCAGTTTCGCCTGCTCGTATTTAACCTGTGGCCCCAGCAATACGATGTCGGCCGTCGCGATGTTGTCTTTAAACTCCGCAACCGGAACGGCTTTAATGGTGACTTCAACCCCTTTTTTCTGTGCGGCGTCTTTCATACGTTGAACCAGCATGCTGGTTGACATTCCCGCGGCACAGCATAAAACGATGTTCTTCATAATCAGCCTCGATCTACATGTGTTTACTGATAATTATCCCGTGCAGAACGCTTCAACAACCGCTTTACCGCGATTGTGTGTCAGGCATCACAAAGAAACCGATGATTTTCTGAAACCGGTTACAATTTTGTATTGGTGTGTGCCCGGCCCGTCGAAACGGGCAGGGTGAAAGAGGGGGAATTAGCTGATAGACGTGCGAATAATGCGGTTTTTTCCCTGCTGCTTCGCGCTGTAGAGGGCGTTATCAACGCTTCCTACAAACTGCTCCAGCGGTTCGAAATGCCACTCTCCAAGACCGCCGCTGAACGTCACCCGCAGGTTCTCTTCACGCCAGACGCGTTTTTCAACGGCGGTACGCCACGCTTCCAGCAATGAAAGCGCGGAGGGTATCTGCTCAGCCAGGAAGACCACCGCGAACTCTTCTCCACCGTAGCGGTAAACCGAGACGTGATGTGGCTGCATTATCTGGATCCCTTCGCGGGCGACGTTGCGCAGGACGATATCACCGGTCAGGTGGCCCAGCGTATCGTTAATCGATTTGAAGTTATCAATATCCACCAGCGCCATCGCGAAAGGCTGCTGGGTATTCATCAGCTCTGCAACGTCGCTATCGAACGCGCGACGGTTTTTACAGCCCGTCAGCGCATCGTGCGTTGCCTGGCGCACATACGCCATCTCGCGCTCTTTATTGGACTGAATGGTGTGGCTCAGCATCGCTTCCAGACGCGGAGCTTCGCTGACTTCGCCGGTTTTGATGGCGTTGATAATGTGCATCAGCACGCTACGCGAGGCGTGGCGGAGGTATAGGCCGAAGAGGATGATGATGATGGCCGCCAGCGCGAACCCCCAGCCAACGATCGTCGTTTCGTGGCGGGTAATATCGGTGAGCGTCTCACCCGATACCCGGTAAATAACAAACCAGTCCGGGTTGGTAAACGAGTAGTAGTAATACCAGGCGTTGCTTTTGTTGTCGTAAAAATGGCCTTCACCGCTGGTCATTTTGTCCATCAGCGCTTCGCTCACGTACTGTTTGAAGAGCGCGCCTGTATCAGGGTGCAGCACGACGGCGCCATCGCGTTCGACGACAAAGAATTCCCCCTGAACGGGCGCCACCATCTGACGCAGGGTGTAGCCCATTGACGTCAAATCAAGATGAAACGCGATCGTTCCCTTCAGTCTGCCTTCAGGAGAAATCAAAGGCTTATAAAGCGTGACCGTTGGATGACCGGTAAAGTAGTCCATGTAGGGACGGGTATAGTGGCTGAAGATGCTGGCTTCCGCCTGGGCGACAAACCATGGCCGCGTCCGCGGATCGAAGGTTTTACTTTTCTCAGTAGGGAGCACTTCCGGTGCGCGGAGATAATGCCCCTGCGTGTCGGCCAGCGAGATGGAGGATACGGTCGGCATCAGGTTCTGCAGATGCATCATCATCTGTAGCCCCTGGGTCGGGTTGACGTTGAGCGTCTCGTTTAACCTGTCGTTGCGCGCAAAATACATGGCAGAGCGGCCAAGGATATAGTCGTTTTCACGTAGGATAGATTCGGTGTAGTTCACCGCCAGGTTATGCGTGAAATTGCTATTAATTTTATGATAATCCTCAAGAAAATCCTTTCTCTGTGAAAGCGTCACGGCGATCGCGATCACCGCAAAACTGCAGAGGATCCCCGCGAAGCTGAGCATGATTGGCCGGGTAAAAGAGAGCTTTTTGCTGTGAAGTGCCATGGGCTGTGCATCGTTCCTGATGGTGAATACTTTTCGTCTGCCGATATCCTCTCAGCATAGTCGCTGTCCTGCGGTTAACGGTGAATTATACGGAACACGATTTTTGATGGGATGATTTATCTTAAGAATCACTAAGAAAATACTTATCAAACGAGCGGGCGCTTTTTGTGCAATAAAATAAATCAGAGGCAGGGCGAAACGAGGAAGAAGCTTTTCGCCCTGGTCAGCATCCGTTGCTAACGCGGTGACAATAAAAAACCGGATGAGTGCTGGCAATCATCCGGTGGTGACTTTCCGTAGTCCCTCGACAATTTTTAACCGCGTTGCGGTGCGTTGCAACGTTATTGCGAGGCTCTTCCCAGCCAGCTGTCCCAGTCTTTCCAGACGGGCTGAAGGCCCTGTGCCGTCAGGGCCGCGGCGACCGCTTCCGGACGCCGTCCGTCATGCGGGACAAACTGCTCCAGCTCCGGACGATCGTCGGCATAGCCGCCAGGCTGCGTTTTGGAAAAGGCGCTGACGTTGTTAATCGCAAGCGGGATCACGCGATCGCGAAACGCCGGGGACTCACGCGTTGAGAGGGATAATTCAACCTCCGGCGCCAGCAGGCGAAACGCGCAGATGGTCTGTACCAGCTGGCGTTCATCCATCAGCGAGGCCGGTTCAATCCCTCCCGCGCAAGGCCGCAGGCGGGGGAAAGAGATGGAATAACGGCTCTGCCAGTAGTGCTGCTGAAGCCACAGCAAATGTTCCGCCACCATGTAACAATCCACCCGCCAGCTGTCGGAGAGACCGATCAGCGCGCCCAGACCGATTTTGTCGATCCCCGCGCGACCCAGCCTGTCCGGCGTTTCCAGCCGGAAAAAGAAGTCTTGTTTCTTGCCCTTCAGGTGGTGTCGGGCGTACGTCGCCTCGTGATAGGTTTCCTGATAGACCATCACCCCGTCCAGCCCGAGCGTTTTTAGCTCCGCGTACTCGTCCTGTGACAGGGGCTGCACTTCCATCTGCAAAGACGCAAACTGACGACGAATGGCGGGAAGATGCTGACGGAAATAGTCCATTCCCACCTTTCCCTGATGTTCGCCCGTAACCAGCAGAAGATGCTCAAAGCCCATCTCACGTATGGCCGCACACTCGTGGGCAATCTCATCCTCATCGAGCGTTTTTCGCCTGATGCGGTTGCTCATAGAGAAACCGCAGTAGGTGCAGTCATTGGCGCACAGGTTTGAGAGATAGAGCGGCACGTAGAAGCTCACCGTGTTGCCAAAGCGCTGACGGGTAAGCCTCTGGGCTCGCTGGGCCATCGGTTCGAGGTACGCGCTGGCCGCCGGGGAGAGCAGGGCCATCAGATCCTCGCGGGTCAGATGACGGGCATGCAGCGCGCGCTCCACGTCGGCAGCCGTCTTGCTGTTGATCCGCAGGGCAATGTCGTCCCAGTTTAGCTCCCGCCAGCGCTCGGTAAACGTGCTCATGAGATCGCCTCCAGAAAGCCGGTCAGCGGGCTGGTGGCCTGCGCCTGAAAACTGCGCGAACCCGGGCCAGACTCCCTTGCCAGCAGGCCGGCCTCTACGGCCATGCGGAACGCACGCGCCATCATGACCGGATCGTCGGCAACCGCAATAGCCGTGTTCACCAGCACCGCGTCGGCACCCATCTCCAGCGCCTGCGCGGCATGGCTTGGCACGCCAATACCCGCATCCACCACCACCGGTACGTTGGCCTGTTCGATGATGATCTCCAGCATCGCCCGGGTTTCCAGCCCCTGGTTGGAGCCGATGGGGGCTCCCAGCGGCATGACGGCGGCGCAGCCGACCTCTTCCAGCCGTTTACACAGGACCGGGTCGGCGCCGCAGTAAGGCAGGACCGTAAACCCTTGCTGCACCAGCTTTTCAGCGGCCTTCAGTGTTTCGATGGGGTCAGGCAGCAGCCAGCGGGCATCCGGATGTATTTCCAGCTTCAGCCAGCGCGTGCCGAGCGCCTCCCGGGCCAGCTGTGCGGCGAAAATCGCCTCTTCGGCGGTTTTCGCGCCGGAGGTATTGGGCAGCAGCGTGACGCCCGCTTCCAGTAAGGGAGCCAGAATAGCGTCGCTGTGGTGGCGCAGATCCACGCGCTTGAGCGCCAGCGTCACCAGCTGGCTGCCGCTTTCACGAATGGCATCCACCATCAGCTGCGGCGAGGCGAATTTTCCGGTTCCGGTAAACAAGTGCGAGTCAAAAACTTTATCGGCAATACGTAACATCTCAGCCCCCTGCGATAACCTGAAACAGCAGGATCTGGTCGCCTTCGTTGACCTGCTGATGTTCCCACTGCTCGCGCGGCAGGATCTGTTGATTGAGCGCCAGCGCCGTTCCCGGCTTGAGTTGGCGCAGCTTGTCGAGCAGTACGGCAACGGTGAGCCCGTCGTCGCATCTCATCGGCTCATCGTTAAACAGAATGCGCATCGCGGCCTCCACATACCGGACAACGGCTGGCGCGGCGTAACGCCAGATGGCGCCAGCCGCTGGAGCGGGCATCAAACAGCCGCAGCGTATTGCGTTCCGCCTCCATGCCGCTGAGCAGCTTGATGGCCTCCAGCGCCTGCATCGTGCCCATCACGCCGACCACCGGACCAAGAATGCCCGCCGTGCGGCAGTTGCGCGCCGGCTCGGCATTATCCGACCACAGGCAGCGATAGCAGCCCTGCGCCCACGGTGGCGTCAGGACCATCATCTGCCCGCCGAACCCTACCGCGCTGGCGGTGATAAGCGGCGTGTTAGTTGCCACGCAGGCGGCGTTAATCGCCTGGCGCGTCGCCATGTTGTCGGTACAGTCCAGCACCACGTCGGCAAGCGCGACTTCACGGTGCAGGCTCTCGCCGCAAAGACGTTCCTGTCGCGCAACCAACTCGATGTCCGGATTAAGCTGGTGTAGCCGCTGCCGGGTGATGTGCGCTTTAGGCTGGTTGATATCGCCGGTGGTAAAGAGGATTTGTCGCTGCAGGTTGCTGAGATGAACGTCGTCATCGTCGGCCAGCACCAGCGTGCCGATACCGGCACCTGCCAGATAGAGCGCCGCGGGCGCGCCTAATCCGCCCAGGCCGACAATCAGCACCCGGCTGGCAAGCAGCTTTTGCTGCCCGTCGATGGCGATATCCTCCAGCAGGATCTGACGGCTGTAGCGCATAAAATCACGATCGTTCATCGCCAGCTCCTGCCAGCTGTAACAGCTGTTGGGTGGCAGACTGCCAGTCTGCGGCCTGGGTGATGGCGCTGACGACGGCGATGCTGCCGACGCCCGTCTCCAGCACGGACGGAGCCCGTTCCAGGCTAATCCCACCGATAGCAACGGTGGGATAATCGGCAAGGCGTTTGACGTGACTCGCCAGCTGCGTCAGTCCCTGCGGTGCGGAGGGCATCTGCTTGGTCTGCGTCGGGAAAACGTGGCCCAGCGCGATGTAAGAGGGGCGGGCCGCCAGCGCCACGTCGATCTCCATGTCATCGTGTGTTGATACCCCCAGCCGTAATCCGGCTTCGCGGATAACACTCAGATCCGTTGTTTCTAAGTCCTCCTGGCCCAGATGCACGCCGTAGGCCTGGTGCTTAACGGCCAGTCGCCAGTAGTCGTTGATAAATAGACGGGCGTTATATAGACGCCCCAGCGCAATGGCGGCGATAACATCAGCCTCCACTTCGTCATCGCGTTTATCCTTGATGCGCAGCTGGATCGTGCGAACGCCTGCCTCCAGCAGACGTTCGATCCACGCTACGCTGTCCACCACCGGATAGAGTCCTAAACGGTAGGGAACGGGTGGGAAATCGGGCTGGTACATTACGCCTCCTCTTTTTTGAGGTAGATTTCGCCACCTTTGGCGCGGAAGGTTTCAGACATGTCCGCCATGCCCACTTCAATGGTTTGCGCGGCGGCGTAGTCGCGCACCTCCTGGCTGATTTTCATCGAGCAGAATTTCGGTCCGCACATGGAGCAGAAGTGTGCGACTTTGCCCGATTCCTGCGGCAGGGTCTCATCGTGATAGGCGCGGGCGGTGAACGGGTCCAGCGCCAGGTTGAACTGGTCTTCCCAGCGGAATTCAAAACGCGCCTTCGACATGGCGTTATCGCGGATTTGCGCGCCCGGATGGCCTTTGGCCAGATCGGCGGCATGGGCGGCAATTTTGTAGGTAATCAGCCCCTGCTTTACATCCTCTTTGTTTGGCAGGCCGAGGTGCTCTTTCGGCGTCACGTAGCAGAGCATGGCGCAGCCGAACCAGCCGATCATCGCCGCACCAATCCCGGACGTGAAGTGGTCATAGCCTGGCGCAATATCGGTGGTCAGCGGCCCCAGGGTATAGAACGGCGCTTCGTGGCAGTGCTCCAGCTCTTCCGTCATGTTGCGGCGGATCATCTGCATCGGCACGTGTCCCGGGCCTTCAATCATCACCTGCACGTCATACTCCCAGGCGATTTTGGTCAGTTCACCCAGCGTGTGCAGCTCGGCAAACTGCGCCTCATCGTTGGCATCGCGAATGGAGCCCGGACGCAGGCCGTCGCCCAGCGACAGAGAGACATCGTACGCGGCACAGATTTCGCAAATCTCGCGGAAGTGTTCGTAGAGGAAGTTTTCCTGGTGATGCGAGAGGCACCACTTCGCCATGATGGAGCCGCCGCGCGAGACAATACCGGTCAGGCGTTTCGCCGTCATCGGCACGTAGCGCAGCAGTACGCCCGCGTGAATGGTGAAGTAATCTACCCCCTGTTCAGCCTGCTCCAGCAGCGTGTCGCGGAAGGCTTCCCAGGTGAGGTCTTCAGCAATGCCGCTCACTTTCTCCAGCGCCTGATAAATCGGGACGGTGCCGATTGGGACCGGGCTGTTACGCAGGATCCACTCGCGGGTTTCGTGAATATAGCGGCCTGTGGAGAGGTCCATCACCGTGTCCGCGCCCCAGCGCGTTGACCAGACCAGCTTTTCCACCTCTTCTTCGATGGAGGAGGTAACGGCCGAGTTGCCGATGTTAGCGTTGACCTTCACCAGGAAGTTGCGGCCGATAATCATCGGCTCGGATTCCGGGTGGTTGATGTTGGCGGGGATAATCGCGCGGCCGGCGGCCACTTCATCACGCACAAACTCCGGCGTGATGTTCTCCGGCAGGCGAGCGCCAAAGCCCTCGCCCGGATGCTGGTGGCGCAGTATTTCGCTGCGGATGCGCTCACGGCCCATGTTTTCACGGATGGCGATGAACTCCATCTCCGGCGTGACGATCCCCTGACGCGCATAGTGCAGCTGGGTCACGCGTTTGCCCGCTCTGGCGCGTTTCGGCGTCAGCAGCCCGGCGAAGCGCAGCTCGTCCAGACCGTCGTCGGCCAGGCGTTCTTGGGTATATGCAGAGCTACGCACGCTCAGTTCTTCGCAGTCGTTACGTGCATCAATCCACGGCTGGCGCAGCTTTGCCAGACCCTGCTGGACGTTGATAGTCACAGAGGGATCGCCGTACGGGCCGGAGGTGTCATACACCGGTACGGCTTCGTTGTCTTCATACTGCGGGTTATCTTTGCTGCCGCCGATAAGCGTCGGGCTAAGCTGGATTTCACGCATCGGGACGCGGATATCGGCCTGCGAGCCGGAAATGTAGATGCGTTTAGAGTTCGGGAAAGCGGTGCCTTCCAGGGTATCAATGAAGCGTTGGGCCTGTGCGCGCTGTTCGCGGCGGGTCAGTTTTGCAGTAGACATAGCTCATTCCAAAAGTGAAGGACATGGCTTGTCAGACGACGGATGAAGCAAGAGAGGATCGCCCGGGGGCGATACAACAGCAGTGTGACTCTTGTTCCCTTCGCAGGTATTAGCCTGATCAGGTTCCGCGGATCCCGAATTAACGGTCTCAGCCCGTGCTTTCACACTGGGCACTCCGACAAGAAAAATCCCCCTCGTGAGAGGGGCGAATGGTTGTAAATTACTCGTTAACGATTAAGAACTCAAGCAGGGCGCACGATGTTATCTTCGTGGCTGACATCCAGGCCGTTATCCAGGGCCAGGGCGATCAGCTTATCTTCCAGCGTGAATCGCTCTTCCAGCGCTTCACCAAGGTCGGAAAGCGCCCGCTGGAACTCAAGATAGTTGTCGTGATCGATGGCGTTCTCAAGCGTGGAATCGTAGTAATCCATGATCTGCTGGGTGTTGGCTTCCAGCAGCGGATAGAGTTTGCTGGCCGCTAAATACGGCGTTGTCCCTTCCATTTCGCGGATAATGCGTTCATAAATATTGAAATGGCCGTCGGACAGATAGTCGACCAGGCCCTGACAAAAATCATCCAGCGATTTTTCATTCAGTCGCATAAACGATTCTTTGCCAGGCTTAATACCGACCAGATTGTAATAAGCCACGAGTAGATGCTTGCGCACGTGTAGCCAGCGATCCACCAGTTTGTTACTTCCTCTAACGCGCTCAGTCAGGCTCTCTAGCTGGTTTAACATGGTCGACTCCGCAAGGTTTAGGATTGAATCTGCTTATCCAAAATGTAACCACAATGCTAACAACATGTCAGTGAAGCGAAGGTAGTGCAATAGATATGGATCGTATTATTGAAAAATCAGATCTGGGTTGGTGGATCGTCAGTCACGAACAAAAATTATGGCTTCCTGGCGGAGAGATCCCTTATGGCGCAGCAGAGGCGTTCGATCTTGTGGGACTCCCTGCGCTGAAGATCGGCGAATGGCAGGGGGATGCGGTGTGGTTGATCCAACAGCCTCGCCGCCAGGATATGGGATCGGTGCGCCAGGTGCTGGATCTGGACGTGGGTCTGTTCCAGCTGGCGGGGCGCGGCGTGCAGCTGGCGGAGTTTTACCGCTCGCATAAATACTGCGGCTACTGCGGTCATACCATGCACCGGAGCAAAACCGAGTGGGCGATGCTCTGCAGCCACTGCCGCGAACGCTACTATCCCCAGATTGCGCCGTGCATTATCGTCGCTATCCGCCGGGAGGATTCCATCCTGCTGGCGCAGCACACCCGTCATCGCAACGGCATTCACACCGTGCTGGCCGGCTTCGTCGAGGTGGGCGAAACGCTGGAACAGGCGGTGGCGCGCGAAGTGATGGAGGAGAGCGGGATTAAGGTCAAAAACCTGCGCTACGTCACCTCTCAGCCGTGGCCGTTCCCGCAGTCGTTGATGACAGCCTTTATGGCCGATTACGACAGCGGTGAAATTGTTATCGACCAGAAAGAACTGCTGGAAGCGAACTGGTATCGCTATGATGATTTACCGCTGTTGCCTCCGCCGGGCACCGTAGCGCGTCGGCTGATAGAAGATACCGTGGCGATGTGTCGGGCCGAGTATGAGTAGTGTTACACTGAGGCCATGACGCTTAAGGAACTGCAAAAATGACCGAACTGAAGAACGATCGTTATCTGCGTGCGCTGCTGCGCCAGCCCGTTGATGTCACCCCGGTGTGGATGATGCGCCAGGCGGGACGCTATCTGCCAGAGTACAAAGCCACGCGCGCGCAGGCGGGTGATTTTATGTCGCTGTGCAAAAACGCCGAGCTGGCCTGCGAAGTCACGCTGCAGCCGCTGCGCCGCTTCCCGCTGGATGCTGCCATTCTCTTTTCGGACATTTTGACCATTCCGGATGCCATGGGCCTTGGGCTCTATTTCGAAACCGGCGAAGGCCCGCGCTTCACCTCCCCAATCAAAAGCAAAGCCGACGTGGATAAGCTGCCAATCCCCGATCCGGAAGGTGAACTGGGCTACGTGATGAACGCCGTGCGCACCATTCGCCGCGAACTGAAAGGCGACGTGCCGCTGATTGGGTTCTCCGGCAGCCCGTGGACGCTGGCGACCTATATGGTTGAAGGCGGCAGCAGCAAAGCCTTCACCATGATTAAAAAGATGATGTACGCCGAGCCGCTGGCCCTGCATGCGCTTCTCGACAAGCTGGCGAAGAGCGTCACGCTCTACCTCAACGCGCAGATTAAAGCGGGTGCACAGTCGGTCATGATTTTTGATACCTGGGGTGGTGTGCTGACCGGGCGCGATTATCAGCAGTTCTCCCTGTACTACATGCACAAAATTGTCGACGGCCTGCTGCGCGAGAACGAAGGTCGCCGCGTGCCGGTAACGCTGTTCACCAAAGGTGGCGGTCAGTGGCTGGAAGCCATGGCGGCAACCGGCTGCGACGCGCTGGGTCTCGACTGGACTACCGATATCGCCGATGCCCGCCGCCGCGTGGGTGACAAAGTGGCGCTGCAGGGAAACATGGATCCCTCCATGCTCTATGCTCAGCCTGCCCGCATTGAAGAAGAAGTGTCGACTATACTGTCTGGTTTCGGCCAGGGTGAAGGCCACGTCTTTAACCTCGGCCACGGCATTCATCAGGATGTGCCGCCAGAACACGCTGGCGTCTTTGTGGAGGCGGTGCATCGGCTTTCTGCCCAGTATCACAAGTAAGGAGTGGTTATGGATCTCGCGTCGCTACGCGCTCAGCAAATCGAACTGGCTTCATCGGTGATCCGCGAGGATCGTCTGGATAAGGATCCTCCGCAGTACATTGGCGGAGCAGACGTCGGATTCGAGCAGGGTGGTGAAGTAACGCGAGCGGCGATGGTGGTCCTGAAATACCCTTCGCTTGAGCTGGTGGAATACAAGGTGGCGCGTATCGCCACCACCATGCCCTATATCCCCGGTTTTCTCTCCTTCCGCGAATACCCCGCGCTGCTGGCAGCGTGGGAGCAGCTCTCGCAAAAACCTGACCTGCTGTTTGTCGATGGACACGGTATCTCACACCCGCGCCGTTTAGGCGTTGCCAGCCACTTTGGGCTGCTGGTGGATATGCCGACCATTGGCGTCGCCAAGAAACGCCTGTGTGGCGCGTTTGACCCCCTTTCCGCCGAGCCGGGCGCGCTGGCACCGCTCATCCATAAAGGCGAGCAGCTGGCGTGGGTCTGGCGCAGCAAAGCCCGCTGTAACCCGCTCTTTATCGCTACCGGGCATCGGGTAAGCATGGACAGCGCCCTGGCATGGGTGCAGCGTTGTATGAGGGGCTACCGCTTGCCGGAGCCGACGCGCTGGGCAGACGCCGTGGCCTCATCGCGTCCGGCTTTTGTTCGTTGGCAGGAAATTCAGCGATGATTCAGGTAAACTGCGCCTAATTTTCGATTCGAGAGATCATCATGCTACAAAACCCGATTCACCTGCGCCTTGAAAAGCTGGAAAGCTGGCAGCACGTCACCTTTATGGCTTGCCTGTGCGAGCGCATGTATCCCAACTATGCCGCGTTCTGCAAGCAAACGGGCTTTGGCGATGGGCATCTTTATCGCCGAATTCTGGACCTGATCTGGGAAACGCTGACGGTGAAAGACGCGAAGGTGAATTTCGACTCTCAGCTGGAAAAGCTGGAAGAGGCGATTCCGGCTGCGGATGATTTTGACCTTTATGGCGTCTACCCGGCGATTGATGCCTGCGTAGCGTTAAGCGAGCTGCTTCACTCACGTCTGAGCGGCGAAACGCTGGAGCATGCTATCGAAGTCAGTAAGGCATCTATCACTACCGTGGCGATGCTGGAAATGACCCAGGAAGGACGCGAAATGACCGACGAAGAGCTTCGTGCAAACCCGGCCGTTGAGCAAGAATGGGATATTCAGTGGGAAATTTTCCGCCTGCTGGCAGAGTGTGAAGAACGCGATATTGAGCTGATAAAAGGGCTGCGCGCGGACTTACGTGAGGCCGGTGAGAGTAATATTGGTATAATTTTTAACCAATGAGACAATAAATCTTGAGATAACGCCCGTTTTGTCGCTCCTCGACTCTTCCCTTTCGACCCTTGTCTGGTCTACATTTGGGGGGCGAAAAAAAGTGGCTATCGGTGCGTGTATGCAGGAGAGTGCTTTTTTGGCATTTTCGTCGCACTCGATGCTTAGCAAGCGATAAACACATTGAAAGGATAACTTATGAACAAGACTCAACTGATTGATGTAATTGCGGACAAGGCTGATCTGTCTAAAGTGCAGGCTAAAGCTGCTCTGGAATCTACCCTGGCTGCTATTACTGAGTCTCTGAAAGAAGGTGATGCTGTGCAACTGGTTGGTTTCGGTACCTTCAAAGTGAACCACCGCGCTGAGCGCACTGGCCGCAACCCGCAGACCGGTAAAGAAATCAAAATCGCCGCAGCTAACGTGCCGGCATTTGTTTCTGGTAAAGCACTGAAAGACGCTGTTAAGTAAGACGCGTGGCAGTGAACAGTTTTAGCGAAGGGGCGGCAACGCCCCTTTTGTCTTTCTGGCGTGGAACGCTCGCGCTGGCAGGCATGCTGTTGCTGTCAGCCTGTAGCCACGATACCTCTCTGCCGCCGTTTACCGCCAGCGGTTACGCGGACAACCAGGGCGCGGTCAGGATCTGGCGCAAAGATTCCGGCGATGAAGTTCATCTGCTTTCTGCTTTTAGCCCGTGGCATAACGGAAATACGTCGACCGCGGAATATCGCTGGCAGGGCGATGACCTGACGCTGATTGAACTCAACGTCTATAGCAAGCCCCCCGAACACGTGAAAGTGCGTTTTGACGACCATGGCGAGCTGAGCTTTATGCAGCGTGAAGTCAGCGGTCAAAAACAGCAGCTTTCCAGCGATCAAATCGCCCTCTACCGCTATCGTGCTGAACAAATCCGCCAGACCAGCGATGCGCTGCGTCAGGGACGCGTCGTGCTGCGCCAGGGGCGCTGGCATGCCGATGGGACGGTGACGACCTGCGAAGGGCAGACTGCCAAGCCTGAGCTCGAATCCTGGGCGACTGAACATATTCAACGTCGTCAGCGTCATTCATCAATGGAAGTGAGTGTGGCGTGGCTTGAGGCGCCGGAAGGCTCTCAGCTGCTGCTGGTGGCGAACGAAGACTTCTGTACCTGGCAGCCGACAGAAAAAAATTTTTAATGGGATTGCGATCGGTCCCCTCTCCCCGTCGGGGAGAGGGTTAGGGTGAGGGGTAAAGACGGCTCCCTTACTCGCCCTGCTCACGCGCAATCGCGCGATAGCCGATATCCTGACGGCTAAAGCTACCGTTCCAGTGGATATCCGCCATCAGCGTGTAGGCGCGTTTCTGCGCTTCTGCAACGGTATGGCCCAGCGCGGTTGCACACAGCACGCGTCCGCCGTTGGTCAGTACGCGGTCATCATCAGCCAGTTTCGTTCCGGCGTGGAATACCTTCGCGCCTTCAATCTCTTCCAGCGGTAAGCCGTGGATCTCATCACCGGTGTTGTAGTTGCCAGGGTAACCACCCGCAGCAATCACCACGCCCAGAGACGCGCGCTCATCCCATTCCGACGTTTTCTCATCCAGCTTGCCTTCGCAGGCCGCCAGACACAGATCGACCAGATCGGATTTCATGCGCAGCATGATTGGCTGGGTTTCCGGATCGCCAAAGCGGCAGTTAAATTCGATAACCTTCGGGTTACCCTGCTTGTCGATCATCAGACCTGCGTAAAGGAAACCGGTATAGGTGTTGCCTTCTGCCGCCATGCCTTTCACGGTTGGCCAGATAATGCGATCCATCGTGCGCTGGTGGACTTCGTCAGTCACGACCGAAGCAGGGGAGTAAGCGCCCATCCCGCCGGTATTCGGGCCTGAATCACCATTGCCCACGCGCTTATGGTCCTGGCTGGTGGCCATCGGCAGAACGTGCTCGCCGTCGACCATCACGATAAAGCTCGCCTCTTCACCGTCGAGGAACTCTTCGATCACGATGCGGTGGCCTGCATCGCCAAAGGCGTTGCCCGCCAGCATATCCTGAACCGCGGCTTCGGCTTCTTCGAGCGTCATCGCCACGATCACGCCTTTGCCGGCGGCCAGACCGTCGGCCTTGATGACTATCGGCGCGCCTTTTTCACGTAAGTAGGCCAGAGCAGGCTCCACTTCGGTGAAGTTCTGATATTCCGCCGTCGGGATGTGATGACGTGCGAGGAAATCCTTGGTGAAAGCTTTGGAGCCTTCCAGCTGCGCAGCACCTTCCGTAGGGCCGAAGATTTTCAGGCCAGCAGCGCGGAACGCGTCCACCACGCCAATCACCAGCGGCGCTTCCGGGCCCACAATCGTCAGATCGATTTTCTCGTTCTGGGCAAAGCTCAGCAGCGCCGGAATGTCGGTCACGCCGATAGCCACATTCTGCAGCGCGGGTTCCAGTGCGGTACCGGCGTTGCCCGGCGCCACGAAGACCGTTTTCACCAGCGGAGACTGAGCCGCTTTCCACGCCAGTGCGTGCTCGCGTCCGCCGTTACCAATGACTAATACTTTCATTTTCTGCTCCGGGAATTAATGGCGGAAGTGACGCATGTCGGTGAAGATCATCGCAATGCCGTGTTCGTCGGCGGCGGCAATCACTTCGTCGTCGCGGATTGAGCCACCAGGCTGGATCACGCAGGTAATGCCGACAGCAGCCGCCGCGTCGATACCGTCACGGAACGGGAAGAAGGCGTCAGAAGCCATGGCGGAGCCTTTCACTTCCAGGCCTTCATCGCCTGCTTTAATACCCGCGATTTTCGCAGAATAGACGCGGCTCATCTGGCCTGCGCCTATCCCAATGGTCATGTTCTCTTTCGCATAGACGATGGCGTTGGATTTAACGAACTTTGCGACCTTCCAGCAGAACAGCGCGTCGCGCAGTTCCTGCTCGCTCGGCTGACGCTTGGTCACCACGCGCAGGTCGGCTTCTGTCACCATACCCAGATCGCGGTCCTGTACCAGCAGGCCGCCGTTCACGCGTTTGAAGTCCAGGCCCGGAACGCGTTCCGCCCACTGGCCGCAAACCAGGACGCGCACGTTCTGTTTCGCCGCGGTGATTTTCAGCGCTTCTTCAGAAGCTGATGGCGCGATGATCACTTCGACAAACTGGCGGGAGATGATGGCCTGTGCGGTTTCGGCATCCAGCTCGCGGTTGAAGGCGATAATGCCGCCGAATGCGGAGGTCGGGTCGGTTTTGTAGGCGCGATCGTAGGCATCCAGAATGGAGGTGCTCACGGCAACGCCGCATGGGTTCGCGTGCTTGACGATAACGCAGGCAGGTTCGCTGAACTCTTTCACGCATTCCAGCGCCGCATCGGTGTCGGCAATGTTGTTATAGGAGAGCGCTTTGCCCTGAACCTGCTGGGCGGTCGCAACAGAGGCTTCTTTTACCTCTTCTTCTATATAGAAGGCAGCCTGCTGGTGGCTGTTCTCACCGTAACGCATATCCTGCTTCTTAATGAAGTTCAGGTTCAGGGTGCGCGGGAAGCGGCCGGAAGGATCTTTGCTTTCACCGTGGTAAGCCGGTACCAGGCTACCGAAGTAGTTGGCGATCATGCTGTCGTACGCGGCGGTGTGTTCGAAGGCTTTGATGGCGAGATCGAAACGTGTTTCCAGGGTCAGTGACCCTTCGTTGGCATCCATCTCATTAATAATGGTTTCGTAATCGCTGCTCTTTACGACGATGGCGACATCTTTATGGTTCTTGGCCGCGGAGCGCACCATGGTCGGGCCGCCGATATCAATATTCTCTACGGCATCTTCCAGAGAGCAGCCTTCGCGGGCAACGGTCTGGGCGAACGGGTAGAGGTTAACGACAACCATGTCGATTGGCGCGATGTCATGCTGTTCCATAATGCCATCGTCCTGACCGCGACGGCCAAGAATACCGCCGTGGACTTTTGGATGCAGGGTTTTGACGCGTCCATCCATCATTTCCGGGAAACCGGTGTAATCGGACACTTCGGTTACCGGCAGACCTTTATCTGCTAACAGGCGAGCGGTGCCACCTGTAGAAAGCAGCTCCACACCGCGTGCAGAAAGTGCCTGAGCGAATTCGACGATACCGGCTTTATCAGAAACACTGAGCAGAGCGCGGCGGACTGGACGACGTTGTTGCATGGTAAATCCCCTGGATTTCACGATTACAGAGAGCGTTAGATGAATTTTCCTGCGAAAAACTCATCTAACACACCTGACGAGGCATCCTTGTGAAGCGCGAGCATTTTAACGAAAACGTTTGCGCAACGCTCGCACATTTTCACTTTTTCGTATCATTGTGGATAAGTCTGTGTGTAAAAAGGTATAAGGCGGGGTTTTGCTGTGGAATGCAGCAGTCAGTCATTTTTCTGTCATTTAGCGGTTGCGGCCTGCGGAGAACTCCCTATAATGCGCCTCCATCGACACGGCGGATGTGAATCACTTCACAAACAACCCGGTCGGTTGAAGAGAAAAAATCCTGAAATAACGGGTTGACTCTGAAAGAGGAAAGCGTAATATACGCCACCTCGCAACGGTGAGCTGAAAGCCGCGTTGCAACTGCTCTTTAACAATTTATCAGACAATCTGTGTGGGCACTCAAAGTGACATGGATTCTTAATGTCTTCGGACAATAAATGAATACCAAGTCTCT
>NZ_JBNDIZ010000004.1:0-363056 GCF_050434705.1 Enterobacter sp. AC1 | reverse complement strand
GACCTGAAGAAAAAGTCGATCACCATGGGTAAAGGATGTTAAAAAGTGTTCACCATGTCCCCGAACACCTGTCTACCATGTCCCCGGACCGTACACCCTCAAGGGAGAGGGGGCCGTCCGTGCAGGAATTAATTGTGGGGAACCCTCAGCCCTGTGGGAGAGGGAAAACACTCTAACGACTCACTACTTTCAACAGGATCTCACCGTACACCGGCATCAGCGGATGGCGAATCAATGCCACCAGCGCTACCACCGCAACCCCCAGCGTCAACGGGGCCAGCCACAACAGGCGAGCACGGGGGAGATAGCGACTCAGGCGATCGATGTTCGCTTTCGCGCTGCGCCACAGCCGCCAGCACAGCCATGCCGCCAGCCACAGCAGCACCGCCGTGCCCAGCAGCAGCCACTTAAACTCACCGCTCTGCATACCGTCAGGAATATCGATAGCTGCACCCGCGAGGATCCCCGGCAGGAAGTAGAACGGCGGCCAGAATACGCAGCCGATAATATTCGGTACCACAAACTTGGCGACCGGCAGATCCAGCATCCCGGCGACCATGGGAACCAGCGGACGCGTAGGCCCGACAAAGCGGCCGACGAGGATGGTAAACATGCTGTGCTGGTGCAGCGCATGCTCGGTCTTATCCAGCAACGCTTTGTTCTTTTTCATGAACGACCAGCGGTGCAGCGGCTTCTTAAAGCGCCAGCCCAGCCAGAACGAGATCCAGTCGCCCAGCAGGCAGCCGATAATCCCGGCTAGCCACGCCTGCCAGAAATTAACCTCACCGCTGCCAATCAGCGCGCCAAGCCCTGCCATCATCACGGTGCCGGGCAGGATTAACCCCACAAGAGCCAGCGATTCCAGAAACGCCACCAGCGCCACGGCGATGAGCGAATACATAACGGACTGGGTAATAAAGTGTTCCAGCAATGCCTGCATAACTATTCCGGTCAGAAAACGAATCAGCGATTCTGCTTAGCGCCCCGCACCGCGTCAAGGCAACAATTGTCTGAATAGTTTACAAGATGCTCCTGAAGTTCACCTGAATGTTTACCGTTCATTCACATCCCGCGCGGAATTCGCTCGGGCTGGCGCCGGTGCATTTTTTAAATACGCGAGAAAAATAGAGCTGATCTTCAAAGCCCACGTTGCGCCCCACGGTGGCAATCGGCATGCGGGTGGTGCTGAGTAGCAGCTTCGCCTGGCTGATGCGCTGATCTTCGCGCCAGCTCAGCACGCTGACGCCAAGCTGTTGGCGGAACAGATGCGACAGGCGCGAAGGCGACAGGCAAACGTGCTGGGCGACGCTGGCAATATCAAACTGGCTATCCGCCAGATGGTCGCTGATGTACTGGCAGGCGTCGCGCACGCGGTTATCCAGCGGCGGATTCAGCGACGCGTTAATCGCTTCCATCCGTCGCAGAAGCAGTTGTTCAAGCAGGTTAATTGCCAGCAGTTCGGCATAACGACCGCCTGCCTGCCCCGCCTCAATAATCTGGGCAAAAAGCTCGCGAAACTGCGCCAGATGAACCTCATCCGGTCGATAAAAACCGGTCTGCGCAAAAATAGCAGGCCACGAAAGCCACTCCTGCCAGTAGGCGCGCGGACGGAAGTAAACCCACTGGTGATACCACTCTTTTGCGTCAGGGTGGCGGCCGTAATGGTGGATCTCCCCCGGCGGGAACAGCAGAATATCGCCAGGGCGGCAGATGAACTGCTGGTCACCGTTCTTGATGATCCCTTCCCCTCGCACGGTCAGGTTAAGAATATACCCTTTCATCCCGAGCGGTCGGTCGACGTAAAAATCGAGATATCCCTCAGCCTCGATAGGGGTCAGTCCCGCCACAAGGTGCGCGTTAAACGAATATCCCGGCAGCAGGGGATCGTTTTGCGTTTCGGCCATAGATTCAGTTCTCCCAAGGGTCCTGAAGGAAACCAATTGTCCATATCATTAAAAGCAGGTCAAAAATGGTCTGCGAAAAGATCCAAAAAGCTTCACGCCTCTTTTACGTCCGCCATGTTTCAGCCTTCCCCCCTGATTTCTCCGCCAGAGCAGGCAGATAAGCAGTAACAAAAGTGTCTATAAGTGCGGCAGAAATGTCCACATTGAATATTTGCACGGCGTCACACTTTCCGTTGTAACAGCAATTTAATCCATAAGATTAGCGGATCCTGCCTGACGATTTTCGTCCCCAGTCTCTAATGTTCTTCCATACCTGTTTTTTCGATGGAGCAACACCATGGCAATTGCGATTGGCCTCGATTTTGGCAGCGATTCGGTTCGCGCGCTGGCAGTGGACTGTACGTCCGGCCAGGAGATAGCAACCAGCGTTGAGTGGTACCCGCGCTGGCAAGAGGGGCGCTACTGCGATGCGCCGAACAACCAGTTCCGCCACCATCCGCGCGATTACATTGAGTCGATGGAAGCGGCAATTAAAACCGTCCTCGCTGAACTGACTGACGCCCAGCGTGCAGAGATTGTCGGAATTGGCGTTGACAGCACCGGTTCCACGCCTGCCCCCGTAGATGCCGAAGGCCGCGTGCTGGCGCTGCGCCCGGAGTTTGCCGACAACCCGAACGCCATGTTCGTACTGTGGAAAGACCATACCGCCGTCGAAGAGGCTGAAGCCATCACGCGCCTGTGCCATCAGCCGGGCAAAACAGACTACTCGCGCTACATCGGCGGGATTTACTCCAGCGAATGGTTCTGGGCCAAGATCCTGCACGTTACCCGCGCGGATGCATCGGTTGCCCAGGCAGCCGCATCGTGGATTGAGCTGTGCGACTGGGTGCCTGCCCTGCTCTCCGGCACCACGCGTCCGCAGGATATTCGCCGCGGCCGCTGCAGCGCCGGGCATAAATCGTTATGGCATGAAAGCTGGGGCGGCCTGCCTCCAGCCGCGTTCTTTGATGAGCTCGACCCGATTATCAACAAGAACCTGACATATCCGCTGTTTACCGACACCTTTACCGCCGATATTCCGGTCGGCACGCTCTGCGAAGAGTGGGCGAAACGTCTGGGCCTGCCGCAGAACGTGGCGATCTCCGGCGGCGCCTTTGACTGCCATATGGGCGCCGTGGGCGCAGGCGCGCAGCCAAACACGCTGGTAAAAGTCATCGGCACCTCCACCTGCGACATTCTGACGGCGGATAAAGCCACCGTCGGTGACCGTGCGGTAAAAGGCATCTGCGGCCAGGTGGACGGCAGCGTGGTGCCGGACTTTATCGGCCTCGAAGCCGGTCAGTCCGCGTTTGGCGATATCTACGCCTGGTTTGGCCGCGTGCTGGGCTGGCCGCTGGACCAGCTGGCGGCCGCGCATCCTGAACTGAAAACCCAGATAGCAGAGAGCAAAAAACAGCTTCTGCCGCAGCTCACCGAAGCCTGGGCGAAAAATCCCTCGCTCGATCACCTCCCGGTGGTGCTGGACTGGTTTAACGGTCGTCGCACGCCGTTCGCCAACCAGCGTCTGAAAGGGGTGATCGCGGATCTCAACCTGGCAACCGACGCGCCTGCGCTGTTCGGCGGCCTGATTGCCGCCACCGCCTTCGGTGCCCGCGCGATTATGGAGTGCTTCACCGAACAGGGCATCGACGTGAATAACGTGATGGCGCTGGGCGGCATCGCCCGTAAAAACCCGGTCATCATGCAGGCCTGCTGCGACGTCCTGAACCGTCCACTGCAGATTGTCGCTTCCGATCAGTGCTGCGCGCTGGGCGCGGCGATTTTCGCTGCGGTTGCCGCAGGCGTGCATGTAGATATCCCAACCGCGCAGCAGCATATGGCAAGCGCCGTTGAAAATACGCTCCAGCCGCAGGCCCAGCAGGCACAACGCTTTGAACAGCTTTATCAGCGCTACCAGCAATGGGCAAAAAGCGCCGAACTTCACTATCTCCCTGTCGCCGCCCCGTCAAAACACACCGCGGAACCGACGGCAACCCTGACCCATTAAGGACACGACGATGACCATTTTTAATAACTATGAAGTGTGGTTTGTGATTGGCAGCCAGCATCTGTACGGACCGGAAGCGCTGCAGCAGGTGACGAAACACGCGGAGCACGTCGTTAACGCGCTGAACGCGGAGGCTAAACTGCCGTGCAAACTGGTGCTGAAACCGCTGGGCACCACGCCGGACGAAATCACTCACATCTGCCGCGACGCCAACTACGACGATAAATGCGCCGGTCTGGTGGTGTGGCTGCACACCTTCTCACCAGCAAAAATGTGGATCAACGGCCTGTCTATCCTCAACAAACCGCTGCTGCAGTTCCATACCCAGTTCAACGCCTCCCTGCCGTGGGACAGCATCGACATGGACTTCATGAACCTGAACCAGACCGCGCACGGCGGCCGCGAGTTCGGCTTCATCGGGGCGCGTATGCGTCAGCAGCACGCGGTGGTCACCGGCCACTGGCAGGATGGCAAGGCGCAACAACGTATCGGCTCCTGGATGCGTCAGGCGGTCTCTAAGCAGGACACCCGCCACCTGAAAGTGGTGCGTTTTGGCGACAACATGCGTGAAGTTGCGGTCACCGACGGCGATAAAGTCGCCGCGCAGATCAAGTTCGGCTTCTCCGTGAATACCTGGGCCGTGGGCGACCTGGTACAGGTGGTCAATGAAATCCGCGATGGCGACGTAAGCGCGCTGGTGGACGAGTACGAAAGCAGCTACCGCCTGACGCCTGCGGCACAAATCAACGGCGACAAGCGCCAGAATGTGCTGGACGCGGCGCGCATCGAGCTGGGCATGAAGCGCTTCCTGGAACAGGGCGGCTTCCACGCCTTTACCACCACCTTTGAAGACCTCCACGGCCTGAAACAGCTGCCGGGTCTGGCGGTACAACGTCTGATGCAGCAGGGCTACGGCTTTGCGGGCGAAGGCGACTGGAAAACTGCCGCTCTGCTTCGCATCATGAAGGTGATGTCGACCGGTCTGCAGGGCGGCACCTCCTTTATGGAGGACTACACCTACCACTTCGAAAACGGCAACGACCTGGTGCTCGGCTCGCACATGCTGGAAGTGTGCCCTTCCATCGCGGTGGAAGAGAAACCGATCCTCGACGTGCAGTATCTCGGCATCGGCGGTAAAGCCGATCCGGCGCGTCTGATCTTCAACACCCGTACCGGCCCGGCCATCAACGCCAGCCTGATCGATCTGGGCGATCGTTTCCGCCTGCTTGTTAACTGCGTCGATGCCGTTGAAACGCCACACTCTCTGCCGAAACTGCCGGTCGCCAACGCCCTGTGGAAAGCACAGCCTGACCTGCCTACCGCGTCAGAAGCCTGGATCGTCGCAGGTGGCGCGCACCACACCGTGTTTAGCCACGCGCTGGATCTGAACGACATGCGTCAGTTCGCCGAGCTGCACGACATCGAACTGACCGTGATTGATAACGATACCCGCCTGCCTGCGTTCAAAGACGCGCTGCGCTGGAACGAAGTCTATTACGGTTCAAAACGCTAAGCCCTGAATGCCCGGTGGCGCGACATTTACCTGGCCTACTGTTCTGCAGGCCGGATAAGCGAAGCGCCATCCGGCAGGAGACAACAATGTTAGACGATCTCAAACGTCAGGTACTTGAAGCCAATCTGGCGCTGCCGAAACATAACCTGGTGACGCTGACCTGGGGCAACGTGAGCGCCGTTGACCGCGAAAAAGGCGTGTTCGTGATCAAGCCTTCCGGCGTTGATTACGCGGTGATGACGGCGAACGATATGGTCGTTGTCAGCCTCGAGACAGGTGAAGTGGTCGAAGGTAAGAAAAAACCCTCCTCCGATACGCCAACCCACCGACTGCTGTACCGCTCATTTCCGACCATCGGCGGTATTGTGCATACCCATTCGCGCCATGCCACTATTTGGGCCCAGGCGGGCCAGTCCATCCCGGCGACCGGCACCACCCACGCGGACTATTTTTACGGCACCATTCCCTGCACGCGCCTGATGACCGACGCCGAGATTAACGGCGAATACGAGTGGGAAACCGGCAACGTGATTGTCGAAACCTTTGAGAAACAGGGAATCGACGCGGCGCAAATGCCCGGCGTGCTGGTGCACTCCCACGGCCCGTTCGCCTGGGGTAAAAATGCGGAAGACGCGGTGCATAACGCGATCGTGCTCGAAGAAGTCGCCTATATGGGGATCTTCTGCCGACAGCTGGCGCCGCAGCTCCCGGACATGCAGCAAACCCTGCTGGATAAGCATTATCTGCGCAAGCACGGCGCGAAGGCCTATTACGGACAGTAAACTGTATATATACCCAGCATAAAATATTCAACCAGGCTATAATCAAGCCTGGTTTTGTTTTCTGGGATAACGGCGTGGCGCAGGCGCAAGAAGGCTTTTTACTGACCCGACACTGGCGGGATACGCCTCAGGGCACCGAGGTTGAATTCTGGCTGGCGACGGACAACGGCCCGCTACATGTCGCGCTGCCGCCGCAGGAATCCGTGGCTTTTATTCCAGAACCTCACGTCGAAAAAGTGAAGCAGCTGCTGCGCGGCGAAAACGGCTGGCGTATTACTCCGCTTGAACTGAAAGATTTTCATCGTCAGCCGGTTTACGGCCTTTACTGCCGCGCCCATCGCCAGCTTATGCGCTATGAAAAACTGCTCCGCGAGGCGGGCGTGACGCTCTACGAAGCGGATATCCGCCCACCTGAACGCTTTCTGATGGAGCGGTTTATTACCGCCCCCGTCTGGATCGATGGCTCCCCGCAAAACGGCAAAATTATCAACGCGCGCCTGAAGCCGAATCCGCACTATCGTCCGCCGCTAAAATGGGTGTCGCTGGATATCGAAACCACCCGCCACGGTGAACTGTACTGTATTGGCCTGGAAGGGTGCGGCGATCGGGTTGTCTATATGCTTGGGCCGCCGAACGGGGACGCGTCCGCGCTGGATTTCCGGCTTGAGTATGTCAACAGCCGCCCACAGCTGCTGGAGAAGCTTAACCAGTGGTTTGCCGATTACGATCCCGACGTCCTGATCGGCTGGAACGTGGTGCAATTCGACCTGCGCGTGCTGCAAAAACACGCCGAGCGGTATCGCATCCCGCTGATGCTCGGTCGCGGCAATAGCGAGCTGGAATGGCGCGAGCACGGTTTTAAGAACGGCGTCTTCTTCGCGCAGGCTAACGGCCGCCTGATTATCGACGGCATTGAGGCGCTGAAATCCGCCTTCTGGAGCTTCTCTTCCTTCTCCCTCGAAGCGGTCGCGCAGGAGCTGCTTGGCGAGGGTAAGTCCATCGACAACCCCTGGGACAGAATGGACGAGATTGACCGACGCTTTAACGAAGACAAGCCGGCACTCGCCACCTATAACCTGAAAGATTGCGAGCTGGTCACGCAGATTTTCCACAAAACCGAGATCATGCCGTTCCTGCTGGAGCGCGCAACGGTAAACGGCCTTGCGGCTGACAGGCACGGCGGCTCCGTGGCGGCCTTTAGCCATCTTTATTTCCCCAGGATGCACCGGGCAGGATACGTCGCACCCAATCTCGGGGACGTGCCGCCGCAGGCCAGCCCCGGCGGCTACGTGATGGACTCCCGACCGGGATTGTATGACTCGGTGCTGGTGCTGGATTACAAAAGCCTCTACCCGTCGATTATCCGCACCTTCCTGATCGATCCCGTCGGGCTGGTTGAGGGCATGGCCCAGCCGGACGATGAGCACAGCACGGAAGGCTTCCTCGGCGCCCGCTTCTCGCGGGAAAAACACTGCCTGCCAGAAATTGTGGGAAACATCTGGCACGGCCGCGACGAGGCCAAGCGCCACGGCAACAAGCCGCTCTCGCAGGCGCTGAAAATCATTATGAACGCCTTTTACGGCGTGCTGGGCACCAGCGCCTGCCGATTCTTTGACCCGCGTCTGGCCTCCTCGATCACCATGCGCGGGCATGAGATCATGCGCCAGACCAAAGCGCTGATTGAATCCCGGGGCTATGACGTCATTTACGGCGACACGGACTCCACCTTTGTGTGGCTTAAGGGCGCACACTCAGACGACGACGCCGCGCAAATCGGCAACGCGCTGGTCGCCTTCGTGAACGACTGGTGGCAGGAACATTTGCAAAAAGAGCGGTTAACCAGCGCGCTGGAGCTGGAATTTGAAACCCACTTCAGCCGATTTTTAATGCCCACCATTCGCGGTACCGATCAGGGCAGCAAAAAGCGTTATGCCGGGCTCATTCAGGAAGGTGACACGCAGAGAATGGTCTTTAAAGGGCTCGAGACGGTGCGAACCGACTGGACGCCGCTGGCTCAGCAGTTCCAGCAAACGCTCTATCTGAGGGTGTTTCGCAATGAGCCGTATCAGGACTACGTGCGCGAGACGATAGCCAGCCTGATGGCAGGTGAACTCGACGCGCAGCTGGTGTATCGCAAGCGACTGCGCCGCCCGCTCGCCGAGTACCAGCGCAACGTGCCTCCGCACGTACGCGCCGCGCGCCTGGCGGATGAAGAAAACGTCCGTCGCGGCCGCGCGCCGCAGTATCAGAACCGGGGGACCATCAAATACGTCTGGACGATTAACGGCCCGGAACCCGTGGATTATCAACATTCTCCTCTGGATTACGAACACTATCTGACGCGTCAGCTTCAGCCGGTCGCTGACGGAATTTTGCCCTTCATCGACGACGACTTTGCTACACTAGTGACAGGGCAACTTGGCCTATTTTGACGCGTGACGAAATGGCTGCCATCCAGTACCATAGCGCCCTTTCCATTCCCGGACCCATTTTTCGATGACCGTCTTTTTTGACGGGGTCGAACTATTGCCTGCAATTAAAGATTAGAGCCGAACAACTATGCCTTTTACACTTGGTCAACGCTGGATCAGCGATACAGAAAGCGAACTTGGATTAGGAACCGTCGTTGCCGTCGATGCGCGCATGGTTACCCTCCTCTTCCCTGCCACCGGTGAAAACCGCCTGTACGCTCGCAATGACTCCCCTGTGACCCGCGTAATGTTTAATCCGGGTGACACCGTGACCAGCCATGACGGCTGGCAGCTCAAGATTGAAGACGTAAAAGAAGAGAATGGACTGCTCGCCTATATTGGAACTCGCCTGGATACCGACGAGGCCAATGTCATCCTGCGTGAAGTGCTGCTCGACAGCAAACTGGTGTTCAGCAAGCCACAGGATCGCCTGTTTGCCGGGCAAATCGACCGTATGGATCGCTTCTCTCTGCGCTATCGCGCGCGCAAGTTCCAGAGTGAACAGTACCGCATGCCGTGGAGCGGCCTGCGCGGACAGCGTACCAGCCTGATCCCGCACCAGCTGAATATCGCTCATGACGTGGGCCGTCGTCACGCCCCGCGCGTGCTGCTGGCTGATGAAGTGGGTCTGGGAAAAACCATTGAAGCGGGCATGATCCTGCATCAGCAGCTCCTTTCCGGCGCCGCCGAGCGCGTGCTGGTTGTGGTTCCTGAAACCCTGCAGCATCAGTGGCTGGTTGAAATGCTGCGTCGTTTTAACCTGCGCTTCTCCCTGTTTGACGATGAGCGCTATGCAGAAGCCCAGCACGACGCGGATAACCCGTTCGAAACGGAACAGCTGGTGATTTGCTCACTGGATTTCGTGCGCCGCAGCAAGCAGCGCCTTGAGCACCTGTGCGATGCCGAATGGGATCTGATGGTGGTCGATGAAGCGCACCATCTGGTCTGGAGCGAAGATGCGCCGAGCCGCGAATATATGGCTATCGAGCAGCTTGCCGAGCGCGTGCCTGGCGTCCTGCTGCTGACCGCAACGCCGGAGCAGCTGGGGCTGGAAAGCCACTTTGCCCGTCTGCGCCTGCTCGATCCAAACCGTTTCCACGACTTTGCGCAGTTCGTGGAAGAACAGAATAACTACCGTCCGGTCGCGGATGCCGTCGCCATGCTGCTGGCGGGCAAGCGTCTCTCTAATGACGAACTTAACACACTGAGCGATCTGATTGGCGAGCAGGATATTGAACCGCTGCTGCAGGCTGCCAACAGTGAAGGCGATAACGCGGAATCGGCGCGCAAAGAGCTGATCGACATGCTGATGGACCGCCACGGCACCAGCCGCGTGCTGTTCCGTAACACCCGAAACGGCGTGAAAGGGTTCCCGAAACGCGAGCTGCACACCATCAAGCTGCCGCTGCCAACGCAGTACCAGACGGCGATTAAAGTCTCCGGCATTATGGGCGCGCGCAAAACTCAGGAAGAGCGCGCTCGCGACATGCTCTACCCGGAACAAATCTATCAGGAATTCGAAGGTGATACCGGCACCTGGTGGAACTTCGATCCGCGCGTAGAGTGGCTGATGGGCTACCTGACCGCGCACCGGTCCCAGAAGGTGCTGGTGATCTGCGCCAAAGCGGCTACCGCGCTGCAGCTTGAGCAGGTCCTGCGCGAGCGCGAAGGCATTCGTGCCGCCGTGTTCCACGAAGGGATGTCCATCGTTGAGCGCGACCGCGCCGCGGCATGGTTCGGGGAAGAGGACAGCGGCGCGCAGGTTCTGCTGTGTTCTGAGATCGGTTCTGAAGGCCGTAACTTCCAGTTCGCCAGCAACCTGGTGATGTTCGACCTGCCGTTCAACCCGGACCTGCTGGAACAGCGTATCGGCCGTCTGGATCGTATTGGCCAGGCGCATGATATTCAGATCCACGTGCCTTATCTGGAAAAAACCGCCCAGTCCGTGCTGGTACGCTGGTTCCACGAAGGCCTGGACGCGTTTGAGCATACCTGCCCGACGGGCCGCACGATTTACGATCGGGTACATAGCGATCTGATCGGCTACCTCGCCGCGCCGGAAAACACAGAAGGGTTTGATGAGCTGATCAAGTCCTGCCGTGAGAAGCACGACGCGCTGAAAGCGCAGCTGGAACAGGGCCGCGATCGCCTGCTGGAGATCCACTCTAACGGCGGTGAAAAAGCGCAGGCGCTTGCCGAGAGCATTGAAGAACAGGATGATGACACCAGCCTCATCAGCTTCTCCATGAACCTGTTCGACATCGTGGGCATTAACCAGGACGACCGCGGCGAGAACCTGATCGTTCTTACCCCGTCCGATCACATGCTGGTTCCGGATTTCCCGGGCCTGCCGGAAGATGGCTGCACCATTACCTTCGAGCGTGACGTGGCGCTGTCCCGCGAAGACGCTCAGTTCATCACCTGGGAACACCCGCTGATCCGCAACGGCCTGGATCTGATTCTGTCCGGCGATACCGGCAGCAGCACTATTTCCCTGTTGAAAAATAAGGCGCTGCCTGTGGGTACCCTGCTGGTGGAGCTGATTTACGTTGTGGAAGCGAAAGCGCCGAAACAGCTGCAGCTCACCCGTTTCCTGCCGCCGACCCCCGTCCGCCTGCTGCTGGACAAAAACGGCACCAACCTGGCGGGACAGGTTGAATTCGAGAGCTTCAACCGACAGCTGAGCGCGGTGAACCGCCATACGGGCAGTAAACTGGTCAACGCGGTACAACAGGATGTACACGCCATTCTGCAATTGGGCGAAACCCAGATTGAAAAATCAGCCAGAGCGCTAATTGATGCCGCGCGCAATGAAGCCGACGAGAAACTGTCTGCGGAACTGTCGCGTCTGGAAGCCTTAAAAGCAGTCAACCCTAACATCCGTGACGACGAACTGGCGGCGATTGAAAGCAACCGCCAGCAGGTGCTGGAAAGCCTGAATCAGGCAAGCTGGCGTCTGGATGCCCTGCGCCTTATCGTTGTGACGCATCAGTAAACGGAGCGCAAGATGGTGATGGAGCCTTACAATCCGCCGCAGGATCCCTGGCTGGTCATTCTGTATCAGGATGAGCACATTATGGTGGTCAACAAGCCCAGCGGCCTGTTGTCCGTGCCGGGGCGTCTGGATGAACACAAAGACAGCGTAATGACGCGTATCCAGCGTGATTATCCGCAGGCGGAGTCCGTCCATCGCCTGGACATGGCCACCAGCGGCGTGATTGTGGTGGCGTTGAATAAAGCCGCGGAACGCGAATTAAAACGCCAGTTCCGCGAGCGCGAACCGAAAAAGCAGTACGTCGCGCGCGTCTGGGGCCATCCGGCAAGCGAAGAGGGTCTGGTCGATTTACCGCTGATCTGCGACTGGCCGAACCGGCCAAAGCAGAAGGTGTGCTATGAAACCGGCAAGGCGGCGCAAACCGAGTATGAAGTGCTGGAGTACGCGCCGGATAACACCGCGCGCGTCCTGCTTAAGCCGATTACCGGGCGCTCTCACCAGCTACGCGTGCATATGCTCGCGCTGGGCCATCCGATTCTGGGCGACCGGTTTTACGCCCCGCCTGAAGCGCTGGCGTTAGCGCCCCGTCTGCAGCTTCATGCGCAGACGCTCACCATCACCCATCCGGCCTTCGGTAACACGATGACGTTTAAGGCCCCGGTGGACTTCTAAAAAAAAGCCCGACACCGTCGGGCTTTTTTTTTATTTGAAACCTTTCTTCTCTTTAATGAGCTCGTAGGCCTTTTGAATCTCCTGCGCCTTTTGCTTCGCCATCTCCATCATTTCCGGCGGTAAGCCTTTCGCGACCAGTTTATCCGGGTGATGCTCACTCATCAGCTTGCGGTAGGCACGTTTGATGGTGGTGACATCATCCGATGGCTTCACGCCAAGCACGTTGCAGGCATCCTCCAGCGTCGGGCCACGCTGCGCCTGCTGCCAGGTGCCGCCAGACGACTGCTGATGATAGCCGCCGCCAAACTGCGCGCCGCCCTGCATCATGCGCAGGAACTGATCGAACTGCATGCGGGAGATGCCCAGCTCTTCCGCAATGACGTACAGCACGTCGCGCTCATTAGGGTGCAGCGAACCGTCGGCGAAGGCCGCCTGGATCTGGATTTCCAGAAACATCCGAATTAAATCAAAACGCCCGAAGCAGATGCTGCGGAACTGACGCATTTTTTCGCGAAGCGGATAGTTATCCGATTTACCGATGCGAAACGCATTTTGTGCCGCCAGACGGGAGTCACCGTGCAGGTTCATGCGATCCATAAAGACGCTGGCAATCTGAATATCGGCTTCTGTTACGCGCCCTTTGGATTTGGTTAAGTGCCCCATGACCTCAAAGGTGGTGGAGAAAAAGAGGGACTGACGCTCGCGCTGATTGGCAAACCAGGCCATTTTGCGGCTGCGCGCCTTATCAAACATATGGCCGATAATAAGCCCAAGTACAATCCCCCAGAACCCGGCACCCATGATGATGGCGAACGCAACGCCGATTATTTTACCCCAATACTGCATATACTCCCCGGATAGTCATATTCCTGGCCGACGCAACGTCATCATCACTGTGTTCAAGTCACGGTCAATTGAAGGACATCGCCTATAATTTGCTTTATCATACTCGTCATTCGATAGCGAGCCTAACACTCTGGCACGCAAACGGGCAGGATTAACGCTGGTACTGCGCAGATGAGTAAGATAGTCTCTGAGCGTTTGTAAGCCGTAGCCACTGATGACGGAACAATAAAATACAACGTATGAAAAAACGTATCCCCACCCTCCTGGCCACAATGATTGGCACCGCCCTGTACAGTCAACAGGGGCTGGCGGCCGATCTCGCCTCGCAGTGTATGCTTGGCGTCCCAAGTTATAATCGCCCGCTGGTAAAAGGCGATACAAATAGCTTGCCGGTAACCATTACTGCAGACAGTTCAAAAGGTACCTATCCTGACAATGCCACGTTTACGGGCAATGTGGATATTAACCAGGGCAATAGCCGCCTGCAGGCAGATGAAGTGCAGTTGCACCAGAAGCAGCCAGAAGGTGCGGCCGAGCCGGTACGAACGGTGGATGCGCTGGGTAATGTGCACTATGACGACAATCAGGTCATCCTGAAAGGTCCGAAAGCCTGGTCAAACCTGAACACCAAAGATACTAACGTCTGGGAAGGTGATTACCAGATGGTGGGACGCCAGGGGCGCGGTAACGCAGACCTGATGAAGCAGCGTGGTGAAAACCGCTATACGATCCTGGAAAACGGCTCCTTCACCTCCTGTCTGCCGGGCTCAAATACCTGGAGCGTAGTTGGCAGCGAAGTGATCCACGACCGTGAAGAGCAGGTCGCGGAAATCTGGAATGCCCGCTTCAAGCTCGGTCCGGTACCCGTGTTCTACAGCCCTTACCTGCAGCTTCCGGTAGGTGACAAACGTCGCTCCGGCTTCCTGATCCCGAATGCCAAATACAGCACCTCGAACTACTTCGAGTTTTACCTGCCGTATTACTGGAACATCGCGCCCAACATGGACGCCACGATCACGCCGCACTATATCCACAAGCGCGGCAACGTCATGTGGGAAAACGAGTTCCGCTATCTGAGTCAGGCTGGTGCAGGTCTGATGGAGCTGGATTACCTGCCGTCGGATAAAGTCTTCCAGGACGAGCATCCGACCGAAGGGGACAAACACCGTTGGTTGTACTACTGGCGCCATGCGGGTGTTATGGACCAGGTTTGGCGTTTTAACGTCGACTATACCAAGGTCAGCGATCCTTACTACTTTAATGACTTTGACTCCAAGTACGGTTCAAGTACCGATGGCTACGCGACGCAGAAATTCAGCGTTGGCTATGCGATTCAAAACTTTAACGCCACGGTGTCCACTAAACAGTTCCAGGTATTTAGCAATCAGACCACCAGTACATATGGTGCGGAGCCGCAGCTGGATGTGAACTGGTACCAAAACGATGTCGGTCCGTTTGACACCCACGTTTACGCGCAGGCGGTACATTTCGTTAATACCAACTCGGATATGCCGGAATCCACGCGTGTCCATCTTGAGCCAACGATCAACTTACCCTGGTCGAATAATTGGGCAAGCCTGAATACAGAAGCCAAGCTCATGGCGACGCACTACCAGCAGAAAAACCTGGACTGGTACAATAATCGCTATGGCACCGACCTTGAAGAATCCGTCAACCGTACGCTTCCTCAGTTCAAAATGGACGGCAAGCTGATCTTTGAACGTGATATGGCTCTTCTGGCCGACGGATATACCCAGACGCTTGAGCCGCGTATGCAATATCTTTACGTGCCTTATCGCGATCAGAGCAAAATTCAGAACTACGACTCCTCTTTCCTGCAGTCTGACTACAGCGGCCTGTTCCGTGACCGTACCTATGGTGGTCTCGACCGTATCGCTTCTGCTAACCAGTTAACGACCGGTGTCACAACGCGCGTATATGATGACGCTGCCGTTGAACGTTTTAACGTTTCTGTTGGTCAAATCTACTATTTCACCGAGTCTCGTACCGGTGATGACAACATTAACTGGGAGAAAGACAACAAGACCGGTTCACTGGTATGGGCGGGCGATACCTACTGGCGCATGACCGATCGCTGGGGCCTGCGCGGTGGCGTTCAGTACGATACGCGACTGGACAATATCGCTACCGGCAGTGCAGCCATTGAATACCGTCGTGATGAAGACCGTATGATGCAGTTAACGTACCGTTATGCCAGCCCGGAATATATCCAGGCGACATTACCGAACTACGCCAATGCAGACCAATACAAAGATGGGATTTCGCAGGTGGGCGGCGCAGCGAGTTGGCCTATTGCCGATCGCTGGTCAATTGTAGGGGCATACTACTATGACACTAACGCACAAAAACCTGCGGACCAGATGGTGGGTCTGCAATACAACTCCTGCTGTTACGCGCTGCGTGTCGGCTACGAACGCAAGCTTAACGGCTGGGATACACAAAACAGTCAGGGCAAATACGATAACGTGATTGGCTTTAATGTCGAACTGCGCGGCCTGAGTTCCAACTACGGCCTGGGCACGCAGCAGATGCTGCGCTCGAACATTCTGCCGTACCGCAGTTCCTTGTAATGTGCTTGATTTGCAACGTAATCCGCTTTGCGGTTAATTGAAATGGAAAAAGTATGAAGAACTGGAAAACGCTGCTGCTCGGTGTCGCTATGGTTGCGAATACCAGCTTCGCGGCCCCCCAGGTTGTTGATAAAGTCGCTGCTGTGGTTAACAACGGCGTCGTGCTCGAAAGTGACGTTGACGGTCTGATGAAATCAGTGAAGCTCAACTCAGGCGAAGCAGGCCAGCAGCTTCCGGATGATGCCACGCTGCGCCACCAGATCCTGGAGCGATTGATCATGGATCAGATCGTTCTCCAGATGGGGCAGAAAATGGGTGTGAAGGTCACTGACGAGCAGCTCGATCAGGCGATCGCTAACATCGCGAAGCAGAACAATATGTCTTTAGACCAGATGCGCAGCCGTCTGGCCTATGACGGCATCAGCTATGCCACCTACCGTAACCAGATCCGTAAAGAGATGCTGATTTCGGAAGTGCGTAACAACGAAGTACGCCGCCGCGTCACGATCCTGCCTCAGGAAGTGGACGCGCTGGCAAAACAGGTGGGTAATCAGAACGATGCCAGCACAGAACTGAACCTGAGCCACATTCTGATCCCACTGCCAGAGAACCCAACCTCCGATCAGGCTGCGGAAGCCGAAAGCCAGGCGCGTTCTATTGTCGAACAGGCGCGTAACGGCGGCGACTTTGGCAAGCTGGCTATCACCTACTCCGCGGACCAACAGGCGCTGAAAGGCGGCCAGATGGGCTGGGGACGTATTCAGGAGCTGCCATCCATCTTCGCCCAGGCACTGAGCACAGCGAAGAAAGGTGATATCGTCGGTCCAATCCGTTCAGGTGTGGGCTTCCACATTCTGAAAGTGAACGATCTCCGCGGTCAGAGCCAAAGTATTTCCGTCACCGAAGTTCACGCTCGCCACATCCTTCTGAAACCGTCGCCTATCATGACTGACGAGCAGGCGCGTGCGAAGCTGGAACAGATTGCTGCTGACATTAAGAGCGGTAAAACCTCGTTCGCAAATGCAGCAAAAGAGTTCTCTCAGGATCCAGGCTCTGCTAACCAGGGCGGCGATCTGGGCTGGGCAGCGGCGGATATTTACGATCCAGCGTTCCGCGATGCGTTGATGAAGATGAACAAAGGCCAGATCAGTGCGCCGGTACACTCTTCGTTTGGCTGGCATCTGATCGAACTGATGGACACCCGTAACGTTGATAAAACGGATGCGGCGCAGAAAGACAGAGCCTACCGTATGCTGTTTAACCGTAAGTTCTCTGAAGAAGCGGCAACCTGGATGCAGGAACAACGCGCCAGCGCTTACGTGAAAGTTCTGAGCAACTAATGAAACAGCATCGTGTTGTTATCACTCCCGGCGAACCCGCCGGGATTGGGCCTGACCTCGTTGTCCAGCTCGCCCAGTGCAGCTGGCCGGCAGAACTGGTCGTCTGCGCTGATGCAACACTGTTACAAGACCGGGCAACGCTGCTCGGTCTGCCTTTAACGCTCATCCCTTACGTTGAAGGCCAACAGCCTGCACCGCAACAAGCCGGTACGCTCACGCTTCTCTCTGTTCCCCTTCGTACGCCTGTCATCCCGGGCCATCTCAGCACGGAAAACGGTCATTATGTCGTTGAAACCCTTGCGCGCGCCTGCGACGGTTGTCTGAAGGGTGAGTTTGCCGCTCTGATTACCGGCCCCGTCCACAAGGGTGTGATCAACGAAGCGGGTATTCCGTTTACCGGGCATACGGAGTTCTTTGAAGAGCGCTCGCACAGCCCGAAAGTGGTGATGATGCTGGCAACCGAGGAGATGCGCGTTGCTCTCGTGACAACCCATCTGCCCATTAAGGCCATTCCGGATGCCATCACCCCGGAGCTGCTGCGGGAGATCATCGCTATCCTGCATCATGACCTGCAAACCAAATTCGGCATCAAGCAGCCGCACGTTCTGGTTTGCGGCCTGAATCCGCACGCCGGTGAAGGCGGGCATATGGGCACCGAAGAGATCGACACCATTATTCCGGTGCTTGAAGAAATGCGTGCAAAAGGGATGCACTTAAGCGGGCCGCTGCCTGCGGACACCCTTTTCCAGCCAAAATACCTGGATAATGCCGACGCCGTGCTCGCGATGTACCACGATCAGGGCCTGCCCGTGCTAAAATACCAGGGCTTTGGCCGCGGCGTGAATATCACCCTCGGTTTACCCTTTATTCGAACGTCCGTTGACCACGGTACTGCGCTGGATCTGGCAGGCCAGGGGAAAGCGGATGTCGGCAGTTTTATTACGGCGCTTAATCTCGCCATCAAAATGATTGTTAATACTCAATGACTAATCGAGTCCATCAGGGCCACTTAGCCCGTAAACGTTTCGGGCAAAACTTCCTTAACGATCAGTTCGTGATCGAAAGCATTGTCTCGGCTATTAATCCGCAAAAAGGTCAGGCAATGGTCGAAATCGGCCCGGGCCTTGCCGCACTGACCGAGCCGGTCGGCGAACGCCTCGACGAACTGACCGTCATCGAGCTGGACCGCGATCTGGCTGCACGCCTGCAAACGCACCCGTTCCTCGGGCCGAAGCTGACCATTTATCAGCAGGATGCCATGACCATGAACTTTGGCGAGCTGTCGGAAAAAATGGGCCAGCCGCTGCGCGTGTTCGGTAACTTGCCGTACAACATTTCCACCCCGCTGATGTTCCACCTGTTTAGCTATACTGATGCCATTGCCGACATGCACTTCATGTTGCAAAAAGAGGTTGTTAACCGTCTGGTTGCAGGCCCGAACAGTAAAGCGTATGGTCGTTTAAGCGTGATGGCGCAATATTACTGCAACGTGATCCCGGTGCTCGAAGTCCCGCCATCCGCCTTTACGCCGCCACCGAAAGTGGATTCTGCGGTTGTACGCCTGGTGCCGCATAAAACGAAACCGTACCCGGTTAAAGATCTGCGTGTACTGAGCCGGATCACCACGGAAGCCTTTAACCAGCGCCGGAAAACGATTCGTAACAGCCTGAGCAATTCGTTCACCGTTGAGGTGTTAGCCGAGCTGGGAATCGACCCGGCAATGCGTGCGGAGAACATTTCCGTAGAGCAGTACTGCAAGCTGGCTAATTACATCAGCGAAAATGCGCCGCCGAAGGAGAGTTGAGCCATGATTGATTCGCCCCGCGTATGTGTCCATGTACAAAGCGTCTATGTTGAGTCCCAATCCTCACCGGATGAAGAACGTTTTGTCTTTGCTTACACCGTGACCATTCGCAACCTGGGGCGGATGCCTGTGCAGCTGCGCGGGCGCTACTGGCTTATCACCAACGGCAATGGCCGTGAAATTGAAGTTCAGGGGGAAGGTGTGGTTGGTGAACAGCCACACATTGCCCCTGGCGAAGAGTACCAGTACACCAGCGGTGCGGTGATTGAAACGCCGATGGGTACCATGCAAGGCCATTATGAAATGGTCGACGTCGATGGCAATGCATTCCGCGTTGCCATTCCTGTGTTTCGTCTCGCCGTTACAACACTCATTCATTAATCTAATGTCTACATATCTGATTGGCGACGTTCACGGTTGCTACGATGAACTGATCGCATTATTAAAGCAGGTCGACTTTACCCCTGGAGAGGACACGCTCTGGCTGACGGGCGATTTAGTCGCGCGTGGCCCCGGTTCCCTTGAAGTATTACGTTTCGTCAAATCGCTGGGCGACAGCGTCCGCATGGTCCTGGGCAATCACGATCTGCATCTGCTGGCGGTTTTCGCCGGGATCAGCCGCAACAAGCCTAAAGACCGCCTCACCCCACTGCTGGAAGCGCCGGACGCGGACGAGCTGATCAACTGGCTGCGCCGTCAGCCACTGCTGCAGATCGACGAAGAGAAAAAGCTGGTCATGGCGCATGCCGGGATCACCCCACAGTGGGATCTTGAGACGGCGAAAACCTGCGCGCGTGACGTGGAGGCGGTGCTGGCGAGCGACTCATATCCTTTCTTCCTCGATGCCATGTACGGCGATATGCCAAACCACTGGAGCGAGGAGCTCAGCGGTTTAGCCCGCCTGCGCTTTATCACCAACGCCTTCACCCGCATGCGTTTCTGCTTCCCGAACGGACAGCTGGACATGTATTCCAAAGAGACACCGGAAAGCGCGCCCGCTCCGCTTAAGCCGTGGTTTGCCATTCCGGGACCGGTAACAAGCGAGTACAGCGTGGTATTTGGTCACTGGGCTGCACTGGAAGGAAAAGGAACGCCGGAGGGGATCTACGGCCTTGATACCGGATGCTGCTGGGGCGGAGAGTTAACCTGCTTACGCTGGGAGGATAAAACTTACTTTGTTCAGCCGTCCAACCGACAGCTTGACTTAGGTGAAAATGAGGCTGCAGCCTCCTGACTATTGCCCCTCACCCCAAAGGGCGAGGGGGAAAAGACCGCACCGAACAGTACCCTCTCCCTTTTGGGGAGAGGGGTAGGAAAATCACTTAACGACGTTCCAGAATCTCGAAGCAGTAGCTGTGGGAGTTCTGTGCATCCGCGTCGTGGAATTCGCTGAATACCGATTCCCACTCGTCCGGATCGTAGTCCGGGAAATGGGTATCGCCTTCCACTTCCGCATCAATATGGGTCAGATACAGCTTCTGCGCTTTTGGCAGGAACTGTTCATACACACGCCCACCGCCGATCACCATGATCTCTTCGGCATTGCCGCACGCTGCAATCGCCTCATCGACTGATTTTACCCATTCGACACGATCGTCAGTGCCCGGCTGGCTACTGATAACGATATTCTTACGGCCCGGCAATGGACGACCAATCGACTCCCAGGTCAGGCGGCCCATCACTACCGGCTTGTTTAACGTAGTACGTTTAAACCATGCGAGATCGGCAGGCAGGTTCCACGGCATGGCATTTTCCATACCGATAACGCGGTCCACCGCCAGCGCTGCAATCAGACTGATCATTGAAAATTTCCCGGATGCAAAAAATTGCCGCCACTATACGGAAAGCTTAATCTTTCGTCGACTGGCGGCAGGGTAAAGATAAAGAAATTTTTTATTATTGCTGGCAACTCCACTTCACGCGGAAGGTTTACTCTCGGGCTCGTCAGCCGGATCGCCGGTATGCTTGCCCTCCTCCGTGCCCTGCCAGCCATGACGCTGGATCAGCGACAGGTGATTACGATCCTCGTTAATGATTTCCGTCAGCATCGCGCTGGTGCGCTTGAACACCGCCGCGCGCTCCGTGGCCGAACTGCCGGCCATCGCCGCCATCTCTTCCACCATCTCGGTATTAAAGCGGCGGAACAGGTCCGCACGCTCGCGCGCTTCATACGCGCCGAGCCCCAGACTTTCCAGCGCCGTACGGCCAGACTTCAGCGCACCTTCGAACGTTTCACGCTCCGGAGCGTCTACACCTGCCTGCCGCAGCCGGATATAGTGATCCACATCGCGCGCGCGGGAGATAATGGTCAGCGCCGGGAAATGCTCTTTCACCAGTTCCACCATCTGCATGCTGGTCTCTGGATCGTCAATGGCGTTAATCAGCACCTCGGCTTTTGCCGCCCCGGCGGATTCCAGCAGATCGACGCGGGTCGCATCTCCGTAAAACACCTTCATATCAAATTTACGCAGGGTATCGACATGGTCCGGGTCGTGATCGAGGATGACCATTTTCACCCCGCTCGACAGCAGTAAACGACCCACGATCTGCCCATAGCGGCCAAAGCCGGCGATAATGACGCGCGGCTGCTCCTCGTCGATTTCATCGGCTTCGCGCTCCTGCTCGCTGCCCGATTTTTCCAGACGCGTCAGCACCACCAGCAGAACAGGCGTTGCCGCCATCGACAGTGCGACCGCCAGCGTCAGCGCTTTTGCCCACTCCGGATCGAGCACGTTTGCCATTTGCGCTGCGCCAAAGACCACGAACGCAAATTCACTCCCCTGGCCCAGCAGCACGGCAAACCAGCGGCGCTGACGGGTCGGCACGTTCAGTGGACGCGCAATCAGCCACAGCATCACCATTTTAATGACCAGGAAGCCCACCAGCAGGATGACGATCCGCAGCGGGTGCGTCACCAGCGTGCCGAAGTCGACGGACATCCCGACGCCAATGAAAAACAGCCCCAGCAGCAGCCCTTTGAACGGCTCGATATCGCTTTCCAGCGCGTGACGATATTCAGAGCTCGCCAGCAGAACGCCTGCGAGGAATGCCCCCATCGCCATCGACAGCCCGGCCTCTTCCAGCAGCAAACCAAAGCCAAACACCAGAAACAGCGCCACGGCGCTGAATACTTCGCGCAGGCCTGAGCGGGCAACAAACCGCAGCAGCGGACGGGTAACGTAGCGCCCAAGCAGAACCACCAGCGCCAGCGCGCCCGCCACCTTCAGTGCGGACAGCGCGAAAGCGCCCAGCGTCGTCGAGGAACCACTTGCCGCCAGCAGCGGGATCATCGCCACCAGCGGGATAGCGGCAATATCCTGAAACAGCAGCACGGAGAAGGCGCTGCGGCCCATCTGGGAGACCGTCAGGTTACGCTCGTTCATGGCCTGCATGGCAATGGCCGTTGAGGAGAGCGCCAGCGTCATGCCGATGAGCTCTGCCACTTTCCAGTCCATTCCCAGCAGGATACAGAACCCGCCCAACAGCAGGCCGCAGGCCACCATTTGCAACGCCCCACCGCCAAATACCGAGGCGCGAAGCTTCCACAAGCGCTGCGGATCGAGTTCCAGACCAATTACAAAGAGCATCAGCACAACGCCAATCTCAGCGAAATGGAGAATCGCCTCGGCATCCGTGACCAGACGAAGCCCCCACGGCCCAATGACGCAGCCGGCAATCAGATAGCCGAGAACGGAGCCCAGCCCCAGACGTACCGCCACGGGCACAATCAGCGCCGCCGCGCCGAGGTAAATCAGCGCCTGTATCAGCGTATGGCTATCCATGGTGCGCCTCCTGCCACTCAAGTAAGCGTTGTTTATAATGGCGAGCCTGCGCCTGCAGCGTTTCATCGTCGCAGACAAACGTGCAGTGCATGGCAAAAGGCGGGAGCCAGTTCAGCCCACAATAGAGCGCGGTTGCCTGCAGCGGCTGCGCCAGGACGTCAAACCCCGGGAAGGAACCAATATCAAAGTGGCTTTCACCTCCGCCGGTGGTTACTGCCCACATCAGGCTTTTCCCTTTAAGCGCATTGCCGTTGTGGCCATACGCCCAGCCGTGGGAGAAGACTTTATCAATCCACAGTTTCAGGAGCGGGGGCGTGCTGTACCACTGCATGGGATGCTGCCAGATAATCAGATCGGCGCGGGAAAGTGCCTCCTGTTCGGCGGCGATATCGATATTAAAATCGGGATAGAGTTGATAGAGGGAACGTATCTCTACGTTATCAAGCGTCCTTACCTGCTCAAGCATCCGCTTATTCGCATGCGAGTGCTGCGGATAAGGATGGGCGTAAATTATCAGAATCATTGATTAGCCTGTTGTTACTGCTTTCTTTTAACAAAAGAGTGTAGTCAGTAATTCAACAGGCTAATAGTGAATATTATTGACGGGCTTACGTCAGAATTCTGAATTAGTTATCCAGCTCGCCCATGGATTTAACCTGGTCACGGTTAATCTGCTCGGTTTGACCGGTTTCTGCGTTTTTGTACGACACCAGACCGGTATCGTCATCCACCTGCGGTTTGCCGTCGGTGACAATGGTTTTACCATCGGTGGTTTTTACGGCCTGATTGGACGAACAGCCCGCCACGGTGAACATTGCAGTGGCAGCCAGAACGGAAGCGATCAGTAATTTATTTTGCATGGTGTTTTCCCCTGCTCTCAGTTGAATTTCGTTATCGACCTAACCATTTTAGGCTAACTGACTGAATGCGGATGAAAAACCAGAAGGTTCTGAAGATGGGGAGAATGCCCGGCAACCGAACGGCTCCGGGCATAGTAACTTACTTGCTAATCTGCGCGTGCATTTCCTGCACTGAAATCACCTTCTCGGTGGCATCCGCGTTCAGCGCCATGGCCGTCGCGAAACCGCCGTTCAGGGTGGTGTCATAGTGCACTTTGTACTGCAGCGCGCTGCGACGAATCAGCTTGGAGTCTTCAATCGCCTGGCGGCCCGCGGTAGTGTTGATGATGTAGGTATATTCGCCATTCTTGATACGATCCTGAATGTGCGGACGACCTTCATGCACCTTATTCACCAGACGCGGGTTAATACCGGCTTCACCCAGCACAATCGCCGTACCGTGGGTCGCATCCAGCTCGAAGCCCTGCTTCAGCAGCTTGGCGGCCAGGTCAACCACGCGCTCTTTGTCGCCTTCGCGAACGGAGAGCAGCGCACGGCCTGATTTTCTCATGGTGGAGCTACTGCCCAGCTGCGCCTTCGCGAACGCTTCTGCGAAGGTGCGGCCCACGCCCATCACTTCCCCGGTGGAGCGCATTTCTGGCCCTAACAGCGGGTCAACGCCCGGGAATTTGTTGAACGGCAGCACCACCTCTTTCACCGAGTAGTACGGTGGAATAATTTCTTTGGTCACGCCCTGCTGCGCCAGCGTCTGGCCCGCCATCACGCGTGCCGCCACTTTCGCCAGCGGAACACCGGTGGCTTTAGAGACGAACGGGACGGTACGTGCTGCACGCGGGTTCACTTCAATCAGGTAGACTTCGTTGTCTTTCACCGCGAACTGAACGTTCATCAGACCGCGAACCTGCAGCTCGAAGGCCAGCTTCTGCACCTGCTGGCGCATCACGTCCTGAATTTCCTGGCTCAGGGTGTACGCTGGCAGAGAACAGGCGGAGTCGCCGGAGTGCACCCCCGCCTGCTCGATATGCTCCATGATGCCGCCAATCAGCACCATTTCGCCGTCGCAGATGGCGTCAACGTCCACTTCTACCGCGTCGTCCAGGAAGCGGTCGAGCAGCACTGGCGCATCGTTGGAGACGCTCACCGCCGTCTGGAAGTAGCGACGCAGGTCGGCTTCGTCATAAACGATTTCCATCGCGCGGCCGCCCAGCACGTAGGAAGGACGCACCACCAGCGGGTAACCAATCTCTTTCGCCTTCTCAACGGCCATCTCAATGGCGGTGACTGTGGCGTTCGCCGGCTGTTTCAGCTTCAGACGGTCAACCGCCTGCTGGAAACGCTCGCGGTCTTCCGCACGGTCAATCGCGTCCGGGCTGGTACCGATAACCGGCACGCCTGCCGCTTCCAGCGCGCGCGCCAGCTTCAGCGGGGTCTGGCCGCCGTACTGTACGATAACGCCTTTTGGCTTCTCGATGCGCACGATTTCCAGCACATCTTCCAGCGTCACCGGCTCAAAGTAGAGGCGGTCAGAGGTGTCGTAGTCGGTCGATACGGTTTCCGGGTTACAGTTGACCATGATGGTCTCGTAACCGTCTTCGCGCAGCGCCAGCGAGGCGTGCACGCAGCAGTAGTCGAACTCGATGCCCTGGCCGATACGGTTTGGACCGCCGCCCAACACCATAATCTTGTCGCGGTCGACGGACGGATTCGCTTCGCACTCGTCTTCATAGGTGGAGTACATGTAGGCGGTGTCAGTTGAGAATTCTGCCGCACAGGTGTCCACGCGCTTGTAGACCGGGTGCAGGTCGTACTGGTCGCGCAGCTTGCGAATTTCCGCTTCACGTACGCCCGCCAGCTTAGCCAGACGCGCATCGGCGAAGCCTTTACGCTTCAGCACGCGCAGGAAGTCAGCGTCCAGGCCGGTGATGCCCAGCTCTGCCACCTGCTCTTCCAGACGCACCAGCTCTTCAATCTGCACCAGGAACCAGCGGTCGATGTTGGTCAGGTTGAACACGCCGTCGACGGACAGGCCCGCACGGAAGGCATCGGCGATGTACCAGATACGTTCTGCGCCTGCGTCTTTCAGCTCGCGGCGGATTTTGGTCAGCGCTTCCGGGTCGTCCAGGCTCACTTTCGGGTCAAAGCCGGTCGCACCGACTTCCAGGCCACGCAGCGCTTTCTGCAGGGATTCCTGCTGCGTGCGGCCAATCGCCATCACTTCACCGACAGATTTCATCTGGGTGGTCAGACGGTCGTTCGCGCCCGCAAATTTCTCGAAGTTAAAGCGAGGAATTTTGGTCACAACGTAGTCGATGGACGGTTCAAAGGAGGCAGGCGTGCGGCCACCGGTGATGTCGTTCATCAGCTCGTCGAGGGTATAACCCACCGCCAGTTTCGCCGCCACTTTCGCAATCGGGAAGCCGGTCGCTTTAGAGGCCAGCGCGGAGGAACGGGACACGCGCGGGTTCATTTCGATAACAATCAGACGGCCGGTTTTCGGGTTCACGGAGAACTGCACGTTAGAACCGCCGGTTTCCACGCCGATTTCACGCAGTACCGCCATCGAGGCGTTACGCATGATTTGATACTCTTTGTCGGTCAGGGTCTGGGCTGGCGCAACGGTGATGGAGTCACCGGTGTGGATACCCATCGCATCGAAGTTTTCGATGGAGCAGACGATGATGCAGTTGTCGTTTTTATCACGCACCACTTCCATCTCGTACTCTTTCCAGCCAATCAGCGATTCATCAATCAGCAGCTCTTTGGTAGGAGAGAGATCCAGACCGCGTTCGCAAATCTCTTCGAACTCTTCGCGGTTGTAGGCGATACCGCCGCCGGTGCCACCCATGGTGAAGGATGGACGGATGATGCACGGATAGCCCACGTCAGCCGCGACGGCCAGCGCTTCTTCCATATTGTGTGCGATACCGGAACGCGCGGTGTCGAGGCCGATTTTCTTCATCGCCACGTCAAAGCGACGACGGTCTTCTGCTTTATCAATCGCGTCGGCGGTCGCGCCAATCATGGTCACGCCGAACTCTTCCAGCACGCCCTGACGCTCCAGCTCCAGCGCACAGTTCAGCGCCGTCTGGCCGCCCATGGTTGGCAGTACCGCGTCCGGACGCTCTTTCTCGATGATTTTACGCACCACTTCCCAGTGAATCGGCTCGATGTAGGTTGCATCAGCCATTTCCGGGTCGGTCATGATGGTCGCCGGGTTAGAGTTCACCAGGATAACGCGGTAACCCTCTTCACGCAGGGCTTTACATGCCTGCGCGCCGGAGTAGTCGAATTCGCAGGCCTGGCCGATGACGATCGGGCCAGCGCCAAGGATCAGGATGCTTTTTATGTCTGTACGTTTTGGCATTGTCTTCTCGGCTCCTGATTATTTAGCGGTCTTACGGTATTGCTCGATAAGTTCGATGAAGTGATCGAACAGCGGCGCGGCATCGTGTGGGCCCGGGCTGGCTTCAGGGTGGCCCTGGAAGCTGAATGCTGGCTTATCGGTACGGTGGATACCCTGCAGGGTGCCATCGAACAGCGACTTATGGGTCACGCGCAGGTTAGCCGGCATGGAGGTCTCATCGACGGCGAAACCGTGGTTCTGCGCGGTGATCATCACCGTGTTGTTATCAATGTCTTTCACCGGGTGGTTACCACCGTGGTGGCCGAACTTCATCTTAACGGTGTTCGCACCGCTCGCCAGAGCCAGCAGCTGGTGGCCGAGGCAGATGCCGAATACCGGAATGTCTGTTTCCAGGAAGGACTTGATGGCAGCGATGGCGTAGTCACAAGGAGCCGGGTCGCCTGGGCCGTTAGAGAGGAAGATGCCGTCCGGGTTCATCTTCAGTACGTCTTCGGCAGAGGTCTGCGCTGGCACCACCGTCAGGCGGCAGCCGCGGTCAACCAGCATGCGCAGGATGTTGCGCTTGGCGCCGAAATCGTAAGCCACCACGTGGAACGGCAGCTCGCTCTCTTTTTTCGCTTCCGGCAGGTCGCCTTCCAGCGTCCAGCTACCCTGCGTCCAGCTGTAGGCTTCAGCGGTAGTCACTTCTTTCGCCAGGTCCATGCCGTTCAGGCCCGGGAAGGCTTTCGCTTTTTCCAGCGCCAGGGCCGCATCGAGGTTATCACCTGCGATGATGCAGCCGTTTTGTGCACCCTTCTCGCGCAGCAGACGCGTTAACTTACGGGTATCGATATCGGCAATCGCCACGATGTTATGGCGTTTCAGGTAGGAAGAGAGGTCTTCGGTGTTGCGGAAGTTGCTGGCAATCAGCGGCAGGTCGCGAATGACCAGGCCTTGCGCATGTACCTGAGAGGACTCTTCGTCAGCCGCATTGGTGCCGACATTGCCGATATGAGGATAAGTAAGAGTAACGATTTGGCGAGAATAGGAAGGATCAGTGAGGATTTCTTGATAACCGGTCATTGAAGTATTGAAAACGACTTCCCCAACCGCCGAACCCGTTGCCCCTATGGCCCGACCGATAAACTGGGTTCCGTCTTCCAGAACCAATAGCGCTGACTTAATCAAAACACCCTCCAGAGAATATTCACTCACTTTATTTGCATATTAATTCATAATCATGTCATGGATCAATGCAAATGTGTTGCCAGCGGATTTTTGGCAAACGGCGGCATTCTGGGGATTTGGTGGGTAAAAGTCAACTTAAAACGGATATTTTGTTTAGTCTTTTGCAGACCTGACGGGTTGAATGCTGCTTAAGCGACAAAAAGATCAGGTAAATCACTGTAGAAAACGCTTGCGCGCCTGGTTTAATAAAAAATATCGCAATGGAGCCGAGAAAAGTGGACCAGATGGTCAAAATTTACATTTCAGCAACGGAAAAATGGACAAATAATGATACTTTTAAAGGAAAAATAGATAAAACAGGATGTAACAGACAAAATAAAAGGGCAATAAATTATTGCCCTATGCAATCAAGTAATTACGACTGCAATAACCACATCACGATGGGTAATAACTCTTAAATATTGTTGAGATCAAGCACATCTCTCATATCAAAAAGACCGTTTTTCTTGCTTTTTAACCACAAAGCGGAACGGACGGCACCATTAGCAAACGTCATTCGGCTGGAGGCTTTATGCGTAATTTCTACACGTTCGCCAATATCGGCGAACATCGCCGTGTGTTCGCCGACGATGTCACCGGCACGAACGGTGGCGAAACCAATAGTGCCAGGCACGCGTTCGCCGGTGTGTCCTTCGCGGGCATAGACCGCGCAGTCTTTTAAATCTTTATCAAGTGCATGAGCAATCGCTTCACCCATCGCCAGCGCCGTGCCTGATGGCGCATCAACTTTGTAGCGATGGTGGGCTTCAACAATTTCAATATCGGTATAGTTGCCCATTACCTTCGCGGCTTTCTCCAGCAGCTTCAGCATGACGTTAACGCCCACGCTAAAGTTGGCGGCGAAGACAATCGCAATCTCTTTTGATGCATCCTGGATAGCCTGCTTACCCGCGTCGTCAAAACCGGTGGTGCCGATCACCATCCCCTTGCCGTGCTGGCGGCAAAACGCCAGATGCGTGAGCGTTCCTTCCGGGCGGGTAAAATCGATGAACACATCGAAGTCGTCTTTTACCGCATCCAGACTGCTTTGTATGGTAACGCCGGTCTTTCCCGCGCCCGCCAGCTCGCCTGCGTCAGCCCCCAGGAGCGATGAACCTTCCCGCTCCAGCGCCGCGCCAAGCGCTACGCCATCCATCTGAAGTGCCGCCTGAATAAGCTGGCGGCCCATACGTCCACCCGCGCCCGCAATAGCGACACGGATCTGTGCATCATGCATAGTTATTCTCTTACGTTAAAATGATGTAAACCGTTTTCAGATTAACCAGCCTTGAGAAGCACTGCCAACTGAAAACACCGATAATTAGAATTTAACGTGAAACCGACTTAAATATCAGTAAAAGACATGATTTTGTCGTCACGATAAAGTAACGGGTAAAAAAAAGGCCAGCACAGGAAGTGCTGGCCTTTCATCAGAAAAGGGACTATTCGACTTCGCGGGCATCAATTCTCAGTTCTTTCGGCACTTCGAAAACGATGTTTTCTTCACGTCCTTCCAGCGGCACCGCTTCGCCGCCGCCGAGCTCCTGCAGACGAGTAATGACATTCTGTACCAGAATATCCGGCGCGGAAGCCCCTGCCGTCACGCCCACGCAGGCCGCGTTTTTAACCCACGCTTCCTGAATATCCGACGCGTCATCAATCAGGAAAGCCGCTTTCCCCATCCGCTGTGCAAGTTCGGCCAGACGGTTGGAGTTAGACGAGTTTTTGGAGCCGACCACCAGCACCACATCCGCCTGTTCAGCCAGGGCACGTACCGCTTCCTGACGGTTAGTGGTTGCGTAGCAGATGTCATCCTTACGCGGACCGACGATTTTCGGGAAGCGCTGACGCAGGGCGTCAATCACGTCCGAGGTATCGTCTACGGAGAGCGTTGTCTGGGTCATAAACGACAGACGGGCTTCATTTTTCACGTTCAGCGTTAACACATCTTCTGGCGACTCAACCAGATACATGCCCCCTTCCGGGTTGCTGTACTGGCCCATGGTGCCTTCGACTTCCGGATGCCCGGCATGGCCAATCAGAATCGACTCTTCACCACGACGACTGGCGCGCGCCACTTCCATATGCACTTTCGTGACTAACGGGCAGGTGGCATCGAACACGGTCAAATCGCGGCTTTTCGCTTCGTTGCGTACCGCCTGAGAGACGCCGTGCGCGGAGAAGATCAGGATAGCACCGTCCGGCACTTCGCTGATTTGCTCAATAAAGATGGCACCGCGCTCGCGCAGGCTGTCGACCACGTAGCGGTTGTGCACCACTTCGTGACGCACATAAATCGGCGCGCCGTAAATTTCCAGCGCGTTTTCAACAATGCTGATAGCGCGGTCTACACCGGCGCAGAAGCCGCGCGGGTTAGCCAACAGGATCTGCATTTCAGGCCTCCAGTGCAGGATCGATTTCCAGCACTTCAACATCAAAATGAACGGTACGCCCGGCAAGCGGATGGTTGAAGTCAACGGTAATCGAATCGCCGTTGATTTCGCGGATCACGCCAGGCATTTCGCTGCCGTCCATAGCGGTAAAGAGCATAATCGCCCCAATTTCCGGTTCACCCGCGTCCATAAACTCGCGGCGCGAGAAATACTGGGTCAGGTCCGGGCTCGGGACACCAAACGCGGCATCAGGCTCCAGCGAAAAGGCTTTTTTCTCACCCTCTTTCAGACCCAGAAGCTGCTGTTCAAGACCTTCAGACAGGGAGGTATCACCCAGACGAAACAGGGCCGGTTTGCCGTTATTGCGGGTGGATTCAGCCGTTGAGCCGTCATCCAGTTTCAGCGTGAAGTGAACGAGAACCGCGCTGTTGCTCTGTACGGATTTAGACATGCAAATTGCTCGCTTGTTTTGCCCGGTGACATTACACCACCGGGCGAGTGTATTACGCCTGCTCTTTCGCGGCTGGTTTCGGCAGGAAGCCTTCCAGCACGATTAACGCCGCACCGATGCAAATTGCGCTATCGGCGAGGTTAAAGGTCGCGAAGTGCCAGTCGCCGACGTAGAAGTCGATCATATCGACCACAAAGCCGTGCCACAGGCGGTCAAACAGGTTGCCCAGCGCGCCACCAATGATCAGCGCATAGGCGATGTTATTCAGCTTTTGCGTCGCCTTCGAGCGGTACATCAGCACTGCCAGGATCACGCAGATACCGAGAGCGATACCCGCAAAGAACCAGCGCTGCCAGCCACCGCTGTCGGCCAGGAAACTGAACGCCGCGCCGTAGTTGCGCGCATAGTGCAGGTTAAGCGACGGGAACAGCGGGACCGTATCCCCCAGAGCAAAATTCTGGAGGATCAAGAACTTGCTGCCCAGATCGATAATCAGCACCACCACAACCAGCCACAGCCAGCGCAGTCCTGTTGAACAGAGAGTTTTACTCATCAGGCAAACTTACGTTTTTCGCCGTCACCGGCGACGTTGCTTACACAGCGTCCGCAGATGTCTGCGTGTTCCGCCACCTGACCGACATCGGTAGTGTAATGCCAGCAGCGCGGGCATTTCTCACCGTCGGCTTTGCTCAGCGCGACTTTCAGTCCTTTGAGCAGCTCGCTCTGCTGAGCATCAGCAGAAGCTTCGGCATAATCCGCAACTTTCGCGCCGGAGGTCAACAGGACAAATCGTAATTCATCGCCCAGCGCCGTCAGTTTAGCCGCCAGCTCCGGTTCCGCGTACAGCGTGACCGTTGCTTCCAGAGAACCACCGACTTTCTTGTCAGCGCGCGCCTGCTCGATAACCTTGTTCACTTCACCGCGTACTTTCAGCAGCTCGTCCCAGAAGGCATCGTTCATCGCTTCGGTGCTGGAGAGGTCGAACAGACCTTCGTACCACTCGCCGGTGAAGACATACTTCTCGCGGTCGCCTGGCAGATAGCCCCAGATTTCATCCGCGGTGAAGGACATGATCGGCGCCATCCAGCGCACCAGCGCTTCTGCGATGTGGAACAGCGCGGTCTGGCAGCTACGACGCGCCACGCTGTCCGCTTTCGCGGTGTACTGGCGGTCTTTGATGATGTCGAGGTAGAACGAGCCCATCTCGATGGAGCAGAAGCGCATCAGGCGCTGTACCACTTCATGGAAGTCGTAAGACTCATAGGCCTTCAGGATATCGTCCTGCGCCGCTTTCGCGCAGCCTACCGCCCAGCGGTCCAGCACCACCATCTCTTCCGGTTTCACCATGTCTTTTGCCGGATCAAACCCGTTCAGGTTCGCCAGCAGGAAGCGCGCGGTGTTACGGATACGACGATAGCTGTCGGCAGCACGTTTCAGGATCTCGTCAGACACCGCCATTTCGCCGGTGTAGTCGGTGGAGGCCACCCACAGACGCAGAATGTCTGCGCCCAGTTTGTTCATCACATCCTGTGGAGAAACGGTGTTACCGATAGATTTGGACATCTTGCGGCCCTGACCATCCACGGTGAAGCCGTGGGTCAGTACCTGACGGTAAGGAGCTTTGCCCTTCATGGCGGTGGAGATCATCAGGGATGACATGAACCAGCCGCGGTGTTGGTCAGACCCTTCCAGATACATGTCGGCGGCGTGACCGGAAAACTCCGGACGCACGTCAACCACGGAGGAGTGGGTAGACCCGGAGTCGAACCACACGTCCAGGGTATCCGGCACTTTCTCGTAGCTGTCTGCGTCAGCGCCCAGGATGTCGCGCGAGTCGAGATCCCACCACGCCTGAATACCGTCAACTTCGACGCGTTTCGCCACTTCTTCCATCAGTTCCAGGGTGTTCGGGTGCAGCTCCTGCGTCTCTTTATGCACGAACAGAGACATCGGTACGCCCCAGGTACGCTGACGGGAAATACACCAGTCAGGACGGTTAGCGACCATGGATTCGATACGCGCCTGGCCCCAGTCAGGGATCCACTGCACGCCTTTGATCTCTTTCAGGGACTGCGTGCGCAGGCCTTTCTGATCCATGCTGATGAACCACTGCGGGGTCGCACGGAAGATGATCGGCGTTTTGTGACGCCAGCAGCACGGATAGCTGTGCTGCATTTTCTCTACGTGCAGCAGCGCGCCGCTGGTGCGCAGCATATCAACGATGATGTCGTTGGCTTTAAAGACGTTGATACCGTCCAGCGCCGGGTAGGTGCCAGGCAGATAAGAGCCGTCCGGACCCACCGGGTTAGCGATTTCCAGACCGTACTTCAGGCTGATGCTGTAGTCGTCAGGACCGTGGCCGCCGGCGGTATGTACCGCACCGGTACCCGCGTCCAGGGTGACGTGGTCGCCGAGGATCGCCGGAACATCGAAGTCCAGGAACGGGTGTTTAAAGCGCATCAGCTCCAGCGCGTCACCTTTTACGGTACCCAGCACGGTGTAGTCGGTGATATTCGCGCGTTTCAGCACGCTCTCAACCAGATCTTTCGCCAGGATAACTGCCTGACCTTCTACCTGCACCAGCGCATATTCGAACTCACCGGACAGGGAGATCGCGCGGTTGGCGGGCAGGGTCCACGGGGTGGTGGTCCAGATCACCAGCGAGATCGGGCCGTTTACCGAGGAGACGCCAAATTTAGCTTTCACCGCATCCTGATCCACCGCGTGGAACGCCACGTCGATAGACGGAGAGGTTTTGTCGTAATACTCCACTTCCGCTTCTGCCAGCGCAGAACGGCAGTCCACGCACCAGTGCACGGGCTTAGCGCCTTTATGCAGGTGGCCGTTACCGATGATTTTACCCAGCGCACGGATGATGTTGGCTTCGGTTTTGAAGTCCATGGTCAGGTACGGGTGCGACCAGTCGCCCAATACGCCCAGACGGATGAAGTCAGCGCGCTGACCGTCAACCTGCGTGGCTGCGTATTCGCGGCATTTCGCACGGAACTCAGCGGCGGTGAACTTCTCACCCGGTTTGCCAAACTCCTGCTCTACTTTCAGCTCGATCGGCAGACCGTGGCAGTCCCAGCCCGGAACGTAAGGCGAGTCATATCCCGTGAGGCCTTTGGACTTCACGATAATGTCTTTCAGAATCTTGTTAACCGAGTGACCAATATGAATGCTGCCATTCGCATATGGAGGGCCATCATGCAGAATGAAGGTTTTCTTGCCTTTTTTGGCTGCACGAATGATGCCGTACAGGTCATCATCGGTCCAACGCGCCAGCATTCCCGGTTCGCGCTTGGCGAGATCGCCGCGCATCGGGAACCCTGTTTCCGGCAAATTCAGGGTTGATTTATAGTCACTCATCAGATTCTCGGTTCCGTATTTATCACGTAGGCATTTAAGCCGGGTTCAAAGCCCAAAAAACTCGCGGGCCGTCAATTCATCTCGCGCAATTTGCGCTTTGAGTTCATCCAGCGAACCAAATCGCTGCTCGTTGCGTATTTTTTTACGCAGTATCACATCTATATGGCGACCATAAAGGTCCATTACAACGTCCAGCAGGTGCACTTCTAACTGTTGACGCACACCGGCAACGGTAGGACGCGTGCCAATGTTGGCGACGCCATAAAATGGCTTATCGCCCAGTCCTGCCACTTCTACCGCATAGACCCCTTTAACCGGGGAAACCTGACGACGCAGCGGTATATTCGCCGTCGGGAAACCAATGGTGCGGCCGAGCGCGTCGCCATGGACAACGCGGCCTGAGATGGTGAACGGATGCCCCAGCAGGGTTTCTGCCGTATCCAGTTCATCATTGGCCAGCGCCTGACGTACTGCCGTGCTGCTGACGCGAACGCCGCCTTCACAAAAGGTCATCGCACTGGTGACGTCAAAGCCGTACTCCAGACCAGCCTTCTGTAATAGCAAGAAATCACCCTGACGACCAGCGCCAAAGCGGAAATCATCCCCCACGGCAAGAAACTGCACGCCAAGACGCTCAACCAGCAGGTCACTGACAAAATTTTGTGCTGTCAGCGCGGCAAAGCGACGATCGAAACGTACGCACAATACGTAGTCCACGCCGGACTCCGCCAGATAGCGCAACTTCTCGCGCAGGCGGGTGAGGCGGGCGGGAGATTTATCGCCCGCAAACAGCTCCAGCGGCTGCGGTTCGAAAATCATCACTACCACGGGCAGGCCGCGGGCCTCCCCTTCTTTACGCAATCCCTGCAACAGCGCCTGATGACCACGATGCACGCCGTCGAAATTACCAATTGTCAGCACGCACCCGTGCGGTGCTCTGCTGAGATTATGTATGCCGCGTATCAGCTTCATGTCTGGCTCAAAACAGTGAAAATCGCCAAAGTATACCTTGTACAGCGGTTAAGGTTAACCGGCGATTGTTCGTGCAAAACAGAAAGCCGTAATGATTTCATCAGGCTGACCTTTCGCAGCGAAAAAATCTGCTCGTGAACTGCGATTTTTATGCCGAAAGGCTGTATTCAGAGAAGACAAGCTGGTAGAATCCTGCGCCATCACTACGTAACGTAGCGTCGCTAATTAACGGCGCTTATTTGCACAAATCCATTGACAAAAGAAGGCAAAGAGGGCATATTCCTCGGCCTTTGAATTGTCCACATAGATCATATTTGGGAGTTGGACTTGGCTAATATCAAATCAGCTAAGAAACGTGCCGTTCAGTCTGAAAAGGCTCGTAAGCACAACGCAAGCCGTCGCTCTATGATGCGTACCTTCATCAAGAAAGTATACGCAGCAATTGAAGCTGGCGATAAAGCTGCAGCGCAGAACGCATTTAACGAAATGCAACCAATCGTGGATCGTCAGGCTGCTAAAGGTCTGATCCACAAAAACAAAGCAGCGCGTCATAAAGCAAACCTGACCGCGCAGATCAACAAACTGGCTTAATCGCTACTTGTTGTTGCTTGTTTAAAGAACCCGCTTAACGCGGGTTTTTTTATGCCTTCAGATTGCCGGTGGTGTAAACAGCGCCGAGTAGTCACGGTTACAGATACGCTGCACCGCCGGGTGCTGAATCATCCTTTCCGCAAAAATCGCGTGATACTCCTCCATCACGTTATCGACCCGACCAATTTCCGTAATCCTGTTATCTGAATAGAGATCGTGCGCGTACAGCGTCGGTGCAACGAAGATAGCATTGTGCGCTTCGCCAAAGGCTTTCATCAGCGCCGCGTCGTCGAACTCGCCGAGGATCTCAACGTTCAACCCCTGTGAGTTAAACCAGTTCAGCAGCTTGCGTCCCAGCATGGAACGCCTTCCCGGTACCAGCAGGCGACGCTCTTCCAGGCAGGCCGGGAAGGGTTTTTCCGGCGGCGGGTTAATACACCAGAAGCTCACGCCGCATTCGCCAATCTTCACCGAGAACAGCCCTTCCTGCTGCGTGGAGTCGATAGGACAATCCGAGATAATCATGTCCAGCTTGTGCTGGCTCAGCTGTTCCAGCAGCATCTCGTGGGTGGATTCAAAGCAGCGCAGGTGGATTTGCTCGTCTTCTACCACCGCCGCATCCAGCACGCCACTCACCAGCCGTTTCGACAGCGCATCCGCCACACCCACGTCAAAGAGCAGGTTCGACTCTTTGCGGTAGTTGACGATATCCAGCATCTCCTGGCTTAGGGTGAACATTTTATCCGCGTAGCGGAAAACCAGCTCGCCCAGTTCGCTAGGTTCAATCCCACGCCCCTTACGCTTGAACAGCTTGCCCTGTAGACGTTCTTCCAGCGCCTTGATCTGCCCGGTGATGGTTTGCGGCGTCAGGTAAAGGGCCTCTGCCGCCCCGACCACCGAGCCCTGTTTGTAGACGTGCCAGAAGTAGTAAAGATGGTTGTAATTTAAATGAGACATTGCGTCTTCTCTCCCTGAGTGTGTATCGGGAGAAGGTTCCCCTCCCCCCGGTTTTCCGTTATGCCTGGACGGCCTGTCCGGACAATTTCACCTTCAACAAGGTATAACCGATCACCGCAGCCAGTAATGACCCGATGAGAATGCCGAGTTTAGCCCAGACGATAAGCTCAGGCGCATGCGCGCCAAACGCCAGCGTCGAGATAAAGATCGACATCGTAAACCCGATTCCGCACAGCACGCCCACGGCCATAATCTGCGTAAACGTGGTGCCGTGCGGCAATGTCGCCAGCTTCAGCTTCATCGCCAGCCAGCAGAAAAGGCTAATGCCCAGCGGCTTACCGATAAACAGCCCGGCAATAATACCCAGCGGCAGCACGGACGTCAGCCCGTCCAGCGTAACGCCGCCAAGGGAAACGCCCGCGTTGGCAAACGCAAACAGGGGCAGGATCATAAAGGCGACCCACGGATGCAGGACATGCTCCAGCTGTTTAGCGGGTGATTTGCCCTCCTGCGGCTTAAGCGGCACGAAGAAACCGACAATCACGCCAGCCAGCGTGGCATGCACGCCCGATTTCAACACCGCGGTCCACAGCACCATTCCCACGAGGATGTAGATACCGATGCGGCGAACATTAAAGACGTTCAGCAGCGCCAGGACCGCAATCGCTCCTGCGGCCACGCTCAGAGACAGAATCGACAGATCGCTGGTGTAGAACAGCGCGATAATCACAATTGCGCCCAGGTCATCGATGATCGCCAGCGCCATCAGGAAGATTTTCAGGGCAACCGGCACGCGGTTTCCCAGTAGTGCCAGCACCCCAAGCGCAAAAGCGATATCCGTCGCAGCCGGAATTGCCCAGCCGTGACGTGCAATCGGATCCTGCCAGGTAAACGCCAGGAAGAGCAGCGCCGGAACCACCATCCCGCCGAGCGCGGCAATCACAGGAAACGCCGCACGCTGGCGGCTGGCAAGCGAGCCCAGCACCAGCTCACGCTTAACCTCAAGTCCGACCAGCAGGAAGAACACCGCCATAAGCGCATCGTTGATCCACAGCAGCATGTTCTTGTTGATTTCCAGCGCGCCGACCTTCAGCTCAACGGGCGTTTCCAGAAAAGCATGATACAGATCGCGGGTAAAGCCGACGTTTGCCAGCACCATTGCGGCCGCAGCGGCAATAATCAGGATCACGCCACCGGACGCTTCACTGCTAAAGAAACGGTGTAGTAATTTCACTTTAATTCTCTCTTTTACAACAATACCTCGATAAAACCATAATACCAAGCCTTATAGCTCGGCAAAAACAGATTAATATTGAGTATAGGTTCAGTTTTACCGAACAATACCCATAAATAGAAAAAGCCCGGAATCACTTCCGGGCTTTTGCAAATGAAACCTGCTAACCGATTAGCGGGTCAAATCATCGAAGAATTTTTTGACGCCATCGAAGAAGCTTTTGGAGCGTGGGCTGTTTTTCTCACCCGTCGGGCCGCCAAAGCTTTCCTGCAGCTCTTTCAGCAGCTGTTTCTGCTTATCGTTCAGGCCGACCGGCGTTTCCACGACGACGCGGCACAGCAGGTCGCCCTGCGCACCACCGCGAACGGATTTCACGCCCTTCCCGCGCATGCGGAACAGCTTACCGGTCTGGGTTTCACCCGGGATCTTCAGATTGACGCGGCCATCCAGCGTAGGCACTTCGATTTCGCCACCGAGGGCAGCCATCGCGAAGTTGATCGGCACTTCGCAGTACAGGTTATTCCCTTCACGCTCGAAGATAGCATGCTGCTTCACCTGCACCTGAACGTACAGATCGCCTGCCGGTGCGCCGTGTTCGCCGGCTTCGCCTTCGCCAGCCAGGCGGATGCGGTCGCCCGTATCCACGCCTGCCGGAATTTTCACGGACAGGGTCTTGGTTTTCTCAACGCGGCCGTGGCCGTGGCATCTGGTGCACGGATCTTTAATCAGCGTACCGCGACCGTGACAGTGAGGACAGGCCTGCTGTACCGCAAAGAAGCCCTGACGCATCTGTACCTGACCAGAGCCGTGACAGGTTGGACAGGTCTGCGGCTGAGTGCCCGCTTTCGCGCCGCTGCCGTGGCAGACGTCACACTCTTCCAGCGTTGGAATACGGATCTCTTTGGTGACGCCGCGAACGGCCTCTTCCAGCGACAGCTCCATGTTGTAGCGCAGGTCCGCGCCGCGCGCCGCGCGCTGACGACCACGGCCACCGCCGAAGATATCGCCAAACACATCGCCAAAGATATCGCTGAAGTCAGCGCCGCCGCCAAAGCCGCCGCCGAATCCACCGCCGCCCATGCCGCCCTGTTCAAAGGCTGCGTGACCGTACTGGTCATAGGCCGCACGTTTTTGTGCATCGGTCAGCACTTCGTAGGCTTCTTTGATCTCTTTAAATTTGGCTTCAGCCTCTTTGTCACCCTGGTTACGGTCCGGGTGGAATTTCATGGCCAGGCGCTTATACGCCTTTTTGATTTCACGCTCTTCCGCAGTTTTCGGAACGCCTAAAATCTCGTAATAGTCTTGCTTTGCCATTGGTTTTTTTAAGCCCCTTAACATGCGAGCACGGGCGTGGAGAATTCTCCTACGCCCGTGCCGATTAATTACCCTGCATCAGGGCGATTATTTTTTATCTTTAACTTCTTCGAACTCAGCGTCGACAACGTCGTCATCTTTCGCGTTGTTCTGAGAAGCGTCAGCGCCTGCCTGCTGCTGGGCATGCTGCTGCTGAGCGATTTCCATCAGCTTCTGGGAAGCCTGAGCCAGCTCCTGCATCTTCGCTTCGATATCCGCTTTGTCTTCACCTTTCAGTGAAGATTCCAGCGCGCTCAGTGCAGCTTCGATAGCAGTCTTGTCTTCCGCTGGCAGTTTATCGCCAGCTTCTTCAACCTGCTTACGGGTGCTGTGCAGCAGATGGTCACCCTGGTTACGAGTCTGAACCAGCTCTTCGAACTTACGGTCGGATTCAGCGTTAGCTTCGGCATCGCGAACCATTTTTTCGATTTCCGCTTCGTTCAGGCCAGAAGATGCCTTGATGGTGATCTTCTGCTCTTTACCGCTGTTTTTGTCTTTCGCAGACACGTGCAGGATACCGTCAGCATCGATGTCGAAGGTCACTTCGATCTGCGGCATGCCGCGCGGTGCCGGGTTAATACCGTCCAGGTTGAACTGACCCAGAGATTTGTTATCCGCCGCACGCTTACGCTCACCCTGAATCACATGGATGGTTACCGCAGACTGGTTGTCTTCAGCGGTAGAGAACACCTGGCTGTGCTTCGTCGGGATGGTGGTGTTTTTGTTGATGAGCGCAGTCATCACACCGCCCATGGTTTCGATACCCAGAGACAGCGGGGTAACGTCCAGCAGCAGTACGTCTTTCACTTCACCGGTCAGTACGCCACCCTGAACCGCAGCACCGATAGCAACCGCTTCGTCCGGGTTAACGTCTTTACGTGGCTCTTTACCAAAGAACTCAGCCACTTTCTTCTGAACCATTGGCATACGCGTCTGACCACCAACCAGGATAACGTCCTGGATGTCAGAGACGGACAGACCAGCGTCCTGCAGGGCAACTTTCAGCGGCTCGATAGAACGGTTCACCAGGTCTTCTACCAGGCTTTCCAGTTTCGCACGGGTCACTTTGATGTTCATGTGTTTAGGACCGGTCGCGTCTGCAGTGATGTACGGCAGGTTCACGTCGGTCTGCTGAGCGGAAGACAGTTCGATCTTCGCTTTCTCAGCGGCTTCTTTCAGGCGCTGCATAGCCAGCGGGTCGTTACGCAGGTCAATGCCCTGATCTTTCTTGAACTCATCAACGAGGTAGTTGATCAGACGGGTATCGAAGTCTTCACCACCCAGGTGGGTATCACCGTTGGTTGCCAGAACTTCGAAGGTTTTTTCGCCGTCAACTTCGTCGATTTCGATAATTGAGATATCGAAGGTACCACCACCGAGGTCGTAAACCGCGATAGTGCGGTTGCCCACTTCTTTATCCAGACCGTAAGCCAGTGCAGCCGCGGTAGGTTCGTTGATGATACGTTTTACTTCCAGACCTGCGATACGGCCAGCATCTTTAGTTGCCTGACGCTGAGCATCGTTGAAGTATGCAGGAACGGTGATAACAGCTTCAGTTACCGGCTCGCCCAGGTAATCTTCAGCGGTTTTCTTCATTTTCTTCAGCACTTCAGCAGAAATCTGCGGTGGTGCAGTTTTGGTGCCTTTCACATCAAGCCATGCATCGCCGTTATCTGCCGCGATGATTTTGTAAGGCATGATGGAAACGTCACGCTGAACTTCTTCGTCCTGGAAGCGGCGACCGATCAGGCGTTTAATCGCAAACAGGGTGTTTTGCGGGTTTGTCACTGCCTGACGTTTAGCCGGCTGACCAACCAGAGTTTCACCATCCTGGGTATAAGCAATGATAGAAGGCGTGGTGCGATCGCCCTCGGCGTTCTCCAGCACGCGTGCAGTAGTGCCATCCATAATCGCTACACAAGAGTTGGTAGTACCCAGGTCGATACCAATAATTTTACCCATCTAAACGTCTCCACTAAAAATTCAGTCAACATGTGGTTGTGTACCTGTAATAAGGGCAGAACGTGCTTTTTCAACTGCCCAGATTTGATTTTTTTCAGGTCCACACACTGCGGTTGCTTACAAGATGGGGTCGCAACGTCATCCATCAAGGGGGAAGGATAAAAAAATTTTTAATTTCACCCCGATGAGATCATAGACGCCATCGATTGCGCCCATTATGATGCCGCGCCCCGTCAGGGAGAACTGACGCGGGTTTAACCATTTCACCATATTAATGATGATTTTTTTGAGGACTTATGGGCAACACTAAGTTGGCTAATCCGGCTCCGCTGGGCCTGATGGGTTTTGGCATGACCACTATCCTGCTGAACCTGCACAATATCGGGATGTTCCCGATGGATGGCATTATCCTGGCGATGGGCATTTTTTACGGCGGTATCGCGCAAATCTTCGCGGGCCTGCTGGAATATAAGAAAGGCAACACCTTCGGCTTAACCGCCTTCACCTCTTATGGCTCTTTCTGGCTGACCCTGGTTGCCATTCTGCTGCTGCCTAAAATGGGCCTGGCAGACGCGGCAAACGCCCACTTCCTGGGCGTTTACCTGGGCCTGTGGGGCGTCTTCACCCTGTTCATGTTCTTCGGCACCCTGAAAGGTAACCGCGCGCTGCAGTTTGTCTTCCTGAGCCTGACCGTGCTGTTCGCCCTGCTGGCGATTGGTCACCTGGTGGATAACGAAGGCATCGTTCACGTTGCAGGCTGGATTGGTCTGGTTTGCGGCGCAAGCGCTATCTACCTGGCAATGGGTGAAGTGCTGAACGAGCAGTTTGACCGCACCATTCTACCGATTGGTGAAAAACACTGATCCCTCTGTCGTGCCCGCCTCGCGGGCACGACATCCCCACGCCTGCCGAAGCCAAATTCCCAATACCAGCCCCATGACTGAAAGCGCGAGAACATACCAGGCGGGTGCCATCGGTGATACGCCCATCAGCACCGTGACCGCGATCGGCGTCAGTCCGCCAAAAATGGCATACGACACATTGTAAGAGAAAGAGATGCCGGTGAAGCGAACCTCTGGCGGGAACGCACGTACCATGACATACGGCACCGCGCCGACAACCCCTACGCACAGCCCCACCACACCGTACAACACGAACAGCTGTTCAGGATGACTACCTGCCAGGTGATAAAATGCCCAGCTGGACGCCGCCAGCAGCAGGCTGCCTGTGATAAAGGTCAGGCTCGGGCCAAAGCGGTCGACGGCCAGCCCGGCCGCAAGACAGCCAAAGCAGAGCATAATGGTCGCGATACTGTTTGCCTGCAGCGTCACCGCCGGGGCGAATCCATACTGTTTCTGCAGCCAGACCGGCGACATTAATATCACCACGACAATGCCCGCCGAAAGCAGCCAGGTAAGAAGCATCGACACCACTACCGCTTTTTTATGGCGGACCACGACGGCTTTCACCGGCAGCTCCTGCGCCAGCGCTTTGCGCTGCTGCATCTCCAGGAAAATCGGTGTCTCCTGCAGCCAGCGACGCAGATACATCGCTACCAGACCAAACGCCCCGCCCAGCAGGAACGGAATACGCCAGCCCCAGTCGTGAACGGCCTGCTGCGTCATGCTGGTGTTGACAATCGTCGCCACCACCGACCCCAGCAAGATCCCGACGGTCAGGCCCGCCGTTAAGGTTCCACAGGCGATGCCAATCCGGCGCGCCGGAACATGTTCCGCCACAAACACCCACGCACCCGGCACTTCACCGCCAATTGCCGCGCCCTGAAGCACGCGCATCAGCAACAGCAGCAGCGGAGCAAGAATGCCCAGTGAGGCATAGGTGGGCAGCAGGCCAATGGCCAGCGTGGGTACGGCCATCAGCAGGATGCTGAGGGTAAACATCTTCTTACGACCAACCATATCGCCAAAGTGCGCCATCACAATGCCGCCCAGCGGACGCGCCAGATACCCTGCGGCAAAAATGCCGAAGGTTTGTACCTGACGCAGCCACTCGGGGATATCCGCCGGGAAGAAGAGTTCCCCCACCACGGCGGCGAAGAAGACGAAGATGATGAAATCGTAAAACTCCAGCGCGCCGCCTAAGGCCGCGAGCGTGAGGGTTTTATAGTCCTGTCGATTCAGAGGTCGGGTGTTATGTGACATAGAGAACCATTTAGCTTTTATTGTGGATTTATTTTTACAGTCATCGTAAAGAAAAAATTACTATATCGTAAAAACCTTACCACGCCATCGCCGCTTCAGCTAATGTCACATAATCGTTATTTTCAGGAGATTGTTTCGCGGCGTGCGCTTTTAGGACGAAAAGCTGCTACCACTTTCTCGTCCGTCTCAACGTACGGCCCCTCCAGCAGCTGTATACAATACGGTACACTGGCAAAAATGCCGTGCACAATGACGCTGCCGTCTTCCGCTTTCAGCCCTTCCAGCGTCTCTTTGATCGACTTCGGCTGGCCCGGCAGGTTCAGTATCAACGCCTGTTTGCGGATTACGCCCACCTGACGGGAGAGAATGGCCGTCGGGACAAAGTGTAGACTTATCTGGCGCATCTGTTCACCAAAGCCCGGCATTTCACGATCGGCGATAGCCAGCGTCGCGTCCGGCGTCACATCCCGGCGAGCAGGCCCCGTTCCCCCGGTGGTCAGCACCAGATGGCAGCTCATCTCATCAACCAGCTCACAGAGCGTCTGCTCAATGATCGGCTGTTCGTCTGGGATCAGGCGGGTCTGAATTTCAAAGGGGGTAGTCAGCGCGTTGCCAAGCCACTCTTCCAGAGCGGGGATGCCTTTATCCTGGTAAACACCGCTGGAGGCGCGGTCAGAAATCGACACTAAGCCGATGCGTAAGGTATTCATATCCATTCCATTCAAAAAGTACTGATTAAAGGGAATGATACACGCAGAGAGGAGATTCAGACAGGGTATGAAGGAAGACGCGTGACCGGGAACCCGGCCACGCAGGATGATTACAGCAGGTCGCCGATCATTTTTTCCAGTTTGCCCTGGTCAACAGCAAACTTACGGATACCGTCCGCCAGTTTGTCTACCGCCATTGGATCCTGGTTGTGCTGCCACAGGAACTCGGATTCCGTGATGCGCTCTGGGCGTGCTTTCACTTCACCGGTGTAGGACAGTTTACGCTCCAGGGTACCTTCGCTTTCAGCCAGCTCTTTCAGCAGTGCAGGCGCGATGGTCAGGCGGTCACAGCCAGCCAGCTCGATGATTTCACCGACGTTACGGAAGCTTGCGCCCATAACCACAGTCTCATAGCCGTGCTGTTTGTAGTATTCGTAGATTTCAGTCACGGAAACCACGCCTGGATCTTCTGCTGGCGCATATTCTTTCTTGTCGGTGTTGGCTTTGTACCAGTCCAGAATACGGCCCACGAACGGAGAAATCAGGTACACGCCGGCTTCTGCACAGGCACGCGCCTGCGCGAAGGAGAACAGCAGGGTCAGGTTACAGTTGATACCGTCTTTTTCCAGCTGCTCTGCGGCGCGGATGCCCTGCCAGGTAGAAGCCAGTTTGATCAGGATACGGTCATTACTGATGCCAGCGTCGTTGTACATTTTGATCAGACGTTTGGCTTTCGCGATAGACGCTTCGGTGTCGTAGGACAGACGCGCATCTACTTCAGTAGAGATACGGCCAGGAACCAGCTTCAGAATTTCCAGACCGATGTTTACTGCCAGTTTATCAGTGGCATCCACAACCTGCTGCGCGCGGTCGTTGCTCTGTGCTTTCGCCCAGGTCACTGCGTCGTCAATCAGTTTGCGATACTCAGGGATCTGCGCGGCGTTAAGGATCAGAGAAGGGTTAGTTGTGGCATCCTGCGGCTGGTACAGCTTCATTGCCGCGATATCTCCGGTGTCAGCTACGACAGTGGTGAACTGACGAAGGGAGGTCAATTTATCCGTCATGATAGTGTTTCTCTTTTAACGTGCCCTGGATAATTCACGCTACCGACAGCATGCCTGCAGCGGAAAAATGACAGGTTTACTTGTTAGGGGGATGTAACCGGTCTGCCCTGATGATAACACGACGGAGGGGTAGCGCAACCGCAGACAGTGCGCTTAGGCAGAGTATGATAAACTCGGAATATTAACAGGCTGCTAAGCAACAGCATGCCCAATCAGTGGTAGCGCTTACATATTCACTTTGGCATCAACAAGAGGGACGTTAATGCCTGATTTCTTTTTCTTTATTAACGAAGTCCTGTGGGGCTCGATAATGATTTACCTGCTTCTGGGAGCAGGTATTTGGTTTACGCTACGCAGTGGGTTTATCCAGTTTCGCTATATCCGCAAGTTTGGCAGAAGTCTGAAAAACAGCGTCACGCCCCAGCCGGGTGGATTAACGTCATTCCAGGCGCTCTGTACCAGCCTTGCGGCACGCCTCGGCAGCGGTAATCTGGCGGGGGTCGCACTGGCCATCAGCGCCGGTGGGCCAGGCGCGGTGTTCTGGATGTGGGTAACGGCGCTTCTCGGTATGGCCACCTCCTTCGCCGAAAGTTCGCTCGCGCAGCTCTACAAAGAGAAAGATAAGCACGGCCAGTTTCGCGGCGGTCCTGCCTGGTACATGGCGCGTGGTTTAGGGATGCGCTGGATGGGCGTCCTGTTCTCGCTTTTTTTACTGCTCGCGTACGGTCTTATTTTTAATACCGTCCAGGCTAACTCGGTCGCTAATGCCCTGCGCTACGCCTTCGCGTGTCCAGAGTGGATCGCCGGGACCGTTTTAGCGCTTGTCGTTCTGCTCACGATTTCTGCCGGTCTCAAAGGCATCGCCCGTCTCATGCAGTGGCTGGTTCCCCTTATGGCGCTGCTCTGGATTGCCGCGAGCCTGTTCGTCGCCGCACTGCATGTCGACCAGATTCCGGGCGTGATATCGACCATCGTCAAAAGCGCCTTTGGCTGGCGTGAGGTCGCATCCGGCGCGCTGGGTTACACCTTCAGCCAGGCGCTGATGGCGGGGTTCCAGCGAGGCATGTTTTCCAATGAAGCCGGCATGGGATCGACCCCCAACGCGGCAGCCGCCGCCTCGTCGTGGCCGCCGCACCCGGCCGCGCAAGGCATTGTGCAGATGATTGGCGTCTTTACCGATACCATTGTTATCTGTTCCGCCAGCGCCATGATTTTGCTGCTGGCAGGCCCCGTGCCGCATTCGTCGGAAACTGCCGGAATACAGCTTCTCCAGCAGGCGCTGACGAGCCTGACCGGCGGCTGGGGAGCCGGATTTGTCTCGCTCATCCTGGTCTTGTTTGCCTTCAGCTCAATTGTGGTGAATTACCTCTACGCCGAAAATAACCTTATTTTCCTGAAGCTCGACTCCCGCGCCGCAATCGGAGCGCTGCGTCTGGGGGTCATACTGATGGTCGTCGCTGGCGCCCTCCTCAGCATGCCGCTAGTCTGGCAGCTGGCCGATATTATTATGGCGCTGATGGCAATCACGAACCTCACGGCGATCCTGCTGCTTTCACCGATTGTGACCCTGATTGCCAGAGACTACCTTCGTCAGCGCAAGCTGGGTATTCCGCCGGTTTTTGATCCCGCACGCTATCCCGATGTTAAGGCGCAACTGGCTCCCGGCACATGGGATGATTTGCCCCGGCAATAACAGCTATCGATCAATTCAGAGCGATTTTTTGCTAAAGTCGCTCTAAATTTCCTGCAAGGACTGGATATGCTGATTCTGATTTCACCTGCAAAAACGCTCGACTACCAGAGCCCGCTCGCCACCGAGCGCTATACCCAGCCTGAACTGCTGGACTACTCTCAACAGCTGATCCGCGAGGCGCGTAAACTCTCTGCGCCGCAAATCGCCTCGCTGATGAGCATCAGCGACAAGCTGGCAGACCTTAACGCGACCCGCTTTCACGAGTGGCACCCGGATTTCACTCCCGCTAACGCCCGCCAGGCCATTCTGGCGTTTAAGGGTGATGTCTATACCGGCCTGCAGGCGGAAGATTTTAGCGAAGCCGATTTCGATTTTGCCCAGCAGCATCTGCGCATGCTGTCAGGCCTGTATGGCGTACTGCGCCCGCTGGATCTGATGCAGCCGTATCGTCTGGAGATGGGGATTCGCCTGGCAAATGCCAAAGGCAAAGATCTGTACCATTTCTGGGGCGATATCATCACCGATAAGCTGAATGCGGCGCTGCACGCTCAGGGCGATAACGTGGTGATTAACCTGGCGTCTGATGAATACTACAAGTCGGTGAAGCCGAAAAAGCTGGATGCGGAAATGATCAAGCCGGTGTTCCTCGACGAGAAGAACGGTAAGTTCAAAGTGATCAGCTTCTACGCCAAGAAAGCGCGTGGCCTGATGAGCCGCTACATCATCCAGAACCGCCTGACGAAGCCGGAGCAGCTGACCGCCTTTAACAGCGAAGGCTATTTCTTTGACGAGGCGTCGTCAGGGAAAGGCGAGCTGGTGTTTAAGCGCCACGAGCAGTAAAACAGAACCCCGCCAGCTGGCGGGGTTTTGCATTAATGGTGTTTCCAGTCCGGGCCTGGACGATGATCGTCATGTCGGTCATCGTGACGGTCGTGGTGATTGTCACGATCGCGATGCTCATCATGCGGACGCCAGTGGTTATCGCGCCAGTCATAATGCGCCTTCCACCAGTCATGATCGCGCCAGCGGCCGCCGTCCCAGTAGTGCCCGTTATTATCCTGGTCGCCAATCTGCAGTTTTACCGCAGGAACCAGCGTGATTTCAGATGCCTGTACCGCCATGGGAGCGACCAGCATCAGTGAAAGCGCGATGAGAGCAGGTTTCAGTTTAGACATAGGTGACTCCTCGTTACTCTTGCCCAACGTGGGCCGATGTAAGGAGATTACGCGAGGGGAACGGGGGATGTTATTCTCTGCAATCCTAAACGCTAAGTGACCGCATTTATTGGGAATTCCTGCTTTTTTCCTGCTTATTTTCTCCTTAATTTCTCCATAAAAAAGCCGGGTGGCGGCTTCGCCTTACCCGGCCTACGTTCTGAGCCGTTGTAGGTCGGGTAACGCGAAGCCGCCACCCGACAAAAATCACGCTCGAGCCATCATCAGCTTACGCAGCGCGGCAAAATCCGCCGGCAGCTCATGAGACAGCAGCGGCAGGTCGGCACGCTCAGCCAACTCTTTCGGCAACGGCAGGGTTTCACCCAGAATCGCCTCCACGCTCTCTTTAAACTTCGCCGGATGCGCGGTCCCCAGGAACAGGCCATATTCACCCGGGTTAAGCTGGTCGCGCAGCGCGCGGTAAGCAATCGCCGCGTGCGGTTCAGAGGTGTACCCCACCGCTTTTAACTCACGCATGGTGGCTTTGGTGGTTTCATCCGTCACCGCCGCGTAGCCCAGGTCACCCAGACGCCAGATCTTACGGCGGAACAGCTCTTCCACGCGCGGCCAGTTGTTTGGCTGGGACACATCCATCGCGTTGGAGAGCGTTGCCTGCGTGGCGTTCGGCGCCCACTTCCCGTCTTTCAGGAAGCGCGGCACGGTATCGTTGGCATTAGTGGCAGCGATAAAGCGTTTCACCGGCAGCCCCAGCGATTTCGCCAGCAGGCCAGCCGTCAGGTCGCCGAAGTTACCGCTCGGCACGGAGATCACCAGCTGATTGCGGGCTTCCTGCGGCAGCTGCGCCACCGCTTCGAAGTAGTAGCAGATCTGCGCCAGCAGACGGCTGATGTTGATAGAGTTGGCGGAGTTCAGACCCAGAGCCACCTTCAGCTCTTCGTCGTCGAAGGCCTGTTTAACCAGCGCCTGGCAGGCATCGAAGTCACCGTCGATCGCCACGGTTTCAATATTGCCGCCGAGCGTGCAGAACAGTTTTTCCTGCAGCGGGCTGATTTTGCCTTGCGGATAGAGGATCACCACGCGGACGTTTTTCAGGCCGTAGAACGCGTGAGCAACCGCCGCACCGGTATCGCCGGAGGTGGCGGTCAGGATGGTTACCGGTTTGTCGCCGCTGATGTGGGTCAGCATCTGGGCCATGAAGCGGCCGCCGAAGTCTTTAAACGCCAGGGTTGGGCCGTGGAACAGCTCCAGACAACCGACGTCAGGCTCAACCTGCTGAACCGGTGCCGGGAAAGCAAATGCCGCACGCACGCGTTCTTCCAGCAGCTCCTGCGGGATTTCATCGCCGATAAACGCCGACAGAATTTTGGTGCTGCGGGTGACAAAGTCCAGCTTCAGCAGTTCATCAATCTCGGTCAGCTGAAATTCCGGCAGGTCATGCGGAAAGAACAGCCCCTGATTTTTGCCCAGTCCCTGAGTCACCGCCTGCGCGAAGCTCACCTGCTCGTTATGATCTTTAAGGTTGTAGAGTTTCATTAATTATCCCAGTACTCGTGCGCCAGCCGTGTCCAGACGGCAAATATGAACAAAGCCTTCCTGATTTTGCAGGTAGTGTTTAGAGAGCCAGTCCGCCACGCGCTGCGCGGTGTCTGGCTTATCGCAAAGGGCGAACAGCGTCGGGCCGGAGCCGGAGATGCCGCACGCCTGCGCGCCGATATCCATGGATGCCTGTCGCGCCTCGTTAAAGCCCGGCAGCAGCTTCGTGCGATACGGCTCGGCAATGACGTCTTTCATCAGCTTCGCCGCCAGCTGCGGCTGACGGGTGTAGCAGGCGTGAATAAAGCCCGCCAGGTGACGCCCGTGGGCGATGCAATCCTGACGACGATACTGCGCGGGCAGGATCGCACGCGCTTCTGCGGTTGAAACCTTAATGCCCGGATAGGCCAGCACCCACAGCCACTCATCAAACCCTGGCACCTGCTGGCTGATGATGCCATTTTCTTCGATCATCAGCTGCATGCCGCCGAGGAAGCACGGCGCGACGTTGTCGTAATGAATGCTGCCGGAGATACGGCCTTCCAGCTCGCCCATTAAGGCAAGCATGCGGTTGTTGTTCAGGGGTTTGCCGCAGTGCTCGTTCATCGCCACCAGCGCGGCGACCACGGAGCACGCGCTGGAGCCCAGGCCCGAGCCAATCGGCATACTTTTTTCCAGCGTCATGGTGACCGGCACGTTTTTGCCGATCTCCTGACAGAAGCGCTCCCAGCACTGATAGACAATATTCTCGCGCGGGTCAGACGGCAGCTTGCTGGCGAAACGGCCCACGTTATTCAGGCTGAAACTTTCTGCCGCTTCAACCGTGACCGTATCGCCCAGCAGCGAACCATCCACCGGCGTGACCGCCGCGCCCAGGACATCAAACCCGACGCTCATATTGGCGCTGGAAGCCGGGGCATAAACTTTGACCATGTTAAACTCCTAACTTCCATGACAGGGTACGCAGCAGATCGGCAAACACACCCGCCGCCGTAACATCGTTCCCTGCGCCATAGCCGCGAAGCACCAGCGGCAATGGCTGATAATAGTGGCTGTAAAACGCGAGGGCGTTTTCGCCGTTTTTGACTTTGTACAGCGGATCGTTGCCATCGACTTCGGCAATTTTCACCCGGCACACGCCATCTTCTTCAATGTTGCCAACATAGCGCAATACCTTACCTTCATCACGGGCTTTCGCAACGCGAGCGGCAAAATCGTCGTCAAGCTGCGGCAGCCTGGCCATAAAGGCGCTGACGTCACCGCTGCTGTCAAATTCTGCCGGCAGTACCGGTTCAATCACAATATCGGAAAGCTCAAGCTCGCGGCCCGTTTCACGCACGAGGATCAGCAGCTTGCGCGCCACGTCCATACCGGAAAGGTCGTCACGCGGGTCCGGCTCGGTGTAGCCCAGCTCACGCGCGGCACGGGTCGCTTCTGACAGGCTCATGCCTTCGTCCAGCTTGCCAAAAATAAACGACAGCGAGCCGGAGAGAATGCCGGAGAAACGCTGCAGTTCGTCGCCCGCATTCAGCAGGTTCTGCAGGTTCTCGATAACCGGCAGGCCCGCCCCCACGTTGGTGTCGTACAGGAACTTGCGGCGCGACTTGCTCGCCGCCAGACGCAGCTGGTGATAGTAATCCATCGACGAGGTGTTGGCCTTTTTGTTTGGCGTCACCACGTGGAACCCTTCGCGCAGGAAATCCGCGTACTGATCGGCAACCGCCTGGTTCGACGTACAGTCGACGATCACCGGGTTAAGCAGGTGATACTCTTTCACCAGACGGATCAGGCGTCCCAGGTTGAACGGCTCTTTTGCCTCGTTCATCTCGGCCTGCCAGTTTTCCAGGTTCAGCCCGTGAACGTTGGTCAGCAGCGCTTTCGAGTTGGCAATCCCGCAGACGCGCAGATCGATATGTTTCTTCTTCAGCCACGCCTGCTGACGCTTCACCTGCTCCAGCAGCGCGCCGCCCACGCCTCCGACGCCAATCAGGAATAGCTCGATGACCTGATCGGTATTGAACAGCATCTGGTGAACCACGCGTACGCCGGTGGTGGCGTCATCGTTGTCCACGACAACGGAAATTGAACGCTCTGACGACCCCTGGGCAATTGCCACGATATTGATATTGGCGCGCGCCAGCGCGGCAAAGAATTTGGCGGAGATACCGCGCAGCGTGCGCATACCGTCGCCGACCACAGAGATAATCGCCAGACGTTCCTGAATGGAGAGCGGCTCAAGCAGCTCTTCTTTCAGCTCCAGATAGAACTCTTCTTCCAGCGCGCGACGGGCGCGCAGACAGTCGCCCTGCGGCACGCAGAAGCTGATGCTGTACTCGGAAGAGGACTGGGTGATCAGCACCACAGAGATACCGTTGCGGGACATGGCCGCAAACACGCGAGCCGCCATGCCGACCATTCCTTTCATCCCCGGACCGGAGACGCTGAACATCGCCATGTTGTTCAGGTTGGAAATGCCTTTCACCGGCAGGCCGTCCTCATCGGTACTGGCGCCAATCAGCGTACCCGGCGCCTGCGGGTTACCGGTGTTTTTAATCAGACAAGGAATTTGGAACTGGGCTATCGGGGAGATGGTACGTGGGTGAAGCACTTTAGCGCCGAAGTAGGAAAGCTCCATCGCTTCCTGGTACGACATCGACTTCAGCAGCCTGGCATCCGGAACCTGGCGCGGGTCGCAGGTATAGACGCCGTCAACGTCAGTCCAGATCTCACAACAGTCCGCGCGTAAACAGGCGGCCAGCACGGCGGCGGAATAGTCGGAGCCGTTACGGCCCAGCACCACCAGCTCGCCCTTCTCGTTACCGGCGGTGAAGCCGGCCATCAGGATCATGTGGTCAGACGGGATCTTGCTCGCGGCGATACGGCGGGTTGATTCGGCAATATCAACGGTGGATTCGAGGTAGTGGCCCACCGCCAGCAGTTTTTCAACCGGATCGATCACGGTCACGTTGTGACCGCGCGCTTCCAGCACGCCCGCCATAATGGCGATAGACAGTTTTTCACCGCGGCAGATCAGCGCCGCGTTGATGCTGTCCGGGCACTGTCCCAGCAGGCTGATTCCGTGCAGAACATGTTTGATTTGCGCGAATTCCTGCTCAACAAAGGACTTCAACTGAGCGTGCGGGAAGCCAGGCAGCGCCTCGGCCAGCCCCTGCAGCAGCTCAGCGAAGATACGCTCGGCGTCGCTAATGTTCGGGAGTGCATCCTGGCCACCGATGGTCTTTTCAATCATTGCCACCAGATGGTTAGTGATTTTTGCCGGGGCAGAGAGCACGGTTGCAACCTGCCCCTGCCTGGCGTTGCTCTCCAGGATATCGGCAACACGCAGAAAACGTTCTGCATTTGCCACTGATGTACCGCCGAACTTCAACACTCGCATGGTTCTACCTCGTTTCCTTTAGCCGAAAAAAAAGCCCGCACTGTTCAGGTGCGGGCTTTTTTTTGTTTTTCCTGTACGCGTCAGCCCGCATCGTTACCTGTGGTAATGATGATGGTTGTGGTAATGGTGGTGATGCTGATGCGTTTCATGGATGTTGTGTACTCTGTCATTATTATCTGTCTGTGCTGTATTCTTTTAGGGTTAAAGGATCGGGCCCCTTAAGTCAATGGATTTTTAATTTGATCACATTTTGGGGGACTCTCACGTCCCGCTGCGTGCAGATTTATTTTCATCCGATTCCGCCAGATGCAACCCTTTGCAACAGACTTATCTGCCATAGTAAAAACTTATGACAGTATTTTACTCGGCCAATTTTTTTTCAATATCATGCAGCAAACGATGCAGCATTGCAGTGTCTCGCTGCTCAAGGCGCCCAAGACGCTGCTGCAGCCAGTCAGCCATTTTTTGATCGTCCGCTACCCCCAGCCGGGTTAACAGCTGTTCAACGCGAACGCGCAGCGCGGCCAGCTGATTTTCGTTTGCCCCTTCAGCCTGAGGTTGGGGAATTTGTATTAGGGAGGCTAATTGATAGCAATAAACCATTACCGCCTGGCCTAAGTTCAGGGAGGGGTAATCGGCCACCATCGGCGCGCCGGTAAGAACGTCAGCCAGCTCCAGCTCTTCGTTTGTTAATCCGGAATCTTCACGACCAAACACCAGCGCCGCTTTTTCCAGCCACTGGCTTTTCTCGCTCAGTATAGGCACAAGCTCCGCTGGCGTGGCGTAATAGTGAAACTTCGCCCGGCTGCGCGCCGTGGTGGCGACGGTGAAGGAGATATCATGTAACGCAGCGGCGAGCGTATCGTAAGTGGTTATATTATCAAGAATATCTCCTGAACCGTGCGCCACCCAGCGTGCCGCAGGCTCCAGGTGGGCAGTGCTGTCCACGATACGTAAATCGGTAAATCCCATGGTCTTCATGGCGCGCGCGGCAGCGCCTATATTTTCTGCTCTGGCTGGGGCGACCAGTACAATCGACAGATGCATTTATGCTCTCTTTTTAATCAGTTAGCGCGTAAAAATGTGATGCGCTTCAACATATTACGCAGCGCGAATTTACAAAATTGCAACACAAATCACCGAAATAGCGTTTCATAACAAATTAAAAACGCTAAACTATTCCTTGTCTGAACAATCAGTTAGAATGTTAACAGAACACTATTATCCCTATGTTTTATAATGATAATAGCGATATGAATACCCTATTCTGATTGGATTCGCTTCGTTTATAAATCAATGTCCGCAACTAGTTGGTTTATTGAAAAATTGTGACAAAGGCTAGCATTCGGCTACGATGATTTCATCAAACTGTTAACGTGCTACAATTGAACTTGATATATGTCAACGAAGCGTAGTTTTATTGGGTGTCTGGTGTCACTTAGCCTGTTATGTTGCTGTTAAAATGGTTAGGATGACAGCCGTTTTTGACACTGTCGGGTCCAAAGGGAAAGTACCCAAGACCAAGCTAATGATGTTGTTGACGTTGATGGAAAGTGCATCAAGAACGCAATTACGTACTTTAGTCACGTTAAGCCGATCATGTTAATTTGCGACATGCATCAGGCAGGTCAGGGACTTTTGTACTTCCTGTTTCGATTTAGTTGGCAATTTAGGTAGCAAACATGCAGACCCCGCACATTCTTATCGTTGAAGACGAGTTGGTAACACGCAACACGTTAAAGAGCATTTTCGAAGCAGAAGGCTACGATGTCTTTGAAGCGACCGATGGCGCAGAGATGCATCAGATCCTTTCTGAAAATGATATCAACCTGGTGATCATGGATATTAACCTGCCGGGCAAAAACGGTCTTCTTCTGGCGCGCGAACTGCGCGAGCAGGCGAACGTCGCGTTAATGTTCCTGACGGGCCGTGACAACGAAGTTGATAAAATTCTTGGCCTGGAAATCGGTGCGGATGACTACATCACCAAGCCGTTCAATCCTCGCGAGTTAACCATTCGTGCACGCAACCTGCTGTCCCGCACCATGAACCTGGGTACGGTCAGCGAAGAGCGTCGTAGCGTAGACAGCTACAAATTCAACGGCTGGGAACTTGATATCAATAGCCGTTCGCTGATTAGCCCGAACGGTGAGCAGTATAAACTGCCGCGCAGTGAATTCCGCGCGATGCTGCACTTCTGCGAGAATCCGGGCAAAATTCAGTCCCGTGCAGAACTGCTGAAGAAAATGACCGGCCGTGAGCTGAAGCCACACGACCGTACCGTAGACGTCACCATCCGTCGTATTCGTAAACATTTCGAATCTACGCCAGATACGCCGGAAATCATCGCCACCATTCACGGCGAAGGGTACCGTTTCTGCGGCGATCTGCAGGAGTAATCCCGCAGTTAATGCATTAAAAAACGGCGCTTACGCGCCGTTTTTTTATTTCCAGATCCGCATCGTGTCGTTATCAGGCTCTGCAGGAGGTTGAGGACGCTTCGGCTGAGAGAGCGAGTACCAGTCAAAATGACGGGTCAGATACATCACCGCGAACAGCGCCAGGGCGAGAACCGCCGACCCCAACAGCAATGCGCTGTCCTCCGAACGCAGCAGGAACCACATCACCACATCCAGTCCGAGGAGTGCCAGCACAAACATTCCGCTGCGCTTCCAGCTTTTCAGCACCGCCTGCAGGTACATCCCGTTCATTGCCGCCCCAACGAGGCTTGCGACAATCCAGGCGGGGGTAAACCCGACGTGTTCAGACAGGGCCAGCAACACCAGATAGAACAGTACCAGCGACAGCCCCACCAGCAGATACTGCATCGGGTGAAGGCGTAATCCGGTTAAGGTTTCGAAAACAAAGAAGGCCATAAACGTCAGGGCAATCAGCAAAATAGCGTATTTAATTGCCCGGTCCGTCAATTGATACTGGTCGGCTGGCGTGGCTACCGTCACGCTAAAGGCCGGAAGCGCTTCCCACTCCGGCGATTCCTTGTCGTAGAACCAGCTCTCAAGGTTATTTGCAAACCAGCTGCTCTGCCAGTTTGCCTGGAAACCAGACTCGCCTATCTGGTGCTTAACAGGGAGATAATCGCCCATGAAACCCGGGTGCGGCCAGTTGCTGTTGAGCGTCATTTCGCTATTACGCCCTACCGGCACCACCGCAAAACTGCCGGTTCCCGCCAGGTTGAGTGACATCTCAAGTGCAAACGTTTTGGCTTCCAGCGCTTTGTCGGTCAGCGGGATGTGGACGCCCGCTAGCGCCCCGTAGACACCGGAACCGGGTTCCACGCTTAGCGTTTCACCATTGATTTTAGAGATGCTGACCGTGCCAATACCCCGCGCGTCTCCAACGCCCGTCACGATAAACGGCTGCCCTGTTGTTATCGTTTCTCCTCTCAGCTGCTTTAGCTCTTCGGTATTAAACTGCGCTTTTATCTTCAGGTCAGTGTTCCAGATTTGCCCGTCATAGATGCCAATATTTCTCGACTCCACGCGCTGGTTCCCCTCAACAACCAGAGATTCCGGCAGAATGAAATGCATATAGCTTTTCTTAAATTCGACCTTCTTCTCGTCCTCTATCTTGTAAAAGATCTCCGTCATCGGAATGGCAATCATCGGACCGACCAGTTTTTGCGGTCCGCTGGTGCTTTGGCGCAGCGTATTTTCAACGTCGTTGCGATAGCTCTCGCGCTCTGAAATCAGGTTACTGACCATAAACAGCGGGACTAACAGCAGCAGGATGCACCCCAGCAGGGTGCTAATTTTCCAGAACAGGGGGGATTTCATCATTACGTCTCCTTTGTGATGGGGAGAGCGTAACCGGGCCGTGTGGGGCCAGTTTGAAGTTATGTGAAGGGACGGTGAAGTGTGAGCGTGGCCATCACGCCTCCTTCATCACGATTGCGCAAATCGATCTCTCCCTGATGCAGACGCGCGACCTCCTGGACAAACGCCAGCCCGAGACCGCTGCTCTTCAACCCGTTCTCACGAGGAAGGGAATAGAAGCGTTCAAAAATACGTTCCCGCGCATAGTCCGGGATCCCGCTTCCGCTGTCGGTGACGATCAGCTGGACCTGCTTGCGATCTTCCCGGGCCTCCAGTGCAATGGCCCCGCCCTGCGGCGTGAAATCGACAGCGTTATCCAGCAAATTGCCAAGCGCCTGTTCGAGAAGGTCAGGATCGCCCGCCACGTAAAGCGAGGTCGGCTGAAGGGTCAGCACAATCTCTTTCGCTGCCAGCACTGCCGCGCGCGCGTCGGCAAGCCGCGTGAACAGCGAGTCGACGCTGACGACCTCAGGAATAATCTCGACGCGATTTTCAAGCCGCGCCTGGGTGAGCAGCTTTTCAACCAGCGACTGCATGCGCGCGTTCTGTACCAGAATATTATCGATAAACCGCGCGGCCACCTGCGGTGGAGGCTGTTCAGAGAGGATTTCTGCCGCACCGCGAATGGCTGCGATCGGGCTTTTCAGCTCGTGGGTGAGCGCATGGACATAGTGTTCAATATAGTTTTTCCCTTCCAGGCGAATGCGCATATTTTCCAGAGCCTGCGCCAGCTTGTGCAGCTCACTACTGCCGGGATTCGGCAGCGGGAGAGGTGTATCGGTGGTCACCGAGTCGGCATAGCGCGATAAGGTGCCGATGGATCGATTGATCCACCACGCCACAGCAAAGCCAATCAGCAGGGCAATGCCGAGCAGCGCCCCGCCTGCCCACAGGATCCGTCGCTCGCTACGGTGAATCACCGGCGCCATCGCGCTGTTCGGTTTACCTACCGAGATCGCACCGATAATCTTGCCCCGATCCCTGATCGGTGCCGCAACATACATCACCGTGCTCTCCGGATCGTCGGGAAAGCTCTGGGTGCTGCGCGCGCCATATTCACCGCGAAGCGTCAGCCAGACGTCGTTCCAGCGCGAATAATCTTTTCCCACGGCCAGACCGGCGGAATCAAACACGACCCGGCCCTGTGCATCGGTCATGTAGACGTGATACTCGTTACGCACTTTATGAATCCCGCCGATATTGGCGCGCAAAGGGCGTTGATGAAGCTGCGAAAAGGCCTGCGCCAGCTTGCCCTGCTGCGCATTACCCGAAAGCAAATCGTCACGTCCGATTTCGGCCAACAGGGTCGCGGTATCGATCAACGTGCCCTCGGTTGCTCTGCGCACGCCGGGCTTCACTTCCTGAACAAAGATCGACAGCACAAACCACGCGGCGATGGCGACGATCAGGAAATACCCCAGCAGCAACCGCATCCCAATGCGCATTAATAAAGCCCCAGGCTATAGCCCATACCGCGATGGGTACTGATGGGTGAAAGTTCCTCATTCACCGCCCGCAGCTTGGCGCGCAGGGTTTTGATGTGGGTGTCCACGGTACGATCGAAACTGTCGCCGTCTTCGCCCCACACCTTGTCCATTAACTGCTGACGAGAGAACACCCGTCCGGGAGCCTGCATTAAGGTTTTAAGCAGTAAAAACTCATAGCGCGTGAGCGGTAATGCTTCACCGCACCAGCTAATTCGCGCGGCAGGTTCATTTAGTTCAAACTGGCCGATGCGCACAATCTCTGAAGGCGCGGCGGATTTTTGCATGCGCCGTAAAATTGTCCGCACCCGCGCACAGACTTCACGGGGGGAGAAAGGTTTAGCCACGTAATCATCGGCCCCCATTTCGAGCCCAAGCAGCTTGTCCACCTCATCACTGCGCGCCGTCAGAAACAGCACCGGCAGCGAGGGGTGCTGCGCCAGCAGTCGGCGACAAAGCTCAAACCCACTGATGTCCGGCAGCCCGACATCCAGAATGGCGAGCGCCGGAGCCTGTCGCCTCGCCTCCTCCAGCACCGGCAAACCCCGTTCAAACGCCTTTACTGCAAATCCCTCCTGCTGGAGCATGTAGATAAGCGTATCGGCGATACTGATTTCGTCTTCAACCAGCCAGACCACAGGTTGTTGCATGGTTCATCCCTGAATTAGTGCCACGGCATAATCGGCACCGCGCTGATCGCGTTTTTCGGTGAGCCTTCCACCACTTTGTCGGAATAGGCCAGGTAAGCCAGCGTATTGCGTTTCGCATCGTAGAAACGCACCACCTGCAGCTTTTTGAACACCAGCGAGGTCCGTTTCTGGAACACCACGTCGCCCTGCGCTTTACCGTTTTTAATTTTATCGCTCAATTCTACCGGCCCCACCTGCTGGCAGGAGATCGCCGCATCGGAGGTATCCTCCGCCAGCCCCAGGCCGCCTTTTATACCGCCCGTTTTCGCGCGGCTGACGTAGCAGGTGACGTTTTTCACGTCCGGATCGTCAAACGCCTCCACCACAATTTTGTGGTCCGGGCCGAACATTTTGAACACGGTATCGACGGAACCAATCTGTTCTGCCTGTGCGACGCGGCCAATCATCAACATCAATGCGGTGAAGATCAAAGTCTTGTATTTCATATTGTTACCATTCTTTAAAATTACGCTGAGCGATTATTCAACACTTTAGACAAAAATGTAGCAAGATCACAGGATTAGAATATATTTGCCCATAATGTGCTCCAAAAAGCATGAATGCGCAAAAAAAAACACTGAATGCTAAAACATCAAAAAATGCTATTATCCGCTAACCTGTTATCAGGCACCTGCTGTTTTAAGGATGAGGATAGTATATGGATCAGGCTGGAATTATTCGCGACCTGCTCACCTGGCTGGAAGGTCATCTCGACCAGCCTTTGTCACTGGATAATGTGGCGGCTAAAGCAGGCTATTCCAAGTGGCATCTGCAAAGGATGTTCAAGGATGTCACCGGTCATGCTATCGGGGCCTATATTCGCGCACGTCGTCTGTCAAAGTCTGCTGTGGCATTGCGCCTGACCGCACGCCCGATTCTGGATATTGCCCTGCAATACCGTTTCGATTCGCAGCAAACCTTCACCCGCGCCTTTAAGAAACAGTTCTCGTTGACGCCAGCGCTTTATCGTCGCTCGCCTGACTGGAGCTCGTTTGGCATGCGTCCGCCGCTGCGTCTGGGCGAGTTCGCGATGCCGAAATACGAAATTGTCACGCTGCCTGAAACCCATCTGATCGGTACAACGCAGAGTTACTCGTGCTCCCTGGAGCAGATTTCTGAGTTCCGTCATCAGATGCGCGTCCAGTTCTGGCGCGACTTCCTGAGCCACGCGCCGGCGATCCCGCCGATTCTGTATGGTCTCAACGAAACGCACCCGAGCCAGGAAAAAGACGACGAGCAGGAGGTGTTCTATACCACCGCGCTGACGCCGGATATGGCCAATGGCTACATTCAGGGGTCAAAGCCTGTTGTGCTGGAAGGCGGTGAGTACGTGATGTTCGCGTATGAAGGGCTGGGAACGGGGGTTCAGGAGTTCATCCTGACCGTTTACGGGACATGCATGCCAATGCTGAATCTGAATCGCCGTAAAGGTCAGGACATTGAGCGCTACTACCCGGCGCAGGATGCTAAACCGGAAGAAGGCCCAATCAATCTGCGTATGGAATTTTTGATTCCGATACGTCGTTAACGCTGCAGTTCATCAAGCGCAGGGGCATCGAGATGCGAAATGTCCCCTGCCATCTCCACTACCCAGCCCGACGCCAGCCACGCGCTCTCCTGATAATCAATCCGGGAAATGGAGCAGTTGCGCAGACGCAAACGGCGCTCAGCATACGCCGGTAACCCCAGAATGGTGCTCACCAGGCAACCCAACGCAATCCCGTGACTCACCAGCAGCGGACGGCTTCCTGCCGGAAGCTTCAGGCACTCGGCCAGTGCAGCATGCATGCGCACGCTGAGCTCCTGCATGGATTCTCCCTCAGGGATACGGCCATCTTCGGTACCGTTCACCAGCGTGCGACGCCAGCCCTCTTCCGTTTCCGTCAGCGTATCGATATGGCGTTTTTCCAGCACGCCCATATCCAGCTCGCGCAGGCGCGGCTCAAGCATGACGTCACAGCCGCAGGCGTCTGCGATGATGCGCGCCGTCTGCTGTGTGCGACCTAAGTCGCTGGTGATGACGTGGGTAATGCCCAGCGTTCTGGCACGCTCTGCCACCTGCCACGCTTGCTGCACGCCCTTCTCAGTGAGGGGACTGTCTGACTGGCCTTGAATACGTCGCTCGGCGTTCCACTGCGTTTCACCGTGGCGAACAAGGTATACCTGTAACATGCTTTTTTTCCGTTATACTGCGATGAGTTTTTTTGAATCGAGCTTAATTATGCACCATGTTGTCTCTGCTACCACTAATCCTGCCAAAATTCAGGCAATTCTAAGGGCATTTGAAGAGATCTTCGGCGCAGGATCCTGCCATATTGAGGCCATCGGCGTCGAGAGTGGCGTCCCTGAACAGCCGTTTGGCAGCGAGGAAACGCGCGCTGGCGCACGAAATCGCGTGGCGAATGCGAAGGCTGCGGCACCGGATGCTGACTTTTGGGTGGCCATTGAAGCAGGTATCGACGAAGGCGCAACCTTCAGCTGGGTGGTCATCGAAAGCCGCGAACAGCGCGGTGAAGCGCGTTCGGCCACCCTGCCGCTGCCGGCGATCATTCTGGAAAAAGTCCGTGCGGGTGAAGCGCTCGGGCCGGTGATGTCGCAGTACACCGGCATTGATGAGATTGGCCGTAAAGAAGGGGCCATTGGGGTCTTCACCGCAGGCGCGCTGACGCGTTCAGGCGTGTATCACCAGGCAGTAATTCTGGCGTTAAGCCCGTTTCATAACGCGATTTATCGTTGAATATGTAGGCCGGATCAGGCGAAGCCGTCATCCGGCGTTTTTCAGCAATACCGCTTCCAGCCACTGGCGCAGCTCAACGGGTGCCGACTTCAGGCTGTTCGATCCGCGGGTAATCGTCGCGATGCCCGCGCCGAGCTCATTTTTCAGCTCGCGCTGGCTCATCTCGCCGCGCAGCAGCTCTTCAATGATCCGCACGCGCGTGCCCAGCGCCTCGCGCTCGTCCGGCGTGAGCATCAGCTGCATCAGGGGTAAATGCAAATCCTGATCGTACGACTGGCGAAGCAACTCCACAAAACGAAGCCACTCCTGATGACGTTGTTCGGCCATTGCCGAGGAATACGGGGAATGCTGGGTCATGTTATGCTGCCTCTTGTACTCATTAGCGAGTACAGCATAACACAACCCACGCCGATCAGTAACGTCTCTGCCACTCGGCATCGCTCATCAGGGTATCTTTCTGTCCCATGAAGTAGCGATAGTACGCATCATACGCCAGCACGTTTTTCACGTATCCGCGCGTTTCCGAGAACGGAATGCTCTCGACAAACGCCACGGCGTCGATGCGCCCGGCGCTGTTGCCGAGCCAGGTGCGCACGCGCCCAGGGCCCGCGTTATACGCCGCCGAAGAGAAGATGCGGTTATTGCCGAACTGCTGATACACGTACTGGAGATAGCTAGTACCGATGTTGATGTTGGTATCCGGATCCAGGAGCTGTGACGGGCTGCTGTACCCAGGAATATTAAACATCTTCACCGTGTGCGTCGCCGTGCCCGGCATGATCTGCATCAGACCGCTGGCGCCCACCGGGGAACGGACTTTAGGGTTCCACGCGCTCTCCTGACGGGCAATCGCCATCGCGTAACTTTGCGGGATATCTTTGCCGCTGGTGTAGCGATCGAAAAGATCTTTATACGCCAGCGGGAAACGCTCTTCGAGATGATCCCACAGCTTGCCGGCGATCGTCGCCTGCACGCTCAGATTCCACCAGTGATTATCAAACGCATAGCGGGCAAGCTGGGCTTTCTCGTCGGTGGTGCGGCTGGTCACCAGGTTCGCCCATTCGCTGCGCGCGGTGTTGTCCATGTTCCAGTACATCAGCTCGCGCACGCGCGCCATTTCTGGCCCCTGCGTCAGCGCCGGGTTCGCGTTAGCGGGTGCTTTATCAATGCGGAAGGTGTACTCCTCGCCCAAACGCTGTGCGGCCACCATCGGGTAGAACCCGCGCTGCTGCATCAGCGCATGGAGGATTTCTTTGGCTTCATCATCACGACCGCGCTCCAGCAGCAGGTCGGCCTGCCAGTAGCGCCATTCATCTTTCTCTTTGGCATCCATCGGCAGACGCGCAAGCCAGGTATTCAGCCCACGACGATCGCCCGTGCCCAGCGCCATTCGCACGCGGCGCTCGACAAGCGAGGTGGAGTTTGAACGCATGATCGCGTCGTCACGCCAGCGCGCCTGTTCGTCGGTCACATCGGTGCCCATCAGTCGCCACGCCACGATGTCGCGCAGCTCCTGGGTTTGCTCCTCGTTAAGCTGCTGCGCCTGCACCAGCTGCGGGATCATCAGCCGCGCGTTTTCCACATCGTCACGCGCCACGCTGGCAAAAGCCACCGCCGCCATCTGGCGGGTAAAATCGGTCGCCCCCGTAGTGCGGGCAAAGGTCAGGACGCTGTTCGGATCGTTTGCCAGGGCAATAACGGCCGTAGAGATAGTCTGGTAATCGGACGGCATTTGCCCCGCCAGGGTGGTCACCAGCCGCGTGTTGCCAGCTTTCATCGCCAGACGGATGCGCTCAAGGTAGGCCAGCGGGTCCTGCTTGCCGGAAGCACGCCATGCACCAAACAGGGAATCACAGGCGTTTGGCTGGCTTTTGCCGGTAAGCCAGAGCTCTTTCGCCCCGGCCCAGGCCTCTTCCTGCTGCCCGGTCGCCCATTTCGCATAGTAATAATTACACTGGGCTTCGGTGGCGTTCGGCTTTTCAGGGCTAAACGCCAGCAGTCCTCGCCAGTCTTCGCGACGCGCCAGCTCGTTAACGAAACGAGACTTGAGGTTCCGCGCCGGCGGCAGGGTCGGGTTCGCCTGAATGAAATTATTCACGGTGACGGTCGGTTGGTTCATGAGATCGTCCGTGATCTGGCGATACTCCAGATACGGATACAGCGGATAATCCTTTAGCGTCGGCATCAGCGCCTGCACGGTATCCATCTGCTTGTTGTCCCACGCCTGTTTAATCTGGGCGTAGCGGTTACGTTGTTCATCCAGTGAATCGGCATGCACCGCCTGGCTTACCGCCATTACGCATACGCTGGCAGCCAGCAGACGCCAGACCACCCGTTTGGCTTTTTCCACAAGCTCTTCCTCATTGTTTTTTCGTCAATTGCAGCGTCTTGCCACGTCAAAGTCTAATCAACTTATGCTAACCAGGCATCCTGCAACGCGCCACGTTATGGACACTTTTTTACCTTTCCTGCGCGTTTTAACACTCCCGGCGTTCCTGACTGGGATTAGGGCATGAAAAAGGCTACACTTCGAGGCTGAAATTCCTTCTCATTACGATAAAAGAGGCGAAGTCCAACGTGGCTCAATTCGTTTATACCATGCATCGTGTCGGCAAAGTGGTCCCGCCGAAACGTCATATTCTTAAAAATATCTCGCTGAGCTTCTTCCCGGGCGCAAAAATTGGTGTTCTGGGTCTCAACGGTGCCGGTAAGTCCACCCTGCTGCGCATCATGGCGGGCATCGATACAGACATCGAAGGTGAAGCCCGTCCGCAGCCTGGCATCAAAATCGGCTACCTGCCGCAGGAACCTCAGCTGAACCCGGAACACACCGTGCGTGAGTCCGTAGAAGAAGCCGTTTCCGAAGTGGTTAACGCCCTGAAAGGTCTGGATGAAGTGTATGCCAAATACGCCGAGCCGGATGCGGACTTTGACAAGCTGGCCGCTCAGCAGGGCAAATATGAAGAGATTATCCAGGCGCACGACGGTCACAACCTGAACGTGCAGCTGGAGCGCGCGGCGGATGCCCTGCGTCTGCCGGACTGGGATGCGAAAATCGCCAATCTTTCCGGTGGTGAACGCCGCCGCGTGGCGCTGTGCCGCCTGCTGCTGGAAAAACCAGACATGCTGCTTCTCGACGAACCCACTAACCACCTGGATGCGGAATCCGTGGCGTGGCTGGAACGCTTCCTGCACGACTTCGAAGGCACCGTTGTGGCGATTACCCACGACCGTTACTTCCTCGACAACGTCGCGGGCTGGATCCTGGAGCTGGACCGCGGTGAAGGCATTCCGTGGGAAGGCAACTACTCCTCCTGGCTGGAGCAGAAAGATCAGCGTCTGGCGCAGGAAGCTTCTCAGGAAGCGGCGCGTCGTAAGTCTATCGAGAAAGAGCTGGAGTGGGTGCGTCAGGGCGCGAAAGGCCGTCAGTCCAAGGGCAAAGCCCGTCTGGCACGCTTTGAAGAGCTTAACAATACCGAATACCAGAAACGTAACGAAACCAACGAACTGTTTATTCCACCTGGAGCACGTCTGGGGGATAAAGTGGTTGAAGTCAGCAATCTGCGTAAGTCTTACGGCGACCGCCTGCTGATTGACGACCTGACCTTCTCCGTACCGAAAGGCGCTATCGTCGGGATCATCGGTCCGAACGGCGCGGGTAAATCAACCCTGTTCCGCATGATGTCCGGTCAGGAACAGCCTGACAGCGGTTCTATCACCCTGGGTGAAACCGTGAAGCTGGCGTCCGTTGACCAGTTCCGTGACGCGATGGATAACAGCAAAACCGTATGGGAAGAAGTCTCCGGCGGTCTGGATATCATGCGTATCGGCAACACCGAGATGCCAAGCCGCGCCTATGTTGGTCGCTTTAACTTCAAAGGCACCGACCAGGGCAAACGCGTGGGCGAGCTGTCCGGCGGCGAGCGCGGTCGTCTGCACCTGGCGAAGCTGCTGCAGGTGGGCGGTAACGTGCTGCTGCTCGATGAACCAACCAACGACCTGGACATCGAAACCCTGCGCGCGCTGGAAAACGCCCTGCTGGAGTTCCCGGGCTGCGCGATGGTTATCTCGCACGACCGCTGGTTCCTTGACCGTATCGCGACCCACATTCTGGACTACCAGGATGAAGGTAAAGTCGAGTTCTTCGAAGGTAACTTCACCGAATACGAAGAGTACAAGAAACGCACGCTGGGCGCAGACGCGCTGGAGCCGAAGCGTATTAAGTACAAGCGTATTGCGAAATAACAGCAAAACGGCAACTTCGGTTGCCGTTTTTTTATGGTACGCCGAAGCGTTTCCGTAAGGCCGGGGCGAGGCGCAGGAATGCGCCGAGAGGGCGTGGCCTGCAGGGAGGCAGGCTCATGCCCGACCCGATAGCCTGAAGGAATAAGCTGAGGGCACCGCGAAGCGGCGATTTACCGCCGGGAGCCCGGGTCGCCAGGGTGGTGGCGATTGAGCCACCCTGGCACGTTCACCGGTCATGTCGTTACAGAGTAGCAAGGAACATGAAGTGAACGGAATAACCTCCACAGCCGTATGTTCCCCCTCACCCCAGCCCTCTCCCTCAAGGGAGAGGGGGTCGTCAGTGCAGACATTATTTTGTGGGGATCCCTCTCCCCGGGGCAGAGGGTCAGGGTGAGGGCATCAGGCCGCACATAATCACCCTGCCACGTAATACCGCTTCACCTCATCAAACTGCATCGCAAAGTCGATATAGCTCATTAGCGCGGGCGAGTTCAGCTTACGGCTCGGATAGGCCAGCCACAGGTCGTTTCCTTCGACGTTCCACTCCGGCAGCACCTGCACCAGCGCTCCTTTCTCGACCTTATCTTCCAGCAAAAAAGCCGGAAGCAGCGTGATCCCTGCACCGGCCATCGCGCACTCGCGGGCGTATACCAGGTTATCCGTCAGATGGGCGTTATCCGGCAGATAGCGATAATCCTCACTCTTACTTTGCAAAAGCCACTCGGACCAGGCTTTGTGGGTAATGCAGCGGTGCTCCACCAGTTGGCGAGGATGCGTCAGCGGCTCCCGACGCGCCAGGTATGCCGGCGAGGCCATCATATAGCGCGGGCAGTGGCCGATCATCCGGCCAATCAGAGAGGAGTCCTGCGGCTTACCGGTGCGCAGCGCCACGTCAAAGCCAGACTCGACCAGATCGAGCACGTCGTCAGAAATCGAAACATCGAGCGAAACGTCGGGATAGCGGAGCTGGAATTCGGCGTTCATATGCGCCAGCAGCGTGGCACCGATCCCCGCCGGACAGGTGATGCGAAGCCGCCCGCTCGGGTTTTCGCGCAGGCGCTGAATGGCGTACTCCGCCCGCTCGCTGGCCGCCAGCATCTCCCGGCAGTGCACGAGATAGTGCTCGCCCGCAAACGTCAGGTTCAGCCTGCGCGTGGTGCGGTTAAGCAGGCGAATGCCCACCTGCTGTTCAAGCTGGCTGATGCGCTGGCTCACGCTGGATTTCGGCAGTTCCGCTTTGTGTGCCGCTGCGGTAAAGCTGCCCATCTCCGCCACCAGCGCAAACAGCGCCATGTCCTGCAGCTGTTTAAACATGATTGTTCATCCTGTACGAACGCTGAGTTCTTGATTGTCCATCTTATCATGCAGCTGACCACTTAATAGACTAGCCTCAACAAAACGCATTCCATTGAGGAGCACACCATGTCAGTTAAAGCCATTGCCGTTAACCCAGAAAATCCCTCCACCTTCATTGAAATCACCCCGCCGATGGCGCAGCCCGGCGAGCACGATCTGCTGGTGGAGGTGAAAGCCGTCTCCGTTAACCCTGTAGACACCAAGGTGCATGCGGGCATTGCCAAAAACGGGCTGAAAGAGCCGCGCGTGCTCGGCTGGGATGCCAGCGGGATCGTCAAAGCCGTTGGGACGGGCGTCACCGGATTCAAGCCGGGAGATGAAGTGTGGTACGCGGGCGACATCACCCGTCCGGGCAGCAACACCACGCATCAGCTGATCGATGCGCGCATTGTCGGGCGCAAACCTGCCAGCCTCGACTGGGCGGCTGCCGCTGCACTGCCCTTGACCGCGCTCACCGCGTGGGAAGGTCTGTTTGAACGGCTGAACATTCAGGACGCCGGCGCGGACAAAACGCTGCTGATTATCGGCGGTGCGGGCGGGGTGGGATCGCTGGCGATCCCGTTTGCGAAGCACAACAGCAAGGTGAAAATCGTCGCAACCGCGTCACGTGAAGATTCCGCGCAGTGGTGCCGCGACCGCGGTGCAGACGTGGTGGTGAACTACCGCGATCTGAAAGGCGAGCTGGTGAAAGAGGGATTCACCTTTGTGGATTATATTTTCATCCTCAACGACACCGACGGGCACTGGGATGCGGTCAGCGACCTGATTGCGCCTCAGGGGCATATCTGTTCCATCGTCGAGAACGCGCATCCGCTGAACCAGGACAAGCTGAAGTCCAAATCCGCCGCCCTGCACTGGGAATTTATGTATACCCGCAGCATGTATCAGACCGCGGATATGGCGCGTCAGGGTGAGATCCTCAATGAGGTGGCGAAGCTGGTGGATAACGGCGTGGTGGAAAGCTCGCTGAGCGAAACGCTGCACGGGCTGAGCGTGGAAAGCATTACCGAGGCGCACCGTAAGGTGCTGGACGGGCATATGCGCGGGAAAGTGGTGGTTGAGTATTGAGCGGATTGTTTCCCCTCACCCCGGCCCTCTCCCCAAAGGGGCGAGGGGGTAATCGTTCCCTCTCCCCTTTGGGGAGAGGGTTAGGGTGAGGGGGGAAGTTTTTTACCCCTGCTCCCCCATCATCTCCTTCACCAGCTCGACGCAGCGCAGGAAACGGGAGTCGTAGTCCGACTCTTCCACATGCACAAACTCAACGTTGTTCTCATTGAGCATCTCCACCAGCATGGTCTGGAATTCCCGCCTGTCCACGGAGCTGCCGAGGCTGCGCATGCCGTCAGCGACCCACGGGGTGTTGTTCTCCAGCAGGATCACCAGGTCAAAGCGGTATTCGTCAATCAGCGCCTGCACGAACGGGTGCTCGCGTCCCTCGTACTTTTTACAGAACGCCTGCGTGGTCACGAAATCGGTATCGATAAACGCCACTTTGTTGGCGTATTTGACCGCAAAATCAATGTACTGGGCGTGCCCGAGTGCAATTTTATCGTAGTCGGAATACTGCAGCGCCATCTCATCGCCACCCAGATGGGAGAAGACATAATCGCGTCCGTACTCCCACGCGCTGGTGGTATTGAAGATATTCGCCAGCTTGTTGACCAGCGTTGATTTCCCGCTCGACTCGCCGCCCAGGATCGCGACGGTGCGCACAAAGAACGGCTTCACCTCGGTCGGGATGTAATCCCAGTAGCGGAACGGGTTTTCGCGGATCTGCGCCCCGCTGATGTTCATGAAGGTGCGCTTCGGATCGATAAGCACGGTTTCAATGCCCAGATGCTCACGGAACTGCGGCGCGTCGGACTCTTCAGAGGTGTAGATCCAGTTCGGCGCAATCCCCTTCTCTTCCATAAACGCTTTGATGCCGTTACTCCACACGTCCCAGCCGTGCGGATAGGGCTCCATACCTTCTTCGTTGAAGGCATGAATGCGAATATTTTTCTGATATTTGAAGGTCTGAAGCAGCCAGCGCAGACGATCAGGCACGGTCGGCTGCTGCGACATGGCGCTGTCCTCAAACAGCTGGCGATCGCGGGTTTCGTCGTACCCCATGATGATGTGCAGTTCATCCACCTGGCTACAGGCGCGCTGGATCAGATAGATATGCCCGGTATGCAGCGGGTAAAACTTGCCGAACACCACGCCGATGTTCTTTTGCATACGCGGGAATTCAAGCCCCAGAAAGCGATGCAGCGCTTCGAGCTTCTGCGCGCTGGGGCTTTTGATTTTGGCGTTCAGCAGCTGGCTCAGGTAGCCTTTGGTCATACCGCTGGCGTCCGCCACCTGCTGTAGCGTGCAGCCTTTCTGACGGATTGCGGTTTTGATGTAGTCAAATGATGACATAAATTACGGTGCCTCCTGCAAAATCGAATACGTAATTATAAGTCGTCAAAGACATTTAACGCATCTGCGAGTTTTTTCACGCCAAATACCTGCATCCCTTCCGGGATCTTTTTCGGCACGTTAGCGGCCGGAACGATAGCCCGACGGAAACCGTGTTTTGCCGCCTCGGAGATACGCTCCTGCCCGCTGGGCACCGGACGGATTTCCCCGGCCAGTCCCACTTCGCCGAAGACGACCAGATCCTGCGGCAGCGGTCTGTCGCGCAGGCTGGAGACCATTGCCAGCAGCAGCGCCAGGTCAGCGCTGGTCTCGGTGACTTTAACGCCGCCCACCACGTTAACGAAGACGTCCTGATCCGCCATCTGCAGCCCGCCGTGACGGTGCAGCACCGCCAGCAGGATCGCCAGACGGTTCTGTTCCAGACCGACCGCCACGCGCCGCGGGTTGCCCATCATCGACACGTCCACCAGCGCCTGAATTTCAACGAGCAGCGGGCGCGTCCCTTCCCACAGCACCATCACCGAGCTGCCGGAAGTGATCTCATCTCCACGGCTCAGGAAGATGGCCGACGGGTTGCTGACTTCACGCAGACCCTGCTCGGTCATGGCAAACACGCCCAGTTCGTTCACCGCCCCAAAGCGGTTTTTATGGCTGCGCAGGGTGCGGAAACGAGAGTCCGCGTCGCCGTCGAGCATGACGGAGCAGTCGATACAGTGTTCGAGCACTTTCGGCCCCGCCAGCGAGCCGTCTTTGGTCACGTGGCCGACCATCACGATCGCCACGCCGCGCGTTTTGGCAAAGCGCGTGAGGTAGGCCGCCGTTTCACGCACCTGCGCCACGCTGCCCGGCGAGGACTGAATGTCCGCCATGTGCATCACCTGGATGGAGTCGATCACCATCAGCTTCGGCTGCTCTTCTTCGGCGATCATGCAGATCTGCTCGATACTGGTTTCCGACAGCATGTTCAGGTTGCCGGTCGGCAGGCCCAGACGGTGCGCGCGCATCGCCACCTGCTGCAGAGACTCTTCGCCCGTGACGTACAGGGTTTTCATCTGTTCAGCGAGCTTGCAGAGCGTTTGCAGCAGCAGGGTCGATTTACCCGCGCCGGGGTTACCGCCGATAAGAATCGCGCTGCCCGGCACCACGCCGCCGCCGAGCACGCGGTCAAACTCTTTGAACCCGGTGGAGAAGCGCGGCAGCTCCTCCAGGCTGATGTCCGAGAGTTTTTGCACCTTCGCTACGCCCGCATTGCCGGCGTAACCGCTCAGGCGTTCGTTGCGGGCTACGCTCGGCGAAGCCGCCACACCACGCACTTCGGTGATGGTGTTCCAGGCATGACAGGCGCTGCATTGCCCCTGCCAGCGCGGATAATCCGCACCACATTCATTACAGACAAATGCGCGTTTTGGAGCTTTCGCCACGGTTTACCTCGTTATTTCTGATTAAGGCTGCCGGAGAGAATGCAGAACACCCCCATCAGGTCAGCGTGACGGATAGTCACTTCCGTCTTTTCATTCACTTTTGGTTTGGCATGGTAGGCAATGCCAAGCCCGGCCGCTTTGATCATCGGCAGGTCGTTCGCCCCGTCCCCGATGGCGACGGTCTGGACGACCGGAATTTCATATTTTTCCGCCAGACGGGTCAACGTATTGGCTTTGTACTGGGCATCCACAATATCGCCGATCACCTGGCCGGTCAGCTTGCCGTCCATGATCTCCAGCTCATTGGCCACCACGGTGGTCAGGTGCAGTTTTTCACGGAGGTAATCTGCGAAGAAGGTGAAGCCACCAGAGGCGATCGCCACTTTCCAGCCGAGGGACTGCAGCTTCAGCACCAGCTGCGTTAATCCGGGCATCAGCGGCAGCACGTCGCGTACCTGACGCAGAATATTGGCATCGGCCCCTTTCAGGGTCGCCACGCGCTGTCTCAGGCTGGCGGTAAAGTCCAGCTCGCCGCGCATCGCACGCTCGGTGACTTCCGCCACCAGCTCGCCGCTGCCCGCCAGTTTCGCAATCTCGTCGATACATTCGATCTGGATCGCCGTAGAGTCCATGTCCATGACCAGCAGACCCGGCGTTTTCAGGTGCGGAATTTTCCCCAGCGGCGCGACGTCCAGCCCGGCGTCATGCGCCAGACGCGTTGCGCGCTGCGTCAGGGAACCGGCCAGGCGAATGACCTGGTAGTCTTCCACGCACCAGGCGGCGACGATTACCATCGCGGCGCCCAGCTTGCTTTGATACTGGGTCAGGCGTTGCTTATCCAGACCGCGTCCGTAGAGGAGCCAGCCGCTACGACCGGCGTGGTAATCCAGAGGCATCACCTCATCGCCACTTAAAGAGAGCGGCAATCCTGGCCATAAAGAGACATCCGTTGGCAGGTCACACCAGGTAATGTTCGGCATTAAAGCTCCTGTAATTTCGTTCGCGCCGGAAGGTTGCAGAGGGAAAATAACGCATGAGGCTACCCTGTAACCATCACTTCTGGCAACATTAAGCCGTAAATTTTCAGCAGGTGGAATATGGCTCGCGAAAAACTGAAATTCCGGCTCCATCGCGCCGTGATTGTCCTCTCCTGTCTCGCACTGTTAGTGGTGCTGATGCAAGGGGCATCCTGGTTTAGCCAGAACCATCAACGGCAACGCAACCCGCAGTTTGAAGAGCTGGCCCGCACGCTGGCACGCCAGGTGACGCTCAATATCGCGCCGTCCATGCGTACCGAAACGCCGGACGAGAAGCGAATAGGCCAGGTTTTACGCCTGCTCACGGAAAACAGCCGCATTCTTGATGCCGGCGTCTATGATGAGCAAGGCGACCTGATCGCCCGCGCGGGCGAACACGTTGACGTGCGCGACAGGCTGGCGCTGGACGGTAAAAAAGCCGGGGGCTATTTCAACCAGCAGCTCGTCGAACCTATTCAGGGCAAAAATGGGCCGCTCGGGTATCTGCGCCTGACCCTCGATACTCACACCCTGCCAACCGAAGCCAAACAGGTCGATAATACCACCAACATTCTGCGCCTGATGCTGCTGCTTTCACTCGCCATTGGCGTTGTTCTGGCGCGTACCCTGCTTCGGGGCAAACGCTCGCGCTGGCAGCAATCCCCGTTCCTGCTGACCGCCAGCAAATCCGTCCCTGAAGACGAAGAGAGCGAGAAGAAAGAATAGTGATAAAGTAGGCGAACGATTCGGAAAAGGAACTCTGCCATGACGACGTTACGCCTGCTTATCTCTGACTCTTACGATCCCTGGTTTAATCTCGCGGTAGAAGAGTGCATCTTCCGCCAGATGCCCGCCACCCAGCGCGTCCTGTTTCTCTGGCGTAACGCTGATACGGTGGTCATCGGCCGCGCGCAAAACCCGTGGAAAGAGTGCAATACGCGGCGTATGGAAGAGGACAACGTTCGCCTCGCGCGCCGCAGCAGCGGCGGCGGCGCGGTGTTTCACGATCTGGGCAATACCTGCTTTACCTTTATGGCGGGTAAACCGGAGTATGACAAAACCATCTCAACGTCCATCGTCCTCAACGCGCTCAACTCGCTCGGCGTGACGGCGGAAGCCTCCGGGCGTAACGATCTGGTGGTCAAAACGCCCGACGGAGATCGCAAAGTGTCCGGCTCTGCCTATCGCGAAACGATGGATCGCGGGTTCCACCACGGCACCCTGCTTCTTAACGCCGATCTCAGCCGCCTGGCGAACTACCTGAATCCCGACAAGAAAAAACTCCAGGCCAAAGGGATTACCTCCGTGCGCGGCCGCGTGGCAAATCTGGTCGAACTGCTGCCGGGCGTCACTCATGAGCAAATCTGTAAGGCCGTGCGTGAGGCGTTCTTTGCGCATTACGGCGAGCGCGTGGAAGCAGAAGTGATTTCACCGGATAAGACCCCGGACCTGCCAAACTTCGCGGAAACCTTCGCCCGCCAGAGCAGCTGGGAGTGGAACTTCGGCCAGGCGCCTGCGTTTTCCCATCTGCTGGATGAGCGTTTTACCTGGGGCGGCGTGGAGCTGCATTTTGACGTCGAGAAAGGCCATATCACCCGCACGCAGGTGTTTACGGACAGTCTGAATCCGGCGCCGCTGGAAGCCCTTGCGGCACGCTTGCAGGGCTGTTTGTACCGGGCGGATATGCTGCAGCAGGAATGCGACGCGTTGATTGGGGATTTCCCGGCGCAGGAAAATGAGCTGCGGGAGCTGTCAGCGTGGATTGCGCAGGCCGTGCGCTAGCTGGTGCCCTCACCCCAGCCCTCTCCCACAGGGAGAGGGAGGGAAGAGACAGAATTACTCTTTATCGCCCAGCAGAACGGATTCCAGCGCGATTTTAATCATGTCGTTGAAGGTGGTCTGACGCTCGGCGGCGGTGGTCTGCTCGTGGGTACGGATGTGGTCAGACACGGTGCAGATGGTCAGCGCTTTCGCACCAAACTCAGCCGCTACGCCGTAGATGCCCGCCGCTTCCATTTCCACGCCCAGAATGCCGTATTTCTCCATCACGTCGAACATCTCGCCGCCGTCCGGTGCATAGAACAGGTCAGCAGAGAAGATGTTACCCACGCGAGCCTCCACGCCCAGCGCTTTCGCCGCGTCAACCGCGTCACGCACCATGCCGAAGTCTGCAATGGCAGCAAAGTCATGGTCTTTGAAACGCATGCGGTTAACTTTGGAATCGGTGCAGGCACCCATACCGATAACGATGTCGCGCAGCTTAACGTCCATGCGCACCGCGCCGCAGGAGCCAACGCGGATGATTTTCTTCACGCCGAAGTCGGTGATCAGCTCTTTGGTGTAGATAGAGCAGGATGGGATACCCATACCGTGGCCCATCACGGAGATTTTGCGGCCTTTATAGGTACCGGTGAAGCCCAGCATGCCGCGAACGTTGTTCACTTCACGCACGTCTTCGAGGAAGGTTTCTGCAATGTGCTTCGCGCGCAGCGGGTCGCCCGGCATCAATACGACGTCAGCGAAATCACCCATTTCTGCATTAATGTGAGGAGTTGCCATCTTCAGTTCCTTTTCATTTAAATTCTCCCTCTCCCTGTGGGAGAGGGTTGGGGTGAGGGCATCAGACCGCACCCGTGTTTCTCGTGGGAGAGGGCCGGGGTGAGGGCATCAGACCGCACCCAACATGATTCAGAACATGGCCTTGCCATATTCCATGTCAGACGTACCAAAGTATTTCGCGATAGTCTGGCCGATGTCCGCGAAGGTTTCACGGTGACCCAGCGAGCCCGGCTTCACTTTCGGGCCGTACACCAGCACCGGAATGTGCTCACGGGTGTGGTCGGTACCGGTCCAGGTTGGGTCGCAGCCGTGGTCCGCGGTCAGGATCAGAATGTCATCTTCACCCACCAGCTCCATCAGCTCCGGCAGACGGCGGTCAAACAGCTCCAGACCGGCCGCATAGCCCGCAACGTCGCGACGGTGGCCCCAGGAGGAGTCGAAGTCCACAAAGTTGGTGAAGACAATGGTCTTGTCGCCCGCTTCTTTCATCTCTTTGATGGTGGCATCGAACAGCGCATCCAGACCGGTGGCTTTCACTTTTTTGGTGATACCGCAGTTGGCGTAGATATCCGCGATTTTACCCACGGACACCACGTGGCCGTCTTTCTCTTCAACCAGCTTCTGCAGCACGGTCGGTGCCGGTGGCTCAACGGCCAGGTCGTGACGGTTGCCGGTACGCTGGAAGTTACCCGCTTTGTCGCCGATAAACGGACGTGCGATCACGCGGCCGATGTTGTAGCCGCCTTCGGTCAGCTCTTCACGGGCGATTTCGCACAGTTCGTAGAGTTTATCCAGGCCGTAGGTCTCTTCGTGGCAGGCAATCTGGAACACGGAGTCGGCAGAGGTGTAGAAAATCGGCTTACCGGTTTTCATGTGCTCTTCGCCCAGCTCGTCCAGAATCACGGTACCGGAAGAGTGGCAGTTACCGAGGTAGCCCGGCAGGTTGGCACGCTTAACCAGCTTATCCAGCAGCTCCTGCGGGAAGCTGTTCTCGTGATCGGAGAAATAACCCCAGTCAAACAGTACCGGCACACCGGCGATTTCCCAGTGTCCAGACGGGGTATCTTTACCGGAAGAGAGTTCGTGAGCCCAGCCGTAGGCGCCCACCACTTCCGCGTTGCCGTCCATACCGGCTGCGATTTTACCGGTAGAACCTTCATGCGCTTTCACCAGACCGAGGCGGGTCAGGTTGGGTAGAGTCAGAGGGCCTTTACGACCGTTGTCCGCTTCGCCTTTCGCACAGGCTTCCGCGATGTGACCCATGGTATCGGAACCCAAGTCACCAAAACGTTCTGCATCTTCGGTTGCGCCGATGCCGAATGAGTCCAGCACCATAATAAATGCACGTTTCATAATTGTTCTCCGTACGTAGTGCTTAAAAATGATTGATCAGATCAGTATACCGCTATTCGGTGATGCGGCGATAGACGGTCGGTGTGGTTTCTGGCGCTTTATCATCAAGCGCAATGGCCGCCTTCACCGCTTTCGCCGCTTCCTGCCAGCTGGCTTCGTCTTTGGCGTGGATCACCGCCAGCGGACGTTGGCCGTCAACGCTGTCGCCCAGGCGGGCCATGTCGGTAAAGCCGACGCTGTAATCAATGGTGTCTGATGCCTGACGACGACCGCCGCCCATCGAGACCACCGCCATGCCCAGCGCGCGGGTGTCCATGGCGGAGACAAAACCTTCGGTGTCCGCATAAACGGCTTTGCTGAGCATCGCTGTCGGCAGGTATTTCGCGTAGTTTTCGACGAAGTCGGTCGGGCCTTTCTGGGCAGCAACCATGCGGCCGAAGATCTCCGCCGCTTTGCCGTTGTCCAGCACCGCCTGCAGCTTCGCGCGCGCGTCAGCATCGTCTTTCGCCAGCTTACCGGAAATCAGCATCTCTACGCAAAGCGCCATGGTGACGTCGAACAGGCGCGGGTTACGGTATTCACCCGTCAGGAACTGCACGGCTTCACGCACTTCGACCGCGTTACCGGCGCTGGAGGCCAGCACCTGGTTCATGTCGGTCAGCAGCGCGGTGGTGCGCACGCCCGCGCCGTTGGAGACGCCAACGATCGCTTCGGCCAGCGCCTCTGAGAGTTCATAGGTTGGCATAAACGCGCCGCTACCCACTTTAACGTCCATCACCAGCGCGTCCAGCCCTTCTGCCAGCTTCTTCGCCAGGATAGAGGCGGTGATCAGCGGGATGGAGTCAACGGTCGCGGTAATATCACGCGTCGCGTAGAAACGCTTGTCTGCCGGAGCAAGAGAGCTGGTCTGGCCGATAATCGCCACGCCAACGTCTTTAATAATGTCGCGGAAGCGGTTGTCATCCGGGAAGATATCGAATCCCGGAATGGCTTCCAGCTTGTCGAGCGTACCGCCGGTGTGGCCCAGGCCGCGTCCGGAGATCATCGGGATGTAACCGCCGCAGGCTGCCACCATGGGGCCAAGCATCAGAGACGTCACATCGCCCACGCCGCCGGTGGAGTGTTTATCGACAATCGGGCCGTTAAGGTTGAGGCTCTTCCAGTCCAGGACGGTTCCTGAATCTCGCATTGCCATGGTCAGCGAGACACGCTCGGGCATCGACATATCGTGGAAGAAGATGGTCATCGCCAGAGCCGCAATCTGCCCTTCTGAGACGGTGTTATCACGAATGCCGTTGATAAAGAAGCGGATCTCTTCGTCGCTTAATGCATGACCATCACGTTTTTTACGAATAATTTCTTGTGCGAGAAACACGGTAACCTCCATGCGGAATCGGGGGAGTTGTGGCGGGTGGCGCTACGCTTACCCGCCCTACGATCCTGTAGGCCGGATAAGCGAAGCGTCATCCGGCATTGTCTGGCAATCAGTAGCTGCTTGCGCTCTTACCGTCGCCGTGACCCAGCGCTTTCAGCAGGCTGGCCAGCAGGCTGGACGCGCCGAAGCGGTAGTGACGGGAATCGGCCCAGTCGGCGCCAAACAGCTCGTCGGCAATCGCCAGGAACTGCTGCGCGTCTTCAGCGGTACGCACGCCGCCCGCCGGTTTGAAGCCCACGGTTTTGGACACGCCCATATCGCGAATCACTTCCATCATGATGCGCGCGCTTTCCGGGGTGGCGTTAACCGGCACTTTACCCGTTGAGGTTTTGATGAAATCCGCACCGGCTTTGATGGAGATTTCAGAGGCTTTACGAATAAGCGCCTCTTCTTTCAGCTCGCCGGTTTCGATGATCACTTTGAGCAGCACGTTTGCCGCCGCGCAGGCCTCTTTACAGGCTTTCACCAGGTCAAAACCAACCTGCTCGTTGCCCGCGATCAGCGCGCGGTACGGGAACACCACGTCCACTTCGTCTGCACCGTAAGCAATCGCCGCGCGGGTTTCTGCCAGCGCAATCTCGATATCGTCATTGCCGTGCGGGAAGTTAGTTACGGTTGCAATGCGCACGTCCGGGGTGCCCTGCTCGTTCAGCGTCTTGCGGGCAATCGGGATAAAGCGCGGGTAGATACAGACGGCGGCGGTGTTACCGACGGGCGTTTTCGCCTGATGGCACAGGGCGATGACTTTTTCATTGGTGTCGTCATTGTTCAGGGTGGTCAGGTCCATCAGTTTCAACGCGCGCAGGCTGCTTGCAGTTAAATCGGTCATAACATTCTCCAACGGCAGTGCCGTATAAATTTTACCTTGCGGGTCTGTGAGTATTCTAACATCCACCCGCATCCACACTTCGACATTCATCACAGTTAATGAAAACTGCGTACAAATTTGCATTACTGTAATGCGATCTTCTTCAAACTTTAGGGCGCAAATTGCCGACTAAAGCAGCGATACCCCCTGTCGGATCAAAAGCCCCGACGGGCTGGCTTTCTACAATCCGTTCATCATCCGCAGAACCATTAAGGAAGCGAACATGCCCCACGCCAGCCCCGACGCCCTGCAGCAGCGCTGCCAGCACATTGTGACAAGCCCGGTGTTAACCCCGGAACAAAAACGTCATTTTCTGGCGCTGGAAGCGGAAAACAATCTGCCTTATCCGGCCCTTCCTGAGGCTGCCCGTGCCGCGCTGGACGAGGGATTTATCTGCGACATGTTCGAAGGCCATGCGCCCTACAAGCCCCGTTACGTTCTGCCGGATTACGCAAAATTTCTGGCTAACGGTTCAGAGTGGCTGGAGCTGGAGGGGGCAAAAGATCTCGACGACGCCCTCTCGCTGTTAACCATCCTCTACCATCATGTTCCGTCCGTCACATCAATGCCGGTCTATCTCGGCCATCTCGATGCACTGCTGCAACCGTATGTTAGAATTCTAACACAAGAAGACATCGATAGCCGAATAAAACGTTTCTGGCGCTATCTCGACCGTACGCTGCCGGATGCCTTTATGCACGCCAACATTGGGCCGGAAGATACCCCCATCACGCGGGCGATACTGCGTGCAGATGCAGAACTGAAGCAGGTTGCGCCGAACCTGACGTTTATTTACGACCCCGAAATCACCCCGGAAAATTTGCTGCTTGAGGTGGCCAAAAACATATGCGAATGCAGCAAACCGCATATTTCTAATGGCCCAGTAAATGATAAAATTTTCACAAAAGGACGTTATGGCGTGGTGAGCTGTTACAACTCCCTGCCGCTGGCGGGCGGTGGCAGCACTCTGGTGCGCCTTAACCTCAAAGCCATTGCCGAACGCAGCGTCTCCATCGACGACTTCTTCACCCGCACGCTTCCGCACTACTGCCAGCAGCAAATTGCCATCATCGACGCACGCTGCGATTTTCTGTATCAACAGTCCGGCTTCTTTGAGAATAGCTTCCTGGTGAAAGAGGGGCTGATTGATGCCGATCGGTTCGTGCCGATGTTTGGCCTGTACGGCATGGCGGAAGCGGTCAATACGCTCTGTGAAAAAGCAGGCATTGCAGGGCGTTACGGCAAAGATGAGCAGGCCAACGCGCTGGGGTATCGCATCAGCGAGCAGCTTGCGGCATTTGTTGAAAACACGCCGGTGAAGCACGGCTGGAAGCATCGCGCGATGCTGCATGCGCAGTCGGGGATCAGTTCGGACTCGGGTACCACGCCGGGCGCGCGTCTGCCCTACGGCGACGAGCCGGATCCGATAAGCCACCTGCTGGCCGTGGCTCCTCACCACAAACACTACTCTTCCGGGATAAGCGACATATTGACGCTGGATGAGACGGTAAAACGCAACCCGCAGGCGGTGGTCCAGCTGTGCCTCGGCGCCTTCAGGGCGGGTATGCGGGAATTTACCGCCAACGTAGCGGGTAACGATCTGGTCCGCGTGACCGGCTATATGGTGCGATTATCGGATCTGGAGAAATACCGGGAAGCGGGTTCGAGAACCAACACCACGTGGCTGGGTGAAGAAGCCGCACGCAATACCCGTATCCTGGAACGTCAGCCACGCGTGATAAGCCATGAACAGCAGATGCGCTTTAGTTAGTCAGGTCATTCCTTTTTCCTGCGTGGACGGGCCGGGCAGCCGCCTGGCCCTGTTCCTGCAGGGCTGCAACCTGCGCTGCAAAACCTGCCACAACCCGTGGACCATCGGCCGCTGCAACGACTGCGGCGACTGCGTGCCCCGCTGCCCCCACGACGCGCTGACTATTCAGGCCGGACGCGTCTGGTGGCAGGAGAGTCATTGTCAGCAGTGCGATACCTGCCTTCACCTGTGCCAGCAGCAGGCAACGCCCATGGCACACCGCCTGAGCGTGGAGGAGACCCTCACGCAGATCCGCAAGGCCGCGCCATTTATTGAAGGCATCACCGTGAGCGGCGGTGAAGCCACGACCCAACTGCCGTTTTTGATCGCCCTCTTCAGCGCGATCAAAGCGGATCCCGCCCTGCGCCACCTGACCTGCCTGGTCGACAGCAACGGTCTGTTAAGCGAAACCGGCTGGCAAAAGCTGCTGCCGGTACTGGATGGCGCGATGCTGGACCTGAAGGCGTGGGGGAATGAGCATCACCGCTTCCTGACCGGGCGCGAAAACCCGCAGATTAAGCAGAGCATCCGCTGGCTGGCAGATCGTCACCGTTTGACGGAGCTCCGCCTGCTGGTCATCCCGGAGCAGTGTGATTATCTGGAACACCTCAAGCCGCTGACGACGTTTATCCACGGGCTTGGAAATGTGCCGGTGCGCATCAACGCGTTTCATGCTCACGGCGTTTACGGTGAGGCGGCGTCATGGCGCAGCGCCACGCCAGAGGACGTTGAACCGCTGGCGCAGGCGCTGGAAAACCAGAAGATAGCGGTGATTCGTCCGGCGCTTTACCTATAGCGTGATGCCAAATACCGACCGCGTATTTTCCAGCAGCGCATCGGCAATCGCCTCTTCAGGCTCTTTTCGCAGTTCACACAGGGAGGTAAACACGCGCGCCGCCTGTTCCGGGCGATTCGGCTGCCCCTGAAAACCGTTGAGCGGCATATCCGGCGCGTCGGTTTCCAGCAGCAGCGCCGACAGCGGCAGCTGCGCCATCACGTCCCGGGTTTTGCTGGCTCGCGGGTAGGTGATGGTTCCACCGACGCCGATTTTGTAGCCCAGCTCGATAAACCGCTGCGCCTGCTGCAGGCTGCCGGAGAAACCGTGCACGACGCCTTTACGCGGCAGATCGATGCGTTTCAGGTGCATTGCCAGCTTATCGTGCGTGCGTCTTGAATGGAGGATCACCGGCAGATCGTGGCGCTTCGCCAGCCTGAGCTGCGCGTCGAGGATCGCCTGCTGGCGCTCAAACTGTGGATCCTCCCGGTAAAGATCGAGGCCGATCTCACCGATGGCAACAAGCTTGTCCCCGGCGGTCTGCAGTACCTCATCGAGCCTCTCAATGTGCTCGTCCCGATGCCGCTCAATCACGATCGGATGCAGGCCAAGCGCGGCATAGAGCGCGGGATGCCGGGTGGAAAGATTCAGCACGCGGGAAAAATAGGCCGCTTCAACCGAGGGCACAATAATGGCCTGAACGCCTGCCTCGGACGCTTTCGCAATGCTTTGCTCTTCATCTCCCGTAAACGGCGGGAAATCAAAGTGGCAGTGGGTATCGACAAAGCGGTGCGTCACGCCAGATCCTCGTTATCTAATAAAGCGTCGTTCGCCTGCGGGATGTCCACCAGCGGCATCGTCAGGGCGTCGTTAGCGACAATCGCAGGCGGCGTAATAATACGTTTATGCCGATGAAGCGGCGGTTGCTCCGCCAGCATTTTTCCTACCGTCGCCAGGAAATAGCGCCCGCACAGCCGCCCCGTTTTGTAATCCATGCGCAGCGCAGGAACGCGACTGCCCAGCGCCATGCTCAGCAGCGGCTTAGGCGGATAGATCTCAAAAATACGCAGCTTACCCGGCGGTTTTTCAATGAAGCGCTGCATCGCGCCGTAGGTGGTTTCATGCTGCTTCGCGATGTTAACCAGCGGCTGCAGGCTGCTGTCGCCCAGCCAGCGCTCCATCCGCTTAAACCACTGCGGGGTGTAATACATTTGCGACGGTACGGTACGGATCACCACAATGGTTTTCGCCCCGCGCCGGGCGGCTTCCTGCACCGGCACCGCGTCACTGATGCCGCCGTCCAGATAGCTAATGCCGTCCAGCAGCGCGCCGGTACGATAGAAGCCGGGGATGGCGCTGGAGGCGCGGATGATATCCAGCCAGTTCTCCTTCTGAGGAGAAAAGTACCCCGGCGAGTAATCATCGCCCCGGCTGGCGCACATCCAGAATTCTTTGCCGCCATCAAACAGGCGGGCGGCGGTATCCATGGCCAGCGGCATCTGGCTGGAGGTTGCTTCCAGCAGCCAGTCGAGGTCGATCAGGTTGCCGCCGCGCACAAAACGTATCGGGTTGAAAAATTCTTTCGCCGTGGTGTAGCGCATAATGACCTTTCGCGCGTAGCCGGGCTGGTTGCAGACATAGGCAGAGAGGTTCTGCGCCCCGGCAGACGTGCCGAAGTACAGGTTAAACGGGTTGAACTGCGCGCGCATAAATTCATCCAGCACGCCTGCGGTGAAAATGCCGCGCTGTCCACCGCCCTCGCACACCAGCGCGAGTTGACCTGCGCGAAACGGTTTTAACGTCAGCGGCGCAATATTGCCGAGCGTAACGGGAATTCGTTGCCCCACCTCTGCTTTCCTGTTCTGATTATTTTATGACACCACAGTAACGCACCCGGCCTGCAACGCAAATAAGAAAAAGCCAGTCGCAGTGACTGGCTTTTTTTTGTTGATGGAATATTGCGTTTGCTACGGACGTCTACGTCCCGTAAACAGGCTGACCAGGAACAGAATAATACCCACAACGAAGACGATTTTAGCTGCCCATGCCGCTGTACCTGCCAGTCCACCAAAGCCCAATGCGGCGGCAATTAACGCGATAACCAGAAATATAATGCCCCAACGAAACATAAGCTTCTCCTTTACCATAGTTAATGTCGGCCGCTAAACGTGAGCGCTCAGGTCACTCACCGGCGTTTTTCCAGAGTCGTTCTTATTTCGCCCGCAGACCTCAGCCTGACGGGCGAATGGTCAAGATTTACTTCGTTTTCAGATCGTTTTTAACGCTTTTCACACCATCAATGGCTTTCGCAATTGACTCGGCACGTTCACTTTGCGCCTGGGAATCTACCGTACCGGAAAGCTGAACCACACCGTCGGTGGTTTCCACTTTCACCTTACGGGACGGCACGATGTCATCCGCTAAAAGTTTAGCTTTGATTTCGCTGGTCGTAGCGGCATCACCGGCATAACCTTTCACCGACGCGTTTTTACCGTCACGTACGTGCAGCTTATCGCTTACGGATGCGACACCTTCGACACCCTTCGCCACTTTCACCGCCTGTTCAGCCTGAGCCTGGCTTTCTACAAAGCCGCTCAGCGTGACGACCTTCTTGTCGGTCTTAACGGAAATGTCGGTGCTCTTGATGGCTTCATCATCCACCAGTGCGGCTTTCACTTTTGCTGTGATTGAACTGTCATCCATAAAGTTGCCGACTTTATTCATAGAGCTATCGATTTTTTGCCCTGCGGTATCGGCCGTGGACTGTGCTTTATCCATGGTGCTGCTTTCCGCCAGGGCGGAACCGCTAACCAGAACGCTACCCAGAGTTACAGCCAGCAGAGTTTTTGAAATCTTCAGTCTTGTCATATTCATCGATCTATTCCTGTGTTGACCCGTTATTCGGGCTACATACTTCCTTAGTAGTTATATATATCGCGAATAAACACACGGGCAAAATGGATAACCTAAAGTCATGCATTGAACAGTTAATTTATCCACGCCCGGTGCTAAACACTGAGTTAAATATAGATCACTCTCGCAGAGCCGCTTTCGGATTCGGGTAAAAAACGAGCAAAAAGCGCGAAAATGCAGTGAATTAAGAACATTCCGCAAGGGATTAATAAGACAGGAATTAAAGAAGAGCACGGCGGGCGCCGTGCTCTGAGCGGGGATTAGTGTTCGCGCGTTTTGCGGAACTGAACGTCTGGATAACGTTCCTGCGTGAGGTTGAGGTTTACCATGGTTGGCGCGATATAGGTCAGGTTATCGCCGCCATCCAGCGCCAGCTGAATTTCATTCTTACGCTTAAATTCTTCGAATTTCTTCACGTCAGAACACTCCACCCAGCGCGCGGTCGCAACGTTCACCGATTCGTAAATCGCTTCCACGTTGTACTCGCTCTTCAGGCGCGCGACGACCACGTCAAACTGCAGGACGCCGACGGCCCCCACGATAAGATCGTTGTTCGCGATTGGGCGGAACACCTGCACCGCGCCCTCTTCGGAGAGCTGAATCAGGCCTTTCAGCAGCTGTTTCTGCTTAAGCGGATCGCGCAGGCGAATACGGCGGAACAGTTCCGGCGCGAAGTTCGGAATACCGGTGAACTTCATCATTTCGCCTTGGGTGAAGGTATCGCCAATCTGGATGGTGCCGTGGTTGTGCAGACCGATAATGTCGCCCGGGTACGCCTCTTCAACGTGCGAACGGTCGCCCGCCATAAAGGTCAGCGCGTCGGAGATCACCACATCTTTACCGATACGCACCTGGCGCAGCTTCATGCCCTTTTCATACTTACCGGACACCACGCGCATAAAGGCCACGCGGTCGCGGTGTTTCGGGTCCATGTTGGCCTGAATTTTGAAGACGAAGCCGGTGAATTTCTCTTCTTTTGCTTCCACTTCACGGGTGTCAGTTTTACGCGGCATCGGACGCGGCGCCCACTCCACCAGACCGTCGAGCATATGGTCCACGCCAAAGTTACCTAATGCGGTACCGAAGAAGACCGGGGTAATTTCACCGCTCAGGAACAGCTCTTTGTCGAATTCGTGAGACGCGCCCTTCACCAGCTCCAGCTCGTCGCGCAGCTGTGCGGCCAGCTCTTCACCAACCGCTGCGTCCAGATCCGGGTTGTCCAGACCTTTCACGATGCGCACTTCCTGAATGGTGTGGCCTTTACCGGTCTGATACAGGTAAGTTTCGTCTTTATAGAGGTGATAAACCCCTTTGAACAGCTTACCGCAGCCAATTGGCCAGGTGATTGGCGCACAGGCGATCTTCAGCTCGTTTTCCACTTCATCCATCAGCTCCATCGGATCGCGGATGTCACGGTCGAGTTTGTTCATGAAGGTGAGGATCGGCGTATCGCGCAGACGGGTGACTTCCATCAGCTTACGGGTACGGTCTTCTACACCTTTCGCAGCGTCGATCACCATCAGACAGCAGTCCACCGCCGTCAGGGTACGGTAGGTATCTTCGGAGAAGTCTTCGTGGCCCGGGGTGTCCAGCAGGTTCACCAGGCAGTCGTGATAAGGGAACTGCATCACGGAGGTGGTAATCGAAATACCACGCTGCTTTTCCATCTCCATCCAGTCAGATTTTGCGTGCTGGCTGGAACCACGGCCTTTAACGGTACCCGCAGTCTGGATCGCCTGTCCGAACAGTAACACCTTCTCGGTGATGGTCGTTTTACCGGCATCCGGGTGCGAAATAATGGCAAAAGTGCGGCGCTTGGCCACCTCTTGCAGATAAGGAGACAACGTCATAATTAAATCTTCTTTTATAAGCGCGGCAACACGCCACGCATCATGGAATACGAATTTGCGGCTATTTTACCCATCAATGGGGGGCAGGCAATCATTGTTTACACAGGAGCTGCTCCAGTTCGTTCAACGACGTCACGGTCCAGGTCGGCTCGATGCCTTCAGGCTTCACGCGGCCATGCGCATTAAGCCAGACGGTCGACAGACCGGAATTCATGCCACCCAGAATATCTGACTCTGCGGTATCACCCACCATCAGTACGCGATCGCGGTCAGGATTGCCGGCCTGCGCCAGCGCATAATCGAAAATACGCGGATCCGGTTTCGGCACGCCGACCTCTTCCGAGATCACCAGCGCGTCAAAATGATCGCGCAGGCCGGTGCGCTCAAGGCGGATCTGCTGCAGGGCGGTAAAACCGTTGGTGATGATCCCCAGTTTCACCTTGCCTTTCAACGCATTCAGCAGGGAAACCGCGCCCGGCAGTGGCGCACAAATATCGGCCATGGCGTTCAGGAAGGCCTCGTTCAGCGTTCCCGGACTGACCTTCAGGCGTTCCGCCCAGACGTCAAAGCGCTGGTGCTGAAGCTGTAACGCGGTAATGGCACCGTTCTGGTAATCTACCCACAGCGGTTTGTTTACCGCCTGATAGTCCTGAAAATCCTCAGCGGTGAACGTCACGCTATAATCGAGAAACATCCGCTGTAGACCACCGAACGAATCAAACGTAAACAGCGTTTCGTCGGCATCAAAGAAAATCCAGTCCCATTTCATCGTTACAACCTTATTTTCGTTATCCAATCGGCAGAGCCATTATGATGGCGTCTTCACGTCCCTCTGCGGTGGGGTAGTAGTTACGGCGGATTGTCGCCTCGTTAAAGCCTAAGCTTTCATAAAGCGCGATGGCGGCGGCATTCGACGCGCGCACCTCCAGCCACAGGGTGAAAACGTCACGGGTTTCGAGCTCACGGATGAGGTGCTCAAGCAGTTCTCTTCCCAGCCCGCGGCGCTGAAACGCGGGATCAACCGCGATATTAAACAGCGTCGCTTCATCAAGAACAACCTGCGTAATCGCGAAGGCGGCCATAGTGCCGTCAACGTCCAGGCGATAGTTCAGATACCGTTCGCCCTGATTGCTGGCGAAGGTCTTTTCGCTCCACGGAAACGCGTGGGCACGTGTTTCAATCGCGAACGCTTTGGTCAGGTCAGGCGTCGTGAGGGAAGAAATCGTGTTCATATTCGCAGATTTGTTGCCATAGCGCGCTTCGCGCTTTTGGGTTGGCTTTCAGTTCGTCCAGCGCTGGCGTGCAGATCTGGCTACCCTGAAGGGGGATCTCATTCGTCTCTCCGATACGCCAGCTGTTACAGCGACTATCGGGAGGAAGCATAGCGACCCGTTCTGGCGTCAGCTGTAACACCTGGTCGGCCGTCAGCTTCAGGCTGCGAAGGACATCACCGATCAGGGGTTCATTCAGGGCAGGCGGTTCTTCCGCCACCATCACCAGGCGAACGTGCGCAGGGATGGAGATAGCGATTTCGCCCTGCAACGCCGTCGGGCGACGCAAAGCCCACTGGGTAATGCCCAGCTGCTGCAACTGCCAGTCTCGTCGGGATGTCATAGGGAAAACTCCTGTCTCTCAGGCGCGCAAATATAGCAAATGTGTCGAAACTGCGCCATCTACCTACTATAATCCCCGCCTGAGTTTATTGAGGAACAATTCATGTCTGCATTTACCCCGGCAAGTGAAGTCTTGCTGCGTCACAGTGATGATTTCGAAGAAAGCCGTATTCTGTTTGCCGGAGATATGCAGGATGACCTGCCTGCGCGTTTCGACTGTGCTGAAAGCCGTGCCCACACCCAATACTACCACCACTGGCAGGTGCTGAGCCGCCAGATGGGCGAGCGCGCGCGCTTTAGCCTGGTGGCAGAGCAGAGCGATATCGCCGACTGCGATACGCTGATCTACTACTGGCCGAAGAACAAACCGGAAGCGCAGTTCCAGTTGATGAACCTGCTCTCCCTGCTGCCGGTCGGCTGCGATATTTTTGTGGTGGGCGAGAACCGCAGCGGCGTGCGCAGTGCAGAACAGATGCTGGAAGCTTACGCTCCGCTGAACAAAGTCGACAGCGCGCGCCGCTGTGGTCTGTACCATGGCCGTCTGGAAAAACAGACAACCTTTGATGCCAGTACCTTCTGGGATGAATACACGCTTGACGGCCTGACCATTAAAACCCTGCCGGGCGTGTTCAGCCGTGACGCGCTGGATACGGGCAGCAAGCTGCTGCTTTCCACCCTGACGCCGCACACCAAAGGCAAAGTGCTGGACGTAGGCTGCGGCGCGGGCGTGCTGGCAACCGTGCTCGCCAGCCATTCACCTAAAGTCCGTTTAACCCTGTGTGACGTCAGCGCGCCAGCGGTTGAAGCCAGCCGCGCAACGCTTGCAGCAAACGGCATTGAAGGCGAAGTCATTGCCAGCAACGTCTTCTCTGACGTGACGGGTCGCTTCGACATGATCATCTCTAACCCGCCGTTCCACGACGGAATGGAGACCAGCCTGGAAGCCGCGCAAGCGCTGATCCGTGGCGCAGTGCGCCACCTTAACAGCGGCGGTGAGCTGCGTATCGTCGCTAACGCCTTCCTGGCGTACCCGAAGGTGCTGGATGAAACCTTCGGTTTCCACGAAGTGATCGCCCAGACCGGCCGCTTTAAGGTCTACCGCACCGTGATGACGCGCCAGGCCAAAAAGTAACCTCCAATCCTGTTTGCCGGATACGCGCAAGCGCCATCCGGCAAACAGGCGTCTCTGCTCCGACCATTTTTGCAGCAATCAATAAAACGTGCGCACTTTTCTGTTGACGTAAAGCTGAAAACATCTAGAATGCGCCTCCGTGGTTACGATACTTTTACAGTATCGATGGTATGCGAAGGTGGCGGAATTGGTAGACGCGCTAGCTTCAGGTGTTAGTGTCCTTACGGATGTGGGGGTTCGAGTCCCCCCCCTCGCACCATAAATCACGATGATATTGCTCGCACTGGGCGAAGGTGGCGGAATTGGTAGACGCGCTAGCTTCAGGTGTTAGTGTCCTTACGGATGTGGGGGTTCGAGTCCCCCCCCTCGCACCAACGAGGCAATATCAAACCAGTAAGATGACTGTGCGAAGGTGGCGGAATTGGTAGACGCGCTAGCTTCAGGTGTTAGTGTCCTTAGGATGTGGGGGTTCGAGTCCCCCCCCTCGCACCAATTATCTTACATCCCTCCTGATGTATCTTCTTTATCCCAGTTATTTCAAACTCATCAGTATCACCAGAATCCCACTGACCAGTGCGACACATGACGGCAGTAAAACAAAGTGGCGCAATTGCTTATGCCAGATCATGCCTGCAGTGACTAACAGCCCTGAGACAATGATGGCTTTCCAGATTTCAAGGGAGAGATCGGCAAACATCAAACCGCCGAGAATGGCCCCCGGTAGCAATACCCCCCAACCACTTCCCAGCGTCCTGTTCAACATGATCCGACCTCTCATAACGATAATGATAACCAATATCATATGACAGACATTATCATTTGTCAGCTGAATGAATCAAAAACCGTCGACCTTTACCTTTCCCGTAATGACAGGAATTGCCTAAGGTGATAAATTGCTCACCTGTTAACTTCGTCTAAAGATTTTCTGATAATTACTCTTTGAGTTTTTTGCATATTTTATTGCGAAACAACACCTACTTATTTGTTTTAATTAAATTTTAATAAAAACGCACGACTATGACATCACAATCCTGGCGGTCTTTGGTCCACAGCAAATATCAATTATCGTTACGTTTATTTTTATTTCTGAACGCAACCTCGGCAGTGTTCTCGGTAACAAATCCGCTCAATTCTGTACGCCTGTTATCAGCCCCGCTGATTGCTATTTTCGCCATCAGTACCGGCCTGTTCGTCTGGCACTGGAGAAAGAGAACGCGGAAGATAAATATTCCAGTAGTTTCAGGGATCTTCGGTATTTTGTGGGCCTGGCAAATTGCCTCGAAATTCGCCTTAATTACCCACGACCATGGTACGTATTTGTTAATTGCCCTATTAACGGTGCTTTTTATTGGAACGCTGGCATTCGCCAGTAATATCAAAGCATTTATCCTGCACTCATTGCCCGCCTTTATTGTCTGCCTGTGGCTAAGCGAACACGATATATGGCTGAGAATGTCCTATTCTTTCGCACTTCCTGTGGTGGCAATCGCCATTCATAACATTTTGCAAAGGCGTAACGATCGTTTCGCTCAGGAGCTGCTCTCACGCTTGCTGGAAGAACGAGAAACCCTTACCGATCTCAGCATGATGGACCCCCTAACCGGGCTCTATAATCGTCGCGGCCTGCAAAGCCGTCTGGAGAACCTGCCGACGGTAGAAAATGGCGAGCACTTTGTCCTGCTGATGGATATCGACCACTTCAAAGCCTATAACGACCATTACGGCCATATGATGGGCGACCAGGCATTGAAACGCGTCTCTGCGGCAATCCGCGACGCCGTGCGTTCCCGCGATATCGTGGCGCGCTTTGGCGGGGAGGAGTTTATGGTGCTGCTGACAAATATTTCACTTGAGCATGCCCGCCAGACGGCAGAGCGGATCCGTCAGAAAGTCTACGATTTGAAAATCCCGCATCTGTTTAACGAAAGCGTCGCGACAAATGTCACCATCAGCATAGGCATTGCCATTTTCGAGGATGAAGACGCAGAAGGCGCGCTGGAAAAAGCGGACAAAGCCCTCTACGAAGCAAAGCATATGGGGCGTAATAACATTCTGTTGAGCGAAGAGCTGCAGACGGCATAAACCTCACGGCACTGTCACCAGGACAAAAGTCTTGCCATTGGTTTAAGCAATAGTTAGGATTGGCAATCATTATCATTTAGATTTCTATCTATACTATGGCCACGCATACCGCACACATTGTCGAACCCCTCCTCTGGCGAGCGCCCCTCACCAGCGGGAATGTTTCGTTTGCGGATGCCATACGGGAAAAGATTGCGGAAACGCGCGCCCACCTGCTGGACTTTATCCGGCTTGATGAAGCGCACCCGCACCACGCCATGACGCTCTCAGAGTGGCGTCAACCGTCAAAACTGCAATCGCTGCTGGCCACCTATTCCGACCATATCTATCGCAATCAGCCCGACCTTACGCGGGAAAATAAACCCCTGCTCTCCCTCTGGGCGCAGTGGTATATCGGGCTGATGGTGCCTCCCCTGATGCTGGCGCTGTTAACGCAAAAAAGCATGCTGGAACTTTCGCCGGATAATTTCCACGTCGAGTTTCACGAAACCGGGCGTGCAGCCTGTTTCTGGATCGATCTCCACGAAGACCAGAACGCAGAGCAACTTACCGCTCAGGAACGAATGGAGCAGCTTATCACTCAGGCCCTGATCCCTGTCGTGGACGCGCTTGAAGCGACGGGAGAGATTAACGGGAAGCTTATCTGGAGCAATACTGGCTATTTAATCCACTGGTATTTAACGGAAATGAAGCCACTTCTCGGTGATGAGAACGTTGACGCCCTGCGTCAGTCCTGTTTCTTTGCAAAACAGCTTTCCGATGGCCGTGACAACCCGCTATTTCGTACCGTCGTACTCCGTGATGGGCTTCTGGTCCGTCGCACCTGCTGCCAGCGCTATCGCCTGCCGGACGTTAAGCAGTGCGGGGATTGCACGCTGAAGTAATCGTACCCGGCCTGATGCCCTCACCCAGCCCCTTTCCCACAGGGAGAGGGAAAAAACACTAAAAACGGCAACCTGAGTTGCCGTTTTGCTTCTACCTAGGCCACCTGTTGATTTTCCTCTTCCGCGTTACGCTGCGCTTCCTCCGCTTCCTGCTCAAGCAGCTGTTTCTCGTACACTTTGAAGAACGGGTAGTAGATGATTGCCGATACGCAGGCCAGCACCACAACCAGGATGGCCGCGCGAAAATCCCAGCCCAGGGCCCACGCGGCACCTATCGGAGCCGGTGCCGTCCAGGGAACCACGGAGATGACGCGGCCAATCAGATCAAACGTCATTGCCGCCCAGGCCAGCACGGCATTAACCATCGGAGCCAGCAGGAAGGGAATAAAGAACACCGGGTTCATGACAATCGGCGTACCGAAAATGACAGGTTCGTTGATGTTAAAGAAGCTGGGCACCACGCTCAAACGCCCAATCGAACGTAAATGCGCAGAACGGCTACGCAGGTAGCAAATTACCAGCCCCATCGTGGCGCCCGACCCGCCAATCACAATAAAGAATGTCCAGAACGCTTCCATAAAGATATGCGGCAGAGGCTGGCTGGCGGCCAGCGCGGTCTGGTTAGCGCCCAGGTTCGTCAGCCAGAACATCTGCAGCATGCCGGAGACAATGGCCGCCCCGTGGATCCCGGCGAACCACAGCAGATGACCGATCAATACCGCCAGCAGAATCGCAGGCAGCGAATCCGCCGCGGAAACCAGGGGTTTAAAGACCGACATTATTGCCTGCGGGATTAGCATGCCAAACTGAGACTGAATCACCAGGCTCAGCGGATAGAGCGTCAATACCACCACCAGCACCGGGATCAGCAGATCAAAGGAGTTTTTGATCATCGGTGGGACCTGGTCCGGCAGCCGAATACCGATGTTATGCGCTTTGAGGAAACGCATCATCTCAACGCAGTAGATTGCCACCAGAATCGCAGTAAAAATCCCCGTCCCACCCAGGCTGTCGACGGGAAGCGTGCCTTTGGTTTTCGGGGCCGCGACAAGCAGAAACGCCATCAGCGACAGCATGGCGCACATAAATGGGTCCAGCTGATGCGATTTGACGTAGTGCTTACCCAGGTTATACGCAATGGCCGCGCAAATATAAATGGACATAATGCCCATCGTCATATCAAACGGCGTCAGGATCTGGCCTTCAAACTGTTTCGCCATATCCAGCCAGGCGCGCGCGAAACCCCAGGTGGTATCAGGCGAAAAAGGAGGGTAAGCGAACACTAACAAAAATGAGCCCACAATCATAAACGGCATCGCAGAGATGAATCCATCACGGATGGCCATGACGTGACGCTGGGCAGAAATCCGCCCGGCAATCGGGCTGACGTAATTTTCAACAAAACGGAATATCAGGTTAAACGCAGCATGGTTGGCAGACATGGCAGATCTCCTGTCAGACGTTTGTTACAGGCACATTTGCGCCGCACGTTGTTCCATAAATCAGCTTCACAACCTTGCTGGCTTGTGTACCCGCGGTACTGCTCAGACGAAATGGTTTCATAATTGGCTCTTATTATTGGATACAGGGGACGTTACGTACTCAGTATTAATCTACGCATCACGCTCTGCAACCGGTTACTGTAACCGGTTTCCGTGATTGTGAAGAGGATCCAGAAATTAGCCGTTCGGGATATTTGTTACTGAAGAGATATTTACAGAGCATAAATTCTTATGACAGATTACGCAGGATATTTGTCAGGAGGAAACAATGAGTTTGCAGTCTGTACAGCAGTTTTTTGCCGACAACGCGCCGGATATAGACGTTATCGAGCTTAGCCAGAGTACCGCTACCGTTGCGTTGGCTGCTGCCGCCCATCGCGTTGAGCCGGGACAGATCGCCAAAACCTTGTCGCTGAAGGTTAAAAATGAGGTGATTCTGGTGGTGGCGAAAGGCGATGCGCGTCTGGATAACAAAAAGCTGAAAGACACCTTTGGTGCGAAAGCGCGCATGCTCAGCAGCGATGAAGTGGTGACCATCACCGGCCATCCCGTTGGCGGTGTGTGCCCGTTCGGACTGGAAAACCCGCTTGCGGTTTACTGCGATATCTCCTTAAAGCAGTACGCTGAAGTGCTGCCTGCCGCAGGCGCAATTCACAGTGCCGTGCGTATTTCACCTGACAGAATGGCAGAGCTGACTTCCGCAAAATGGGTGGATGTTTGTATCTGATTGAAGCGCCAGAGTGCATCTGGCGCGAAAGGCAGGTTATAAAAATGTGGGCTTGCTGAGAGCCAGACTTTGCGGATCTCTTGCCGGAAGATGCGTAAGAATATCCGCCGCATCCAGCAACCCTACGTCAGAATTTACCCCCAGCTTCACCATCGCATTAAACTTATGTGCCCGGATGGTCTTAATATTGCGTTCAAGCTGTGCCGCGATTTCAGGAATAGAATATCCGCAGGACATATAACGCAGAATCGCGCGTTCCGTTGGGCTTAACATTCTGTTTTGACTGCAGTACCAGTGGTTCAGCATATTGTCATTGATGCGCAGCGTTTCACTCAGTAACTCAATGAGCTCCTTCTGAAGATGTTCAAGCGTCACCGATTTGCTGACCACACCGTGCAGGCGTGACGGCGAAAGATGGCTGATGAGGCGCGCTTCCGTCTCGTCAGAGACCAGTATGATGCGCTGGATATGACCGTGCGTGAACGCAAGATCGCGCAGGTGCGCCAGGCAGTTACGTCGCTCCTCTCGGGCATCGGCAAGTGAATAGATAAGCGAGAAAAAATTAACGTGATGCAGTGCACGCCTAAAGCTGTCAAATTCACTAAACAGGTGTAGTTGATACTGGCTCAGGGCGGACATCGCAAAAAGATGCTGTAACCCAACAGCACTCATCGTGCAATTTTCGACGATGGCGATATGCCTTGTTGAATCGGTTTTTTCCATTCCTCGAACTCTCCATAGGCTGACATAAGACTCAGCTCTCTCATTCCCTGTGTACTGTTGATCCAGGCGTACATATCGGCGTTACTCCGTAACGACAGACGTCGCATCGCACTGTTTTTCTGCGCACTTATCGTTTTATTGCTCTTCTTGAGCAATGCGGCGATTTGGTTAATCCCCCATCCCTTGCCTAACAGGCGTAATACCTTGCGTTCGGAGTGTGTGAGTGCGATAAAAGGTTCATCTTCATCTTCCACGCTCTGAGGTTCCGGGGTTAACAGCGTCTGGCTTATCCGCTCTGCCCGCTCGCGCCCGGCCTGAATAGCCTTGACCACGCCTTCAATCGGCTCCATATCAGAAAGCAACGTGCTTTCCGGCCGCATAAGCAGCTCAACGGCAATAGGGTAAAGCGGCCGTGAGACTAAGAAGATCCAGTGAATTTCCCGGTATTGATTCAGTAAAGCGTAATACTCTTCAAGCGTGCCCCGAGGATTTCGGTATTCGCCTGAAATATCAGCAATAATGACGTCTGCCCGGCGTAACTGAAGCAGGGTTAACTCCTGCAATGAGCCGCAATAGGTCAACTCAACATCGGGGAAATGACGTGCTATAACGCCCCCCAACCCGTTTTGCATTACGGGTATCCGGCTAATGACAACGCCATGCTTACCATGCAATGACAACATAGACCCTCCGTGTCCATTTTTTATATGATGAGTAACGTTAAAACGCATCAATGTATATGTGTTTTCGTCCCTGAGTGTAAAACTGATTAATACAAGCAGAAGATGAGAAATGTTTTTAATTTAAGAAATGCCTAAAACATCGGTAATATCTCATAAAGCGCAAATAAATTTAATTCCAATGCCGTTAAAATAATAACAATATAAAATTAGAATAACTAAATACAAATTTTCTATATTCCCCAATTAACAATTCACCGTATTAATAAATCAACCCAATCCCCTTACGTGACACGGGGCTGAAACTGTTTGCATAAACCTTGATCTGACCCACAGCAAGAGACACTGCACTTTGTGCTAAAAGTAATCATTATGGGCCAGGCGGCAACTATCCATCTAATTCTTCAGGACAAGACATGCAGGCAGATCGGTCAACGCAGCGTGCTATCACGCGGCTATGTATAAAGTGCGGGCTTTTTCTGCTCCAGCACGGCGCAGAGAGCGCGCTGGTCGAGGAGCTTTCAACCCGGCTGGGGATGGCGCTGGGTATGGACAGCGTTGAGAGCGCCATCTCATCCAACGCCATTGTGCTGACCACGATCAAAGACGGTCAATGCCTGACCTCCACCCGCAAAAACCATGACCGCGGCATTAACATGCACGTCGTGACTGAAGTGCAGCATATCGTCATCCTTGCTGAACATAAGCTTCTCGATCTCAATGAGATTGAAAAACGGTTCAACCAAATTAAGCCATTACGTTATCCGCGCTGGCTTGTCGTGCTGATGGTGGGGCTGTCGTGCGCCTGCTTTTGTAAGCTCAATAAAGGCGGCTGGGACGGGGCGATCGTCACCTTTTTCGCCAGCAGCATCGCCATGTATGTTCGCCAGCTTCTGACACACCGGCAGCTGCACCCGCAAATTAACTTCTGCATCACTGCGTTTGTCGCCACCACGGTTTCCGGCCTGCTGCTGCGCCTGCCGCAGTTTGCCAACACCCCGACGATTGCCATGGCCGCCAGCGTGCTGCTGCTGGTCCCGGGCTTCCCGTTGATCAACGCCGTCGCCGACATGTTTAAAGGTCACATCAATACCGGTCTGGCACGCTGGGCCATCGCCAGCCTGCTGACGCTGGCGACCTGCATCGGCGTGGTCATGGCCATGACGCTTTGGGGGTTACGCGGATGGGCATGATAGATTTTCTGCTGGCGCTGGCGCAGGACATGCTTCTGGCCGCCATTCCTGCCGTCGGCTTTGCGATGGTGTTTAACGTTCCGCAACGCGCGCTGCCGTGGTGTGCGCTACTGGGCGCGATAGGCCATGGCTCGCGAATGGTCATGATGACAGCGGGTTTTAACATCGAATGGTCGACATTTATGGCTTCTATGCTGGTCGGCAGTATCGGCATCCAGTGGTCGCGCTGGTATCTGGCGCACCCCAAAGTGTTTACCGTCGCCGCCGTGATCCCGATGTTCCCCGGCATATCGGCCTATACGGCGATGATATCCGCGGTGAAAATCAGCCATTTTGGCTACACCGAGCCTCAGATGATCCTCCTTCTGAGCAACTTTCTTAAGGCCTCGTCCATTGTCGGCGCGCTCTCCATCGGACTGTCGATCCCCGGGCTGTGGCTGTACCGTAAGCGCCCACGCGTTTGATATTTGTGTTATTTCGCTGCCATGGAGATAATCTTTCTGGACCGTTTGGTGAAAATAAGGAAAGGATGTGGCTAACCCCGGCAGCGAACACCCCGAGCACAGTGAAGAATCCAGCCTGAAAGAGAAAATTTTTCAGAGCGCTATCGCGCTTTTTGCCGAATATGGATTAAACGGTGCCCGCATGGAGCAGATCGCGGAGAAAGCAGGCACCACCAAACGCATGGTGGTTTACCATTTTAAGAACAAAGAGAATCTCTATCTCCTCGTTCTGGAACATGTTTACACCCAGATTCGCGCCAGTGAAAAAGCGCTCAGCCTGTCGGGAATGCCGCCCGTCGAAGCGCTGGTCAGTCTGGTTGAAGCCACCTTTGACTACCATGCCGACCATCCGGATTACATCCGCATTATCTGCATGGAAAACATGCAGCGCGGCCGCTTTATGCAACAGTCGAGCTATCTCCGCCAGGTCAACCGTAGCGCGCTAGACCTGCTGGAAGAGATCCTGCGTCGGGGTAAAGAAAAACAGCTGTTCAGCCAGACGGTTGACGCCCGCGATCTTCATCGCCTGATAAGCAGCTTCAGCTTTCACTACGTTGCTAACAGCTATACCTTTACGCTGCTGTTTGAAGACGGTGCGGACGAGCAGGCCCAGCGCCAGCACTATCGTAAAATGGCCGTTCAGGTGGCCCTGCGTTATACCTGCCCATAAAATTTGCTTGCAATTAAATCGCACACTATCTATATTCATCTCATGAACGCGAAAACACACGACGTAAACGCTGCGCTTAAGCTGGATAACCAGCTCTGCTTTGCCCTCTATTCGGCAAATCTGGCGCTTAATAAGCTGTACCGGCAGCTGCTGGCACCTCTGAACCTGACCTACCCGCAATATCTGGTGATGCTGGTGCTGTGGGAGCAGGATGACGTCACGGTGTCGGACATCGGTGAGCGGCTGTTTCTGGATTCGGCAACCCTGACGCCGCTGCTGAAGCGTCTGGAAAGCGCCGGGCTGATAAATCGTCAGCGCTCGCGCAAGGATGAACGTCAGGTCGCCGTCACCCTGAGTGAAGCGGGACGTGAACTTCAGCAGCAGGCAGCGGGTATCCCCCATGCGGTAGGATGCGCAGCGCAGTGTGATACCGACACGCTGCTCGCGCTTAAGCAGCAGCTGGAGCTTTTGCGACAACATATTCAGCGCGCGTAAGGCTATACTTTACGCGTCTTTATTTAACCATATATATCGCACGCTATTTAATAGCGCACATTAAAGCAAGATGAGGAACCTGCCATGTCTTTAGAAAAAGTTGTTTATACCGCCAAAGCAAAAGCAACCGGTGGCCGTGACGGCCGCGCGACCTCTTCCGATGGCGTACTGGATGTAAAACTGGGCGTGCCAAAAGAGATGGGCGGCATGGGCGGAGAAGTGACTAACCCTGAGCAGCTGTTTGCGGCGGGCTACTCTGCCTGCTTCCTGGGCGCGATGAAGTTCGTGGCCGCACGCGACAAATTTACCCTGCCAAAAGATGCCTTTATTGAAGGCGAAGTGGGTATTGGCCCGCTGCCAACCGGCTTTGGTATTGAAGCAAAACTGAACATCCACGTTGAAGGTATGGATCCCGCGGAAGCCAAAAAGCTGGTGGATGCCGCACACATCGTTTGCCCTTATTCTAACGCGACCCGCGGCAACATCGACGTGACCCTGAATATCATCGCGTGATAAATGCCTGATGGCGCTGCGCTTATCAGACCAACGACTGTCCCCCCCGGTATGCGCAGCGCCACCGGGGAAATCCCCTCCATTCCCTCATCCTCTCTGTGCTACCATAAGCCCATATCACGCCCGTCGTTATCAGTAGAGTAAGCGTTATGTCCTCCAGAATTCTGACCACCAGCATTGCTGGTATTGATGCCTTTATGCGCGACCCGCGCGGTGTGTTGACCCACGCCGACGGTGGCACGGTTGCGGTTTTTGCCGACAACGCTCCGGCGTTTTACGCAATCACACCGGAACGTCTGGCACAGCTTCTGGAGATAGAAGCGCAGCTGTCGCGCCCGGCGAGCGATATCACGCTGGACAATCAGTTCTTTGATGAACCGGTTAACGTCCCCGTGACCGTGCCAATGGGAAAATTTGCCCTGTACGCGGGCTGGCAGCCGGATGCGGATTTCCAGCGCCAAGCCGCGCTGTGGGGCATTGCGCTCACCCAGCCGGCCACCGCCGAAGAGCTCGCCGCGTTCACCGCCTGGTGGCAGGCGGAAGGTAAAGTCTTCACCCACATTCAGTGGCAGCAAAAGCTCGCGCGTCATCTTCAAATCACCCGTACTGGTAATGGTGGAAAGGCAAAATCTGACATTAACGAAATAGCCAAACCTAACTATACCGTTCCAAAAGGTTTTAGAGGTTGAAATGAAAAACGTTAGCAGTCTGATGAACAGGTTGAAAAAAATCATACCTGAAGGCATTGAGCCTCGCTTTAAAAACAGTGAGGAGTTGATGGCCTGGCAGCAAGAAGAAGGGCGAAAGCGTTCTGAATTTATTGCTCGCGAAAATATTGCCAAAAGCATGGAACGATCTTTTGGTCGTTCAGGAATAAGAACCTTACACCAGGGGTGTTCGTTCGAAAATTACAAGGCCACTACGACAAATCAAAAGATTGTCAGAGAAAAAGCGCGCTTGTATGCCGTTGATTTTGATAAATCGATGGGCGGGTTCATTTTTTGTGGTAATCCTGGTACTGGTAAAAACCATTTGGCCGCCGCCATATGTAACGATCTCCTGCGGCGAGGTAAAACGGTTCTTATAATTACCGTGGCAGATATCATGTCTTCCATGCGCGAAACCTTCAATGGCACATCAGCAGATTCAGAAGAAAAGCTGATTGATAAATTAAGCTCTGTTGACTTGCTTGTGATTGATGAAATTGGTGTTCAGAATGAATCGCGTTATGAGAAGGTTATCATCAACCAAATTATCGACAGAAGAACATCCTCTCGCCGGCCTACTGGGCTCCTGAGCAATCTTGATGAAGCAGGTTTGAACAAACAACTCGGAGAGAGGGTAATGGACAGAATGAAATTAGGCGGTACGCTTTGGTTGAATTTTGATTGGGAAAGTTACCGAGAGAATGTGAGATAACGTAATGAAAAAAAGTCTTTTTGTAGTTTTAGTCGTCGCCCCACTCATACTGACATGTATGGCGCAAGCGGCATCCTGGCAGGAGTCCCTCTCAAGCGCGGCAAACGAGCTGAGCAAAGAGAGCAGCAGCTCTCAGGGCGGGCTTTCAGCCTCTTCCCTCACCAGCCTGCTGGGCAACAGCAGCCAGAGCCTTAGCGCGGGCACGATGAACAACGCGGCGGGAATTCTGGAGTATTGCGCGAAGCAAAAACTGGCTTCCGTAACCGACGCGCAAAACGTGAAAAACCAGGTGCTGGGTAAACTGGGTCTGGATACCCAGGAGCAGAAAGCGGATACCAACTATATGGACGGGATCCAGGGTCTGCTTAACGCGCAGAACGGTCAACAGCTTAACCTGAGCACCCTCGGCAACTCTTCTCTGGCAAAACAGGTGAAAACCAAAGCCTGCGATCTGGTGCTGAAACAAGGCGTTAATTTCCTCTCCTGATCCGCCCCATTTTCTGCCACAACACGCCGCGTTTAATGCGATAGTCTTGCAGCGCGGCGTTAAATGCGCGTTTTCCCCAAGTGCCACCGTCTCAGCGTCCGTTTGTCAGGATGCGACCTTCTTCATAAAAACGATTTTCTAAACCAAATCCTAACAACAGCACACTTTCGTGACACTAAAATTGCAGCTTAACGACATCGCAATTACAGTGTATGACCCAAAAAATAAACAGTTAGCCAGCGAAGCACCTGGCGTCATGAGGATATGCTGTTGTCAGAACTAATGTCCCTTATCCTTTTTCTGGCTTCTGTCGGCGTCTATGCCTGCAAAGCCGGCCGCAACACCTGGTGGTTTATCGCGACGCTGGTGGTGCTCGGCATTTTTATTATTTTAAACATTACCCTGTACGCCAGCGATTACTTTACCGGCGACGGTATTAACGATGCCGTGCTCTACACCCTGACGAATAGCCTGACGGGTGCAGGGGTAGGTAAGTACATACTTCCGGGGCTGGGGCTCGTCATCGCGCTGGTGACGATTTTTGGCGCGCTGGCCTGGGTCCTGCGTCGACGCCGCCATCATCCGCACCATCATGGCTACAGCCTGCTGGCGCTATTCCTGGCGCTGGCCTCCGTGGACGCCAGCCCGGCGTTCCATCAGATCACCGAACTGGTGAAATCTCAGTCCCGAGACGGCGATCCGGATTTCGCAGCCTATTACAAAGAGCCGTCGAAAACGATCGCCAACCCGAAGCTCAATCTGGTTTATATCTACGGTGAAAGCCTGGAGCGCACGTACTTTGATAACGACGCTTTCCCGAACCTGACGCCAGACCTGGGCGCGCTGAAAAATGAAGGCCTCGATTTCAGCCACACCATGCAATTGCCGGGTACGGATTACACCATCGCCGGGATGGTTGCCTCCCAGTGCGGCATCCCGCTGTTCGCACCTTTTGAAGGTAACGCCTCAGCCTCGATGTCGACGTTCTTCCCGCAGAATATTTGCCTCGGCGATATTCTGAAAAACTCCGGCTACGAAAACTATTTTATGCAGGGGGCAAACCTGCGCTTCGCCGGAAAAGACGTGTTCCTGAAATCCCACGGCTTCGATCACCTGTATGGCTCAGAAGAGTTAAAAACGACGGTTGCCGATCCGAGCTACCGCAACGACTGGGGCTTCTATGACGATACGGTGCTGGACGAAACCTGGAAGAAATTCGAGGAACTCTCCCGCGCCGGCAAACGCTTCTCGCTCTTTACGCTGACGGTGGACACCCACCATCCGGACGGGTTCGTCTCGCGCACCTGTAAGCGCAAACGCTATGACGTCGATGGCAAAAACAACAAATCCTTCAGCGCCGTGACCTGTAGCCAGGAGCACATCGCCGCGCTGGTCGAAAAAATCAAAGCCTCGCCCTGGTTTAAAAACACCGTCATCGTCGTTTCGTCTGACCATCTGGCGATGAAAAACAGCGCGTGGGACCAGCTCAGCAAGCAGGATCGCAGCAACCTGTTCTTCGTGCTGCGCGGCGACCAGCCGCAGCAGGAGGTCATCGCCACCAAACGCAACTCCATGGATAACGGCGCAACCGTGCTGGACATTCTGGGCGGCGACAACTTTATTGGCCTTGGCCGGAGCACGCTGTCGGGGCAATCCCTGTCGGAAGTGTTCCTCAACATGAAGGAAAAAATCCTCGCCTGGAAACCCGATATCATTCGCCTGTGGAATTTCCCGAAAGAGATGAAAGACTTCACCATCGATCGGGATAAAAACACCATTGCCTTCTCGGGCAGCAACTTCCGTCTGCCGCTGCTGTTGCGCGTGTCGGAGGGCCGCGTCGAGCCGCTGCCGGAAAGCGAGTATTCCGCGCCGCTGCGCTATCAGCTGGCCGATTTTGCCCCCCGCGATAACTTCGTCTGGGTGGACAGGTGCTACAAAATGGGCCAGCTCTGGTCGCAGCCGCTGGCGCTCTCAACCGACTGGTGCGTCTCTCAGGGCCAGCTTGGCGGGGAGCAAACCGTGCAGCACGTGGACAAAGCCCAGTGGAAAGGCAAAACAGCCTTCAAAGATACGGTAATTGATACGGCGCGCTATCAGCACAACGTCGACGTGCTGAAAATCGTCGACAACGATATTCGCTACAAGGCGGACAGCTTTATCTTTAACGTGGCCGGCGCGCCGGAAGAGGTGAAGCAGTTTAGCGGTATCTCGCGTCCGGAGTCCTGGGGACGCTGGTCCAACGCGCAGCTGGGCAACGAGGTGAAAATTGAGTACGCCCATCCCCTGCCTGAACAATTTGACCTGGTGATCACGGCCAGAGCGTACGGGCCCAACGCCAACAAGCCCGTGCCGGTCCGCGTGGGCGATCGGGAGCAGACCCTGACGCTTGGAAACGATGTGTCCACGCACACGCTGCATTTTGACAACCCATCGCGCAGCAATACGCTGGTGATTGTGCCGCCAGACCCGCAGTCGACAAATGAGGGGAATATCCTTGGACACTCACCGCGCGAGATCGGGATTGGCATGGTAGAAATCAAAATCGTCGGTACACAAGGCTAACGGGCGCGTGCCCGGCTTTCTGCCGGGCACTTATGAAAATAAATAATTCTATACAACCATTATAAATTAGATAAAAACGCTTTATATCAGCCATTTTAATTTATAAATATCCCGCAAAAAGACAAATCCATAACATGTGCAGCTCCATAAATCACCACGGAGCATTACGCACTTTTATCATGCTAACCGGCTATAAGTTCGAATCCATCCGGGCACTGCGCAGCGAAAATGTGATTGCCTGGGAGGTACTGTCCACGGCAAAGCCCCACGTCGATCTCGAAGACTACTTTGGCTCGATGTCCCCGACGCTGCGTAAGGCGCACTTCTTTGCGCAGCTTCGTCATGCCATGTTTTGCGAGGAGAGAGAGAAGTATTATCTCAACGCAACATCGGATTTGCTGCTGGAAACGGACTTCCTCGACAGGCTAAAAGAAGAGACTCCCTGCCCGGAGAGGCTTGCTATCGAGGTCACCGACCTCCATACGCTGGTACAGCTCGACGACGCGCACAGCCGCGCTCTGCGGATATGCATCGCAACGCTCCATCACTGGGGGATCGAAGTGTGGGCTGACGATGTCTGCGAAGATATTCTTCCCGATCTTCTGGCCTGCCAAATCCGCTTCTGCGGCGTCAAAATTGACAAACATACCTTCTGGAACGGGCGCACCGAGCAGGCGAAGTTCCTGCATCTCACCCGCCAGTGCAAGCGCCTCGCCAGCAAGGTGCTGATAGAAGGCATCGAAACTGCGGGGGATTTCGCGCTGGCCCGTGCCAGCGTGGCCGACTACGGCCAGGGCTATCTGTGGGGCAAAAAATGACGCCATTCATTCCCAATGCGGGCTATCAGGTCATCGTTCTGAGCGGCAATGCTTTTTTATGGCTTGGCCTCCATTCGATGATTTCGGCGGCCGTGACGCCCCGTCCTGAGATGTATTGGATCAACAGCGTTGATCCGCACGGGCTTACCCGCCTGCAGGAACGGCTGCTCGACACGCCCGCCGCACAGAACTGGCTGATTTTTACGGATGCGGCCTGGGTCAGCGACATTAACGCCTGGCTGCGCAGCGAGCGGGTCAGAGTGGTCGCGGACAACCTGTCTCTTGCGCAGCTGAGCCGCTGCTTTAGCGACACGACATTTTCCTTCGAAAACGCCGCCACGCTCTCGTATCAGGAGATGCGGGTTTGCATGCTGTTACATAAAGGATTTAGCCCGGTTCGTATCGCAAAAATTCTCAACAAGTCACCTAAAACGATCTACACCCACAAGCGTAACGCGATGAACAAATTTTGCTGTCACAGCCTGGCGGAATTCCATCGAAAACTCTGCCTGTTGGACGCTCAGTCATTCTCTTTGTAATTGCACTGTTACTCACGTCAGGAAATAAGATCATGAAAATTATCACTGCTGCTGTATGTTGTTCCGCTCTCCTGCTTCCTGCCGCCGCGATCGCCGCAGAAAGTACCGCAAGCGCGACGATGCACGTCTCACTTGAGGTCGTTAAGTCGTGCACTCTCAAAGCCAATGACCTCAATTTCGCGCGCCACGGCTCGGATGAATCGAGCGAAATCCAGGCCAGCACGCAGGTTGATATCGTCTGTACCAACGGTACTCCGTTCACCCTCTCCGCCACCAGCAACGACAGTAGCGAGAACGGCACCTTCTGGCTGAAGCCGGAAAACGGCGAAACGGGCGCACAGAAGATTGCCTGGAAACTCTTTGCTGACGAGGGCAAACAGACGCAAATCACCAGCACCGACGGGCTAACCGACACCGGCAACGGTCAGGAGCAGAAAGAGACGCTCTATGGCGTGATTGACGCCGGCGCCCTGACGACCGCACAGGCAGGAGCCTACAGCGACGACATCACCTTAAACCTGGTGTACTGATCGTGCGTCGTTATCTTCCCTGCCTCATTCTGTGGCTCACGATGCTGGCGCTGCTGTCACGCTACGCGCTGGCCGCCACGCTGCAGGTGGCGCCCGTCACGCTCGATCTGCAAAGCGGTCAAAGAGCGACAGCGGTCACCCTCACCAACAGTGGAAAAGCGGCCATTCATGCGCAGATACGGGTGTACGAATGGACCCAGAAAAACGGCCAGGACGTCTTAGCCGCCACCGATGAGGTCGTCAGCAGCCCGGCGATGACCGCGCTGGCGCCGGGCCAGCAGCAGCTGGTGCGCATCATCGTCATGCAGCCGGGCATCGATGACCGGGAGCAAAGCTACCGGCTGGTCATCGATGAACTGCCGGATACCCTTTCCCACGCGGCCAACCCCAACGGCGTGCACTTCCTGCTGCGCTATTCGATTCCGGTATTCATTGCCGGAACTCAGAATGCTCCCGCCGGCCAGGATGACCTGAGCTGTGAACAGGCCGACAGCCCGGCGACAATCCGCTGCTATAACGCCGGAAACAGCCATATTCGCCTGAGCCATCTTGAGGCCCTGACGGCCAGTGGGCAGGTTGCGGGATCGGTTAAAGGACTGGCGGGCTATGTACTGCCGGGACAGACCGCCCTTGTGAAACTTAAGCAAGCGTCACGCCATACGCTCAGCGCGTTACGCGTCTACCTCAACGATGACCACCATGCCAGCCAGATACCCCTGCGCCCGCTCGCTTCTCGCGCTCCTGCTTTGGCTACCGTTGATGCTGTCAGCCCGCACTGAAGGTCCCGCCGACACCGTACAATGGCTGGGCATCACCGTGAATCACGCCCCGCGTGGGGATCTGTGGGCCTGCCGGGTGGTGGAAGATGCGCTGTGGATTAGCGACAGCGACATCAAAAAACTGGGGCTTCGCGCCCCGGACGATCGCGGCGGCTGGGTAGAACTGACCGCCCTGCCGGGCCTGAAGGTAGATATCGACCTGCTTGCCCAGCAGGTGTCGATTACGGCCGAGGCAAAGGCGCTCGAGGGACAGCAGCATCTGACGCTCGAAAAATCGCCCCCGCAGTACGCCTATCCTGAGGCCCAGCCCATCAGCGCGTTTACGCTCGGCTACGCCCTCTACGCCAGCGATGCGCAAGGTAAACGCCAGCTGAATGCCCAGACCGAGCTGACCGCGTCCGGGGTGTTGCCCGGGACGCTCAGCAGCAGCTTTTCAAGCCATGCCGGGGAGGAAAACAGTGCCGCCCGGCCCACCCATACGCGTCTTGAAACCCGCTGGCAGTGGGACAACACCGATTCGCTGACCACCCTGGCGCTGGGAGACAGCATCACCACGGGCACGCGCTGGAGCCGCCAGGTTCGCTTTGGCGGCCTGCACTGGGCGCGTAATTTTGAACTCGATCCGCAGCTCAACACCGAACCGCGTAGCCGCTACAGCGACACGGCGGTCCTGCCTTCAACGGTCGATCTTTACATTGACGGGCTCAGGCAGAGCAGCCAGCGCGTCACGCCGGGGACATTTACGCTCGATACTCTGCCGGCCTTCACCGGAAGCGGGCAGGCGCAGGTGGTCATTACCGACATCAACGGCCAGCGTCGTACCGTTCAGCTCGACGTGTACGGCGCACCGGGAATGCTGGCCGAAGGGCTCAGCAGCGGCTCGCTGGATATCGGCTGGATGCGGCAAAACTACGCCCAGCGTTCCGACGACTATGCCGCGTCGCCGATGCTCGACGCCGGCTGGCGCTATGGGGTCAATAACCACCTGACGATGGCGGTGCATACGGAGCAGCAGCGCAAGCTGCGCAATCTCGGAACGGGCGTTGACTGGTTGATATCCCCCGGTGCAGGCATTGTCAGCCAGCACGTCGCGGCGAGCGACAGCCCCTACGGTCAGGGGATGCAGTGGGGCCTTGGCTGGCAGTGGAACGGCGGCGGGACGGGCATTTCCGCCAGCACCGTGCGTACCGATGCCGCCTTCGCCGATAATGCCCGCATGAGCGGTGCCGTGCCCGTCAGGCGCAGCGATAGCGTGTGGCTAAGCCATTCTTTCTCCCATGTCGGTACGCCAGGCGTGGGCTGGGTACAACAAGACATTCAGGGTAACAAACAACGCTACCTCAATGCCTCCTGGTCCGTTTTGTTACCGGCGCATCTCGCCGCCACGCTGAGCTATACCCGCTCGTTTACCGACGCGTCGAGCAACGTTCAGCTTATGCTCTCTCTCCCGCTGGGCCGCCAGGACACCCTCTCGCTTCAGGCCAGCCATGACTCGCCGCGCATGGACTATCGCCATCAGCCAGACGACCAGACCGGCGGCTGGTCATGGCAGCTGGGGCAAAGCGTTGGTGAACGCCGGGAAAAGTATGCTGACGTGGGCTATCTGGGCCACGCCGGAGAGTGGCATGTGGGGCTGGAGCAAGGCGCGAACGTGGGCAATCGGTATGCCTCAGCCGAAGGCAGCCTGACGCTGCTGGATAATAGCCTGCACGCCCTGCGCTACAGCGAGCAGGGCCTGGCACTGGTCTCAACGCGCGGTATCGGGCACGTGCCGGTGATGCTTGAAAACCGCCCGGCAGGCGAAACCGACGAGGAGGGGTATCTTCTGCTGACCGACCTGCCGCGCTACCACAACAGCAAAGTCACCATCAACCCGCTGGATCTGCCTTCCGATGTGATTGCCCCGGTCACCGACATGTATGCCAGACCGGGTAACGGCAGCGCGGTAAAAGTCGATTTTGACGTCCATCACGCCGTGACGGTTCAGGCCAGGCTGGTCGACGACCGCGGCACGCCGCTCCCGCTGGGCAGCATCGTGTCAACGCCTCACGGCGCCACCATCGTGGGCCGCGACGGGTTTATCTGGCTTGAGGACCCGCCCCTGCCGGGTGAAGTGGTGGTGAAAACGGGTCAGGGAGAATGTCGGGTTACGCTTCCGGCGCCCCGGAAGGCGTCATCCGTACAAAATATTGGAGAACAACTGTGCCATTAAGAGCCTCGATAATGTTGCTGCTATTGCTGTCCCTGAAGACGATGGCGGCCGCCTGCTGGATAACCTCGCCCGCCGTCATCAACTTTGGCGCTATCTCGGCGGGCAATGCGGCCTCGACCCACGCCGAGGTCAAATTCAGCTGCCAGGCGGACAACCTCGGTACGACAGAGTATATCAATGTCTGCCTGAGCAGCATCGACGCCCCGCCCTTTCAGATGGTCTCGCCGGGGGACCAGGAGGGTAAACAATACACCCTGATTTTTCGTCTTCTTAACGGCGTCGCGCGCTCCCAGGAACTGGGCCCCGCCAGCCGCGGGGATCTTATCCAGCAGACCCTGACCGCCGACAGCAATGCCAATATCAGCGGCAGCTTTCCGCTTATCGCCACCCTCCCGGCAGGGCAAAGCCAGCTTCCGGCGTACCACTATTACAACTACAACATGAATCTGCGCATAGCGTGGCACAGCGCCTCCCGTCAGGATGCCCTGCAGAACTGTTCAGACGGCTCCGCCGAAGGCGAAAAGGTGCAGGGCGGAAGCAACGCGCAGGCCGAAATTCGCGAGGGATGTTACATAGAGCACGTCACCCCGCTTAACTTCGGCACCCTGACCAGCACCGCCACGCTGCGCCCGGAGCGCTCCACGGCCACCCTCACCACGCGCTGCCCGGCCGGCACCGCGTTCACGCTCGCGATGGGAAAAGGCAATCATGCCAGCGGCAACCAGCGGCAGCTGTGTAACGATGAAGGCCAGTGCCTGCGCTACGGCCTCTGGCAGGATGCGGGGAACACGCAACGCTGGGGCGACCAAAGCAGCGGCGATGCGATGCAGGTCACCAACCCCGCGGGCGGGACGCAGAATTTCACCGTCTACGGAGACGTTCCGGCGCAGCCCCTGAGCGGCACGGGGGAATTCAGCGATGACGTGATAATTACGCTGACTTATTAAACAGCGCAAAATCCTGCCTGGATCAATGTTATCGGTAACAATGGCGCTAAAATAGCCAACAGTTCTTCTAAATCAGGCGAAAGGCCTGTTCTTTTATTCGTTATCTCTGTCTGTATTACAACAACTTATGAAATACCTGCTTGCTGACGCCCTCGTCTACAACGACGAGGACGGTTCTGTTTCTCTTATCAATGCGCCGGATGAGGATGCGCAGATCCTTACCTGCACGGCCAATACCATCATGAAGCTGCTGGTGCAGCATCATGGGAACGTGGTCGAACGAGAGACGCTTCTTCAGGAGGTCTGGGACAGGCGCGGGCTGCAGGGGTCGAACAATTCGTTAAACCAGTACATCAGCATCTTACGCAAATTGCTGGCAAGCCTGCTTCCCGAGGTGCTGTTTATTGTCACCGTACCTAAAACGGGCTTCATGCTCAGCGCAGACGTCACGGTCACCGCGCTGGAGGAGCCGTGTCCGGCAGCCGAAACGGCGACATCCGTACGGCGCGTTCGACCGGACGTGCTGTTCTGCGGTGCGCTCACGCTGGCGATCGTTGCGCTGTGCATCTGGATAACGGCAATCAAGCCGGCAACCCGGCAGCGGGAGATCCACCTGCTAACCCATATTGGCACGTGTCCGGTCTACACCTTTACGCCGCTGGCGGACGTGTTCCATGAGAAGGCGATTGGGCTGGCGCAGAGCCTTCAGCAGGACGGCCATCTTCCGTGCCTGAAAAATTCCATCTTCTACATGCACATTCAGGGAACGCTTTTCTACGGCCACGAAGGGCGGCTGGTGCTCTCCCAATGCTCCCTCACGCGGGGTAAAGCCAGCGTCTGTCGTACGCTTTACTATTACGAGTGGTGATATGAGACACAAAAAAGTTTGGCTGATTCTGATCCTCAACCTGCTGCTGCTGGGCGCCGCGCTGGCGTGGTACTTTTACACGCCACCGCTGTCGGTGGCCTGCGACGGAAATCTGACCTTTTCCGACCGGCGCGACAGCCACGACTTCACCTTTGACGGCGAGATCATTATGCGTTTTCATCCCGACAAAACGGGGTACATCACGCTAAACGGCAGCGTGGTGAACGCGCCGCGCAGCTGGGAGGTTTCCCGCCAGGAGATGTTTAAATGGCGTCACGTTGAGGGCGAACTGTATGAGATTGTCATTCAAAAAGTGGAGCGTTTTAGCCACGATGCCATGCCGTCAGGGGTCTTTGAAAAGTACGTCGCGGGCCTGACGCTGGGCAATAAAAGGCTTCTGACGATAGAGCGCACGCCGGAAGACGCGCTGGTGATCAGCAATTTTTATTCGCCGGTGCTGATCTGCTCGGAATAATGTCGACGGGTCAGGCTATACTTGCCGCCATGCACATTCATATTCGCCCCACTGCCCCTAACGACGTTACCGCTCTGCCCGCCATTGAACGCGCGGCGGCCGGGCGTTTTCGTGACGACCCGGCACTCGCCTGGCTTGCCGGGGGTGAGGTCATTTCCGTAGAACAGCACCTCGGGTATGTCGAACGCGGGCTAAGCTGGCTGGCGCTGGCGAACGATCGCCCCGTGGGGTTTATCCTCACAGAAGCGCACGCGTCGTCGCTGTTTATTGTGGAACTCTCGGTCGAACTGGACTGGCAGGGAAAAGGAATTGGCCGGCAGCTCATCGCCCGTGCGGCTGACCATGCCCGTAAGGCAGGGCTGGCGTCGCTGACGCTGACGACGTTTCGGGACGTGGCGTGGAATGCGCCGTTCTATGCACGGCTGGGGTTTGAATACGTCACCGATCTGACGCCTGAACTGCGTCAGAAAAGAGAAGAAGAGGCAGCGCACGGCCTGGCGTATGAAACGCGCTGCGCCATGCGCCTGCCTCTTGGTTGATGCTCCGAACCGTAGGCCGGGTAAGGCGCAGCCGCCACCCGGCACAACGCACAGAGTTAGAACGTTTCCCAGTTATCGCCTGAATCGACGGTCGCCGTTTTACGCGCCATCACCGGCGTGGAAACCGCTTTAGCCGCGGCGAACTCGCGCGCTTTCATCTGCTCCTGCTGAATGCGGAACACCGCCACGGCCTGAGTCAGGCGGCTCGCCTGCTCTTCCAGCGCGGCCGCTGCCGCAGCAGACTCTTCAACCAGCGAGGCGTTCTGCTGGGTCACGCGATCCATCTCGGCCACCGCCAGGCCCACCTGGTCGATACCGCGGCTCTGCTCGTCAGACGCAGAGGCGATTTCACCCATGATGTCCGTTACGCGGGTGACCGCATTCACGATCTCACCCATGGTTTCACCGGCACTTTCTACCAGCGTTGAGCCCACTTCCACGCGGCCCACAGAGTCTTCGATCAGGCTCTTGATCTCACGTGCTGCCTGGGCGCTGCGCTGCGCCAGGTTACGGACTTCACCAGCCACCACCGCAAAACCGCGGCCCTGCTCGCCTGCACGCGCCGCTTCTACCGCCGCGTTCAGTGCCAGGATATTGGTCTGGAAGGCAATACCGTCGATCACGCTGATAATGTCGGCAATTTTCTGCGAACTGCCCGCGATATCGCGCATGGTCTGCACCACGTTATCCACCACTTTGCCGCCTTTCTGCGCGGTTTCAGAGGCGCTCAGCGCAAGATGGCTCGCCTGGCGGGCGTTCTCAGCGTTCTGCTTAACGGTTGCCGTCAGCTGCTCCATGCTGGCAGCGGTCTCTTCCAGGGAAGCGGCCTGCTGCTCGGTACGGGAAGAGAGGTCGTTATTGCCCATCGCGATTTCGCTCGCCCCGCTGTAGATAGCATTCGCGCCGTTACGCACGTCGCCAACGGTACGCACCAGCTCGCCCTGCATATGACGCAGCGAGTCAGCCAGTTCACCCATCTCGTTCGCGCCTTCAACTTCAATGCGCTTCACCAGGTCGCCGCTGGCGATATGGCGAATGTTGTCGATCAGACGCGTCAGCGGGGAGATCAGCGCCTGCTTGATGCCCAGCCAGACGGCCACGATCACCACCAGCACCGCAATCAGCACGCTAATCAGCACCCAGATGGCCTGGCTGAAGGAGCTGTTGCTGTCCTCAACCGCAATCTGGTACAGCTTATCGTTCTGCTGCAGGTAGCTCACATACTGCTTCTCAAAACCGTCCTGGTAACTCTGGGTCGGCTGGTCGAAGAAGGCGTTGATTTTGCCTGCACCCAGCAGCTGAATCAGCTCCGCCAGCGCGCCGTGGTAAATATCGTAGTTACGCTTGATCTCCATGGCATCCGCGTCGCTTTGACGCGGATCGCGCGGCAGGGCCTCGTAGGCAGCCCAGTTTTTTTCCGCCTGCTTCAGAGACGCAGACGCGATTTGCATCAAATCGTTAACGGTTGCGCCGCTGCCGATATTGCTCTGATCCATCATGTAGCGGATACCCGCACGGTTCAGGGTATTACGGGTTTGCAGCAACGCTACCCAGCTGCCGTTCAGCGTGGACTGTTGCTGGCGAATGGTTTGAAGAACGGTGAAATTCTCTTTGTCATGCTTAAGGGCATTGAAGAAAAGACCACCGGAGGTGAGTTGTAAAAGGCCAAATATCGCTAAAACCAGCATTAAGCTGGTGACAATCTTGATACGGTTTAACATGTTTTCTCTTTCCATCAGACAGATAACAGAATTTTCGGCCTGGAAATGGAAAACTTTACGAAAAACGTACTGGCAGGAGGGACATAATCCCTCCTGATATGTTGACGAAGCCGGTTATTATTTCGTCAGAGAGGATATATCCCTGAAAAGTGAACGGGTTATCTCCACGCCTTCCCGCGATGCGCGCTCGCGAGAAACATAGCGACGCTCGCCCGGCAAACGCGCGCCCTGCTGCTGCATCCCGGTAAAAAGCGTTTCGGCACGCGCCAGGTGCTCAGAGGCGTCATGGCCGAGGAACCGGGCCGGATCCAGCGCCAGAATCAGCTCGCCGCCGTAGGGTAAACCGCCGGCGCCCTCATCCCACGACAGCGACTCCGCGCTCGTCATATCGCCAATCAGCGGCCCGGCGAGCAGTTCCACCATGGCCGCCAGCGCCGAGCCCTTATGTCCGCCAAACGTCAGCATCGCGCCGTCAAGGATCGCCTGGGCATCTGTCGTCGGTTCGCCCTGAGAATCGATGCCCCAGCCTTCCGGCACCGCTTTTCCCGCCCGCTGATGCAGCTGAATCTCACCGCGCGCGGCCGCGCTGGTGGCCATATCGAAAATAAACGGCGGCTTGTCGCCCCGCGGCCAGCCGAAGGCAATCGGGTTCGTGCCAAACAGCGGCCGGGTGCCTCCCGCCGGGGCAACCCACGCATGGCTTGGGGTGGTCGCCAGCGCCACCAGACCGGCCTGCGTCAGCGGCTCGACGTCGGCAAACAGCGCCGAAAAATGCACGCAGCGGTTGATGGCCAGCGCGGCGATACCGCAGTGCCGCGCCTTTTCCATCAACAGCGGCAGCGCGCGTTCAAATGCCAGCAGGGAAAACGCCCCGCCGGCATCCGCCTTCACAATCGCAGGGGCGGTATGGGTGATAACCGGCTCCGCGTCGGGGGAGACCTTGCCTTTGCGCAGCGTCTCAACGATCCCGAGCAGCCGCCACAAACCGTGCGAGGCACAGCCGTCGCGCTCGCCGTGCGTCACGTTTTTCGCCACCGCGGCGGCATGCGCCTCGCTGAATCCGTTCTCGCGCAGCACCTGATGCGCCAGCGCATAAGCCTCTGCTAACGAGAGGTTTACCATCTCCATTCGCGACTCCTCTACTCTTCTTCGTCTCCGGTAAAGTTAGCCTGCGGCAGGCAGGTTCGCTCGCCCCAGTAATAAATGCCCAGCGACATTACCGCTACCACAACCGTATCCCACGGGTGGCCGATCGTCCCCTTTCCCCCAAAGCTGCCAAGCCAGGAGAAAAGCATAATCAGCGCGTAGAAGGCGATGAGCCACAGGGAGGATTTCACCTGCTGCGCCAGACTCACGGCGTGCACCGGCACTTTTGATCTGCACAGCACGTAGACCACAAACATCACAATTTGCAGCCCCAGCAGCCATGACAGCGTCCCCCAGCCGGACCAGAACACAATCAGCGCGGAAATCACAAACGACACCGGGCCAATGATTCCGAAGGCACGCACGCGGAACGGGCGCGGCAGATCCGGCGCATTACGGCGCAGCCCTGCCGCCGTGACCGGGGCGATGGCATAGCTCAGAACCAGCGCCGCGGACACCACGCTAATCAGCTGCTCCCAGGAGGGGAACGGCAGCGTCCAGAAGATAGATAAGGCGAAGGTCAGCCACAGCGCAGGGCGCGGAATGCCGGACGCTTTATCAATGTGTGTAAAGGCCTTAAAGAAGGTCCCCGCCTTCGCCCAGCCGTAAATCACGCGCGGCGTCGCGTTCATATAAATATTGCCGGTGCCGCTGGGGGAGACGATCGCGTCGCACACTACCATAAACGCCAGCCAGCCCATGCCGAGCGTAATGGCGATATCGCGATACGGCAGCGAGAATTGCTTGCTGATTTCCGCCCAGCCGCCCCCCAACATCCCGGTCGGAATACTGCCGAGAAACGCCAGCTGCAGCAGCACATAGATAATGGTCGACAGCACCACCGATAAAATCAGCGCCACCGGAATCGTCCGCTGCGGATTCTGTACTTCACTCGCCACCGAGATAATCGGCGTCAGCCCCAGGTAGGCAAAGATGATCCCGCCCGCGCTGATCGCGGCCTCAACGCCCGACATGCCAAACGGCGCGAATCCCTGAACGTGCAGGTTTTCCGGTTTAAAAAAGGTAAACAGGGTCACGACGACCGCCAGCGGCACCAAAAACTTCAGAATACTGATGATGTTGTTGGAGCGGGCGAAGGTCTTCACGCTGTAGTAATTCAGACCAAAGAAGAAACAGAGCAGCAAAAACTGCACCACCCACCCCAGCAGCGTCGGGGCGCTTGAGCCGGGCTGAGTCAGCATCGGGAACCATGCTGCCGCATACTGGCGCGCGGCAACTATTTCGATGGAGATCAGGCTGGAAAACGCAATCAGCGTAATAAACCCCAGCAAATACCCCATCAGCTCGCCGTGGGAGAAGACCGGATAGCGGATAATCCCCCCGGCGCGGGGCAGCGCCGCCCCCAGTTCGCAATAGACAATCCCCAGAAGCAGAACGGCAATGCCGCCGATGACCCAGGAGGCAATGCCTGCCGGCCCGGCAATGGACGCCACATGGCTGGCGGCAAACAGCCAGCCGGAACCAAAGATGGCCCCGAGACCAATAAACGTCAGGTCGGTTAGCGTCAGCTGCTTTTTAAATTTCCCCGACTCAACAACGCGGGACGATGTGTGATGCGTAGAGTGAATCGTCATGGTCATGCCCTTCAGTCAACAGAGGGGGAAACGGCTTCCCGGGTCCACTGCCCGTTAATCAGGCGAAGCAGGTTCAGAGGGTTAGCGTCCTGGACAGCAGGCGGCAGCAGTGCGGCAGGCACGTTTTGCAGGCACACCGGGCGTAAGAAACGTTCGATGGATTGGGTTCCGACCGAGGTGCCGCGTGCATCGGTGGTGGCAGGCCACGGACCACCGTGCACCATGGCGTCGCACACTTCTACGCCGGTCGGATAACCGTTGAACAACACGCGTCCCGCCTTTTCACTGAGCGCAGGCAGCAGGCGCTGCGCCAGCGGCCCGTCATCCGACTCAGCGTGAACCGTGGCCGTTAGCTGGCCCTGAAGGGCGCGCAGGATGGACTGCAGCTCGGCCTCGTCAGCCACCTCCACCAGCACCGCCAGGGGGCCAAACACCTCGTGCTGCAACAGCGGATCCTGCGCCAGCAGCAGCGAAGCCGGGGCCTGATAGAGGCGAGCCTGCGCGCGTCCGCTGATAAACTCATCAGCCCCTGCCAGCCGCTGAATATCCGGATGCGCCTCAAGCGCGCGCACGCCCTCTTCGTAGTGAGCAAGGGTCGGGGCATTGAGCATTGTCTGCGCCGGCGCCGGGTTCACCGCATCCTTCAGCGCCTGAGTGAAGCGGGAAAAGCCTTCCCCTCGCAGCGCCAGAATCAGCCCCGGCTTGGTGCAAAACTGCCCGCAGCCGAGGGTGAAGGAGGCCACCAGCTCCTTCGCCAGCGTCTCCGCCCGGGAGGCTAACGCCTGGGGCAGAATAATCAGCGGATTAATGGCCGACATTTCCGCAAAGACCGGGATCGGCCGTGGACGCTGCTGCGCAATTTGCCAGAGCGCCTTACCGCCGCGCAGCGAGCCGGTAAACCCGACCGCCTGAATCGCCGGGTGGCGCACCAGCTCGGCGCCAATATCGGTACCGAAAATCATGTTAAACACGCCCGCAGGCAGCGCAGATTTCTCCACCGCACGCGCTATCGCCCGGGCGGTTAACTCTGCCGTCGCCATGTGGCCCGGATGCGCTTTCACCACCACCGGGCAGCCCGCCGCCAGCGCGGAGGCCGTGTCCCCGCCTGCCGTAGAAAAGGCCAGGGGGAAATTGCTGGCGCCGAATATCGCCACCGGCCCCAGGGCGGTCAAATACTGACGCAGATCCGGGCGCGGCAGCGGCTGACGCGCGGGGATCGCGGTATCAATACGCACGCCGAAAGCATCGCCCCGGCGCAGCAGGCCGGCAAACATGCGCAGCTGATGGCTCGTTCGGGCGCGCTCTCCCTGCAGCCGCGGAAGCGGCAGGGCCGTCTCCTGGTGGGCTATCGCGAAAAAGTCCTCGCCGAGTAAATCCAGCTCGTCGGCAAGGGTATCGAGAAAGCGGGCGCGAACCTCGGGCGACGTCTGTGAATAGAGCGGAAATGCCTGCTCGGCCGCCACCGCCGCCGCCGCGGCCTCTTCGCGGGAGGCCGGGTAAAAACGGTATCCGGTCGGCTGGTTGTCAGCGGCACGCAGGCTCGGTAGCGTCGCCTCACCGCTTGCGACGCGGCGTCCGGCGATGAACTGCTGGCCTGAAACAGTGAGAGATAAAGTCATCGTCACTCCTGCGCTTAAAGGCCAACGTCGGGCAGTTGCGGACGGGTCGCCAGCGCCTTCTCAACAATCGCCACCACTTCCGCACGGGTTTCCCCTTCCAGCGCCAGGCGCGGCGGTCGGGTGACGGCGCTGCCGCGTCCCAGCAGCTCTTCGCAGAGTTTGATGCACTGCACCAGATCCGGGCGCGCATCCAGATGCAGCAGCGGCATAAACCAGCGGTAAAGCGCCATCGCCTCTTCATAGCGCTGCTGTTTCGCCAGGCGGAACAGCGTCTCCCCTTCACGCGGGAAGGCGTTCGACATCCCGGAGATCCAGCCTTCCGCCCCAACGGCGATGCTCTCGACCACCACGTCATCCAGCCCGGCAAACAGCACAAAGCGGTCGCCAACGGCGTTACGCAGGTCGATAAAACGGCGGGTGTCGCCGGAAGAGTCCTTGAAGCAGACGATGTTGTCGCAGTCCGTAAGCGTCGCCAGGATGTCCGGCGTCACGTCGTTTTTGTAGATGGGTGGGTTGTTGTACACCATGATCGGCAGGTCGGTGGCGGTGGCCACGCTGCGGAAGTGCGCCGCCGTCTCGTGCGGCTTTGAAGAGTAAACCAGCGCCGGCATCACCATAATGCCGTCGACCCCCACGCGCTCGGCCTCTTTCGCCATCTTCTGCGCAAACGCGGTGGTAAATTCAGCAACGCCGGCGATAACCGGGATCTGACCGCCCGCCGCGTCTTTCGCCACTTCGATAATCTGCAGCTTTTCCTGAGTGGTCAGAGAGGTGTTTTCCCCCACGCTGCCGCACACCACCAGGCCGGAAACACCATCCTTAACCAGGTTTTTCATCACCGCATGGGTGGCATCCAGATCGACGGAGTAATCGCTGCGAAACTGGGTGCTGACTGCCGGGAATACACCGCTCCAGTGAATGGCTTTCTTGCTCATGTTCGGTTCCTTGTCGTCAATTTGTTAAGTCAAAGTGAATGAATGGTGAATATTCACTGACAGATTGACGTTTCAGGCGGCCGACGGCTTGGTGGTTTTCCTCCCCTTTGATGACGAAATTAGCACAATGCGCTGGGCTTACCCGGCCAGCGTGAGGCGAAAATCACGCGGCGTAGAGCCGGTCAGGGCCTTGAACTGGCGGCTAAAGGCGCTGTGATCGGTATAGCCGCACTGCAGGGCAATATCGGTAATCGGCGTATCACCCGCCAGCAGCTCGGTGGCTTTTTCCAGCCGGACTTTGTGTATCATCTGACGCGGGGTGAGATGAAAAATACGCTTACAGTAGCGTTCGATTTGCGCCACCGACATCCCGCTCAGGGCGGTAAGTTCCTCCATCGCGATCGGCCGGTGATAATGTTTGCGGATATGCTCGTCGACGATCGCCAGCCGCTGCCAGGCCGGGTGACGCGCCTGCGCTTCCTGCAGGTCGTGTGAAATTCCCGCCATGCCGATCACCTGACCCTGCGCATCCCGCAGCGCCAGCTTCTGGGTCAAACACCAGCCGCGCTCGCGACCGTTGTAAAGATGCATCTCCAGCTGGTCGCGCAGCGTCACGCCCTCACGCAACACCCGCATATCCTGCTCGGTATAGCCTTTCCCCAGCGCGGACGGGAACACGTCGGCAGAGGTTTTCCCCAGCAGAGAAACAACGGTCTTAAACCCGCAGCGACGCGCCAGCGTCATGTTAACCATCAGATACCGGGCCTGCACGTCTTTGACAAAAAAGACCACGTCAGGAATGGCGTTGAGCAGCGGCGCAATCAGGCCCATCGCGTGCAGCAACGTCTGAATATTGTCCGGACGCTGGCGCGCCAGCCCTTCACAGATCTGGCTGAGCTCAGCCACTTCCAGCGCCGGCGATGGAGCCAGCCCGTCATCAATCACACAGGACATCATGCTTCCTCCCGATAGGTGAGCTGGATCTTTATTAACTTTTTATTAACTCATCAAGTGCCCTTACCGCGTTTTGCGATCCTGCCACAGGTTTATGATTTCCCCCGTTTCATCCACTGGCGCAGTTGCCTGATGTGGTTTACCACAGCAACAAGAGAATGATTAATAAGAAATAAATATGAATTTTGCTTAAGAATAAAACCAACCACTGTGCCGATTTCGTCATTTCTGGTGATGAAAGCGATCAAGCGGGAACGCCGGGTATGCGCCAGCATCTGGCAACAAGATGTTAACTTTCCGGAGATCCTATGACAGCGCAGCACAGTGAACTGAGAGTAATTGACTCCCACACCGGCGGCGAACCCACCCGCCTGGTTATCGACGGCTTTCCGGATCTGGGAACAGGCAGCATGGCCGAGCGCCGGACGCGCTTCGCCCGCAACTACGACGACTGGCGCAAAGCCATTATTCTTGAGCCGCGCGGTAACGACGTGCTGGTCGGGGCCCTGCTCTGCGAGCCGGTTTCACCGCAGGCCACCGCGGGGGTTATCTTCTTCAATAACAGCGGTTTTCTGAACATGTGCGGACATGGCACCATCGGGCTCATCGCCTCGCTGGCCTGGCTGGGACGCATTCAGCCCGGCAAACACATGATTGAAACGCCGGTGGGCGACGTGACCGCTACGCTGCACGACGACGGCAGCGTTTCGGTAGAAAACGTTCCGGCTTACCGCTGGCGCAAGCAGGTGCGGGTTGAAACCACTCACGGCCCGGTAACCGGCGACATCGCCTGGGGCGGCAACTGGTTTTTCCTCGTCAACGATCATCCCTTTGCCGTCACGCCTGCAGCTATCCCCGACCTGACGGCGTATGCCTGGGCTATCCGGGAAGGGTTAGAACGTGCCGGCATTCGCGGTGAACATGACGGCATTATCGATCATATCGAACTGTTCGCTGACGATGACCGTGCGGACAGCCGCAGCTTTGTCCTTTGCCCGGGAAAAGCCTGGGATCGCTCGCCCTGCGGCACCGGCACCAGCGCCAAGCTGGCCTGCCTGGCCGGGGACGGCAAGCTCGTGGCGGGGGAAACCTGGCGCCAGGCGAGCATTATCGGCAGCGAATTTACGGCCAGTTTCGTGGCGCACGGCGACCGGATAGTCCCGACGATCCGCGGTGAAGCCTGGATCTGCGGCGATAACCGGCTGATCCTTAATCCCGACGATCCGTTCCGCTGGGGGATTGCGCTGTGACCGAAAGCGACGTCATTGTCATCGGTGCCGGGATCGTCGGTGCGGCCTGCGCCTGGCAGCTCGCAAAGCGCGGGCAGCGGGTCACGCTGATTGACGACGGCAGTGCAGGAGCCACGGCTGCGGGGATGGGCCATCTGGTGTGTATGGATGACGATCCCGCGGAGCTCGCCCTTTCCGCCTGGTCGCTGTCGCGCTGGCGGACGCTGACGCCCCGGATGCCGGAAAGCTGCGCCTGGCGCGGTTGCGGCACGCTGTGGCTGGCAGAAACGCCGCAGGAGCTGGCGCTGGCAGAGGAAAAAAAGCAGCGGATGGCGCAATACCAGGTCACCAGCGAAATGCAGACCCGCAGCCAGCTTGCCGCCCGGGAGCCCCTGCTGACCTCCCGGCTCGCCGGCGGGCTGTGGGTACCCGGAGACGGCATTGTCTACGCCCCGAACGTCGCCCGCTGGCTTATTGACGATGCCGACATAACGCCTCTGCGGGATAGCGCCGTCTCCGTCGAGGCCCCTTTTGTCACGCTGCGAAGCGGAAAACGCCTGCGCGCGAGCGCAATCGTCATTGCCTGCGGCCTGGGCGCCAACGCGCTTCTTGGCGAGAAATGGCTACGGGCAAAAAAAGGCCAGCTGGCGATCGCCGATCGCTACGGCCCGCTGCTCAGCCATCAGCTCGTGGAGCTGGGATACGGCGCCAGCGCGCATGCGGGCGGTACCTCGGTTGCGTTTAATATCCAGCCGCGCCCCACCGGACAGCTGCTGATTGGCTCTTCCCGCCAGTTCGACAACACCGACCGCGAGATTGATTTCCCCCTTCTGGCCAGCATGCTGGCGCGGGCGCGTCATTTTTTACCCTCGCTGGAGAGCCTGAATATCATCCGCTGCTGGAGCGGTTTTCGCGCCGCGTCGGCAGACGGTAACCCGCTCATCGGCCCACACCCCACGCGCCAGGGTATCTGGCTGGCGATCGGGCATGAAGGGCTGGGCGTCACCACCGCCCCCGCCACCGCCGAACTGCTCTGCGCCCAGATCCTGGGCGAAAACCCGCCCGTTGCGCCGGATGCCTGGCTTCCCGCCCGGCTGTACAGGCAGGAGGCCATTGCATGACGACGCTTAACATCGTTATCGACGGTGAACCCTGCGACGTGCCTGCAGGCATCAGCGTTGCGGCGGCGCTGGCGCTGGCGGGCAATGGCGTGACCCGCAGCTCGGTCAGCGGCGAGCGGCGCGCCCCCTTCTGCGGAATGGGCGTCTGCCAGGAGTGTCGCGTCACGGTAAACGGACGCCGGATGCTGGCCTGCCAGACGGAATGTCAGCCCGATATGGTGATTGAAAGGAGCCAGCATGCGAACGTTTGACTGTGAAATTGCGATCCTCGGCGCAGGGCCCGCGGGGCTATCGGCGGCGCTGGCCGCCGCTCGCTGCGGAAAATCAGTGATAGTCCTCGACGACAATCCGCACCCCGGCGGGCAAATCTGGCGCGACGGCCCGCAGGTTTCGCTGCCTCAGCGCGCCTTACGCCTGCGTCAGGCGGTCGCGGAACAGCCGCGCATTACGCTGCTTAGCGGTGCCCGACTGATTGCCCGCCATGAACGCCATGCGATTATTTTTGAAACCGCCGACGGCTGCGGCCAGATCCGCTGGCAGCGGCTCATTTTATGCTGCGGCGCGCGGGAGCTCTCTCTGCCGTTTCCCGGCTGGACGCTCCCCGGCGTGACGGGGGCCGGAGGCCTGCAGGCCCAGATTAAGCACGGCCTGCAGCTCAGGGGAGAACGCGTGGTCATTGCGGGCAGCGGGCCGCTGCTGCTGGCGGTCGCCGGTACGGTGAAACGCGCAGGCGGAAATATCGTGGCCATCGTTGAACAGGCGCCGCTGGGCGCGCTGGTTCAGTTCGCAGCCGGGCTCTGGCGCTGGCCAGAAAAACTGCTCCAGCTCGGCGGGCTGTTCCCGGCCCGTTACCACCCGGCAAGCCAGGTTATTCGCGCCGGGGGGGAATCACAGCTCCAGTCCGTCACCGTTCGCCGCAGGGGAAACACCCGGGAGATTGGCTGCGACAGGCTGGCGATCGGCTACGGGCTGGTGCCGAACCTGGAGCCTGGCGCGCTCTTTGGCTGCAAAACGGAAAATCAGGCCATTTGGGTCGACGCAGAGCAACGCACCAGCGTGAAGGATATCTACGCCGCCGGAGAATGCACCGGCTTTGGCGGCAGCGAACTGGCGCTGGCAGAGGGGGAAATCGCCGGTTATATCGCGGCGGATAACCCCGAAAAGGCAGAAAAAGCCCTCTCAGACCGCACGCGCTGGCAGCGTTTTGCCCGGGCGCTGCACGACACGTTCGCGCTGCCTGAGACGCTTAAAGAGGCGGTTACGCCAGACACGCTGCTGTGCCGCTGCGAGGACGTGCGCTGCGGCGATGTGCAACACGCCGAAGGCTGGCAAGCGGCGAAGCTGGCCTCACGCTGCGGAATGGGCGCCTGTCAGGGAAAAATCTGCGCCACCAGCGCGCGCTGGCTGTACGGCTGGCCGCTGCCGCAGCCGCGCGAGCCGCTCTCCCCCGCGCGTCTCGACACGCTGGTCCATCTGGCAAAACCGGAGGAGTGAGTCACTCCTCTTCCCCGCGCCCGGCGACATGGCGGTTGCCGAGGGTAATAAACTCTTCCAGCAGCGCGGTCAGCTGCTTCATCTTCTCCGGCGTAAATTCCGCCTCAATCTGCTGATACGCCTCTTCCACCTGCGCCTGGGCGTGCTCGTACAGCGCGTTGCCCTCTTTGGTCAGCGAGACGTACAGCTTGCGCTGGTCGTTCATGGGCTTCAGGCGCAGCACCAGGCCATCGCGCTCCATCCGCGTCAGAATGCCCGTCAGGCTCGGGCGCAAAATACAGGTGCGAAACGCCAGATCGTGAAAATCCATCGACGGATGCTCAGCCAGCACGCGCACAATCCGCCACTGCTGCTCGGTCAGGTTATGTCGCTTCACAATCGGTCGGAAGTACGACATCGCCGCTTCCCGCGCCTGCAACAGCGCGATGGTTAATGAGTCATGCATAGCCTCTCCCAGCCAGTCATTAACAGGTAAACAATCACTAAAAGATGTTTTTATAAACAACAGCTTTTCTGCCATAAAGTCTAACAGAAACCCGTCATTTTTATTAACACCATGATTTATCAATCAATAAAAACCATTATGTAAATTTATTGTTATTCATATCACAAATTCTTCACTTCTGATTGCGAAATAAACAGCAAAAGCATAAAACCAGATCATTAACATATTAATGAAATCGCAACCCGGACCGCCGGGATGAGGAGTATGTGAATGAAAGGTACTGTTTTTGCCGTGGCGCTGAATCATCAAAGCCAGCGTGAAGCCTGGCGTGAGGCGTTCGAAAAAGCCCCCTACAACACCCCGCCGAAAACGGCGGTATGGTTCATCAAGCCGCATAACACGGTGATCCGCGCGGGCGAGCCGATTCCGTTCCCGCAGGGGGAAACGGTGCTAAGCGGCGCGACGGTGGCGCTGGTCGTGGGCAAAACCGCCAGCCGGGTGCGCGTGGAGGATGCCGCGGCGTACATCGCGGGATACGCGCTGGCCAACGAGGTGAGCCTGCCGGAAGAGAGCTTCTACCGCCCGGCCATCAAGGCCAAGTGCCGGGACGGGTTTTGCCCGCTCGGCGAACTTGTCGCCGTTGATAACGTGGATAACCTGACCATCATCACCGAGATCAATGGTCGCGAAGCGGACCACTGGAAAACCGCCGAACTGCAGCGCAGCGCCGCCGAGCTGCTGAGCGCCCTGAGCGAGTTTGCCACCCTGAATCCTGGCGATGCGATCCTGCTTGGCACCCCGCACGCTCGCGTGCCGCTGCAGCCGGGCGACCGCGTGCGCGTTCTGGCGGAAGGTTTTCCGCCGCTGGAAAACCCGGTGGTGGACGAACGCGACGTGGCCACCGCTCACGGCGCGCATCCGCACCCCACGCTGTTTGCCCTCGGCCTGAACTACGCCGATCACGCCAGCGAGCTGGACTTCAAGCCGCCAACCGAGCCGCTGGTGTTTATCAAAGCGCCAAACACCTTCAACGGCGACAAGCAGACCTCGGTGCGCCCGAACAACGTTGAGTACATGCACTACGAGGCGGAGCTGGTGGTGGTCATCGGGAAGACCGCGCGCAAGGTCAGTGAAGCCGACGCGATGGACTATGTTGCGGGCTACACGGTCTGCAACGACTACGCCATCCGCGACTACCTGGAAAACTACTACCGCCCGAACCTGCGGGTGAAAAGCCGCGACGGGCTGACGCCCATTTCCCCCAATATCGTGCCGAAAGCGGCCATTCCCGACCCGCATAACTTAGCTCTGCGCACCTTCGTGAACGGCGAGCTGCGCCAGGAAGGGACTACGGCGGATCTCATCTTCAGCATCCCGTTCCTGATTGCGTACCTGAGCGATTTTATGACCCTGCAGCCGGGCGACATGATTGCCACCGGCACGCCGAAGGGGCTGTCCGACGTGGTGCCGGGCGACGAAGTGGTCGTAGAAGTGGAAGGCGTGGGCCGCCTGGTGAACCGAATTGTCAGCGAGGAGACTGCAAAATGAAAAAAATTAACCACTGGATCAACGGTAAGAACGTCGCGGGAAGCGACTACTTCCACACCACCAACCCGGCCTCCGGCGAGGTATTAGCAGAAGTCGCCTCTGGCGGTGAAGCCGAGGTTCATCAGGCCGTGGCGGCCGCCAAAGAGGCCTTCCCGAAATGGGCTAACCTGCCGATGAAGGAGCGCGCGCGCCTGATGCGTCGCCTGGGGGATCTGATCGACCAGAACGTCCCGGAGATCGCCGCCATGGAAACTGCCGACACCGGCCTGCCGATCCACCAGACCAAAAACGTGCTCATTCCGCGCGCCTCGCACAACTTCGAGTTCTTCGCCGAGGTGTGCCAGCAGATGAACGGCAAAACCTACCCGGTTGACGACAAGATGCTGAACTACACCCTGGTGCAGCCGGTGGGCGTCTGCGCGCTGGTGTCGCCGTGGAACGTGCCGTTTATGACCGCCACCTGGAAGGTCGCGCCCTGCCTGGCCTTAGGCAATACCGCGGTGCTGAAGATGTCTGAACTCTCCCCGCTGACCGCCGACCGCCTGGGCGAGCTGGCGCTGGAGGCGGGCATTCCGGCGGGCGTGCTGAACGTGGTGCAGGGCTACGGCGCGACGGCGGGCGATGCGCTGGTGCGCCATCACGACGTGCGCGCCGTCTCCTTCACCGGCGGCACCGCCACCGGGCGCAACATCATGAAAAATGCCGGGCTGAAGAAATACTCCATGGAGCTGGGCGGCAAATCTCCGGTGCTGATTTTTGAAGATGCCGACATCGAGCGCGCGCTGGACGCCGCCCTGTTCACCATCTTCTCGATCAACGGTGAGCGCTGCACCGCGGGCTCGCGCATCTTTATCCAGCAGAGCATCTACCCGGAATTCGTGAAGCGCTTTGCCGAGCGCGCCAACCGCCTGCGCGTTGGGGATCCAAACGATCCGAATACCCAGATTGGCGCGCTCATCAGCAAGCAGCACTGGGAGAAGGTCTCCGGCTACATCCGCCTCGGCATCGAGGAAGGCGCAACCCTGCTGGCGGGCGGCCCGGACAAACCGACCGACCTGCCTGCGCACCTGAAGGGCGGCAATTTCCTGCGACCCACCGTGCTGGCGGACGTCGATAACCGCATGCGCGTGGCGCAGGAGGAGATCTTCGGGCCGGTGGCCTGCCTGCTGCCGTTTAAGGACGAAGCGGAAGGCCTGCGCCTGGCCAACGACGTGGAGTACGGCCTGGCGTCATACATCTGGACCCAGGACGTCAGCAAGGTGCTGCGCCTGGCGCGCAGCATCGAAGCCGGCATGGTGTTCGTCAACACCCAGAACGTGCGCGACCTGCGCCAGCCGTTTGGCGGTGTGAAGGCCTCCGGCACCGGGCGCGAGGGCGGCGAGTACAGCTTCGAGGTGTTCGCGGAGATGAAGAACGTCTGCATCTCCATGGGCGACCATCCGATTCCAAAATGGGGGATCTGACCATGGGTAAATTAGCATTAGCGGCAAAAATCACCCACGTACCATCGATGTACCTCTCCGAACTGCCGGGGAAAAACCACGGCTGCCGCCAGTCGGCCATCGACGGGCATAAAGAAATCAGCAAGCGCTGCCGCGAGCTGGGCGTGGACACCATCATCGTGTTCGATACCCACTGGCTGGTGAATAGCGCCTACCACATCAACTGTGCGGACCATTTTTCAGGCGTCTACACCAGTAACGAGCTGCCGCATTTTATCCGCGACATGACCTACGACTACGACGGCAACCCGGCACTCGGCCAGCTTATCGCCGACGAAGCGGTGAAGCTCGGCGTGCGTGCCAAAGCGCACAACATCCCGAGCCTCAAGCTGGAGTACGGCACGCTGGTGCCGATGCGCTACATGAACGCGGATAAGCACTTCAAAGTGATATCCATCTCGGCGTTCTGCACGGTTCACGACTTCGCCGACAGCCGCAGGCTGGGCGAAGCCATCGTCAGCGCCATCGAAAAATACGACGGCACCGTGGCGGTGCTCGCCAGCGGCTCGCTGTCGCACCGCTTTATCGACGACCAGCGCGCGGAAGAAGGGATGAACAGCTATACCCGCGAGTTCGACCGCCAGATGGACGAGCGCGTGGTGAAGCTGTGGCGCGAGGGTCAGTTTAAGGAGTTTTGCAGCATGCTGCCGGAGTACGCCGACTACTGCTACGGCGAGGGCAACATGCACGACACGGTGATGTTGCTGGGCATGCTCGGCTGGGACAAATACGATGGCAAGGTGGAGTTTCTCACCGAGCTGTTCGCCAGCTCCGGCACCGGCCAGGTCAACGCCGTTTTCCCCCTGCCCGCATAAGGAGCCACCATGCCGCATTTTATTGCTGAATGTACCGACAACATCCGCCAGCAGGCCGACCTGCCGGGGCTGTTCGCCAAAGTGAACGAGGCGCTCGCCGCCACGGGCATCTTCCCCCTCGGCGGTATCCGCAGCCGCGCCCACTGGCTGGACACCTGGCAGATGGCCGACGGCAGGCACGATTACGCCTTTGTGCATATGACGCTGAAGATTGGTGCCGGGCGCAGCCTGGAGAGCCGGGAAGCCGTGGGGGAGATGCTGTTTGGGCTGATCAAAACGCACTTCGCGGAGCTGATGGCCGCCCGCTATCTGGCGCTGTCGTTCGAGCTCGACGAGCTGCACCCGACGCTCAATTACAAACAAAACAACGTGCACGCGTTGTTTAAGTAATACCGTCCCCTCTCCCTTTGGGAGAGGGCTAGGGTGAGGGGATACCTCTGCGGCCTGATGCCCTCACCCCGTCCCTCTCCCCGTGGGAGAGGGAGAAAAAACATAAAACAGGATATCGCCATGCTCGACAAACATACCCATACCCTGATCGCCCACCGCCTGCATCAGGCGGAACAATCCCGGGAGCAGATTCGCGCGATCTCGCTGGAATACCCGGAGATCACGATTGAAGACGCCTACGCCGTCCAGCGCGAATGGGTCAGCCTGAAGATCGCCGAAGGCCGCGTGCTGAAGGGCCACAAGATCGGCCTCACTTCTAAGGCGATGCAGGCCAGCTCGCAGATCAGCGAGCCGGACTACGGCGCGCTGCTGGACGACATGTTCTTCCACGACGGCAGCGACATCCCCGTGGATCGCTTTATCGTCCCGCGCATCGAAGTGGAGCTGGCCTTCGTGCTGGCGAAGCCGCTGCGCGGCCCGAACTGCACGATCTTCGACGTCTACAACGCTACGGACTACGTCATCCCCGCGCTGGAGCTGATCGACGCCCGCTGCCACAACGTTGACCCGGAGACCCAGCGCCCGCGCAAGGTCTTCGACACCATCTCCGATAACGCCGCTAACGCGGGGGTGATCCTCGGCGGCCGTCCGATTAAGCCCGACGCGCTGGATCTGCGCTGGATCTCCGCCCTGCTCTACCGCAACGGCGTGATCGAAGAGACCGGCGTAGCCGCAGGGGTGCTCAACCACCCGGCCAACGGCGTGGCGTGGCTGGCCAACAAGCTGGCCTCTTACGACGTGCAGCTTGAGCCCGGCCAGATCATCCTCGGCGGCTCCTTTACCCGCCCGGTGCCCGCCAGCAGAGGCGACACCTTCCACGTGGACTACGGCAATATGGGCTCCATCAGCTGCCGCTTTGTTTAGGAGAGAACGATGCAAAACGCATTTAAAGCAGCGCTGCAGGCAGGCCGTCCGCAAATCGGTTTATGGCTGGGGCTGACCAGCAGCTACAGCGCCGAGCTGCTGGCAGGGGCAGGTTTCGACTGGCTGCTGATCGACGGCGAGCACGCGCCGAACAGCGTGCAGACCGTGTTAACTCAATTACAGGCCATCGCGCCCTATCCCAGCCAGCCGGTGGTCCGCCCGTCGTGGAACGACCCGGTACAAATCAAACAGCTGCTGGACGTGGGGGCACAAACCCTGCTGGTGCCGATGGTGCAAAACGCCGAAGAAGCCCGTCTGGCGGTACGTTCCACCCGCTACCCGCCCGCGGGCATCCGCGGCGTCGGCAGCGCCCTGGCGCGCGCCTCGCGTTGGAACCGCATTCCGGATTACCTCCAGCAGGCTAACGACGCCATGTGCGTGCTGGTGCAGATCGAAACCCGCGAGGCGCTGAAAAATCTGCCGCAGATCCTGGACGTGGACGGCGTCGACGGCGTGTTTATCGGCCCGGCGGATCTGAGCGCCGACATGGGCTTTGCCGGCAATCCGCAGCACCCGGAGGTGCAGGCCGCCATTGAGCAGGCGATCGCGCAGATACGCGCCGCCGGTAAAGCGCCCGGCATCCTGATGGCGAACGAGCAGCTGGCAAAACGCTACCTTGAACTCGGCGCGCTGTTTGTCGCCGTCGGCGTCGACACTACCCTGCTCGCCCGCGGCGCGGAAGCGCTGGCGGCACGCTTTATCGAACAACCGGTTACGTCAGTTAATAACAATAAATCCGTCTACTAACGTAAGATCTGGAGCGCACCATGACGACCTCTACCCTGCAAACCCATGATAATAAAGCTGTTGAACATCGCGCCATTAGCAAGCTGTTCCGTCGCCTGATCGTCTTTCTCTTTATCCTGTTTGTCTTTTCGTTTCTCGATCGCATCAATATCGGCTTTGCCGGGCTGACGATGGGTAAAGATCTGGGCCTTACGTCGACCATGTTTGGCCTGGCCGCGACGCTGTTTTACGTCACCTACGTGCTGTGCGGCATCCCGAGCAACATCATGCTGGCGAAAATCGGCGCGCGGCGCTGGATCGCCGGGATCATGGTGGTGTGGGGCATCGCCTCCACCTGCACCATGTTCGCCACCAGCCCTGAAACGCTCTACGTCCTGCGCATGCTGGTAGGCATTGCCGAAGCGGGCTTCCTGCCGGGGATCCTGGTCTATCTCACCTGGTGGTTCCCGGCCTATCACCGCGCCCGCGCCAATGCGCTGTTTATGATCGCCATGCCGGTGACCATGATGCTCGGCTCGATCCTCTCCGGCTATATTCTGGCGATGGACGGGCTGTGGAACCTGAAGGGCTGGCAGTGGCTGTTCCTGCTGGAGGGGCTACCGTCGGTGGTGCTCGGCGTGGTGACCTGGTTTTACCTCAACGACACGCCGGATCAGGCCACCTGGCTGGACGATGACGAAAAGCAGGCGCTGAAAACCATGATCGCCCGCGAGCAGGAGGTCGCCATTGCCCAATCCGTCACGCCGCGCTCGACGCTGCGCGAAGTGCTGACCCCAGCGGTGCTGCTCTACACGCTGGCCTACTTCTGCCTGACTAACACGCTCAGCGCAATCAACATCTGGACGCCGCAGATCCTGCAAAGCTTCAACACGGGGAGCAGCAATATCGTTATCGGCCTGCTGGCGGCGATCCCGCAGTTTTGTACCATCCTCGGGATGATCTGGTGGAGCCGCCGCTCCGACAGGCTGAAAGAGCGAAAAAAGCACACCATCCTGCCGTACCTGTTCGCCGCGGCGGGATGGATGCTGGCCTCGGCCACCGATCACAGCCTGATCCAGCTGCTTGGCATCATTATGGCCTCAACCGGATCCTTTACCGCCATGGCGATATTCTGGACCACGCCGGATCGGGTGATTAGCCTGCAGTCCCGCGCCGTGGCGCTGGCGGTGATCAACGCCATTGGCAACGTGGGTTCTGCCGTCAGCCCATTGCTGATTGGGATCCTGCGCGACGCCACCGGCAGCTTCAGCTCCGGGCTGTGGTTCGTGGCCGGGCTGCTGGTGGTCGGCGCGCTGGTGCTGACGCGCATTCCGATGACGCAGCGGGATCAACAGAGGAACGATCGTGTGCCAGAGCCCCATCGCCAACATTGATATCAGCAAGGAGTACGACGAAAGCCTGGGCACCGACGATGTGCACTACCAGTCGTTCGCCCGCATGGCGGCCTTTTTTGGCCGCGACATGCAGGCGCATCGTCACGACCAGTACTTTCAGATGCACTTTCTCGATACCGGGCAGATTGAGCTCCAGCTCGACGATCACCGCTACTCGGTGCAGGCCCCGCTGTTCGTCCTGACGCCGCCGTCGGTGCCGCACGCGTTTATCACCGAATCCGACAGCGACGGGCACGTGCTGACGGTGCGCGAGGATCTGATCTGGCCTCTGCTGGAGGTGCTTTACCCCGGCACGCGGGAAGCGTTTGGCCTGCCGGGGATCTGTCTCTCGCTGGCCGACAGGCCGGACGAGCTGGCGGCCCTGAAGCACTACTGGCAGCTCATTGCCCGGGAATCCACGGAACAACTGCCGGGGCGCGAGCATACCCTGGTCCTGCTGGCGCAGGCGGTCTTTACCCTGCTACTGCGCAACGCAAAGCTCGACGACCACGCTTCAGGCGGAATGCGCGGCGAGCTGAAGCTGTTCCAGCGCTTTACCCAGCTGATTGACGCGCACTACCACCAGCACTGGACGGTGCCGGAATACGCCAGCGAGCTGCACCTGACCGAATCCCGCCTGACCGATATCTGCCGCCGCTTCGCCAACCGACCGCCAAAGCGGCTGATCTTCGACCGGCAGCTACGTGAAGCGAGGCGGCTGCTGCTCTTTTCCGACAGCGCGGTCAGCGAGATTGCCTGGCAGCTGGGGTTTAAGGATCCGGCTTACTTTGCCCGGTTTTTTAACCGCTTAGTGGGGTGCTCGCCGAGCGCGTACCGGGCGCAGAAAGTACCGGTCTCCCCTCACCCCGGCCCTCTCCCCATAGGGGAGAGGGTGTAATTGTTCCCTCTCCCCTTTGGGGAGAGGGTTAGGGTGAGGGGACAACGATCACAAATCCCCTCACCACCCGAAAAGTACCCGCCGTTGTCCCAAACGTCCCTTCACGTCCCACCCTTCTCAGGCTTCAATTAAACAACAAAAACAAAACATAAATTTAACAATACAATTCCGATACGAGGTCCCTATGAAGCCAGAAGATTTCCGCGCAGATGCCAAACGTCCGTTAACCGGCGAAGAGTATTTAAAAAGCCTGCAGGACGGTCGTGAGATTTACATCTACGGCGAACGCGTCAAAGATGTCACCACCCATCCGGCGTTTCGCAACGCGGCGGCCTCCATCGCGCAGATGTACGACGCGCTGCACAAGCCGGACATGCAGGACACGCTGTGCTGGGGCACCGACACCGGCAGCGGCGGTTATACGCATAAGTTCTTCCGCGTGGCGAAAAGCGCCGACGACCTGCGCCAGCAGCGCGACGCCATCGCCGAGTGGTCACGCCTGAGCTACGGCTGGATGGGCCGCACGCCGGACTACAAAGCCGCGTTCGGCTGCGCGCTCGGCGCTAACCCGGCCTTCTACGGCCAGTTCGAGCAGAACGCCCGTAACTGGTACACCCGCATTCAGGAAACCGGCCTGTACTTCAACCACGCCATCGTGAACCCGCCGATCGACCGCCACAAGCCGGCGGACGAGGTGAAGGACGTCTACATCAAGCTGGAGAAAGAGACCGACGCCGGGATCATCGTCAGCGGGGCGAAAGTGGTGGCCACCAACTCGGCGCTGACCCACTACAACATGATCGGCTTCGGCTCCGCGCAGGTGATGGGCGAAAACCCGGACTTCGCGCTAATGTTCGTCGCGCCGATGGACGCCGAAGGCGTGAAGCTGATCTCCCGCGCCTCTTACGAAATGGTGGCAGGCGCAACCGGCTCCCCGTACGACTACCCGCTCTCCAGCCGATTTGACGAGAACGATGCGATCCTGGTGATGGATCACGTGCTGATCCCGTGGGAAAACGTGCTGATTTACCGCGATTTCGACCGCTGCCGTCGCTGGACGATGGAGGGCGGCTTTGCGCGAATGTACCCGCTGCAGGCCTGCGTGCGCCTGGCGGTGAAGCTCGACTTCATCACCGCCCTGCTGAAGAAATCGCTCGAGTGCACCGGTACCCTGGAGTTCCGCGGCGTGCAGGCGGATCTCGGCGAAGTGGTGGCCTGGCGCAACATGTTCTGGGCACTGAGCGACTCCATGTATTCTGAAGCCACCCCGTGGGTGAACGGCGCTTACCTTCCGGATCACGCCGCGCTGCAAACCTACCGCGTGATGGCGCCGATGGCCTACGCGAAGATCAAGAACATCATCGAGCGTAACGTGACGTCCGGTCTGATCTACCTCCCGTCCAGCGCCCGGGATTTGAACAACCCGCAGATCGACCAGTATCTGGCGAAATACGTGCGCGGCTCCAACGGCATGGATCACGTCGAACGCATCAAGATTTTGAAGCTGATGTGGGATGCCATCGGCAGCGAGTTTGGCGGCCGTCACGAGCTGTATGAGATCAACTACTCCGGCAGCCAGGATGAAATTCGCCTGCAGTGTCTGCGCCAGGCGCAGAGCTCCGGCAACATGGACAAGATGATGGCGATGGTCGACCGCTGCATGTCCGAATACGACCAACACGGCTGGACGGTGCCGCACCTGCACAACAACAGCGATATCAACATGCTGGATAAGCTGCTGAAATAATGCAGCGGGAGGTTTTCATGCAATCAGAACAACGCCTGCGTTTTCGCGACGCCATGGCCAGCCTGTCGGCCGCGGTCAATGTAGTCACTACCGAGGGCGAGGCGGGCCGCTGCGGCATTACCGCCACCGCCGTCTGTTCGGTCACGGACACCCCGCCGTCGGTCATGGTGTGCATCAATGCCAACAGCGCCATGAACCCGGTATTCCAGGGCAACGGCAGGCTGTGCGTTAACGTGCTGAACCACGAGCAGGAGATCATGGCTCGCCACTTCGCCGGGATGACCGGCATGGCGATGGAGGATCGCTTTGCCCTCTCCTGCTGGCAGAAAGGCCCGCTGGCGCAGCCGGTGCTCAAAGGGGCGCTGGCCAGCCTTGAAGGCGAGATTAGCCAGGTGCAAACCATCGGCACGCATCTTGTTTATCTCGTTGAAGTTAAGAACATCATCCTGAGTGATGCGGGACACGGCCTGATCTACTTCAAACGCCGTTTCCACCCGGTCATGCTGGAGACGGAAGTCGCCGTATAATTCCCCCCTCGCGCTGGCCTTTTTCCCGGCCAGCGCCGCTTTCTGCAAAAACTCCTAAGGTTTCCGCTAAATCACGCCGTTATATACCCATAAGAGAAATTTTCTGTGCCTGAATACTGACACCGCACGTCAGTGCACCCGCATCATTCAGCGCATACCTAAATATACAGGATGACCTTATGGCTAAAACGACGCGGAGCCGCTCGGCTGAACGTATGGTCGATATTCTCCTTGAGCTACATTTAAACGGTGTGGTCAACCGCAGTGCGCTAATGGAAAAATTTAAAATTACCGAGCGTACCGTTTATCGGGATTTAAATGCCCTCTCTCCCATTGTTGAACATACCGGTAACGGGCTATATCGGCTGATCCATTCTGCACAATCGCCCGGCGGGCAAGGCTTACATCACACCCTTGCTAACTTCCTGAATGCCGACAGTTTTTTTCCTGACAGAAATACGGAATTCTGGCAAAAGCTGGAAGCGCGCGTTGACGAAAACCATATTCTTATTCTTGCGAATGAAGCCGAACACACGGTACAGCGCGATATTCGCCGTCATTTAACGAAAATCGAGAAATCGATTAAAAACCATAATGTTTGCCAGATAGTTTATAAGGGTAAAACCCGGCTGATTAATCCCTATAAACTCATTAACAAAAAAAATATATGGTATTTACAAGCCACCGAAAATAGCCGCCTGAAATCCTTCTCGCTGAGCCAGATTAGCTGGTTTGATATTCAGAAAACGACATTCATCCCGGAAGAAAATGTCCTTGAGCTGCTGGAAAAAAGCCTCGACCCCTGGGTATCAGAAAATACTTTCGCGGTGAAAATATTCATCAAGGATAATATTTCACATTACTTTCTGCGCCGCGATCTTCTGCCGGAACAGGAACTGCTGGAGGAGCAGCAGGACGGCGTCACGCTGCGCTGCCAGGCGGCACACGAGAACCAGATCCTGCCGCTGCTGTTCTACTGGCTGCCCAATATCCAGATTCTGGAGCCGAGCTGGCTAAAGGAGAAGCTCATCAGAACGCTGGAGGGCTATCTGGCCGTGGAACGTAATCCGAATAATCAAGTGATCTCAATCACATAATTTCGCCCACCGGCGGCGAGCCGAAACCGCTCGTCGCCCCCTTTGACCGCTCACCCGGTACTTTCAACCACTCATTCATTTACCGTCCTTTACACGCGCGTGGATCTGGCACGATCGCTCCAGCATTAATCAATACCTCCTCACAACGAACCCTGACCCTTTTTTCTTTACATAAAAAACCAGGTCTTACTATGGATACTAAAAAACTACTGAAGCACGTGCCCTGGGCCTTACTCGGGATCCTCGGCGCTTTTTGTCTGGCGGTTGTCGCATTACGCCGGGGCGAACACGTAAGCGCCCTGTGGATCGTGGTCGCGTCCGTTTCCGTCTATCTTGTGGCTTATCGCTACTACAGCCTGTACATCGCGCAGAAGGTCATGAAGCTCGACCCGACGCGCGCCACGCCGGCGGTCATTAACAATGACGGCCTGAACTACGTGCCCACCAACCGCTACGTGCTGTTTGGTCACCACTTTGCCGCTATCGCCGGCGCAGGCCCGCTGGTCGGCCCGGTGCTGGCCGCGCAGATGGGCTACCTTCCGGGTACCCTGTGGCTGCTCGCTGGCGTAGTGCTGGCGGGTGCGGTGCAGGACTTTATGGTGCTGTTTATCTCTTCTCGCCGTAACGGCGCGTCTCTGGGTGAGATGGTCAAAGAAGAGATGGGCCGCGTGCCGGGGACTATCGCCCTGTTCGGCTGCTTCCTGATTATGATCATCATCCTCGCGGTGCTGGCGCTGATCGTGGTGAAAGCGCTGGCCGAAAGCCCGTGGGGCGTCTTCACCGTCTGCTCTACCGTACCAATCGCGCTGTTCATGGGGATCTACATGCGATTCCTGCGTCCGGGACGCGTGGGTGAAGTGTCGGTGATTGGTATCGTGCTGCTGGTCGCCTCCATCTACTTCGGTGGCGTGATTGCGCACGACCCGTACTGGGGACCGGCGCTGACCTTCAAGGACACCACCATCACCTTCGCGCTGATCGGTTACGCGTTTATCTCCGCGCTGCTGCCGGTCTGGCTGATTCTGGCGCCGCGTGACTACCTGGCGACCTTCCTCAAAATCGGCGTGATCGTCGGTCTGGCGATCGGCATCCTGGTGATCAACCCGGACCTGAAAATGCCGGCAGTGACCCAGTACATCGACGGTACCGGCCCGCTGTGGAAAGGCGCCCTGTTCCCGTTCCTGTTCATCACCATCGCCTGCGGTGCGGTCTCCGGCTTCCACGCCCTGATTGCCTCCGGTACCACGCCTAAGCTGCTGGCGAACGAGAAAGACGCGCGTCTGATCGGCTACGGTGCCATGCTGATGGAGTCCTTCGTGGCGATCATGGCGCTGGTTGCTGCGTCCATCATCGAACCGGGTCTCTACTTCGCGATGAACACCCCGCCTGCTGGCCTCGGCATTACCATGCCAAACCTGCACGAGATGGGCGGTGACAACGCGGCGCTGATTATGGCGCAGCTGAAAGACGCGAGCGCACACGCTGCGGCGACCGTCAGCTCCTGGGGCTTCGTGATTTCGCCTGAGCAGATTATGCAAACCGCGAAAGACATTGGCGAACCGTCCGTGCTAAACCGCGCCGGTGGCGCACCGACGCTGGCCGTGGGTATCGCACACGTGTTCCACAAAGTGCTGCCGTGGGCGGACATGGGCTTCTGGTACCACTTCGGTATTCTGTTCGAAGCGCTGTTCATCCTCACCGCGCTGGATGCGGGTACCCGTGCGGGCCGCTTCATGCTGCAGGACCTGCTCGGTAACTTCGTGCCGTTCCTGAAGAAAACCGACTCTCTGGTCGCCGGTATTCTCGGTACCGCGGGCTGCGTAGGCCTGTGGGGCTACCTGCTGTATCAGGGCGTTGTCGACCCGCTCGGCGGCGTGAAGAGCCTGTGGCCGCTGTTCGGTATCTCTAACCAGATGCTCGCAGCCGTTGCTCTGGTGCTGGGTACCGTGGTCCTCGTGAAGATGAAACGCACCAAATACATCTGGGTCACCGTGGTGCCCGCGCTGTGGCTGCTGCTCTGCACCACCTGGGCGCTTGGCCTGAAGCTGTTCAGCGCCAACCCGCAGCTGGAAGGCTTCTTCTTCATGGCTAACCAGTACAAAGAGAAGATTGCCGCAGGCGGCGCGGATCTGACCGCGCAGCAGATTGCCAACATGAACCATATCGTGGTGAACAACTACACCAACGCGGGTCTGAGCATTCTGTTCCTGGTGGTGGTGTACAGCATCATCTTCTACGGCATCAAAACCTGGCTGAAGGTGCGTAACGCCGACGGTCGTACGGATAAAGAAACCCCGTACGTGCCGGTGCCGGAAGGCGGCGTGAAGACCTCTTCGCACCATTAATCCGCAAACATCCCCTCACCCTAACCCTCTCCCCAAAGGGGAGAGGGCCGGGGTGAGGGGTGCTTTTCTGTCTGGAACCCACAATGTTTGGTAACTTAGGCGAAGCAAAAAAATACCTCGGTCAGGCGGCAAAAATGCTGATTGGCATTCCGGACTATGACAACTACGTTGAACATATGAAGACCAACCATCCGGATAAGCCGTACATGACCTACACCGAATTCTTCCGCGAGCGGCAGGAAGCACGCTACGGCGGAAGTGGAGAAGGCGGCGTCCGCTGCTGCTAAAGGAGAGACCATGACCCCGATTGCCGTTACCCTGCTGACCGGTTTCCTCGGCGCCGGTAAAACCACCCTGCTGCGCCACATCCTGAACGAGCAGCACGGCTTCAAAATCGCCGTCATTGAAAACGAGTTTGGCGAGGTCTCCGTTGACGACCAGCTGATCGGCGATCGCGCCACCCAGATCAAAACCCTGACCAACGGCTGCATCTGCTGTACCCGCTCTAACGAGCTGGAAGACGCCCTGCTGGACCTGCTCGACAGCCGCGATCGCGGTGACATCGACTTCGACCGTCTGGTGATCGAGTGCACCGGCATGGCCGACCCGGGGCCGATTATTCAGACCTTTTTCTCGCACGAGATTCTTTGCCAGCGCTATCTGCTGGACGGCGTCATTGCCCTGGTCGATGCGGTCCACGCCGATGACCAGATGAACCAGTTCACCATCGCCCAGTCTCAGGTGGGCTACGCTGACCGCATCCTGCTGACCAAAACCGACGTGGCGGGCGAAAGCGTTAAGCTGCGCGAACGCCTGGCGCGCATCAACTCCCGCGCGCCGGTTTACACGGTGACGCACGGCGATATCGATCTGTCTCAGCTGTTCAACACCAACGGCTTTATGCTGGAAGAGAACGTCACCGCGAAGCCGCGCTTCCACTTTATGGGCGATAAGCAAAACGACGTGGCGTCGATTGTGGTGGAGCTGGACTACCCGGTGGACATCAGCGACGTGTCCCGCGTAATGGAAAACCTGCTGCTGTCGTTTGCCGACAAGCTGCTGCGCTACAAGGGGATGCTGTGGATTGACGGCGAGCCGAACCGCCTGCTGTTCCAGGGCGTACAGCGCCTGTACAGCGCCGACTGGGACAGGCCGTGGGGCGATGAACCGCCGCACAGCGTGATGGTGTTTATTGGCATCCAGCTGCCGGAAGAGGAGATTCGGGCGGCGTTTGCAGGGCTGAAGAAATAACCGCACCGAACATCCCCTCTCCCCTATGGGGAGAGGGCTAGGGTGAGGGGTAAGCCCTGGTATTATTTCACCGCCTCCGCCAGCGTCACAATCCACAGCTCGCTGTCTGACTCCGGCTTCTTCAGCGGCTTCACGCTGAGGGTGGTTTCAACCGGTTTATCATCCAGCGTCAGCTTGCCTTCCGCGTTCACCCGGTAATCCTTGAGCTTTTTGCCCTCGACCGGATTTTGCATCGCCACCTTCACGCCAAAGTCGTTATCGTTCGCCACCGCAAGCGTTTTGCTGTCGATCAGCGCCAGCCCTTCGGCCTTCTCCTGCTGCCAGCCAAGGGCGCGCAAATCGACAACCTGAGTTTTAGACGCAAGGGTAATACCGCGCTGCGCCAGGGTTTTCTCATCATCAAACTCCGGGTACTCGCCCGGCTTGTCGAAGGCGGTCAGGTCGCTCGCCTTGCTGAGATCCACCTTGTAAATCAGATTACGCATTCCGTCGTTTTTATCGCTTCCCTGCTCAATCAGCAGGATGTGCTGATCATCAAGCGCCACGATGTCGCCGATTTTGGCGTCGCTATTTTTGTCGTAGGCCGCGCTGTCGATGGGGTAACCGTACATCGCGGTTTTCCCGGTCGCCGGGTCGAAGCTCACCAGACGCGTAAACAGCGCCTGTTTTTTGCTCTTGCCGTCGATATCCAGCGTACTTTGTACGGCGGCGATAATACGCCCGTCCGGCATATGGGTCAGGCCTTCAAAGCCCCGGTTCGCCTGGCGCCATTTGATGATGTTTGGCAGACCACCCGCGATGGATTTCTCCCCTTCTGCCGCCTGCGGCCCGTGGATAGCCAGGATTTTCCCTTTGCTGTCGACGTTAATCAGGAACGGGCCATACTCGTCGCACAGCCAGTATCCGCCCTTGCCGTCCGGCGTGATGCCTTCCGTGTCCAGCCCGCGGTTGTCCCCCTTCAGCGTCTTTAACGTGTCGCTGAATGCCACTTCATTGGTGGAGCCAATCACGCCGCTTTGCAGCGGCAGACCGTTGATCTCGCCTTTATCGTCATGCAGCGGGCGGGCATCCGTTGCCTCTGCCTTGCCGTTCTGGACGCGAATGGTCATCAGCAGCGGCGCGAAATCCGGCGTAACAAAAATTTTGGCTTCGTTTTTCCCGCTTTTTGGCGCATCCGCGTTCGGACCGCGATCGGTCACGGTGGCAAAGGTCAGGGCATCGCCCTGCTTGCCCGTAAACAGCAGGCCAGAGCCAATGCCGACAGGGAGTCCATGCGGGAACGCATCGGCAAATGCGCCGCTGTAGCTCACGTGTGACCCTTCGGGGAAGCTGACGACATAGCGTTCAGCCGTGGGCTGTGCCGCCAGGCCAGAGAAAGAGAGCGCACAACCGATAAGCACAGGAATAATTTTTCTTTTCATATTGTTAGCATCCAGTTAGTGAAGCCAACAACGTAAAGAATAAACGTGTCAGAAAAATGACATGAAATGGGCAATCGCATGGGTGAGTGAACGTATATTTATCGCCCAAAATGTAATGATTTGTTGTTTTGTGTGTCACCAGAAACACTTTTGGAAATTATTAGAAACCCAATTAATTCAAGCCAAATCACTATTCCCGCCTCGTTCAGTTTATGTTTAGTCAAAAAACTAAACCGCTTCTAAACGACGAAAAAATTCCCGGTTGACGCCTTTGCAACAAAACACCACCGCAACATTTAAAAATAAAACAATTAACAACCTCAGCATAAAAGCTCGATACCTGTCACATTTGCAGTCGTAAACATCACTTGTTAAGGTGCGCACAGATGAATTTAATGACGAGGCAAAAAACATGAAAAAACTGAATATCCTTCTTCTTTCTGCCCTGGCTGCAGTATCAGGTTCCGCACTGGCGATGGGCGGCACCATTGAGCAGGGTAAAAACTTTACTAACCTCAATCTGGAAATGGGTAAATCCTCATCCGGTGTTTATCTCGAAAGTAACTGGCTCAAAAACACCGATGACGGTACCCAGACCGGCGGCGTTGGCGCAGGCTACAACCTGGAAGTGGGTCCGGTGATGCTGAATGCGGGTGCGAAGGCAATCTACCTCGGCCCGAAAAAAGGCGATAACGGCGTGGCCTTCCCGATTGGTGGCGGCGTAAACGTTGCGCTGACCGACAGCATCCACGTGTATGGTGAAGGCTATGCTGCACCAGAAGGCCTGAACAACAGCGTGAAAAACTACGTCGAAGCCAACGGCGGCGTAAGCTGGACGCCTATTACGCCAGTGACCCTGAAAGTGGGTTACCGCCACGTGAGCGTTGATGGCAAAGACGGCCGTCCTGGCCACACGCTGATTGACGGCGCATATGTAGGCGGTGGAGTCACCTTCTGATGAAACACCGCATTACCGCGCTTTGCGTTCTGAGCCTCACGCTGATGCTCACCGGCTGCGTCCAGTACAAATGGGTGAAACCGGGCGTCAGCGACGCCGAAATGAATAAAAAGCTCACGGAATGCGAAGCGCAGGCACTGATCGATCTGCCCCCGGATAACGTCGTGACCGGTTCGAGCTCGGAAAAAACGGACAAATCGAAAAAGAAAAAGGACACTTCCACGAGCTACACGGTTGAAGACGCGAATGAATATCGCCGCGGTACGTTAGTCGACAGCTGCATGTTCAAAAGCGGCTGGGACAAGATCGAAGTGCAATAACCCCTTAAAAAAACCTGCCGACTGGCAGGTTTTTTTACCTCTTACTTACGCACCACCACCAGCTTCTGGTTCACAAACTCTTTGATCCCCAGGTCCGACAGCTCGCGTCCGTAGCCGGAGCGCTTCACGCCGCCGAACGGCAGCTCTGGCGCGGTATCGGTGAGCCAGTTGATGTACACCATCCCGGTCTCAATCCGCGACGCCATTTTCTTCGCGCGTTCGATATCCTGGCTGAACACCGCGCCGCCCAGACCGTAGTGGGAATCGTTCGCCAGGGCAACCGCCTCGTCGTCGTTTTTCACCACGTAGATCTGCGCTACCGGGCCGAAGAACTCTTCGAAATACGCGGGGTTATCGCGCGAGATATTCGTCAGGATCGTCGGCTCGAAGAAGCTCCCGTCGCGCTGAACCGGCTTGCCGCCATAGTGCAGCGTCGCGCCGTTTTTCACCGCCTCGTTAACCTGTTTGGTCAGCGTTTCCAGCGCATCTTTAGAGGACAGCGGCCCCAGCGTGGTGCTTTCATCCAGCGGATCGCCAATCTTCACCTGCTTAAAGGCCTCGGTGAATTGGCTCAGGAAGGCATCTGCAATCTTTTCATGCAGGATAAAGCGCTTCGCGGCGGTACAGACCTGCCCCGCGTTGTTGAGCCGCGCATTCACGCCGGTCTTCACGGCTTTGTCCAGGTCCGCGTCATCGAGCACCACGAAGACGTCGTTACCGCCCAGCTCAAGGGTCGATTTCTTAATGTGCTTCGCCGCCTGCGCGGCCACGACGCTGCCGGCTTTTTCGGAACCGGTCAGCGCGGCACCCTGTACGCGATCGTCGGCGATGATGTTCGCCACCTGATCGGACGAGATAAACAGGTTAGTCCACGCCCCTTCCGGCGCCCCTGCCTCGCGCACCAGATGGGCAAAAGCCTCGGCGCAGTGCGGTACGATGCTGGCATGCTTCGCCAGCACGGGGTTACCCGCCGCCAGGTTCGGCGCCAGAACGCGCATCAGCTGGTAATACGGGAAGTTCCACGGCTCAACGGCCATCAGCACGCCGATGGGGTGATGCTCCACCCACGCTTCCCCAAGTTCAGATGGGTACTTCACCGGGGCCAGAAACTGCTTCGCGTTATCCGCATAGTAGCGGGCGATTTGCGCGCACAGCTTCACCTCGCCGCGGCTCTGTTCGATGAGCTTCCCCATCTCCTGGCTGGCGATTTTAGCCAGCTCTTCGGTGCGCTCGTCGATCAGGTCGGCAAGCTTATGCAGCACCGGCAGGCGCTGGCTGATGTCGCCTTTCGCCCATTCGGAATGGTAGAGCGCATCGGCCGCCTTCAGCGCCGCTTCGATATCCGCGTCGGTATGTGAGGGGTATTCTTTGATGAGCTGGTTGGTGGCAGGATTTACTGTCTGATAAGCCATGTCGAATCTCCTTGTTTTACCGCTTAGGGTATTAAGGGTAGTCAACATGACTGGCTCTGGACGTAAAGTTGGGTATATCCGGAAGGTTCTTAATGAAGCGCTGCCCGACGGTTCACGGCCGTGGTATAAAAAAGCTTCAGAAGGAGCGCCTATGACCGATACCCGACACGTCCGCCAGACTTTTCACCGCGCCTCAGGCCTTGAGCTGCGCAGCACGTGGCAGAGCACGCAGGCGTACAAACGTCACTGCCATCCCCAGCTCTCCATTGGTGCGATTGTGGAAGGCCAGACCCGCTGCGTGTGTCACGACAGAGAGTACATCCTTAACCCCGGGGACCTCATCGTGATCCCGGCCTGTGCGCCGCACAGCTGCAACCCCGTCACCGGAAAGCCGCGCAGCTACCATATGCTCTATATCGATGCCGATCTTCCTCTGGCGCTTCAGGTGATTCGCGATCCTGCCCTCTTCGCGCATTACCTGGAGGTGGTTGAAACCCTCTCCCCTGCGTCCGTGGACGGGCTGCTTTCAGCTCTCCCCCGCGGGGCGGATAACGCAGAGGCGCTTCGCTCAACCAGCCAGCAGGTTCAGGAGGCGTTTCTTGCCGACCTGGCCGCTCCGCCTTCCCTCGACGAACTCGCCCGGCAATTCTCGCTGCGCAAGGAGACGCTGATCCGCACCTTCAGGCAGGATACCGGCCTGACGCCGGGCAGCTTCCTCAACATCTCCCGCGTGGAGTACGCCAAAGCGCGGCTGCGCGCCGGGGATAATATTGCCGACGTTGGCTACCAGAGCGGGTTTGCCGACCAGAGCCATTTTCATAAGACCTTCGTCAGCTATACCGCCGCCACGCCGCGCCAGTACGCCACGGGCCGATCAATATCCGACAATAAATAGCGTTTGCGTCACCGTAGCCTGACCTCAGATTTTCACACTGAGGTTGCTATGGAACTGTTATTCCCTTCCGCTTTTCTCGCCCTGGCACTGGCGCATTTTGTTGCCCTGCTAAGCCCGGGCCCGGATTTCTTCCTGCTGGTGGGCTACGCCGCGCGCTACCGACTGCGCGGCAGCGCCGGACTGTGCCTCGGCATCGCCGCGGGTAACGGGGTGTACATCCTGCTGGTGATTATCGGCTGGAGCGCGCTGCGCCAGTTTGCGTGGCTGTTTACGCTTATCGAACTTTGCGGCGCGCTGTACCTGCTGTGGATAGGTTCGCATCTGGTGCGCAGCCGACCACATGTGCTGGCGCTGAATGAAACCCATCAGCGCTTTCCCTCGCTGCGTAAGCAGATCCTGCTGGGGCTCGGCTCGGCGCTGCTTAATCCGAAGAATGCGCTGTTCTATCTGGCGCTGATGACGGCGCTGCTGGGGCCGGACGTCACGCTGCTTCAGCAGTCGACCTGCGGTCTATGGATGGTGCTGGTGGTGCTGGCGTGGGATCTGGCGCTGGTATCGCTGATGGGGCTGCCCGCGGTCCAGCAGAAGCTCAGCCGTTCGCTGTGGTGGATTGAGCGCACGGCGGGGGTGGTGCTGATGGGGTTTGGTGGGTGGGTATTGTGGCGGGTGCTATGAAATAGAGCTTTGCCATATAAAAAGCAACACCTTCATTGCCTTACAAAATAAGTGACTTAGCTAGTAGTATTTACTCCCTGACGTGGCAAGCTAAAGCCACAGCAATCGTTAAGGGAACAACGTGAAAAATTACAAAGTCATCACGCCACTTTTTCCAACCTATGCGCAGGTTCAGGCAATGATGAAAGCCGTCTCCGGCTATTCAGTGCATTCTGTACGTAACATGATCAATGCGATTCAGGAACAAACCGGCACGCCGCAAAATCCGGTTGACTGGTCCGAACCTGATATGTGGATCAACGAACGCCTCAAAGGTGAAGACGCTGAGATCGCGCTGAAAATCTGGAACCAGGATAACCACATCCTCAATCCCCGTCATAGTTACGGTAGCTATTTGTTTCTTAACTCTTCTGTTTTCGAACTGATGGAAACGACGCCGAAAGATATCTGGGTCCCCACCGGGCGCGGGCAATAATTTCTGAATAATGATGACGCCACGCTCCGCGCGCTGGACGACAAAGAAGGGTTACTGCAACTTCTTGAACTGCTGGCGGGACGTGAAATGTCCCGCCGTGCTGACTTACTCCCTGAATGGCAGGCTTTTTTACACCAGCATTCAAAGTTCGCTTCTACCAGTTCAATTAAAAGCACCCTCTACTCGCGCCTCTATAACCTGATCGATCGCGATATGGTCGCCCGGGAAGGGATGAGCTACTACATCACCGATAAAGGCCGGGCATGGCTGGCGAATGCCTTACCAGCCCGCAAAGCCGATCCACGAAAAGAACTTCTGGACGCGGTGAAGCGCTACAACCAGCAGCAAAAAGAGCAGCTTCGCGAACAAATCAGCGTCATGAATCCCTACAAGTTTGAGCATTTGATTGGTCAACTTCTGGAGGCAATGGGTTATGAACAGGTGGAAGTGACCAAAGCGTCGGGCGATAAAGGCGTCGACGTCGTCGGCAGAGTACAGGTGGGCATTACCACCATCACGGAAGTGGTACAGGTTAAGCGTATGCAGAGCAATATTACCCGTCCTGTTATCGACCAGTTACGTGGTGCGTTGCCTTATCACAGCGCGATCCGGGGCACACTCATCACCACGGGTCGTTTTGCCGGAAACTGTGAAAAAGCGGCTCTGCATCCCGGTGCTGCTCCTATTACCTTGATAGATGGTGACCGACTCCTAGAACTGCTAATTGAGAATAATGTCGGCATTCGTCGCAGCAATGCGGTCGAGCTGCTGGACGTGGATCTGCAGCTTTTTGATGAACTAGAAGAGGGATTAAAAGGCGAAATTTAATGTCATCGCACTCTGTCTCCGGGAAACAGTCTGTTTCCCGGAGACAGTTAATCAAGCCCTAACCGATAATCCCAGTCATCCGAATGAATAACGTTACCGTCACGGTAGTGCCAGGTAATCTTTTCATAACGAAGCAGAACAAGCTCAAGATGCCCCTGTTTTTCATGATAAATCTCTTTCACGTCATGCATCAATGAAAACAACGTGACGACCTTCACCGCTTCCAGCGTTATCGTGAAATAGATTTCTTCCTGACCGGCATCATTGATTCTGTAAAGGTCGATAGTCGCTTTTCTGAACGTACCGCCCGTGCTAAGCGCTTTATAGAGATAAACGCTGGAGGCATCAATTTCCTTTTCAATGAGAAAAGGGCGATGCTGGCGTTTGCTCAACACTCTGCCATTATGAAGGTCAGAATTATAGCTTACGTTATGATAGAGCCCTAAAACCTCAATCTGGTTTTCACGATCTTTAACTCTCACGCTGCCTTTTATAATATTACCCGCATCGTCAGTTAATGTCATATATCCCGGAATGGCCATTTAAATATCCTTATCGAATGGAACAGAGTGTTCAACGGTTGCGATCATAACAGCGAGGCATCTTTTACCCTTCGGGCTCTTAACCTTAAACATCTCCCTGATGGAATCGACATAAAGCTTATTATTCTCGGCTTCTGTCTCTGAGTAATTGGCAAAAGCGCAGATTTGTTCAATAGTGAGCAACGGTTTATCGTCTTTTAAGATTGCTAAGACACCTTCAGGGTTATGTGGGATGGCTTCAGAAAGCGCCGCCTTTAGATCTTCAGCCGTACTGGCATCCACACCAGGTTCAAGTGCACTCGCTACTGCTAACCATGCATGGGTACCTTTACTTATCTCCGGGATCACAAGATTCCACCATTCCGACTCACCGCTATTATTTGAATCCAGTTCCGTTACAACAGACCTGGCACCTTTGTCGTTTATCATCTGCAAAATGTGTTCAGGTCGATGGCCTTTAGCAAATAAATACATGGGGAAAAACAAGAAAAAAAATACAATGAGATATTTCATCACCTCACCACCAGTATTGTGTCACCCGAATCATAAATCATATATCGTTTGTCCTGGCCGTTCATAATGATGCAACCTGCAGATGCTGACCCCGGTGGTTGACCTTTCTTATCGCCATGAATTTGAAAATGATCTCGACCAAAAGTATTGGTCCCCGCTATAGGTTCAAGGATAATTGCCTCTGCACTTTTGTGATTATTCCACCCGGCGATAAAATAAACGCCTCTTGGTATGGGCCCTCTGTTTCGTTGTCTTTCGCATTCAGGTTTATCTTTCGATTCGCCAGCACCGCTATAGCAGTTAGCAACAAATTCGCCATTGTGACTTAATATCCCTGTCGATACTTTATATTCCCATGTCATTAATAATACCTCCTTCACGAATAGTCCTTTATCTTATGACTATCGGGATAGTTAAAATTACCTCAACGGTCACAAAATCTCATGCTCGAGAATAAATAAGCACAAAAAATATAGAAAAATTAATAATGTATAATCTCAATGCATATATTTTTAATATAAAAGCAGTCTGTTCACCCAGAGAATACATCTTCCTCCCTTAACACAAGCTTTGCACTTTTGGTTAACTTACCTCTATCCTTAACCCATGGAAAAAATAGCTGAACTCAAACGCGCCAAGCTGCTGGCGCTGTCGCTGCTGCTGGTTGCCGCCGCGGCGTTTATCACCACCCTGTTCCTGCCGCAGACCTTTTGGGTGCGCGGCGTGAAGGCCATTGCCGAGGCGGCGATGGTCGGCGCGCTGGCTGACTGGTTTGCCGTGGTCGCGCTGTTCCGCCGGGTGCCCATTCCGTTTATCTCGCGCCATACGGCGATTATTCCGCGCAATAAGGACCGGATCGGCGACAATCTCGGCCAGTTCGTGCAGGAGAAGTTTCTGGATACCCAGTCGCTGGTGGAGTTGATCCGCCGCTATGAACCTGCACAGATGATCGGTGCCTGGTTCAGCAAGCCTGAAAACGCCCAGCGCGTCGGGCTGCATCTGATGCAGGTGATGAGCGGTTTTCTCGAACTGACCGACGACGGGCGCATCCAGCGTCTGCTCAAACGCGCGGTGCATAAGGCCATCGACAAGGTCGACTTCACCGAAACCAGCGCCGTGATGCTGGAGAGCATGACCAAAAACAACCGCCACCAGGTGCTGCTGGACGCCATCATCAACCGCCTGATCACCCTGATTCAGCGAGAAAGCACGCGGGACTTTATTGCCGACCAGATTGTCCACTGGCTGAAGACCGAGCACCCGCGCAAAGCGATGGTGCTGCCCACCGAGTGGCTGGGCGATCAGAGCGCGGAGATGGTGTCGAACGCGGTGAACACGCTGCTGGACGACATCAGCCACGACCGCACGCACCAGATCCGCCAGGCGTTCGACCGCGCCACCCTGAAGCTTATCGACAACCTGAAAAACGATCCGGAAATGGCGGCAAAAGCCGACAACATCAAGCACTACCTGAAAAACGACGAGGCGTTTAACCGCTATCTGGGAGAGATGTGGGCCGACCTGCGCCAGTGGCTGAAGGCGGATATGCAGAGTGAAGACTCGCGCGTGAAGCAGCGCATCGCCAACGCCGGGTTGTGGTTTGGCGAAACGCTAACAAACGACGCCAGCCTGCGGGCGTCGCTGAACGAGCATCTGGAACAGGCCGCGCAACGCCTCGCGCCGGATTTCGCGGCGTTTCTGACCCGCCACATCAGCGACACGGTCAAAAGCTGGGACGCCAAAGACATGTCCCGGCAGATTGAGCTGAACATCGGCAAGGACCTGCAGTTTATCCGCGTCAACGGCACGCTGGTGGGCGGGACGATTGGTCTGGTCCTGTTTTTACTTTCACAACTCCCCGCCGTGATGGGGCATTAATCTGCTTTAGGCGGCGCGATGATGTAGCGCGTCGCCTCGAAGCGGTTCAGGATCAAATGCACCAGAAAGACCATCGTCAGCGTCGCCACCAGCGAAAAGGTAACGGAGGTGATGCGATAGAGATCGCTGAACACCAGATCGCTGTCCGGGTGCATGTTCTGCCCGAACATAATGCCGATGGTGGTAATGCTGGAGAACCCCACGCCGGCACCCACCTTCTCCATCACGTGCAGGCGCGCGCCAAACGCCAGTCCGAGGCCAATCAGCGGCATCATCAGCAGCATATGGCTGCTGTGGTCGTAGAGGATAAGCTGGACGACCAGAATATAGAGGCAGCCCAGCACCACGCCGACCACGCGCCAGATGGAGCTCATCACCGCGCCGCGATAGTGCATCGGGAACAGAATCAAAATCCCCGCCATCAGCGCGGAGAGCGAATCGCTTAAGTCGCTAATCTGGAACACCACGAATATCAGCGTCGCGACGGTGCCGGAGAGCAGCGACTCGTGGCGCACGCGAGCGTCGTCTTTCTCAATCAGCGGCGGCGGCCTGCGCGGCTCGACGTCCGGCAGCAGATAGTTCATCAGCGCGCTCAGGCACACCGCCATGATGCTCGCTTCGATGTTGGAAAAAAGCAGCGTGTGCCAGCTGGTGGTAGGGTAGCTCATAAAATTGAGCATCACGCTCTGGCACACCACGCCCATTGAACCGAACAGAAACAGCGGCCCCTTGCTCATAAAGCGAAAGCGCATCACGTACAGGGCAAACACCACCAGCGTCATGATGACCGGCCATTGCGACAGATAGCCGATGATGAAGATCATTTCGACGCAGTTAAGCGCGGCGCTGAAGATAAACTGCTTCGCCACGTGGCGGTTAAACACAGGCACCAGCGAAAGCAGCATGATCGGGTAGACCACGAAAAAGACGCCGTAGCTGGTGTTGTAGAAGCTGGAGATGCTGAGCGCAATCATCCCGGCAAAGACGATGCGCAGGGTCTGGCGGAAGTCGTTTGCCGTATAGACGATGTTGCCGTGCGGGGTAAACACCCGCGCCAGGGTGCTAATAGACATAGTGAAGCAGGCTCACCAGGTGGATTTGCATCCCGGAGAAGAAGCGCGCAAACGGCCCTTCGCTATTGTAGAGCTGCACGGTCGCGCGGGCGCCGGTCGGCAGATGCTTCGGCAGCGGCTCGTCCAGCGTCACGTGAATGCGCATCCGCTGGGCGTCACGTACCCAGCGGTTAGAGGTTTCCGGCTCGGAAAGCTGGCCGTTAACGGCCTCCTGACCGGCGAGGATCCCCGCGTCGCTGCTGGTCACGTGGGCGCGAAAAACGTGCCCCGGGAAGGCGTCAAACACCACCGCGGCATCGGTGCCCTGGTGGGTATGGCGCAGGCTTTTTTCACGAAAATCGGCCACGATATCGGTCTGGTTGTTCACCAGCGCCAGCGCGGCCGAGCCGGAGGTGGCATAAAAACCGGGGCTTAGCTGCAGGTTGCTGACCGTGCCGTCCGCCTGGGCGTAGACCTTCGTCCAGCCGAGGTTCAGCTCCGCTTCGTCCAGCGCGTTACGGTATTTTTGCAGCGTCACGTTGCGGTGCTCGTCCCGCTCGCCGCGCTGAATGCGCAGGTTCTGGATGTTCGCCTGAATCGAGCTGACGGACTGCTCGCTGCTCTGCCAGGCCGTGCGGACCTTATCCAGATCCGCCTGCGAGACGTTCTGTAACGTGCTCAGCTTCTGATAGCGATCGAAGGTCACTTTGTCGTTACGCGCGGTCAGCACCGCGGTTTTCAGGCTGGCCTGCGCGGCGGCGATCTGCGCGTCCAGCTGTTCGTTGGAAAGGCGAGCCTGCTCAAGCGCGATTTGCGCCGCTTCCATTTTATTGCGAAACGGCGTGTCATCGAGCTCAAACAGCAGATCGCCCCGCTTCACCTGGCTGTTGTTGTGCACATGCACGGCAGCCACATAGCCGGAAACGCGCGGAGAAACCGGCGTTACCACGCGCATCACGGTGGAGTCCGGCGTCAGCGGGATCCAGATATCGGCGACGACAAAGTAGACAAACATCAGCAGGAAAGAGGCAATACTCACCCTTACCCAGCGGGCAAACTTTTGTTCAGGAGTCATTATTTTTCGGTCTTGTTATCTTCTTCGCGGATTGTCCGCAAATTGCAGGCGATTTGATTCAGGGTGGCGCTGAAAACGTCGAGATGCTCAGGCGCGATATTCTGCGATACGCGCGTCTGAAGCGTCTCAATGACCTGGGTGAGCCTTTTGAGTACAGCTTTTCCCTCAGGCGTCAGCGTCAGAAGCCGGATGCGCTTGTCATAAGGCGATACGGTGCGCAGCAGGTAACCCTGTTTTTCCAGCTGTGTCAGGGTGCGCATCAGCGGCGGCAGTTCAATGCCCTGCACCTCCGCCAGCTCACTCACCGAGACATTATCCCCGAGCTGATGCAGCTGCATCATCACCGTCCAGCTCGACTGGGTTAACCCGGTATCGAGAATGGCGTCGTCAATCACGGCGCGCCACTGGCGCACGATCATCGCCATCCGCATGCCCATCGGCCTGCGGCAGAACAGTTCTTCTTCACTCATGGGGGGAAACCTCTCGAAACACGCAGCCACGATAATAGTTATCAGGGTAAGTATCAAGAAACGCGAGATGAAAGAGCAGGAATTGCGAAAGGATGCCTCCCTCTCCCTGCGGGCTGAGGGATCCCCAGTAATTTTTTTACCGAAGCGGCGATTTACCGCCGGGAGCCCGGGTCGCAAGGGTGGTGGCGACTGAGCCACCCTGGCACGTTCACCGATGTGGTCGTCACAGAGTAGCAGGGGACGTGAAGTGAACGGAAATACCACCTCAGCCGTATGTTCCCCTCACCCCAACCCTCTCCCCTAAGAGGAGAGGGAGTCGTCCGTGCACGCTTTATCTTGTGGAGAATCCCTCACCCAGAGGCTTTAGCGACTAAAATGCTTCCTGACGGCAGCCCTTCCTGAAGCCGTCACCACCACCTCCCTGTACCCCGCCACCCGCTGGATCCAGCCTTTACTTTCCAGATGCATAAGCAGCGCCGCGCCCGCCTCACCGCCAAGATGAAACCGCCTCTCGCTCCAGTCCAGGCAGGCGCAGCAGGCCTTGCGGCGGGGATGAGCACTCAACGGAATGCCGAGCGTCAGGAACTGCTCGCGGCCATACAGCGTCAACGCGGAACCGTCTGCCTCAAGCCAGCCTTCCGCCTGCATGAACTCATAGGTCTGCACCGCCATCGCGCCCGCAAGATGGTCGTAGCAGGTTCGGGCTTCACGCAGGGCTTTTGGCGCGGAGGTTTCCGGCGGCGCAATGCGGCTCCAGGAGAGCCCCATCATCTGCTCGACCAGCGCCGCCACGTCGTGCCCGGCAAGGCGATAGTAGCGATGCCGCCCCTGAGACAGGCAGGAAATCAACTTCCCCTCCACCAGCCGGGCGAGATGCCCGCTGGCGGTCGAGGGCGCAACGTCTGCCGCCGCGCTCAGTTCGGTCGCCGTCCACGCCCGCCCGTCCATCAGCGCGCAGAGCATTTTCACGCGCGACGGATCGGCCATTGCCGCCGCCACCGCGGCAACGGCCTGCTCCAGCGCCGCGCTGTTATCAGGGGGTAAGCTCGTCTTTAACATTCGTCGCCCAGGGTTTGGTGATCTCTGCGGCCAGCTTATCATCATCCGTCAGCAGAATAAGGTGATTCGCATGGTCGCTGTACTGGGTCAGGATTGACACGCCCTTTGCGGCCAGCGCCGCCGCAATTTCACCCAGCTCGCCGGGACGCTCCTGCTTGAGTTTTCTGATGACCGGCTTGCGTACGGCCTGCACGACGAACCCGCCATCGGTCAGCACGCGACGGGCTTTTTCTCCCTCTTCCACCAGGAAGTGGGCATGCGTACCGAATACGCCACCGCCTTCCAGCCCCACGCCATTACGGCCCAGCAGCTGTCCAAAGCGCGCCAGTTCACCGGGGATATCGCAGAAAATCACATGAACGTCATACATCGCTATGCCCCCCGGTTTCGGAACTGTATTCCCGCACCACCTGCGCCACGCGAATGCGGTAGTACGTGAAAATCGACTCCCGCCCTTCGGCCTGCGCGGCCTGATGGAAAACGTTCTGCTTCCAGCGGCGGACGGCCTCTTCGTCACGCCACCAGGAGAGCGAGAGAATTTTGCCGTCGGTGGTCAGGCTCTGAAACCGTTCGATATCAATAAACCCGTCGATGTCCGCCAGCAAAGGCTTCAGTTCGGCGGCAAGCTGCAGGTAGCGCGCCTGATGATGAGGCTCCGCTTTGGCTTCAAAAAGGACTGCAATCATGGGTGTCTCTCCGTTGTGAGGGTGAGGAGAGAATGCAGGAGGAAAAAGCACGATGCTTCGGTAAGGAGCGAAGTATCGTGCCGGATGGCGCTGCGCTTATCCGGTCTACGGGCTCATGTAGGCCCGGCAAGCGTAGCGCCACCGGGCAGGGTTTAACCCAGAACCGACCTCGGCTCCATAAACGCCCGAATCCCCCACTCCCCCATCTCGCGCCCCACGCCGGAGTGCTTAAACCCGCCGAACGGCGCTTTCGGTTCATGGGCAAGCGTGTTCACCAGCACGCGGCCGGAGGCAATCTGCTGCGCCACGCGACGAGCCCGCTCTGCATCACGACCCAGCACCATCGCGCTCAGGCCGTACTCGGTATCGTTGGCAATGGCGACTGCCTCCGCGTCGTCCTGATAAGGGATCACGCACAGCACCGGACCGAAGATCTCGTCGCGGGCAATGGCCATCCGGTTGTTCACGTCGGCAAACAGCGTCGGACGCACGAACCAGCCGTCCCGCGTCCCGTCCGGTCGCCCTTCGCCGCCCGCCAGCAGGCGCGCCCCCTCTTCGATGCCTTTGCGGATATACCCCTGCACCCGCTGCCACTGCTTCTCGCTGACCATCGGGCCAACCTCTGTCGCGCTATCGCGCGGGTCGCCGGATTTCACCGCCGCCACGGCCTGCGCCAGCGCGGCCTCAATTTCGGCCTGGCGCGACCGGGGCACCAGAATGCGCGTTCCGGCCACGCACGCCTGCCCGCTGTTCATAAACCCGGCCTGGATCGCCAGCGGGATCGCCTGAGTCAGATCCACATCATCCAGCAGGACAGTCGGCGATTTGCCGCCTAGCTCCAGCGTCACGCGCTTAAAGCTTTCCGCCGCGTTGCGCAGGATCGCCTTGCCGGTATTCGTCGAACCGGTAAACGAAATCTTCGCGACGTCCGGGTGACGGCTAATTGTTTCGCCCACCGTCTCGCCGCGCCCGGTGACGATATTAAAAACACCCGGCGGCAACGCGGCATCGCGCAGCGCTTCGGTGACGATCTGCGTTTGCAGAGCGCTCATTTCGCTCGGCTTGATCACCGCCGTGCAGCCCGCGGCGAGTGCGGCCGCCAGCTTGCCGCAGATAAACCCCGCATCGCTGTTCCACGGCGTGATCAGCCCGGCCACGCCGAGCGGCGTCATCTGCACCGTGGCGGCACCTGCGGGGGTGACAAACTCAAACGCCTCCAGCGCTTCAATGGCCTGGGCAATCACCTCCGCCGGGTAGCTGGCCATCCACGCCGAGCGCGAGGCGGGGGCACCGTACTCTTCAATGACCGCTTCCAGCAGATCGTCATGTCGGGCGACTACGGCGGCGTGCATACGTTTCAGCGCGGCGATGCGTTCCTGCTTTGTGGTCCGGGACCACGCCGGAAATGCCGCTTTCGCCGCCGCGATAGCGCGTTCGGCATCAACCTCATCCGCCAGGCGAACCTGACCAATAACCTCTGCCGTTGCCGGGTTGTACAAGTCAAAACGTTCGCTACCGTGCGGGGTAACAAACTCGCCGTTGATAAAGATCTGTTCGATGGTGTGCATATAACCCTCCTCAGGCTGTGTGAGCACAGTCTGGCACGGCTTCTCCGTTGCGATAATCCACGCTATGCTGCAAAGGTTGTTTCGATTTTCAGGATAATCTATGCATCGTTCAGGTCTGACAGAGCTGGAAGTCGTGATGGCCGTCGTGCGGCGCGGCAGCTTTCGCGGCGCGGCGCAGGAGCTTGGGATGTCCGCCACGGCGGTCAGCAATGCCATCGCCGGGCTGGAGAGCCGCCTTGAGACGCGCCTTTTCAACCGCACCACCCGCAGCGTGGCGCTCACCGACGCCGGGCAGCGCTACGTGGCGCGTATCGGCCCGGCTCTTCAGGAGATCCGTCTCGCCGGGGAGGAGATCCACAGCGACACCGGGGAACCCGCCGGCACGCTGCGCCTCAACGTGCCGAACCATATCGGCGCGCTGTTTCTGGACCAGCTGCTGATCGACTTCATGATCCGCTACCCGAAAATGCGCGTGGAAACGGTGAGTGAAGCGAGGATGATCGACATCGTCGCCGAAGGCTATGACGCGGGGATCCGCCTGGAAGAGTCCGTCCCGCAGGACATGATCGCCGTGCCGCTGACCGGAGAGATCCGCCAGCTGGTCACCGCCACGCCGGACTATTTTGCACGTCACGGCATTCCGCAGACGCCGGACGATCTGCTTTCACATCAGGGGATCGGCATGCGCATGGCCCACGGCGGGATCTACCGCTGGGAGCTGGCCCGTCGGGGTGAAACGTACGCGCTTGCCGTGCCGCCGCGCTTTGCCACCTCAGATCTTTTCGCCTCGATCCGCGCCGTGAAGGCGGGGTTAGGCGTGGGATTTTTGCCGGAACTCTATATTCGTGAAGAGCTTGAGAAGGGAGAACTGGTGAGCGTCTTAAACGACTGGGCGCAGCCCTTTGCCGGGCTGCGCCTGTATTACCCCGGCCATCGCCACGTTCCGCCAGGGCTGCGGGCGCTGGTGGCGATGATCCGCGAGCGCGGGATTATTCCAGGTTAGCCTTATTCAGTCCGTAAGCCGCATCCAGCGCGCCGGGTTCCATGCGAGAGGTGATCCCCAGACGGTTCCAGGCGTTGATCGCCACGATGGCGAAGTTCAGCTCTGAAATCTCAACGTCCGAGAAGTGCTCCGCCACGCTGCGGTACAGCGCGTCGCTCACGCCGTGAACGCCAATCTGGGTCAGCGCTTCGGTGAAGGCCAGCGCGGCTTTTTCACGGGCGCTGAACAGCGGAGACTCGCGCCAGGCCGCCAGGTGGTACAGGCGCAGCTCGCGCTCGCCGGCGATTTTCGCCTCTTTCGAGTGCATATCCAGGCAGAAGGTGCAGCCGTTGAGCTGCGACACGCGAATGTCGATCAGGTGCTTGAGCGCCGGGTCGATGGAGGTTTTTGCCACCTCCATGCTCAGGGCGGACAGCGCGTTAGCGAGGGCAGGTGTGGCTTTGTGGTGGTTGACGCGAGTGCTCATGGTCTTTCCTCTAATTTACACTGTATGTGTCATGCGATGAGGTAAATCTACGCCGTTCATGACATAGTAAAAAGACACAAAAAGCGTGAAACGAGGTAGGACATGAAGCCGGGCTATCACGAGATTTATTCCCGCTATCGCGACAACATCACGCGCGGCGTGCTGAAGCCGGGCGATAAGGTGCCTGCCATCCGCGTGCTGGCGGAAGAGCTGAAGGTGGCGCGTAAAACCGTCGAAACGGCGTATGCTATTCTGACGGGCGAGGGGTATCTGGTTAGCCAGGGCGCGCGCGGCACGCGGGTGAACCCGGCTCTTCTGCTGCCCGCGCAAAATGCCGCAGCGGAACAGCCCACCGGCACGCTCCCGGCATCGCTTATCAGCCAACGGGAACGAGCTGGGTTTCTGCGTCCCGGCATCCCTGCCCTCGACGGCTTCCCCTATAAAAAATGGCTGCTGCTGGCGGGGCAGGCGACCCGTTCCATGCGCCAGGAGGAGATGCTCAACCCGCCGGTGCTGGGCTGGTATCCGCTGCGCCAGGCCATCGCCAGCTATCTCAACATTTCGCGCGGGCTCTCCTGCACTGCCGAACAGGTGCTGATCACCAGCGGGTACAGCGGCAGCCTGCGGCTGATCCTCGACACGCTTGCCAGCCGCAGCGACAAGGTGGTGTTTGAAGATCCGGGCTATTTTATGGGCCAGCAGCTGCTCAAGCGGATCGTGCCACGCCTGCACACCGTGCCAGTCGATCGCTGCGGCATCGACACGGAATACCTGCTCCGTCACCATCGCGACGCCCGTTTCGCCATCGTCACCCCGTCGCACCAGAGCCCGCTGGCGGTCACGCTCTCCCTGCCGCGCAAGCAGCAGCTGCTCGACTGGGCAAGCCAGAACGCGGCGTGGATTATTGAAGACGATTACGACGGGGATTTTCACTACACCCGCAAGGTGCTGCCGTCGCTGAAAAGCCTCGACCCGCACGACCGGGTGATTTTTATGGGGACCTTCAGTAAAACCATCATGCCGTCGCTGCGCATGGGCTACGTGGTGATGCCCGCCAGCACCGTCGGGGCCTTTACCGACTGCGCGGACATCACCACCAGCGGCCAGCCGGTGCTGACGCAAAAGATCCTCACCGCGTTTCTCAACGAAGGGCATTTCTTCCGTCACCTGAAGAAGATGCGCGCGCTGTATCAGACCCGCCGCGACTGGATGATTGCCGCCCTGCAGGAGGTGTATGGCGATCTGTTTTTCACCGAACAAAACGACGGCGGGATGCATATCGTGGCGTTTCTCACCAAAGGAAGCGGCGACCGGGACGTGGCGCGCTGCTGGCAGGAACAGCAGCTGCAGGTCAATGCGCTGTCGGAGTGGTATCGCGGGTCCGGGAAGCGCTACGGGCTGGTGATGGGGTATAACAACGTGCGGTCGTATCAGGAGGCGGTGGAGCTGCTGGAACGGCCGAAGCGGCAGACGCTTGCACTGTTGAGCTGAAAATCGCCGGGTGGCGGCGTCGCCTTACCCGGCCTGGGTTTAAATATCATTGCGGGACAATCCAACGTCCTTAAGCTGCTCGTCGCTCATCTGGCTCAGAATGCGGCGGGTACGGTTGATGCGATACCAGTTACGCAGCGTTTTGGCTACCCAGACAAACGCGATAAACGGACGTTTTGAACGATTCTCGTAGAATTCCATGATGCTCTCCTCGCTGTGTCAGTGGGGTTATCATCACGGAAAACGGCCTGTACAATACAGATTCAAAATCTGCTTTTGTTTACCATACAGATCAGCTAAAACGGTATCTGCATGGCGGTTTACCCATCAATCTGTACTGGTTTAACAATCTGTATGGTGAAAACAAAGGATACAGCATGACGCGCTACCAACATCTGGCCAACCTTCTGGCGGAACGTATCGAACAAGGGCTGTATCGCAGCGGCGAACGTCTGCCGTCGGTGCGCACGCTGAGCCAGGAGCACGGCGTGAGTATCAGCACTATACAGCAGGCCTACCAGATCCTCGAAAATCTTCAGCTAATTACGCCTCAGCCGCGCTCCGGCTATTTTGTTTCGCAGCGTAAGGCCCAGCCGCCCGTCCCGGCGATGACCCGCCCGGTGCAGCGCCCCGTGGACGTCACCCAGTGGGATGAGGTGATGATGCTGCTGGACGCCCGCGCCGACAAAGAGATGATCTCCTTCGGCGGCGGCTCGCCGGACATTAACCAGCCCAGCCTGAAGCCGCTGTGGCGCGAGATGAGCCGCATTGCGCAACATAACCCGGGTGAGATGCTGAGCTATGACGTGCTTGACGGGCGGCTGGAGCTGCGCGAGCAGATCGCCCGCCTGATGCTGGACGGCGGCTCCACCGTCGCGGCAAACGAGATTGTGATCACCAACGGCTGCCACGGCGCGCTGTCGATTGCCCTGCTGTCGGTGTGCAAACCCGGCGATATCGTGGCGGTAGAATCGCCATCGTTTCACGGCACCATGCAGATGCTGCGCGGCTTCGACATCAAGGCCATTGAAATTCCCACCGATCCTGAAACCGGGATCAGCATCGAGGCGCTCGAGCTGGCGCTGGAGCAGTGGCCGATCAAAGCGGTGATCCTGGTGCCCAACTGCAATAACCCGCTCGGGTTTATCATGCCCGAAGCGCGCAAAAAGCAGGTCTTATCCCTCGCCCAACGCCACGATATCGTGATTGTTGAGGACGATATTTACGGCGAGCTGGCGGCGGAGTACCCGCGCCCGCGCACCATTCATTCGATGGATATCGACGGCCGCGTGATCCTCTGCAGCTCGTTTACCAAAACCGTGGCGCCGGGCCTGCGCGTCGGCTGGATTGTGCCGGGGCGCTATTATGACCGGGTGATGCACATGAAATACGCCGCGGGCGGGTTTAACGTCCCGGGCACGCAGATGGCGGTGGCGGCGTTTATCCGCGATGGCCATTACCATCGCCACGTGCGCCGTATGCGCCAGATTTATCAGCAGAATATGGAAACCTATACCTGCTGGGTGCGGCAGTATTTTCCGGCAGAGATTTGCGTCACGCGCCCGCAGGGAAGCTTCCTGCTGTGGGTTGAGCTGCCGGAAAAGGTGGATATGGTGTGCGTGAGCAAGCAGCTGTGTCGGCTGAAGATCCAGGCCGCGGCCGGATCGCTGTTTTCTGCCTCCGGGAAGTACCGCAACTGCCTGCGGATCAACGTGGCGCTGCCGCCAACGGATAAGCATCGCGAGGCGTTGAGGAAGTTGGGAGAGGCGATTGTGATTGCGATGGAGGAGTAGTGCGGCCCGATGCCCTCACCCCGACCCTCTCCCACAGGGAGAGGGCGAAAACCGCACCGGGCGCTGGCTAACGGCTCAGAACTTCCATGAAACGCTGCCCACGATGCTGCGTTCTGCGCCAAAGTAGCAGTAGGAAAGCGAGTTACACGCCGCCACGTAGCGCTTGTCCGTCAGGTTATTGACGTTCAGCTGCGCGCTGACCCCCGTCAGCCCAACCTTAGACAGGTCGTACCCCACCACCATATCCATCAGCGTATACGACGGCAGCGTATGGGTGTTCTGACGATCGCTGGTGACGCCGTTCACATAGCGTACGCCCGAACCCACGGTCAGGCCGTCAAGCGGTCCCGTTTTGACGTCGTAGCTCAACCAGGCGCTGGCCATGTTACGCGGGGCATAAACCGCGCGTTTGCCCTGCTCTTCCGGGCTACTTTTCTTATAGCGAATGTCGGTATAGGTATACGCGGCCTGCATGCGCAGGCTGTCCGTCAACTGTCCAATCGCTTCCAGCTCAACCCCTTCGGACTCAATTTCGCCGATCGAACGGTACGGATCGGTTGGCTCCTCCTTGGTGGCGATGTTCTTCTGGTTGATGCGGAACACCGAGGCGCTGAACTGGCTGTTCATCCCCTCAGGCTCATATTTCACCCCGGCTTCCCACTGTTTGCCCTTCATCGGCTCCAGGATATTGCCCTGCTCGTCTGCAAAGCTGGTCGGCGTAAAGGCGGTTGAGTAGCTCACGTAGGGTGCCACGCCGTTATCAAACAGATACAGCAGCGCCGCGCGACTGCTGACGTTGTGCTTATCCAGATCGCTGCGGGTATGGTTAAAGCTGTCGATATTCGACACGCTAACCCGGTCGTAACGCCCGCCTAGCGTCAGACGCCAGCGGTCCAGGGACATCTGATCCTGCAGGTAATACCCCGTCTGGCGCAGCTTGTGCTTTTCCTGGCTGTACTGCGTAATGTCATCCGGCTTCGCGCCGTAGACCGGATTGAAGGCGTCGATCGGCGGAAATCCGCCGTAATAACCCGTCACGTTATTCGTGCGATCCTGGTAGTCCATCCCGATCAGCACGCGGTGGTTCACCGCCCAGGTGTCAAAGCTGCCGTCGATCTGGTTATCCAGCGTGATGGCATTCATCTTCTCGTCGGATCCCGAATAGCCGCGGTTAAGCTCGGTTTCATTCAGCCAGCCTGCGGCATAAACCTGGTTCAATTCCACTTTGGTATGCGCATAGCGCAGCTTCTGACGCACCGACCAGCCGCTGTCAAACATGTGCTCAATGTTGTAGCCCACCATGTTTTCACGACGATCGTATTTGTCATAATCATCCTCGCCTTCAAAGAAGGTGTTGGAGATTTTCTTGCCGTAGTGCGGTACGACGGTCCCTTCATACGGCAGGCCCGAGTGGCTGCCGCCTTCCGGATCGCGGTGCAGATAGGCCATCAGTTCCAGACGGGTATTGTCAGTGATGCGCCAGGTCAGGCTCGGCATCAGCGCGTAACGCTCTTCCTTCAGCGGATCGAACTGGGAGTCGGCGTAGCGGGTCATCCCGCTGAGGCGCACCGCCACGCGGTCGTTATCGTCAACCGCACCGGTGACGTCGAACATCGCCCCGCGCTGGTTATTGTTCCCGGCGAACAGCTTGATCTCCCCGCCCGGATCGAACGACGGTTTACGGGACGTAAGGGCCACAATCCCACCCGGCGATGAGCGCCCGTACAGCACGGAGGCCGGGCCGCGCACCACTTCTACGCTCTCAAGGAACCAGGGATCGATCACCAGCGAGCTGTGGGAGTTGGTGTCTCCCATCATCTTCAGGCCATCGAGATAGATGTTATCCAGGCTGCCGTCGGAGAAGCCGCGCAGCACGATATAGTCGAAGCGGTTTGAGGCACCGATCTGATTACTGTAGACCCCCGGCGTATAGCTCACCGCCTGACGCACGCTGGTTGCGCCCTGCTCTTCGAACTGCTCGCGCGTGACGATAGAGACCGACTGCGGTGTTTCGATATCAGGGGTTTCAAGCTTGGTGGCTGCAGACTGCATCTGCGATGTCACCACCACGGTATCCGTTTTTTGGGCATCCTGCGCCAGCGCAGGAAAAGCGACACTTCCGGTAACCCATCCCACCAGCAGTGCCAGACGCGTTTTAGCAAACATAACTCTCTCCAGAGATATTTCTTATTGTTAATAAGAATTATTACCTTTTTGAGAGAGCAAACGGCTATGCGCGCCGCCAGGTTACCTATGCGCGATGACAAACCGCACGGGAAGCGTTAGCAGGAACGGGAAAAGTGCGTTACTGCGTTTTACGTACCTCACCCGGCGAAATACCGTAGCGGCGACGATATGCGGTAGAGAAATTCGTGGCATGCTGGTAGCCGCACATCCACGCCGCCTGCTGTACGCTATAGCCTTCCAGCAGATAGCGCCGGGCCAGCGCGAGCCGACAGTCGCGGAGATAATCAAACAGCGTGCAGCCATAGCGCTGGCGGAACTTGCTGCGCAGGCTGCTTTGGCTCATTGCCGCGAGAGCGGCCAGTTCAGCAAGGGAGTGATTCTGTTCAGGCGACTGTTCCAGCATGCACCGCACGCGTTCCAGACGCGCATGCTCCGGTCGACAGGGACGGTGTTGCTGGCACTGATTCAGCCCATGGCCAAGCAGCTGATACATCAGCCCCTCCAGCAGCAGTCTGCGTGATAACGCGCATACGCCCTGCTGCTGTGCGTGCTGAATGCCGGAGAGCACGAATCCGGGCACGTGCCAGACAACGGCAGGCGCATTCCGGCTTTGCCACTCCAGCAGCAAGGTTTCCAGCAGGCTTTCACGCCTGGCGTCATTGGGGTACACGCCAAACGAAAGCGTCTTCAGGGTACTGTCCGCATCGTGCCGCGCGCTCATCACCTGCTCTTCACTGAGGCAGGCGCTGAATGCCATACCCGACCGCACCACATACTGTTTACCGCGGAGCGTTAGCGTGACGCACCCTTTCAGCACGACCAGCATATAGAGCGGGCTGCTGTGGCGAGAGGTCGTTTCGTAAGGCTGTAACACGCGAACGTCGGAGTGGGTCAGGGAAATGCCCGAGGAGAGGGTCATCTCTTCCACGTCCCCGTGGAGAACGGGACTGCGGGTGGCGACTGCATCTTTTAGCTGGGGAAAACGATAGTCGATGCCATAGCGCTCGCCGAATAGCTGAAAATCCTCAACAAAAAACAGGCGTTTCGCTGATGTATTTTCACTCTGGAGCATAATGCCACGCCTGCATGGGAAAAAGGACAGGTCAAACAGTACCATTCACAGGGGATGGCGGCAATCTCTGGGCTTAACGGGATTATGCACCCGTATGAGTCGGAAGATTATTACTGTCCATAAGGAAGAAAATATCCCCGTTTCATTTTCGCCCCCCGTCGAAAATGAGAGAAATAAAAGACTAAGAATGAGATGAATTATTACCGGATGGTTATTTCTCTTTCATAATTAAATTAACGCAACCAACGAGGAGGTATTTATGACGATTCGCAATAATCGGACAGAAATTTCACTGGCTCTTGGTGAAGCGGTATTAGACATCGTCCAGAAAGGTCATGAAGTGTCGAGAGAAAATCTGGCGCAGGCGATGAAAATAAAAGCGGAAAAAGAGCGCGATGACGAACGCCTTCTGAACTACTGGAAGGCGTGTAATATGCTGGTCTAAACGAGGCGGCGTTGAGCCTCACTCAACGCCGCCCTCCACTACTCGTCGAAGTACCAGTACCCCTGGTTAATCAGCCCGGTGAGCTCTTCAACAAACGCCGGGTTATTCAGCGCATCGCCCAACTCAGCCTGGCCGAGTTCGGTGTAGCGGCACAGCGCATCCGCCGCCTTCGCGTCTACCGTTTCCAGCTGCTCGCTGTTGATGAAGAAGCTGCCGTTGATGTTCAGCACGCGCAGGCCGCTCAGGCGAGACAGCGTTTCGCCGCCCTGCAGCGCGTCCAGCACCTCTTCCGGCGCGTACGGCGGCTCGGCGGCGGCGATATCCAACTCGTGGCGCGGCGTCGAAACAAAGCTGCCGAACCACTTCGTGAAATCATCTGGTTTGCTGATCATGTCGATCATCATCTGACGAATGCGATCGAGCTCGTACTGCTCCACGCGGCCAGGGTGCTCGCGACAGGTCAGATCCGGATCGCTGTAGTGCTCGCCGCCCAGATCGTTTTCCAGCGCGTAATCGGCGAAGCTGCTGATCAGATCGCGACCGTTCGGCCCGCGGAAGCCAACGGAGTAGTTAAGCGCCGTCTCATGGGTAAAGCCGTCGTGCGGGAATCCTGGCGGGATGTAGAGGATATCGCCCGGGGCCAGATCTTCATCGATGATCGGCTCAAACGGATCCACATGCAGCAGCGCCGGGTGCGGGCAGAACTGACGCATCGGCAGCCTGTCGCCCACGCGCCAGCGGCGGCTGCCCATCCCCTGAATGATGAACACGTCGTACTGATCGATATGCGGGCCCACGCCGCCGCCGGGGACGGAGAAGGAGATCATCAGGTCATCCAGACGCCAGTCCGGCAGGACGCGGAACGGACGCACCAGCTCCGCCGCCGGCATATGCCAGTGGTTTACCGCCTGCGCCAGCAGCGACCAGCCGGTTTCGCCCAGATCGTCAAAGTGCTCAAACGGCCCATTGCTGGCCTGCCATTTGCCGTTGAAATGGCTCACCAGACGGCTATCGACTTCCGGCTCCATCGCCAGGCCTGCCAGCTCGTCCGGGGTAATCGGGTCGACAAAATTCGGGAAGGCATTTTTCAGCACAACGGGTTTATTTTGCCAGTATTTTTCGAGAAATTCCGGCCAGTTCAGGTTCAGTTGATACACCATGGTTAGCACCAGTGAGAGGGGAAACAGGCGCGATTATAGGCAAGAAGGCAGAGGGGGAACTTGTCATGGGTCAAACGAGGACGTGTAGGTCGGGTAAGGCGAAGCCGCCACCCGACACGTACACGGCGATAAAACCTTAATCCAGCTTCAGCTCGTCATAGTGGGTAATCAGTTTACCCACAATGCCGTAATCCAGCGCTTCTGCCGGAGACATCCAGAAGTTGCGGTCGGTGTCTTTTTTCACTTTTTCCAGCGGCTGGCCGGTGGCGTCAGCAATCAGCTTGTTCACGCGATCCAGCATGCGGATGATCTCGCGCGCTTCGATCTCAATATCCGTCGCCTGACCCCGCACGCCGCCCAGCGGCTGGTGGATCATAAAGCGGGTATTTGGCAGCGAGTAGCGGTGCTCTTTCTTCGCCGCCAGGAAGATGGTGATCCCGGCGCTCGCCACCCAGCCGGTGCCGATGACGTGGACTTCCGGGCGGATGAATTTGATAAAGTCGTGGATGGTATCGCCCGCTTCCACGTGGCCGCCCTGGCTGTTGATGTACAGCTTGATCGGATCGTTGCTGACGCTTTGCAGCAGGATCATCTGGGTGATCACTTTCTGCGCCAGCTCCTGGTTGATCTCACCGGAGATCACAATCGAACGGGACTCCAGCAGTTTTTGCTGCAGAGCGCCCGCGCCGTTTGACCCTTCCGCTTTATCCTTGTCGCTTTCTTTCAGTGTGTAGTGCATTGTTATTTCCTCAGCTTGTAGCGCTCAAAACCAGAGTGTAGCCTGTTTTACCGATCAAAGTCCTCACAGACAAATAACGAGGGAGCATATGAATATTGCCCATGTCGCACTCTGGACCCGCAGCCTGAACGCACAGGTTCAGTTCTGGGAAACGGTTTTTAATGGCCGCAGTAACGAACGCTACGTCAGTAAAAATCGTCCCGGTTTCGAATCTCACTTTATTACGCTGGATAACGGGCCGACCATCGAGCTGATGACGCTGCCGGATCTGCCCGACGCCCCTGCCCACCCGGAGTTTATCGGCTGGGCGCATATCGCCATCAACGTCGGCAGCAAGGCGCAGGTCGACGGCATGGCCGAGCGGGCGCAGGCAAACGGCACGCTGCTCAGCGCCCCGCGCATGACCGGGGACGGCTTCTATGAAGCGGTGATCGCGGATCCGGACGGCAACCGCATTGAGCTTGTCGGTGCATAAAAACGGCGTTTCGTTGCTTAACCGCCCCGGTCACGTATCGCTATACTTCATACCGTTATCATATTGTGAAATGATAATGATAGTTAATGTGTTAAGATGAAAGTCAGCATAAACAGTCCCTTACGTAAGCGTCGGGACTGTTTGCATCCTCGACATGTCAATCAGCACCGGGGCGGTGAATGGAACACATTGTGTATGTGGTAGATGACGATGACGCAGTCAGACAGTCCGTAATCGGGCTGCTGGAGTCGGCAGACTTAAGCGCCATCGGCTTTTCATCGGCAGAAGCCTTTCTTCAACACCGGTTTGAGGATCTGCCGTCGTGCGTGGTTCTCGATATGCAAATGCCCGCCATCTCGGGCTTTGAGGTGGCTGACGCGCTCAAAGGCAGCGGTCGCGAGATCCCGATTATTTTTCTCACCGGCCACGGCACCATCCCGATGTCGGTGCGCGCCATCAAGGGCGGCGCTTACGAATTCCTCACCAAGCCCGTCGAATCCACCGCGCTTATCGACGCCATTGAGTCCGCGCTTCAGCTGGCGGAACACAACGCCGCGCGCAATAAAGAGCACTACGCCCTGAAGCAGCGGCATATGTCCCTCACGCCGCGCGAACACGAGGTGCTGACGCTGGCGATTAGCGGCATGCTGAACAAGCAGATTGCCGCCGAGCTGGGCGTCAGCGAAATCACGGTCAAGGTGCACCGTCGCCGCGTGATGGAAAAAATGCAGGTGCGCTCCGTGGCGGAGCTGGTCAGAGCCGTTGAGCGCCTGACCAAAAGCCAGCCTGCAGAGTAACCTTTACCCTTCCTGCGCCGCCAGCGGCAGCGCAAACGCGAACACCGTGCCGAACGGCTCCCGGCGGCGCGCGCTCAGCTTCCCGCAGTGGCGCTCAATGATGCTGGCGCTGATGGTCAGCCCCATCCCCATTCCCTGCGCTTTGGTGGAGTAGAACGAGTCAAAGATCTGCTCCAGACGCTCGGGTTCAATGCCGCTGCCGGTATCGGCGATCTCGACGATCACTTTCCCGTCCGCGTTGCCGGTGCTGAGGGTAATGGCGCAGGGGCGATCCTTGACCTCGGCCATCGCCTCTACCGCATTCATCACCAGATTCAACAGCACCTGCTGGATCTGCACGCTGTCGCCGGTGATAAAGCTCTCCTGCGCCTTCAACATGTAATCAACGCTAATGTGTCGCTGCTCCAGCTCGCTGCGGGAGAGCGTGATGATATGGTGGATCAGGTAGTGCATGTCGATGCGCGTGAAGGTGGGATCCTGCTTGCGCGTCAGGGACTGGATGCTGCGAATGATCTCCCCCGCCCGCGCGCCTTCGGCAGCGATCTCCTCCAGCCCTTCCCGTACTTTATCCAGACGGGCGGGCTCGCGGTTGAGCCAGCGCAGGCTCGCCCCGGCGTTCGAGACGATCGACATCAGCGGCTGGTTGATCTCGTGGGCGATGGAGGAGGTCAGCTGTCCGACGGTGGTGGCCCGGGACACCCGCGCCAGATCCGCCTGCGCCACCCGCATGGCATCTTCCGCGGCGCGCTGGCTGGTGATATCGGTGATGATGCCGTAATACTCGTTCACCTCGCTGCCCACGCCGACCGGGTCGCCAATCCCGAGGATGTAGCGGGTTGAGCCGTCGGTACGCTTAACGCGAAACTCCGCGCGCATGGAGAGCCCGTCGCGCACGCTCCGGGTGACGATGGCGCTGATGCGGCCGTAATCGTCCTCATGAACGAAGGTCAAAAACTCCGCCATGGAGATCATTTTTTGCTGCTCGGGCAGGCCGAGAATGCGGGCGTACTCTTCCGAGACAAACATCAGATCCTGCTCCAGCTCCCAGCGCCAGCTGCCGGTGTGGCTGATCTGCTCGCCCAGCATCAGCGAGGTCTGGCTGGATCGCAGCTCTTTCTCCACCCGTCGGCGCTGGATGTTCTCCGCCAGCAGCTCGGCGTACAGCCGCGCCGTCTCCAGGGATACCGCGGCCTGCGCGCCCAGCAGGCTCACCACGCGCGAATGCTCGGCGGTGAAGACCTCCGGCATCAGGCGGTTTTCCAGGTACAGCACGCCCACCAGCCGCGCCTGTTTGAACATCGGGACGCACATGACCGCCGCCCCCGAGGTCACCAGATAGGGATCCTGACTGAAGGGATGGAACTCCTCCGGTCTGCCGGTGCGGATCTCCTGCCCGGTGCGGATCACCGCCGCCAGCACAGACAGCGGCAGGTCGGTCGCCGTCGGCACGTCTTTCAGGATCCGCACCCGCACGCCCTCGGTGCTGGTCCAGGCGCTGGCCTCGATCTCCGGGATGAGGCTCTCGCTCACGCGAAGCAGCAGGCCGCGCTGTGCCCCGGCGCGTTCGAGCAGAATGGTCATCAGATTTTCGATTAAGCGCTCAAGGTTGATCTCTTCCGACAGCGCGCGTGACGCTTTGATCACGCTTTGCAGATCGCGGATGGTCTCGTTCTGGGCGAACGCCACCGTGTCGTAGGCGCTGGCCTGCCCCGAGGCCAGCAGGTGCGGGAAATCCTGCTCCAGCTGGCGGATCTTGGCCTGGGCGCCCGCGCGACCCCAGGCGGCGATGGCCCCGCGGAAGTGTGCGTCCGAGGCGGTCGGGTAGCCGCAGGCCAGGGAAAAGCGCCCCGCCAGCTCGTGGGCCAGGGCGTTAATCGGGTTAAACCCGCCCTCGCGGGAGAGCCGGACCGCCTTCTCATACTGCTCCAGCGCGATGCTGTTCATCCCGTCCAGACGCACGATTTCGGCGTAGATCAGCGCCTCTTTATCCGCGAACGTGCCGGAATTAATGCGCGCCCAGAGGGCGATTTTGTCGTAGTGGGCGTGAATACTGCGGCGGTGGTTCGCCGAGAAGGTCTCCGGCGTCAGCTGACGGGAGAGCGCCAGAGCGCTGTAGAGATGGTAATCCAGCAGGTGAATGTGTCCCGGCGCGGACCACGCGTACCAGCCCGCCATTTCGAGATCCGCCTGCGCGGCGGCGTATTCCCCGCAGGTAAAGTGCGCCATGCCGCGGTAGAGCCAGTACCAGAACAGCATGGTGGAGGTGTGCTCCGGAGCCTGCTCCGGCGACGCGGGAAGCAGCGCCTCAGGCAATACCTGCGATGCGGTCCAGGTGCCGATGACCGGCGTGCGCAGAAATTCAACGTACCCGCGCTGAACCATCAAAATGGTTTCCACGTCCTGGAAGTGGGTTTTACGCACGAACGCCAGGCCGCGATCGATGCTGGTCAGCACCCCGTCCAGGTGATCGCCCCGCGAGAGGAAGTTGATCACCTGGTGGCAGGCCGCAAAGCAGGCCATCGTCATATCCCCGTGGGTCACCGCCGAGGTGAAGCAGGCCTTCGCGCACTCGATGGTAAACGATAAAGGCTGGGTCCAGACGCTGAGCTGGTCGAGCGGCAGCAGGGTTTTGGCTTCGAAGGCATCGTAGCCGTGGCGATTGACCAGCTCGCGGGCCAGGGTGCCGTACTGGAACCCGAGGCGGTACTCGGCGTAGCGGTGGCCCATCAGCACGCCAAACCAGGCCATCGCCGTGGTGGACGCGCCGGTAATGCCGTGGTCGAGGGTCAGGTGCATCATGCGGCAGAGCAGCAAAAAGTGCAGGCGCGGGCAGATGAAGCTGGCGCAAATGCTGGCGCTGTAGAGCAGGTTCATCACCGCTTCGGTTTCCGGGTTATCCATCCGCGACAGCGGGGCAAACAGATGTTGCGGCGCGTCATTCGCGCGGTTGCAGAAGCGTTCCCAGGCCTCGTCGCAGTCGGCGTCTTCCGGATAGCGGCCAATCTGGATGCCAAACACCCCCAGCCAGCAGAGCGCCGCCTCCAGCGCCAGACGGCTGTCCGACTGACGAATGTACACCTCCACCAGCAGGTTGGCCGCCAGCGCCTTTTCGGTCAGCCCGCCGGGGCAGCCGAGAATGGCGTCACACAGCTCGCGGGTGCGCTCCAGATGCCCCAGCGCAAACTCGCAGCCCGCCTCTTCGATATCGAGCATAAAGTCTGACACCGTCCCGGCGTTGCCCAGCGCTCTGGCGGTCTGGATATAGCCGAGCGCCGAAAGGTAATCTCCCGAACGCTTCGCGCGTCGCGCGGCCAGCAGGCTCAGCTCGCGGAACCTCTGGCGCTGCGGCACGGGCTGGATGCTGTCCAGCGCGGCCGTGACGTGGTGAACGGCGCGGAACAGCAGCTCGTTCCCCGCCGCCTGACGCGCGGCGTCGGCCAGCAGGCTGGCGGTGGTCAGGTGAATATGGCTTTTCTCATGGCGATCCAGCAGCGCAAAGGCCGCCTCCTGCACCCGGTCGTGGGTGAAGGCGTACTTTTTTTCCGTCAGCACGATGAGCTGGGCCATCACCGCCGGGTGCAGCGCATAGCGCATTTCCGCCATCGACAGGCCCACCACGCGGCAGATCATCTCCATCTCGCCCGTGCCGCCGAGGCAGGCGATGCTGCCCAGCAGGCGGCGCGTCTCGTCGGGCAGCTCTTCGAGCTGCTCCAGCACCAGAGTGACGACGTTTTCGGTGTAATGCCTGGCGCGGATCGCCTGCAGATCGTAGTGCCACTTGTCCTGATATTTGTTGTGCACCACCAGACCGTCGTCGACGATGCGGCGGAAAAACTCGTGCACGAAGAGCGGGTTGCCGCCGGTCTTCTCATGGATCAGCGTGGCGAGATCGGTCGTCGCCGCGCTGCGGGTGCGAAATACCGTCGCCAGCCAGCGCGCCACCGCTTTCACGGAAAGCGCCTGCGGGACAATCTCGCTCGCGTTTTGCGCCGCCTCCGGCAGGCCTGCCAGCAGCGCCTGCAGGGCGGCGTCGGACACGGAACTGATATCGCGGTGGGCCACCACCACCAGCAGCGGAACAGCGCCGCAGTTCACCAGCAGATAGTTCAGCGTATGCAGGCTGGCGGGGTCGCTCCACTGGAGATCGTCGAGCACCAGCACCAGCGGGCAGCCCTGCGAGGCAAAGGCCTTCACCAGCGCCAGCACCATATGGCTGAAGCGCGCCCGGGCATCAATCGAAAACGTATCCGCCGAGAAGCGCGGCCTGCTCTCAAGCAGCAGGCCCAGCTCGGGCACCAGGCTGACGGCAAGCTCCTCATACCCTTCAAGGGCGCGCGAGAGGCGGATTTTCCACTTCGCCACCTCGTCTGCCGGCAGCCCGAGCAGGTGCAGCGTCAGGGTACGGAACGCGGAGCTTAATACGCCATAGGGCAGCGACGGCGAAAACTGATCGACTTTGCCCACCGCCAGCAGCACCGTGCGCTGCTGAAGCGTTTTGAGCGCCGTCGCGATGAGCGAGGATTTGCCGATCCCCGACGGCCCGCCGATCGTCACCAGCTCCGGCACGCGGTTCAGCCCCACCCGCTCAAACGCGGCAATGACGTCGTTCGCCTGCGGATGGGCCGCGAACAGGGAATCCGCCAGATGGATCGCCGGGGTGCGGTCCTGCTGGCCGGGGGTAAAGGCGACGATCTCCCCCTCACAGGTCAACGTCGCCTGGCAGCGGCGGAGGTCGGCAATCAGCCCGTCGACCGTCTGGTAGCGGTTATCGGGGTGCTTTTCCAGCAGCTTCAGGATGATGGTCGACAGCATTTCCGGCACGTCCGGGCGGATCGCGTCCGGGGCCAGCGGCTCAGAGGCAATGTGGTAGTGCGCCCAGTTGGTCTGGTCGTCTTCCCCCAGCTCAAACGGCAGGCGGCCGGTCAGAAGTTCATACAGCACCATGCCGAGGCTGTAGAGATCGCTGCGGTTATCAACGGGGCGCTGGGTGCGGGAGGTGTGCTCCGGCGACATCCAGGCGGGCGTACCGCCCGACACGGCAAGCCGGGTCTGGGAGAAAGCATCGGAGAGAGTACAGGAGAGGCCAAAGCTGCCCAGACGGCAGGTGGCATCGTGCTGAACAAAAATGCTGCCGGGCTTGATATCGCCGTGGATCAGGTTTTGCAGATGCATCTGGCGCAGGGGAACGCAGATCTGGATCGCCATCTCGATAAAGCGCGCGATCCCCGAGATCGCCCTGCCCGCGCGTCGCGCCAGCAGCTCAAAGGAAAACGGGGCGTACACCAGCGCGAAGCGCCCCCGGTACTGGGTGGACGCGACGGCGCGAATGGCCCAGCTGTCCTGCAGCATATCGCGCAGCGCAAACTCGTTTTTGAGCAGCCGGGTGGTTCGCTCTTCCTCTTCGTCGCTGACCGCGGTGGCGATAATGAACGAGCCGCCGGAATGAGGATGTCGCGCGTGCATCCAGGCAATTCCACCCTCCTGCGCCAGCACGGTAAAAATCACATCCTCTTTAAGGACAAAAACCCGCCCCTGATGAAGATTCCCCTGGGCGGGCCAGAATGCAGGCTGCTCGTTTTCGTTCATCCGCGATCCTTATTGTCGGCGGGCCAGCTCCCGCTGAATATGATCCAGCAGAATATCGATGTTAATGGGCTTACGCAAAAAAGCAGCGGCGCCCTGGCTGAGAGCGTACCGCTGTATATTTTCATCAGCATGACCGGAGATAAAGATCACGGGCGGCGGCGGTACGGCCAGCAGCCGCAGCTTGTCAAACAGCTCCAGGCCGCTCATGCCCCGCAGCTTGATATCGGCGATCACCAGCGCCGCGCCGGACAGGGCGAGCGGATGGCTCAGAAATACCTCTGCCGAATCAAACGTATCGGTCGAATAGCCTTCCGACTCCAGGAGATTACTCAGCCCGCTGCGGACGGAACGTTCGTCATCAATGATGGCAATGCGCCACGGCAGCGTCATGCTGTGATTCCTCTGGTCAATCATTAAACGTCGCGATCGTCCTTCGCGGGCGCAGGGGGCGCCGTGCCGCTGATTTTCGGCACGCATTCGTGACGAAACCAGGCGAGGGTAAGCGGTTCGCGACTCAGTAAACGCCGTCCCACCGGGATGAGCTGTTCGCCCACCAGCATGCCAAACAGGCCAAGCAGAGCGACAACCGGCGGCGCCGGGGAATGGACGTCGAGCAGAGCGTAAATTACCCCAGCAGCCACGCCGCACACCAGCGAAATTATCCATGCTTTCATGAGGACGCTCCCGTCTGCGAGTTGGCCTGCGGAACGGTCACCTGAGGAGGGGGCGCGCCGTCGCGGGATAACAGATGCCGCGTCGCCTGTTCACCCGCCAGCATCCCCAGCAGGCCAATCAGCGCCAGCGCGGGCGGCGCGGGGGAGCGCACCTTCAGCACGGCATACATCAGGCCAATCAACACGCCTGCGGCAAGGGATATCAGCCCTGTACTCATTGTGAACTCCAGAGAAAGAGGCAGCGGCGAGCCGGATGAGGGACCAGCCCGCCAGCGGAACTTAGCGAGCCGGGACCGGCGCTAAGGTGCGGTGCTCGCTCTTCTGGCGAGACGGCGCTTTGTGCACCATGGTGTAGGCGTAATCCACGCCCATGCCGTACGCGCCGGAGTGCTCGCGCACGATATCCATCACCGCGGTGTAGGTCTCTTTACGCGCCCAGTCGCGCTGCCACTCCAGCATCACCTGCTGCCAGGTCACCGGGATCACGCCCGCCTGGATCATGCGCTGCATCGCGTAGTCGTGGGCTTCTTTGGAGGTGCCGCCGGACGCGTCCGCCACCATATAAATTTCGTAATCGCCTTCCAGCATCGCGCACAGGGCGAAGCTGTTGTTGCACACTTCGGTCCACAGGCCGGCAACCACCACCTTCTTCTTGCCGTTGGCCTTCAGCGCGTCGCGCACCTTCTGGTCGTCCCAGGAGTTCATGGAGGTGCGCTCCAGGATGTCCTGGCCCGGGAACACGTCCAGCAGTTCAGGATAGGTATTGCCAGAGAAGCTTTCGGTCTCAACGGTGGTGATGATGGTCGGGATGTTGAACACTTTGGCCGCTTTCGCCAGCGCCACGGTGTTGTTTTTCAGCACCTGGCGGTCAATAGACTGCACGCCAAATGCCATCTGTGGCTGGTGATCGATAAAGATTATCTGACAGTTCGCAGGGGTTAACACTTCGAGCTTTGAAGAGGTCATAGCATTTTCCAGTGGTTAAGGGTGAAATCGCCGCGAGCGCCGCGACGATAAAGTCACCCTCATCCTGCGGTTTTCCGTCCCTGCGCGTAATTATCTCTTCGTATAGTTAACCTTAGGTATAGTTATACTTTGGTATACCTATCCTATTGTATAACTGGATCTTTGCCGAAACCGGTTCCCATAATCCTGACCATTCCCCTCTCAGTCAGGAGCAGTTTATGGTTACCCTCGGTAAAGCCGATCTCATTCTGGTTAACGGCCAGTTTCACACCGTCGATCGCGAGAACCCCGTCGCGGAAGCCGTTGCCGTGCGCGACGGAAAATTTCTGGAAGTGGGTACCGTCGCCGAGGTGATGCAACACCACTGCGACGGCACTAAGGTGGTCGACTTAAAAGGCCACACCGCCATCCCCGGCCTGAACGACTCCCACCTGCACCTGATCCGCGGCGGGCTGAACTACAACCTCGAGCTGCGCTGGGAGGGCGTACCGTCCCTGGCCGATGCCCTGCGGATGCTGAAAGAGCAGGCGCTGCGCACGCCGTCGCCCCAGTGGGTGCGCGTGGTGGGCGGCTGGACCGAGTTCCAGTTTGCCGAGCGCCGGATGCCGACCCTGGACGAAATTAACGACGCCGCGCCGGACACTCCGGTCTTCATCCTGCACCTGTACGACCGCGCCCTGCTCAACCGCGCCGCGCTGAAGGTGGTCGGCTACACCAAAGACACGCCAAACCCGCCGGGCGGCGAGATCCAGCGCGACGCCAACGGCAACCCGACCGGGATGCTGATTGCCCGTCCGAACGCCATGATCCTCTACGCCACGCTGGCCAAAGGGCCTAAGGTGCCGCTGGAGCAGCAGGTCAACTCCACCCGCCAGTTCATGCGCGAGCTGAACCGCCTGGGCCTGACCAGCGCCATCGACGCGGGCGGCGGCTTCCAGAACTACCCGGAAGATTACGAGGTGATTGCCGAGCTGCACGAGAAAAAGCAGATGACCATCCGCATCGCCTATAACCTGTTTACCCAGCGTCCGGGCCACGAGCTGGAAGACTTTGAAAAATGGACCGACATGCTCACGCCGGGCCAGGGCAGCGACTTCTTCCGCCACAACGGCGCGGGTGAGATGCTGGTCTTCTCCGCCGCCGATTTTGAAGACTTCCTCGAGCCGCGCCCGGACCTCGCGCCGGGCATGGAGGACGAGCTGGAGCGCGTGGTGCGCCACCTGGTGGAGCACCGCTGGCCGTTCCGCCTGCACGCCACCTATAACGAATCCATCAGCCGCATGCTGGACGTCTTCGAGAAGGTGAACCGCGACATTCCGTTCAACGGCCTGCACTGGTTCTTCGACCATGCTGAAACCGTCACCCAGGCCAACATCGACCGCATCAAAGCACTGGGCGGCGGCATTGCCGTCCAGCACCGCATGGCCTTCCAGGGCGAATACTTCGCCGAGCGTTACGGCATCGAAGCCACCCGCCACACGCCGCCGGTGGCGAAAATGCTCGAGACCGGCGTGCCGGTAGGCTTAGGGACGGACGCCACCCGCGTGGCGAGCTACAACCCGTGGACCGCGCTCTACTGGCTGGTCTCCGGTCGTACCGTCGGCGGGATGCAGATGTACGATCACAGCGCCCGTCTGGATCGCGATACCGCCCTGATGCTCTGGACCCAGGGCAGCGCGTGGTTCTCCAGCGAGCAGAACCAGAAGGGGCAGATCAAGGTCGGCCAGCTCGCCGACCTGGCGGTGCTGAGCAAAGACTACTTCCGCGTGCCGGAAGAGGAGATCAAAGGCATCGAGTCCGTCCTGACGGTGGTGAACGGCGACATCGTCTACGCCGCAGGCAGCTTTGGCCCGCTTGCGCCACCGGCCATTCCGGTCCTGCCCGAGTGGTCCCCGGTGGTCAAGGTGCCGGGCCACTACCGCAGCGCGCCGCCGCAGGCCGCACGCGTCGGCATGAGCCCTATCCATCACTGCAGCGGCCCGTGCGGGGTTCACAGCCACCAGCATGATTTCGCCCGCACGTCAGAGATGCCGGTGTCCGACGATAACGCTTTCTGGGGGGCGCTGGGCTGCAGCTGCTTTGCATTCTGATGAAAAACACTTTTGCTCCGCCCCGGGTCGACCTGGGGCTGTTCTTCCTGCGCCTGACCGGCAGCCTGCTGCTGCTGTACGTGCACGGCCTGCCGAAGGTGCTGCACTTCAGCGAAGAGCTGACGCGCATTGAAGATCCGTTCGGCTTCGGGCCTTACGCCAGCCTGATCCCGGCGATTGTCGCCGAGGTGATCTGCCCGCTGTTTATCATTGCGGGGGTTTACACCCGCCTGGCGTGCCTGCCGGTTATCGCCGTGCTGCTGGTGGCGATGCTGGCGGTCCACCCGAACTGGTCGATTGCCGAAGGGCAGTTTGGCTGGCTGCTGCTGATTATCTTCACCACCCTCGCCCTCACCGGGCCGGGCCAGTGGCGGCTGCAGCGTAAGGCAACGGAGAGGTTTGCATGACCCAGGTTAACGACGTTCGCGACGCCCACGTCGAGACGACGCCCGCACCGACGGTTTCACCCTGGCAGCCGCTGAGCCAGCCGGTATTCCGCATGCTGTGGATCGCCACGGTGGTCTCTAACGTCGGCTCATGGATGAGCGACGTCGGCATCAACTGGAGCATGCTGACCCTGAGCGCCGATCCGCTGGACATCGCGCTGGTACAGGCGGCCAGCAGCCTGCCGATGTTCCTCTTCGCCCTGCCGTCCGGGGTGATGGCGGACATCGTCGACCGACGTAAATACCTGCTCTTCTCTCAATTATGGGTGTTCATCGCCGCCGCCGGGCTGACGGCGCTCTCCTTCACCGGACACGTCACCCCCACCGTGCTGCTGGTGGCGACGTTCCTGCTTAGCGTGGGCGCGGCGATGAGCTCGCCGCCGTTCCAGGCCGTGGTGCCCGATCTGGTGAGCAAGCCCGAGCTGGGCGCCGCCGTGGCGCTCAACTCGCTCGGGGTGAACATCAGCCGGGCGATTGGCCCCGCGCTGGGCGGTTTTCTGCTGTCGCTCGCCGGGCCGTGGATGGTGTTTGCCCTGAACGCGCTGTCCGTGGTCGGCGTGGCGTGGGTGCTGTGGCGCTGGCGTCCGGCCCCGTCCATACAGCGTCTGCCGCCGGAGCACTTCTTCTCTGCGGTGCGCTCCGGGATTCGCTACGTGCACGCCGCGCCGGTGCTGCGCAACGTGCTGGTGCGCACGGTAGCGTTCTTCGTTTTCGGCAGCGCGGGCTGGGCCCTGCTGCCGCTGGTGGCGCGCCGCGAGCTGGGCTTAGGCCCGGCGGGCTACGGCGTGATGCTGGCGTGCATTGGCCTGGGGGCGATTGCCGGGGCCATCCTGCTGCCCCGTCTGCGCCAGCGGCTGAACGCCGACCGCCTGATGGTGGCCGCCAGCCTGACCTTCGCTCTCACCATGCTGGCGCTGGCGTTCGTACGCCACTTCTGGCTGCTCAACCTGTTTGAGTTTTTCACCGGCTTCGCGTGGATTGCGGTGCTTTCAACGCTGAACCTCGGCGCGCAGCGCAGCGCCGCCCGCTGGGTGAAGGCCCGCGCGCTGGCGGTGTACCTGACCGTGTTCTTCGGCTCGATGACCACGGGCAGCGCCATCTGGGGGCAGATCGCGTCGCAGTTCGGCACCCCGACCTCGCTGGTGGTCGCCACGCTGGGGATGGTGCTGGCGAGCGCGACGGTGTTCCGCTGGAAGCTGGGCAAAGATCCTGACCTGAACCTCGACCTCAGCGGCCAGCCGCTGGACGGCGTGGAGATCGACCTGCCGAACGAGCGCGGCCCGGTGCTGGTCTCGCACGAGTACATCATCGACCCGCACAACGCAAAAGCCTTCCTGGAGGCGGTCCACGAGCTGCGCCGGGTGCGCCGCCGCGCCGGGGCGATGAGCTGGGCGGTATACGAAGATATTGAGCGCCCCGGCCTGTTTATTGAGACCTTCCTGATGGGCTCGTGGATTGAGCATCTGCGCCAGCAGGAGCGCCACACCATGAATGACCTCCTGCTGCAGAGCCGCGTTCTGGCTTTTCATCAGGGCACAACATCACCGGCAATACGCTACCTGGTCGCGCCGGTATAACCCTAATCATCACCTGCACAGGAACACACTATGGCAACGTTTAAGGCAAAAGACGGCACGCAGATTTACTACAAAGATTGCGGCGCGGGCAAACCGGTTCTCTTCAGCCACGGCTGGCCGCTGGACGGCGACATGTGGGACAGCCAGCTGAACTACCTGGCCGAGCGCGGCTTCCGCGCCATCGCCTTTGACCGTCGCGGCTTTGGCCGCTCGGATCAGCCGTGGAACGGCTACGACTACGACACCTTTGCGTCCGACATTAACGACCTGATTACCGCCCTGGACCTGCAGGACGTGACGCTGGTGGGCTTCTCCATGGGCGGCGGCGACGTGACCCGCTACATCAACAACTACGGCAGCGCGCGCGTGGCCGGTCTGGCGCTGCTGGGCGCGGTGACGCCGATCTTCGGCAAATCCGACTCCTTCCCGCAGGGTGTGGATCAGAGCGTGTTTGACGGCATTCGCGACGGGCTGCGTAAAGATCGCGCCCAGTTCATCAGCGACTTCGCCACCCCGTTCTACGGCATCAACGCCGGGCAGACCGTCTCTGCCGGTGCGCTGACCCAGACGCTGAACATCGCCCTACTGGCGTCTTTGAAGGGCACCATCGACTGCGTGACCGCGTTCGGCGAAACCGACTTCCGCCCGGATATGGCGAAAATCGACGTGCCGACGCTGGTGATCCACGGCAGCAACGACCAGATCGTGCCGTTTGAAAGCACCGGCAAGCTGGCAGCAGAGATGATCAAAAACGCCACGCTGAAGGTGTACGACAACGCGCCGCACGGCTTCGCGCTGACCCACCAGGACCAGCTCAACGAAGATCTGCTGGCGTTTGTGAAGTCGCTGTAAGATGGTCTGAGGGCATGTCGTTCCGGCATGCCCTTATAGATCACTGTTTTAGGTAGTTATTCATTAAGGCTTACAATCCCGTAAAATTCAGTCGCCAGGTTACAGAAGCCTGAAATTTTACTGGAGAGCATATGGACGCAGTTGAGCAAGACGTCAGATTCGCATGGGCAGACTTTTATCAGACATTTGCCTCTCAGCTACTGACCTGGCGAAATCGAAGAGAGGAGTTGGTGGCGGGCATTCACCGCATTGCTGCTGAGATTGGCAGTATGTCACACCTGCAAGACAAGCCCGCTAATGGCGCTCCCCATCCTTTGAAAGACATTTGTCCTTTTACCACTATGGGCTTGTTTAATCGCTCACTTACCGTTACCAACCGAAGAAATATCGCAGCCAGCCTGGCAAAACTGATAGGCGTTCGCGAACCGGTTCCTGAATCGTTCGACGGTATTCCGCTGCTGAACAATCAGAAGTCATGGTTCTTTGGCTATGAGAAATCACGTAAGCCAGAAGACATCGATACGCTGTGGGAAATGTTTTCTCAGGCAATCTCCTTCGCCGACACCCCAAACGCCGATCCCACGGACTTCCTCTTGTCTTATGACGCCGCATCTAACGTGCGCAATGTTGGCTGGAACCTGACGATGGGATTGTACTGGCTACGCCCCTGGTTCTATCCTACGCTGGATAGCCAGTCTCAGTACTACATCCAGAAAGTCCTGAATATTAAAATCATTAAAAAAGGTGCCAAAGGGCGCTGCAGCGGACACAACTATCAGACCGTAGCCCTGGCGCTCAAAAAGGCTTTTACCCAGCCAAACTACCCGGTTCACTCCTTCCCCGAACTCTCTCTGGCGGCATGGAATATCGATTTACATCAGTCAAATGATGAAGTCGAGCGGCTGACATGGAAAGCGTATTTGCTTAATAAAATCAAACTACTGTGCCTGAAAAAAGACAGCCCATACTTCTCCTTGAGGGAGTTAAAAGAGGCTTATCTGGATGAGATTAAGGCGGATTACCCCAATAACAATACAGTTGAATCGTCCATTTCATATTATCTGCAAAAACTACGTGATGATGATGAACTGGAGTTTCAGACCCCCGGTAACTATGAATATCTCAACTTCGATAAAGGTGAATTGCAAAGCATCACCGAGGAAACGGTTGAAGAGAACGTGCCCGCTGAAATCCCTTACAAGCCTTACGCGATAAGCAATTTGATCGACGAAGGCTGCTTTTTAGAAGAGGATAAAATCCAACTCATCCTTCAGCGGCTACAGGCCAAAAAAAACCTGATCCTGCAGGGCCCGCCGGGAACCGGTAAAACCTGGCTTGCTCGCCGCCTGGCATATTGCCTGATGGGCGAGGAAACCTCTAAACGCATCAGCGCGGTGCAGTTCCACCCTACCCTCTCCTACGAAGATTTTATTCGCGGCTGGCGTCCTAATAATGAAGGACGTTTAGCACTGGTAGACGGGCCTTTTCTCCATGCGATAGACAGAGCAGTAAACGATCCGACGACTAAATACGTGGTCATCATTGAAGAGATTAATCGGGGCAACCCTGCGCAAATTTTCGGCGAAACGCTGACGCTGATGGAGGCGGATAAACGCACACCGAATGAGGCGCTTGAGCTTTCATACCGATCGGATATGGACGAAAAAACATACATTCCTGAAAACCTGTACATCATCGGGACGATGAATATCGCTGACCGCTCGCTTGCCCTGCTAGACCTGGCATTACGGCGCCGCTTTGCGTTTATTGATCTTAAGCCCGAATTTAACGACGCGTGGAAAAAGTGGGTTAACCAACGGTTTAATGTGAGTCTGGAAACATTAGCCCTTATCGAATCCCAGTTAACCGCGTTAAATGAAAAATTGTCCAGGGATGCGGCGCTAGGGCCACAGTTTTGCATCGGGCATAGCTATTTTACCCCACCCACGGGGTTGAAAATTGACGACGGGATGGCCTGGTACGAGCAGGTTGTCGAAACCGAAATCTGCCCTTTACTTGCCGAATACTGGTTCGATGCGCCGGAGAAAGTCCTTGATGCCAGAAAAGGACTTCTCAGCGTATGACCGATCTTGCTGAACGTGGCGATACGCAGGCTCGGGCAGCTGTATCGCGTATTCCTTTGCGCAACATCTGGCTATTGATGCTGTACGCCTCCAGTCTGTTTCGCCACCACGGGCGCAGCATGGTTGCCGCTGAAAACAACCCGGAGGAGATCCCGGCGCTGGTAGCCAGAATCCTGCTTCACGAAGTAGAACAGCGGCTGTTAAGGCAGTTAAGTATGGGATACCAAACACGCCGCGCCACGCTTAACAGGGTAAGAGGACGCATTGATGTTCTGCGTACAACCAGTCGACAATTGCTTGAGCGGGCACAGGTAGCGTGTCAGTTTCAGGAAATGACGCTGGATACACCACGAAATCGCTATGTTCGCTCTGCGCTAGAGCACCTTGTTCCACTGCTCAGCGACGGCACGCTGGCTGCGCAATGTCGCGCAATGGCAGTCAATTTGCGTCGTAGAGGTATCGAGGGCGCTATGCCCAGCAAAGGTGAACTGCCGTCAATCACGCGCTTTGGTAGCCACGATGCGGCGGATAAAGCCATGGTAGATGCCGCGCAGCTGGCATTTGAATTATGGCTACCAACACAAATTGCGGGGCAAAAACTGTTGCCAACGCCGTCTGATGATCCTTACTGGATGCGTAAACTGTTCGAGAAAAGTATGGCGGGTTTCTATCACGTCCATCTTCCCAAAAAAGACTGGACAGTCACTGCCGGAAAAGAGTTGAAATGGAGATTAACCTCTCACAGTGCAGGGAGCGAAAGTATTTTCCCAACCATGAACTCGGACATCATTCTTGAGCACAGGCAACCTGCACAGCGCATCATCATCGACACTAAATTTAATAACATTCTGATTAAAGGCTGGTATCGCGATCAGAGCTTGCGCAGCGGTTATATCTACCAGATGTATACCTATCTGCGCACGCAGGAGAATCGAACAGACCCGCTATCTCTCCGTTCGGCTGGATTATTACTTCATCCAGCCGTCGACGTAATGCTCTCCGAATTCGTTGAGGTACAGGGGCATAAAATCCACTTTGCCACCGTTGATTTAGCAGCAGATGCCGTCACAATGACTCAGCAATTATTGAAATTAGCCCATGATTGCTGTGGGATAGCTGACGTGAATTAAGTTCTGAAGTGGACGCCTGTATGACAGGCGCCCACCTGGATTAGTTCGCCGGAGCCGGGCGCTCCAGCCGCTTATTCTCCGCACGGCTATTTTCTATATGATGCCTGCGCTCCGCCAGCAACCGACAAATCTCCGCGTGCTTCTCCTCGGTGAAGGTAAAGCGCGACATAAAGCCCATGCGGATCAGCGACCCAATCGCCGGCAGCAGGCAGATCCCGAAGAACAGCCCCGACAGCACGCCTTCACTCTGGATTTGCGCCTGCGGCACGTAGCCGATCATCGTCAGGAACACGCCGATTAGCCCGCCTCCCACCGCCACCGACATCTTGCCGGTAAAGGTCTGCCCGGAGAAGGTGATCGCAGCACAGCGCTTGTTCGTGTGGTACTCCGCGTACTCGATGGTGTCGGCAATCATCGACGAGGTGAGGATGTTGGTCATCATCACGAACAGCGTGCTCAGGCCGAGCAGAATGAACAGCATCGTCACCTGCTGATACCCGACAAACCACATCACCACGCGCACCGCCACGTCCAGCCCGCAGAGGATCATAAACAGCTTCCGCTTCTGCATCCGCCGCGTCAGCATCGGCGCGACCAGGCACAGCACCGCCGCCACAATTCCCATCACGCCAATCGCCATCTGCAGACTGCCGTCGCCCAGGTTATTGATAAAGAAGTAGATATAGAGACCGCCCGCCACGTTGTGGAACACGCAGAAGAAGAACGACAGCAGGACGATAAACAGCGGCTTGTTCTGGCGCAGGTTGTGGAAGGTGTCGCGGATGGTCACCTTCTCCGGGCTCGGCGGCACGCGCTCTTTGATCTGCATAAAGCCGTTGAGCATCAGCGGCAGGCCCACCAGCATCATCACCAGCGCCGCCATAAAGTAGCCTTTGTCATTGCTGTACTGGGCGAAAAACGCCGCCAGCTTCGGGAAGAAGATATTGGCGCAGGCAATCCCCGCGTTCACCCCGAGCATCGCCGCCGTCACCGCGCGGGTGCGCTGGGCGGAGTCGTTGGTCATCACCGACGACATCGACCAGAACGGGATATCGGAGATGGCGTACAGCGTCCCCCACAGGATGTAGGTCACCCCGGCGTAGAGGATTTTGGTGGTCATGTCCGCTTCGATTTTATAGAACGACAGCAGCGTGACGCCGGTGATCAGCAGCGGCGCGATCAGCAAAAAGTGGCGAAACTTGCCGAACCGGCTGTTAATGGTGTCCATAATGCTGGCAAACAGCGGATCGTGAACCGCGTCCCACGCGCGGGCAATCAGGAAGATGGTGCTCGCCGCCAGCGCCGAGATCCCCAGCACGTCGGTGTAAAAATAGTTAATAAACGAACCCACTAAACCAAAGCTAAAACACTGACCTAATCCATAACCAAAATATGACCACAACTCGCGAGACGGTATTTTCATTGTCATTGCCATTGTTATATGCCTGCCTGGTTGCCCGGCGGTCGGCCGCCGAGTCGATATTATTAGCCTTGTGCCTTCGGGGCGATCTTGCGTAGCTGCTGCATCAGGGCGATTTCACGGCGCGAGAACGGAATGCCGTTCTCCTCAAACACGTCGTGGAACCAGAGGCGGCAGTAGTCCGTGGACTCCTTCATCACCACCGGCCACGGCAGCCACGTCTGGGTTTTGCCACGCACCAGACCCCACTGGTACGGCGCGACCTTCGCCGCGTACATCAGCGGAAGCTGCTCTTCGATGGTGCTGCCCACGTGGCGCGCCAGCCATTCGGTGCAAAACAGCGGACGACCAAGCGCCTGCAGCTGCTGAATAATCGCCGTCATGCGCCCGGTGTGGGTGTAGGCGTGGAAGCTCACCACGTCCGAGAGCGCCAGCGCGGTCTGGTCCAGCGGATGCTGGAAGAACGTCTCGCCCTCCTCTTCCGGCGGCAGACGCCACGCGCAGACGGTGAGCGGCTGGGTCGGATCTTCTTCACGCACCCACTGGAACGCCAGCTTCATCAGCGCGTGGGCGCAGGTCTCCAGCTTCGCGTCGTACTGCACCTCCTGCGTGCCGGTGGCGAAAATACCGCGGTTGCCCGGCTCGTTGTAGAGATCCCACAGCAGCACGCGCTTGTCGTCGTGAAACTGGCGGACAACGTCGCGGATATAGCGCTCAATCTGCGGCCAACAGTCGGGATCGCACACCTTGTCGCGTCCCGGGCTCGCCGCCGCCTGACTGTTGTGCTTGCCCGGTACCGGCGGCTTTTGCGGGCCGAGGTACGGCTCGTCGCCGGAGAAGCCGCAGTCGTCCATCAGGGTCAGCATGGTGCTGAACCCGTGGCCGTCGGCAATCGTCAAAAAGCGGTCGATGCGCGCCATCAGCCCGTCGCGGTCGTGCTCCCAGACGATAAACGGCAGGTTGATGCGCAGGGTGTTATAGCCCGCGTCCGCCGCCCAGCCGAGCTCGCGGTCAATGGTTGCGGCATCGAAGGTCTCTGCCTGCCAGATATCGGTCCAGTTCACCGCCGTCGACGGCAGATAGTTAAACCCGCACAGCCAGCCCTTTTGCTCATACCAAGCCTGGGCCTGCTCCCTGCTCCACTGCTCTTTCATTACGCGTCCTCTTACTGATAATATTTAGCTAATAAATATTAGTTGCAGGATAAATGCGCAAATCGCGGCGTTTAGAAAAGCGATGCCCCTCACAAAGTTCACGCTTCGATGAATGAGAAACGTGATCGACGGCGCTAAAGCGTGCGGTTAGGGTATGATGCGAAGTCGCGAAAGGGAGAGGACGGATGAAGCGAAAAACGAAAGTGACGATGAACGATATTGCGCGGGCGGCAGGGGTGTCGCAGGCGACGGTATCGCTGGTGCTTAACCAGTCCCGCAACATCAAGCTCAGCGACGACACCCGCCAGCGGGTGATTAACGTCGCTACCGAGCTCGGCTACGACCGCCTCCCCGCCGTTCACGCCCCGCGCAACCAGGAGGAGATCGCCCTGCTGGTGAGCTCCATGCAGAGCTTCGACCCGTTTATCGACGCCATCAGCCAGGCGCGGGAAGCCGCGTGGCGCAACGAGACACTGCTCACCGTCTACGACTACGGCGACGACATCGAGCTGGCGCTGAACATCATCCGCCAGCTGGAGAAGCGCAACTGCATCGGGATTATTCTCGCCTCTCCGGTCACCACGCTGGTGGACATGACGGCCTTCCAGGACTGCACCCGCATCCCGCTGGTGCTGCTCAACCAGCGCGACCCCGGCTCGCCGCTGCTGCCGTCGTTTATCCCGGACGACTACGCCAACGCCTTCCAGGTGACGAAACACCTCATCGCCTGCGGGGCCACGCGCATCGCCCACATCACCGGCGAGAGCTGGATGGAGGCCTCGCGCCAGCGTCTGGCGGGCTACCAGGCCGCGCTGCAGCAGGCCGGACTCGCGTGCGACGACGGCCTGGTGCGCCAGACCAACTGGCAGTTCAGCGAGTCCTTTACCGCCACCACATCCCTGCTGGAACTGGCCGAGCGCCCGGACGCCATCTTCTGCGCCAGCGACTGGCTGGCGATTGGCTGCTATCAGGCGCTGGCGGTGAACGGCGTACGCATCCCAGAAGACATGCTGCTGGCGGGCTACGACGACCAGAAGATCTCCGAGCAGCTCACCCCGCCGCTGACCAGTATTCAACTGCCCTACAGCGAGCTGGGACGGCTGGCGGTGGAGTACCTGTGCAATCAGGAAGATGCCGCCACGCACGTGACGCTGGCGGGCAGGCTGAAAGTGCGCGCCTCAAGCCTCGTCTGAGGTAAACACCATGCCCGCATAGGGCTTCTCGCGACACGCCGCCAGCCGCGCGGCGAGGCTGCCCACGTGCAGCTCCAGCTTGTGCCCGTCCGGGTCGAGAAAATAGAACGACGCCCCCTCGCTTTTGTTCTGCTTCCAGACGGTGACGCCCGCCTGCTCCAGCCTGTGCGAGAAGGGTTCAAAATCCTCCTCCGCCACGGTAAACGCGTAGTGGGTGTAGTCGCTCTCCTGCGGCGGCACATACTGGCGCGCCTCGTCGTACGACAGGCAGACCCACAGTTCGCCGCAGGTGAGATAGGCCCCGGTATTCCAGCGGGCGTGCAGCGTCAGGCCCAGCAGCTCGTGCCAGAAGGTAACGCTTTTTTGCAGGTCGCTGACCGCAAGGGTCAGGTGGTTGAGTGATTGCAGCATGACGTGCCCTTTTGTTTTTCGCGCCGGACGTGATACGGTAAAAGCATGAACATAAACCACGCCGTGCTCACCGTAAACCGCTGGTGGTTGCCTTCTTAAAGGCGGCACGGAGTAGTTTTCCCCATTTTCAGATAGCCGCCGAAAGGCGGCTTTCACATTTCTAAGACCCCTTTCGGCATTACAACGTTAAGGAGTCTTTATGAACCCGCAGACCATCCTCACCGGCGACCGCCCAACCGGCCCGCTGCACCTCGGCCACTTCGTCGGATCCCTGCGCCAGCGCGTGGCGCTCCAGCAGACGCACAACCAGTTTGTGCTGATTGCCGACCTGCAGGGGCTGACCGACAACGGCAGCAACCCGCAGAAGATCCGCGACAACATCCCCGAAGTGCTGGCCGACTACCTCGCCGCCGGCATCGACCCGAACCTGACCACGATCTGCCTGCAGTCCGCCCTGCCCGCCCTCGCCGAGCTGACGATGCTGTATATGAACATCGTCACCGTCGCCCGCGTGGAGCGTAACCCGACGGTGAAGAACGAGATTATGCAGAAGGGTTTTGCCCGCTCGCTGCCGGTCGGGTTTATGGCCTACCCCATCAGCCAGGCGGCGGACATCACCGCGTTCAAGGCCGAGTGCGTGCCCGTCGGCGACGACCAGTTGCCGATGATTGAGCAGACCAACGAGATTGTGCACAAGATGAACAGCCTGCTGCCCGCCCCGGTGCTGCGCCACTGCAAGGCGATGCTGAGCGACACCAGCCGCCTGCCCGGCATCGACGGCAGCGCCAAGATGTCGAAATCGCTCGGCAACACGCTGCACCTGTCGGCCAGCGAAGAGACCATTCACCGTGCGGTCAGCGCCATGTACACCGACCCGAACCACCTGAAGGTGAGCGATCCGGGGCAGATTGAGGGGAACGTGGTGTTTACGTACCTCGACGCGTTTCACCCGGACAAGGAGAAAGTGGCGGCGATGAAAGAGCACTATCAGGCGGGCGGGCTGGGTGACCGGGTTTGTAAGAACGAGCTGGAGGCGTGCTTGCAGGAGCTGATTGCGCCGATGCGGGAGCGGAGGGCGATGTACATGCAAGATAAGGGGGAGCTGATGGCGATGCTGAAGCGCGGGACCGAACGGGCGCAGGGGGTGACGCAGGAGACGTTGAGGGAGGTGAAGATTGGGCTGGGGGTGCCGGTGTTTTGATGAGGTGAGTTGATTGAGGTTGGGCGGTGGAGTGCGTGCTGTTAGTACAAAGCCGCTTATTATCTCATTTAATATAATATTAATGCCGCAAATAATTCTTAATTCGTCGTTTAGATATAATTAATTGCTTTATCTACATTAATATCACATTCATATTACCCTTTATAATACATTTAAAGGGATACTATGGCTGATATAGAAGATATAGCCCGGAGATTATGCAACATAATCGCTTCTCCTGATACAGTTACTGGGCTTATAAATGGAGGACTATCTGTACCGCTAGATTATGGATATCTGGTCTATGGAATCTTTGACACGGATACCAGGCATGCTCGTGAAACTCAACGAATACGAATGTTTACTGCCATAAAAAACGACATTTTGAATTATGAGAACATTGTCAACGCAGTTAAAATTATTTTTAAAGTATTCAATAGATATTTAACGGAGGATGAGCAGGATAAAATATACAGATCTGTAATAACTTCAATTGCAGGTAGAATATCAACCAATATTATTGCATCAACAATCGCAAAGCATGTTATTGAAAGAACGTCCTTCACGTTTGTTGTTTTCAAAGGGAAAAGTAACCCAATCACGTCACTGAGCACACTCCTTTTGTTGGGGGGAATGGCTGAACGATCAATTAGAACATCTGACAGACTCAAAGCAGAAGCCCCAGAAGTATATCAACTTCTGAGACCAAGAGACTATGACTTACTTTATTTTCTATTCGCTGATGCCGTCCAGCCTTTCGTAGATGCTATCCATGTAGGTTATTCAGAAGGGAAGCCTGTATTTAATCAAATCATGAAGAAAGTTAATGAAAAACTAACTACACACACTACGGCAGGCGCGTATGAGTAAGTTTATCACCCCAATTATAAACCTGCTTCTTTGCTCATATTTAGTTTTAGCCTATATCCTTTGCTGGGTTGAATTCGAAACCTGGCATAATAAAACAATCGTCTTTTGCATCATTACCCTAAGCGCTTACATTATTTCATTAGTAATGAATAAATTCCTGCCAGGAAAGATACGTATTTTTGGCGGGATCCTGGATGTGTTATCGGGCCCCTTACTGATCATCGGTGCATTTGCTTGTATAGCGGTCCTTGAACCATGGCCGCTGAAAATTATTGGCTTGTTCATATGGGTCGTGGCGATGTTGCACCTACCTTCTTTTGTAAAAATAGATGAGGAATAATCATGTCAAATCCAGCATATCTTTGGTTAACCGATGCTAATGGCTCACCCGTCGTAGGAGGTTCCATGGTGTCCGGTCGGTTTGGTGCTATTGAATTAAAGGCGGTCGCTCATCACCTCACCATTCCTGTGAGTGGAAATACAGGCCGACTAACAGGTACCCGCATACATACACCGATTGCCGTTCAGAAAGAGTTTGATAAAACGACACCGATTCTCATCAGGGCACTGTGTGAAAACCAAACGCTAAAATCGGCTACGATCAAAATGTATCAAATTGATGATGCAGGGATCGAGAGAGAATATTTCAACATTATTCTCGAGAATGTAAAAATCACGGGTATCACACCCAATCTGTTCTCGGGTTCTGGAACAGGAACGCATACAGAGACGATCGAGCTAAGATATGAGGCAATCACCTGGAAACACTGTGATAGGAATATCGTTTACAGAGATGCCTGGAATCATATGGCGATAGCCTGAACCGACTTAAACATCTCTCGGGCCGGGATAACGTTGTGCTTGTCGGTCCGACCAAGCGGAGCACCGCCGGGAAGCGCTGGCGATTATTTCTACCGCTTTAAAGGAGAGCATCATTATGGAACCCACTCTCTCTCAAGTCATTGAGGTTGTTCGAAACTCCTCAGGTGAGCATCGTAAACCTATCGATAGCAATACGTTGATTGAGGCCGATTTGCATATTTGCGGTATCGACGGCGAAGACCTACTGGAAGACTGCGAAGAAGCGTTTGGCGTTCAGCTTGCCACGGAAGAAGATGGCTACAGGAAAACGTTCTCTCTCGCAGAGAATGAGTATCTGTTTACGGGTGAAGGCATAGATTTTTTTGGCATCTATCGGTTTATCCGCTGGGTACATGGCATACCCGAACCTGTTATATGTGATTTAACCGTCGGTGAACTTCATGCTGCGCTGGTTAACGCGGTGAAAGAGCAGGTTAAGCGTGATTGATTTTTACTTAAAACGGGCATGGGATGACATGCCCGTTTTATTGCTTCAAGGATTACATGAGGTGGGAAGCACGATTACTCCGACACCGCCTGACCTGTTCCACGCTTAACAGCCGGTATATCGCCTGTATCATTCAGCGCCCCCGGAAACGTCTTCAGCCACTGGGCGACTTTCTGCTTATTTATATTCACCACGCTCATACCTTCCAGGCATCCCCATAATTCTCTTGTATGCTGCGGCGTAATCACAATGCAGTCTTTCATGGCGCGGATTTTCACTGGCATTCCGTTGATAAAGCCCGCACGGGTTAACCAGTCGCCGCCCAGAAGAAGATATTTCATGTCTATGCGCGTATACAGTTCGCAGCAGGCAGCACTATCCTTCGGCGTTTCCGCGCGAGGGTGGACGGGCGCAGCGTTGGGCTGGTTGCCGTGAAGACGGCAGGCGCTGTTTTTGCGCACCAGCTCGCGGTTTTCAATCATGCCGGTGAAAGCGTCTGATTCTGTTTTGCAAACAGTAAACTCTGGCTTAAAATTCGTCGCAGCCATTTTCAACTCCTGTCTAGTTGGTTGTGGTTAGCGGTATGGGGGTGTTGCAGCACCTTCATATCGCGAATTCTTCGTTAAATTCTCTTTGATACTTCCTTTCGCCGATTGGCGTAATTTCTGGTGCTTATTATACAGGGCTGAATATAAATACAGCGGTTTGGTGTGGGGTAAATTTGGAATTTGCGAGGGGGATTCAGGAAATGACGGTAGGTATTTTTTAATTCGAGAAACAACAACGCTTCGGCCTGAAAATCACTTCATCTCCCCTAGGGGAAGTATTAAATAAATCAGCATGATGCATGGGGAGTGCCTTCCTCTGCATCTTTCTTGGGGTTTCTAATAGATACTTGCACCCCTTACTCATGGGTCCACTGCCCTTAACATCCCGGCTTATTGAACCATGAACGTACACAAGACCGTCTGAACCATGAAGATGATTTCGATTTAGTCAACTCGTGAAAATCGTTAGACATAGTGTCAAGGAGCTGTTTTCGCAGGGTATCAGCATTTTTTTGCCATTTACTGAGTTGTCGAACGAATGCCTCACACTCTTCTTGTGTTCGGCCCTGATCCTTTAAATCTTTAACAATCTCACCAGCAGGAGTAATTATGAAAAAATCATAAATATCGTTTTGCAGCTTCGGGACAATAGCATCCCATTTTTGCCATTCCTGATAATGATGGAAGCGTAAGCCGTGTTCGCATCTTCGCCCTTTATCCCTATCTGGAGCCAATTTACTATTATCTAAAAGGTCCTTGTCTTCAGAAAATGCTTGAATAGGAATCAGAGTCTTTGATTGAGTCGGAGTGAGTAGTAAGAGCCGAGACTGAACAAGCCCACTGATAAAACCAGCATAATTGATAAGCTGTAATAAAACCTCATCGCAATCAGCAGAGAGCTTCTCCAGCCGGTCAACACGGAGCTCCAGTTCTTTCTTACGAATTTCACGATTAAGGGTAAATCTGGCAGTAAGCCAGACAGCAAGAAGGGAAGCCACCGGAGTCAATAAGTCTTTCAATTCAAATGCCATTCTGCTCTCTCATTTCGTTTTAAAGGATATTTTACCGTAATTCGCTGATGCTAAAGGCACTCAAGTTTCTCAGCACATCCCTTGTACACCACGATAGGTCCTCTTTCCCCAAGATGTCATTAACAACATCCTCTTTAAAAGGGATCTCCAGCGGGAACGAAGCTGGTTTCTCAGGATTTGGAACAATAAGTTCACCGCTGCTAACCCAATGCGCTTCCAGCCGAACGTTCAGGTTTTGCCACTCACCCCCCCGGCGGGCTCTGTCTTTCTTAAGTGAATAGAAAAATGCAGACTTACCATTCGGTGTTGGATGATTATCCATCAGCATTAAAAGAAGGGGAATGCCCCATTTAGGGAGATAGCTATAACGCCAGATCCCAAAGCTATCAGCTATCCTGACCAATCGAATAAACGACTTTTGGTCAAGCTTACCCTTTCCTCCCCGTAGTGAGCGGCAGACAATATAGGCCTTACATAGACTATCGAAGACCATAAACTGCGCACGCCGTGTTCTGGCTAGCTCCGTTGTTGCAGTACTGTCATTTCCGGCTAACCCACTAAAACGGCGTGTCTCAGCACTTAATGGACAAAGTTCTCCATTCTCTGGAGGCGCTGAATGCGAGAACCTGGGGCGATAATCAGGATTAGGGGTTACCAGTCCACTATCATGCACTAGCTTTTCACAAGCGAGGCAACGTAATGGGGGGTATCCATCCCGAGAGATTCCCTTCACTCTTTGTGCAAAATCATCGATATTGGTTGCAACCCAACCATTTTTCTCCAGAACTTCTGCTTTATCCATAATTTTCTATTCCCAATAATGCTGCTCCAGCGCTGCCAGTAGGCTCAGCATTGCAGGTTAAAAAAGGCACAGCAAGCCATTTTTACCATAAATAGAAGCATCCATGTTTCGCCACTTATCTCTTTGTTAATTCAAACATATCTCAGCTATCCCATGACTATAGCGGTGAGTGTGGTTACCCGCCGCCTTACCAGGAATATGGAGATATTGGGATGCAACTATTCAGACCTATTGAGCACGCGATTACCGATGATGGAGAGTGGGTCACAATCCGTGAACTACCCGTTGATTACATGAGACGGCTGAAGTGCGATAGCTGCCATGCCAGCGTGGTGGTTATCGAGAATAAATCGGGTGAGGCGGAATTTGTTCACTTACGTCACAATCTGCAGGAAATCACCAGAACTCGCAGCTGCCGGTATGCAATTCGAACGCCTGCCCCCACACGTTCACCGGGTACAGGGATGGCGATAAGCAGACTCGTAAAAGCAGTCACTCAGATAGCCCCCATACCACCAATTGGACCCGGGGTACTGCGAGTCAACACGACAGTAAGAAAATGGCATTGTATTTGGTGTGACTATCACTACTACGGGACCAAGCAGTGCCCATTATGTAGCGAATGGACATACACGCTTGAAGATAATGGATGATAAATCTCAGTAACTCAATGCGTTGCAAAAATAGTGTATATCCGCCCCACCTCTTGATTAGGTGGTATTTTGCGAGCATCATCGCAATTATTTCCCTAACTATGAAATCTATGGATTCCAGCAAAAATCTGCAACAGGCAATTGCCAGCATCACGATCTGGCGCAAGGGTGAACAACGTGCACCACATAAGCCATTGCTACTGCTGTATGTACTGGCATGTTACCAGCAAGGCCACAGCCGCCTGTTCGATTACGGTTCAGAAATTCGGGATAACCTGCATAGCCTGCTGGAACGATTTGGGCCTCAACGCGCTCAGTATCGCCCTGATATGCCCTTCTGGCGTTTGCAGGGCGATGGATTCTGGGAGCTGAAAAATGCGGAACGCTGTTCCACAGCAGGTAGCAGTAAACAGCCTCCGGCAGGAGAGCTACTTGAATATAACGTTGCTGGTGGCTTCGACGAGCAGCATTATGCCATGCTGATAAAAAGCAGAAACCTGATTAATGTGCTGGCACAGCAAATCCTCGAAGCGAACTTTACCGAAAGCATTCAGGAGGAACTTGCTGACGAATTAGGTTTTGATATCCGACAAATTCGTAAACAACGCGACCCTCTTTTTCGCCAGCAGGTTCTACGCGCTTACAATTACGAATGCGCTATATGCGGATTCAACATGAGGCATGACAACACGTCTGTAGCCCTGGAAGCCGCGCATATCAAATGGAAACAATACGGTGGTCCTTGCGAGATCCCTAATGGGCTGGCGCTCTGTGCAATCCACCACAAAGCCTTTGATAAAGGCTCGATTGGGTTAGATGAAAATATGCGGGTTCAGATCTCTGAAGCTGTTAACGGGAGCGGTATCGTCGGCAGACTATTCTGGGATTTTCAGGGAAAGGTGATTTCATTGCCGCAGGTGAAAGCACACTATCCACAGGAGGGATTTGTAGATTGGCATCGGCGCGAAGTTTTTAAGGAATAGTTGCCTCTGCCATAGCTTCCCATCACTAGACGGAAGCCAAGGAGCTGCTCGTTGCTAGCCAGGATACCGTTTCTAATAGAGCTATGTACCCGGATCGGACGTAAGAACTAAAACGTACCGCGAGGTATCTATGCCAGAGCGAGTAGCGCTGAGGTCGTCCCCGTGAAGAAGGCGTTGCTGACACATACCAGCTCTGAACGGCCTCATCACCTAGCCAGAAAGTGATGTCGCTACGGTTAATCAGGGCTCTGTTGTTGATACGCCATTTGGCGATTTTTGAAAATTCTGCTTTGCTGATGCAAGTTACCAAATTGATAGCTGTACGGTCGATAGTCTACGGCAGTTCAAACAAATTGTTGAATCATGTGGAGGAAAAATCCAAGTTCATGTTGAACTACCAGACGGCTCAAGCCACGGTTTCAAGCTGTGACATTCCTACTTTCACATGTGAAAGCTCATCCTCGACCAGTTCCTGTCTAAAAATCATCCTTAACAATAAAAATTCAAGGTTAAATTGAATTTTTATTGTTAATAAGGCTAAAATTAGTTTAAACAGGGCCAACCCAGAGCATAGAAATGATACGTTGCCATCTCGCCCGCCTAATGGGGGAGCGGAAAATGAAGATCTCAGACGTTTTACGAGAAACAGGGCTTAGCCGCAATACAGTGACCCTAATGTACAGGGAAACAGCTCAAAAAATAGACATTGAGGCATTGGATAAGCTCTGTCAGCTCTTTGCTTGCGAAGTGGCGGATATACTTGAATTCACGGATAAATAGCGTAACACGTGTAGAGACACCCTATGCCAGCGACGTGTCAAAATCATTAGGCGTAACCCATGACTAAAGAACAACAAATTGAGCAAGATTTAATCGCCAGACTACAAGACCTCAAATACACCCACCGCAGCGACCTTCGCGACAAGGCCAGCCTGGAGCAGAACTTCCGTAAGAAGTTCGAAGCTTTGAACCGAGTCAACCTATCCGATGCAGAATTTAACCGCCTCCGTGAAGAGATCATCACAGCGGATGTCTTTTTGGCAGCTCAAGCGCTGCGTGAAAAGGGGAAATTTACCCGTGAAGATGGCACTCCGTTGGAATACATGCTGGTTAATCTTAAAGACTGGTGTAAAAACGACTTTGAAGTAATTAGCCAACTTCGTATCAACACAGATAACAGTCACCATCGCTATGACGTAATTCTATTACTCAATGGCCTACCATTGGTACAGATTGAGCTGAAGTCCTTAAAGATCAGTCCTCGCAGAGCGATGGAGCAAATTGTTGAGTATAAAAACGACATTGGCAACGGGTATACCAATACTCTACTCTGCTTTATGCAGTTATTTATCGTCAGTAATGGTAACGATACGCGCTATTTCGCCAATAATCGCAAAGAGCACTTCAGCTTTAATGCCGATGAGCGTTTTCTGCCGATTTATCAGCACGCAGATAAGAGCAACAAGAAAATTGCTCATTTGCATGAGTTTGCTGATGACTTCTTGTCAAAGTGTACCTTGGGTCAATTGATCAGCCGCTATATGGTACTAGTGCAGAGTGAGCAAAAAATGCTCATCATGCGCCCGTATCAAATCTATGCCGTTAAAGCTATTGTGGATGCTATTCACCAGAACCGTGGTAATGGCTATATCTGGCATACCACAGGCTCTGGTAAAACACTCACATCATTCAAAGCTTCTACGCTATTGAAAGATAACCCCGATATTGAAAAATGTTTATTTGTGGTCGATCGCAAAGATCTCGATCGCCAAACGCGGGAGGAATTCAACAAATTCCAAGAAGGATGTGTAGAACAAAACACCAACACCGAAACGCTTGTACGCCGCATGTTATCGGAAGACTATGCCGATAAAGTGATTGTCACTACCATTCAAAAGCTTGGTCTAGCCTTGGATGAAAATAGCAAACGCAACAAGGCTCAGCAGAAAAATGGCAAACAGACCTATAAAGAGCGTTTGGAGCCGCTGCGTGATAAGCGCGTGGTATTTATCTTCGACGAATGTCACCGCTCTCAATTTGGTGAGAACCATAAAGCCATTAAAGAATTTTTCCCCAAAGCTCAGTTATTTGGCTTTACCGGCACACCTATCTTTGACGAAAATTCAAGCTATCAGCAAGTAGATGGCAACTTGGCCTCTTTCAAAACCACGGAAGATATTTTCGAAAAAGAGCTACACGCCTATACCATCACCCACGCCATTGAGGACAAAAACGTACTGAGTTTCCACATTGACTATTACGGGAAAGACGATGGTAAAGATGGTCAAACCAAGCCTAAGAAAAAAGAACTACCACCACCTGAAGCGGTAATAAAAGCCATTCTCGATAAACACGATAGCGCCACAAATCAGCGCCGCTTTAATGCCGTGTTAGCAACAGCATCGATCAATCACGCCATCGAGTACTTTGAGCAATTTAAAACGCTTCAAGCACAAAAGCAGTCTGAAGACGAAAATTTCGAGCCATTAAATATCGCCTGTGTATTCTCACCACCGGCCCAGATCGCTAAAGAGAACGATGGTAACGGCAATGGTAGTGTAAACAGCAACAAGAATGCTGCAGACATTAAGCAGCTTCAGGAAGACCTGCCCCAAGAAAGTGCCGACAACCAGGTAGAGCCCGAAAAGAAAAAGGCAGCCCTGAAGGCGATTATTGCCGACTATAACGCGCAATACGGCACCAATCACACCATTAACGAATTTGACCTTTACTATCAGGATGTGCAGCAGCGCATTAAAGACCAAAAGTACAGCAATACTGATTACCCTCGTAAAAACAAAATCGACATCACCATTGTGGTGGACATGCTGTTAACCGGTTTTGACTCAAAATACCTCAATACTCTTTATGTGGATAAAAACCTGAAGCATCACGGCCTTATCCAGGCATTCTCGCGTACCAATCGTGTGCTCAACGACACAAAACCGTGGGGCAACATTCTGGACTTCCGTTATCAGGGAAACGAAGTCAACGCAGCAATTGAATTATTTTCTGGCGGGGCGAAAGATAAAGCCAGAGAAATCTGGCTGGTCGATCCCGCGCCAAAAGTGATTGAGGCATTCCAGAAAAAAGTGGACGAATTGCAAACCTTTATGGAGTCCAAAGGCTTAACCTGCGAGCCATCGGAGGTGCACAACCTGAAAGGAGATACGGCCAAGGCCGAGTTTATCAACCATTTTAAAGAAGTGCAGAAGCTGAAAACCCAGCTAGAGCAATACACTGATCTTGACGAAGAAAGTAAAGCGATCATCGAACAAAAACTGCCGACGGATACCCTGCGGGGCTTTAAAGCTATTTATCTCGACACAGCTATGGAGCTAAAGCACAAGCAAGGTAAAAGTGATGACAACGAAGAATCAGTTGAGCAGCTTGAGTTTGATCTGGTACTTTTTGCCTCCAGCATTATTGATTATGACTACATCATGGGGCTGATTGCCAAATCCACGCAAAAAACTGGCAAGCAAAAGATGACGCGCCAGGAGCTGATCGACCTGATCAGTGCCAATGCTAACTTGATGGAAGAACGTGAAGATATTATTGCCTACATCAATAGCCTCAAGGTGGGTGAAGCACTTAATGAAAAGCAAATCCGCGAAGGCTATCAAACTTTTAAAGCGCAGAAAGCCGCGCTGGTATTAACACAAATTGCCGAAAAGCATGGCTTGCAAACGCAATCACTTCAGGCGTTTGTGGACAGCATTTTAGATCGCATGATCTTCGATGGCGAACAACTAACAGATCTGCTCGCACCGTTGGAGTTCGGTTGGAAAGCGCGCCGAGTGGCAGAGCTGGCTTTGATGGAAGATTTGGTGCCTTACCTGCAAAAGCAGGCTGAGGGTCGAGAGATTTCGGGGTTAGATGCGTATGAGTAAACAGAGAAAAGGTCTGGTTCCGGAATTACGCTTTTCTGGATTTTCAGAACAATGGGAAGTCAAGGCATTAGCCCCTTACTTAAAACAGCACAGTATAAAGGTTCCTTCATCAACTGAGTTGGATGTCTTCAGCTCAACTCGCGAAGGCTTGAAGTCACAAAATGAATATTTTGATGGCAGTAATCTTACTAATAAAGGTGAGTACGGTGTGGTCCCTGAGGGATACTTTGTATATCGTCATATGAGTGATGACAATATATTTAAGTTTAATATTAATAAGTTAGGGAAGCAGATTGCAGTAAGTAAGGAATACCCGGTGTTCAAGACGCAAAACCTTGATCCCGGCTTTCTTCTAAATGTCTTAAATGAAGGCCGCGCGTTTAAGGCATTTGCTGCTAGCCAAAAAAAAGGGGGGACACGAACAAGACTCTATTTTAAAACGCTAGGCACATTTGAGTTGCCGCTGCCATCACCTAAAGAGCAACAAAAAATCGCCGATTGCCTTGCCTCCATCGACGAGCTAATCACACTACACACCAAAAAGCTCGGTGCTCTCAAAGCCCATACAAAAGGCCTGATGCAACAGCTTTTCCCTACCGCTAGAGAAAACGTGCCCAAGCTTCGGTTTCCTGAGTTTAGAGGTAAGGAAGATTGGATAGACACAGTTCTCGCGGATCTATGTGAAATGCAGGCAGGCAAGTTTGTAAAGGCTTCTGAAATATGCGAACTCAGAACGGAAGGATTGTATCCCTGTTATGGGGGAAATGGGCTGCGAGGATTCACGAAAACTTATACTCATGATGGAACTTATTCATTAATTGGTCGACAGGGAGCTCTATGCGGTAACGTAACTCTTGTTGGAAATAAATTCCATGCAACTGAACATGCTGTCGTCGTAACCCCAAAAGAAGGGGTCAGGACGGATTGGTTGTATTTCCTGCTGATTTATCTTGAATTAAACCGATACGCTACTGGGCAAGCTCAACCTGGGCTATCTGTTGAAAACCTCAATAAGGTTGAGCTTAAATTTACTTCCCTAGAAGAAGAGCAGCGTAAAATTGCATCCTTGCTAAGTACGAGCCAAGAGTTAATTGACAATCAAATTCTGAAGATTGAACAACTTAGGACGCATAAAAAAGGCCTGATGCAGAAACTTTTCCCAGCCATGGATGAGGTAAATTGATGAGTTTTGATGCCGTAGCGCAAGAGCTGAAAGAAATAGATGAGAATATAGTTCTAATATACGCCTTTAATGGTACAGGAAAGACTCAACTATCTGTGGCTTATAAGAACCTTACTAAAGCTGAAAACAATGATGAGCATGCGGGTGTTTATTACAACGCCTACAGTGAAGACTTATTTGTTTGGGATAATGATGAGGAAAATGATGGTGAAAATATCAGACTAAAAATTCTACCGAGTAGTCTGAACCGCTTTCATAGTTTTCTATACGAAGATGGACTATCCGTTGTCAATGCAATGGCTCCGTACAATCCAAAGTTTAGCTTTCGACTTAACCCTTATGATGATCCCGAAGAAGGCTTAGAGTCTGTAACTTTCTATAACGAAGGTGAAGAAGATAAGGCTATTAAAATATCAAGAGGAGAAGAAAGGATTTTTGTCTGGAGCTTCTTTCTTGCATTACTGGAAGTCGATGGCTGGGCAAATGCTCAGAATGCACACATATTTATAGACGATCCAGTCTCTAGCCTAGATGAGCATAATATTTTTATCACAGCTGACACTTTGTTTCGGCAGGTTGAACAACACTATGACAAGAAGCGAATAATTATTACTACGCACCACATCGGATTGTTCTCAATTTTGGCAAATAGGCTTACCAAAGGAGAGAAAAGTGGTCGTTATAAAAATTTAACTGCTATACGAATATTGAAGCGCAGTAACGATCAACGTCATCTGGTGACGCCGAATAAAAACGTATTCTTACATCACCTCCACCTTTTACAGGTGTTGGACGAGGCAATTAAAAGCCAGCTTTATACTTATCATTTTGCATTGCTAAGACGGTTACTTGAGACTATCGCATCATTTTTGGGTTCTGGCAGTGCTGGTTACACCCTCAGTGAAATTGGTATTCAGAATACTGAAGAAGTTATGCATGTAGTGAACACTCAATCGCATAGAAGCATTTATTACGATCAGACAGAAATGATGAGTCAAGCAGATCAAACCCTCTTTATGGACATTTTTATTAAACTGGTTGAAAAATACCATTTTCATTTTTTTGCAGGTAGATCATGACAAAAGAACAACTTAATCAGCTTGGTAAAACCCTCTGGGATATTGCTGATCAATTACGCGGCGCAATGAATGCCGATGACTTCCGTGATTACATGCTGTCTTTTCTTTTCTTGCGTTATCTGTCTGATAACTACGAACAGGCGGCCAAAAAAGAGTTAGGGCATGATTACCCCGAACCGGGCAATGATGATCGTCGCGCACCGCTAGCCATCTGGTATCAGGACAACCAAGCTGATATTGCCGATTTTGAAAAGCAGATGCGTCTTAAAACACATTATGTTATTGAGCCTGCTTTTTTATGGAGCAGTGTGGCAGAAATGGCACGTACTCAGCATACGGATTTGCTGGATACACTATGGAAGGGGTTCAAATATATTGAAGAGAAGTCCTTCAACAGCACGTTTCAGGGCTTGTTCTCGGAAATCAATCTGCACTCTGAAAAGCTAGGCAAAAAGCCTGCTGATCGTAATGCTAAGCTCTGTACTATTATTCAAAAAATCGCCGAAGGTATTTCTGGCTTTAGCAATGCCAGGGACGATCTGGGTGATGCCTATGAATACTTGATTGGCCAGTTTGCAGCAGGTTCAGGAAAAAAAGCTGGTGAGTTTTATACACCTCAACAAGTTTCTACCATCTTGTCAGAAATCGTCACATTAGATAGCCAAGACCCGACGACAGGCCCAAAGAAAAAAATTAAACAGGTGATGGACTTCGCCTGCGGCTCAGGTTCGTTGCTATTGAATGTACGAAACAGGTTAAGTGATGAAGGAGGCTCTATAGGTAAAATATTTGGTCAAGAGAAAAATATCACTACCTATAACCTTGCGCGCATGAATATGCTATTGCATGGGGTAAAAGATACCGAGTTTGAAATTCATCACGGTGATACGTTAGAGAATGACTGGGATATTCTTAATGAGATGAATCCTGCGAAGAAAATGCAGTTCGACGCCATCGTCGCTAACCCACCTTTCAGTTTGCGTTGGGAACCGACCGAGGCATTAGGTGAAGATTTCCGCTTCAAGAACTATGGTCTTGCTCCTAAATCAGCGGCTGATTTTGCCTTCCTTCTGCACGGTTTCCACTTCCTTAGTGATGACGGGGTTATGGCGATTATTCTCCCACACGGTGTTTTATTTCGTGGTGGTGCTGAAGAGCGTATTCGTACCAAGTTATTAAAAGATGGACATATAGATACCATCATTGGCCTTCCTGCAAACCTGTTTTTCTCAACAGGCATACCTGTTTGCATTCTGGTGCTCAAACGCTGTAAGAAGTCAGATGATGTGTTGTTCATCAACGCCGCAGAACACTATGAGAAAGGAAAGCGTCAGAATTACCTTCGAAGAACTAATGAAATGCCTAATGGAGAGTTGGGCGATATAGAAAAAATTATCGACACCTACCAATTCCGAAAGGAAGAAGAGCGATATTCCCGTCGAGTATCTATGGAAGAGATTGAGAAAAACGGCTTCAACCTGAATATCTCACGTTATGTCAGTACAGCACAGACTGAAAAAAGAATAGATCTAAAAGATGTCCAAAGTGAGTTGGTATTATTGGAAGAAAGAATTAAGAGAGCAACGCTCTCTCATAATGCATTCCTCGAAGAACTAGGACTACCACCACTTCCCTTAGCCGAAAAAGGCTAATCTGGAGTGATGTAACTTATAGATGAAATATAGAGCCCCAATAATCAGTAGTCGGGCTCTATATTTATCAATTTAGCCTTCAGTAAGGTCATCTTATTGATCGATACAAGAAGGGCACTGCCAAGATTATGTAAAGAATAGACTGCCCCCCCACGCCCGTAGACAAATTCTGTCCTCACGACGAAGCCTGTTCAAAGGCCTCTGGACTAACGCCATTCGCTAGCAGCTTACGCGCTTCTTCACGACATGCTCTGGCATCCGCCAGTGTGATTTCAGGATAAACCCCAAGTGCCAGCATCTTTTGCTTGCCGTCAAAACGGTACTGCAAACGCCAATACTTAGACCATTAGGATAAACAAGCAGATGCATACCACTGCATTAGTCAGCTTGTATTGCTATCCGTTGGCTTGGCTGTTCTGACTTTGATATCTGTTAGAGCAATGCTTATTTCCTCCCTGTTGGTACAAGCATTATCGAACCTGAAATACCATCATCTGTACCAAGATCTGTCAGTACATGTAGGTTGAAGCCGGTTGACCTTGGGAGAGTTAATATAGCGGGGATGATGGGTACATACAGGATTTCAGACACAAAAAAAGCCGCCCTTAAGCGACTTTGATTTGCATCTTTTGGTGCCGAAGGCCGGACTCGAACCGGCACGTATTTCTACGGTTGATTTTGAATCAACTGCGTCTACCGATTTCGCCACTTCGGCACTGAAGGGGATGCGGAAACGTTGTGGATTATACCTGTCGCGCGCCGCCATGCAAGCGACGACGCGCTAAACCTGCGCTAAGTGCCCAAAAAACCAGCGTCCTTCGTCACTCCAGCTCAGACACCGCCAGACGAATCACCCCCGCCGCCTTCTGCTCCGGCAGCGCCAGCACCTTCGCCCACATCTCCTGCACCATATCGCAGGAGAGCTTTTCTTTGCCCGCTGCCTTCTCCGGCATCTGCAGCAGCTGGATGTCCTCGCCGTACTTATCGGCAAGCGCCTTCATAATCGGCCGCACGTCCTCAACAGCCGCCTCGCGTTCTGCCTGCGTCACGGTGTGGCGGTTTTTGCCGTAGGCCGCGCGCATCATGTCGGCGTCGGCCTGCATGCGCCGCGCCATCAGGTCTTTATCCAGCATGCGCATCGGGTTCACGCCGCCCTTCACCATCGGGTAGAGGAAGCGGAAGCAGGCGTCGTCGCTCACCTTCTGGATGGCGGCGGTCTGCTCCATGTTGATGGTCATGTAGTTCACCACGTCGGCGTCCGGGGCGTTTTGCAGGCGCGTCATCTGCAAATGCAGGATCTGCGGCTGGATGGTGTCGATAATCTGCTGCTCCGGCTCGCCCGCTTTTTGCAGGGCGGCCATCTGGTCGAGGATGCGCTGATGCAGCGCGGGCTCCTGCTCCTTAATCACCTGCCAGGCGGGCATCGCGTTGAGGGCGTTATCCATCTGCCGTTCCGGGTCGCGCTGCCTGTCGAAAAACACCCAGAACGCCACGGCGGCAGCCGCAAAGACGACAATCACAATACGGGTCCACGTTTTATTCATCTCGCATCCTTATCCTTGAGTTATGCCGGTTTACACCGGCACGCCGCTGTGGAAGCGAAACTCGGTGTCCGGTGTCGAGATAAGTGTGGCTTCAATTTCGCCAAAAAGCTGTATGCGCGGTGAGATATCGTCGTCGCTCACCTGCTGGGCCAGCGTCAGGTAGTCCTGATAATGGCGCGCTTCCGAGCGCAGCAGCGAGAGATAGAACTTCTGCAGGTCGTCGTCGAGGAATGGGGCCAGCGCGGCGAAGCGTTCGCAGGAGCGGGCTTCGATGTAGGCACCACAGATGAGCTTGTCGATCAGCGTCAGCGGTTCGTGGGTGCGCACTTCTTTCAGCATCCCTTTGGCGTAGCGGCTGGCGGTGATTTTGACGTAGGGAATGTCGCGGGCCAGCATCGCCTCGCGCACCTGCCAGAAATGGTGCAGCTCCTCTTTAATCAGCAGCACCATGCTGTCGATGAGCGCCTGGCCCCACGGGTCGTCGGTTTTGGGCATCACGCTTTTGCCAATCTGCTTGTGCAGGGCGATGAAGTCCGGCTCCGGGCCGTCGCGGAAGGTGAACTGTTCGTAGGGTTTGAGCCAGTCGAGCAGCGCGTCGGCACCGCTTTCGTCGGCGACGTATTTACGCACCAGCAGCAGCGCGGTCTGGGCGGCCTTGAGCTCGCACACCATGTGGTCGGTGAGCAGCAGCGGCAGGTTTGCCGGGTCGCGGGCTTTATCAATCCATGCTTGCGGGGTCGGGCACTGGAGGAAGTTGAGTACGGGGGCGAGTATCTGCGGGTAATCCATGGTTCTGCCTTGAAAAAGCGGTGGCGTGCGCCACCGCCTGAAACGCTTAGTGACGCACGCCGTCGTCGTCTTCGTCGACGTAATCTTCGTCGTCGCCTTCTTCGCCGTCTTCACCGTTCGGATCTTCGAAGTAGGTTCCCCAGCCGTCGTATTCCACTTCAAACTTCTCGGCCAGATTCATCAGCTGTTCGACCTGCGCGTCGATCAGCTCCGCCTTCAGCGCGCCTTCGCTCAGGATGTCGCAGCAGATGACGGTGTCGCCCTCTTCCACTTCCAGCTCTTCCGGCTCGGTCACTTCGTAACCCAGCTTGAAGGCTTCTACCGCCAGTTTTTCCAGCGCGTCGAAATCATCCGCAGAGAAATGGTGCTCGATGGTGTACAGCGCGTCCGGATCGCTACCGTCTTCCAGCAGTTCTTCAATAATCAGACGCGTCTCTTCGCGTTGCTCTTCCAGGTGTTCCGGGTTTGCCATGGCTCAATCCTCTTTAAAGTGCGGCAGATACTTCTATTTTCACACACGGACGGGTTTGCCTCCACCTTTGTTGGAAAGATTTGTGAAACGGGGTTGCAAATGAATAATTACACATATAAAGTGAATTTTAATTCAATAAGTGGCGTTCGCCATGTGAGGATAAAATGTCTGATCTGTATAAGAAACACTTTCTGAAATTGCTCGACTTTACCCCTGCACAGTTCACTTCTCTGCTGACCCTTGCCGCACAGCTCAAAGCCGATAAAAAAAATGGCAAGGAAGTACAGAAGCTTACCGGCAAAAACATCGCGCTCATCTTCGAAAAAGACTCAACCCGTACACGATGCTCTTTCGAAGTTGCCGCATTTGACCAGGGCGCACGCGTTACCTATTTAGGGCCGAGCGGCAGCCAGATTGGGCATAAAGAGTCAATTAAGGACACCGCGCGCGTGCTCGGGCGGATGTACGACGGCATTCAGTATCGCGGCCACGGCCAGGAAGTGGTCGAGACGCTGGCGCAGTACGCGGGCGTGCCGGTGTGGAACGGGCTGACCAACGAGTTCCACCCGACGCAGCTGCTGGCGGACCTGCTGACCATGCAGGAGCACCTGCCGGGCAAGGCGTTTAACGAAATGACGCTGGTCTACGCGGGTGACGCGCGCAACAACATGGGCAACTCGATGCTGGAAGCGGCGGCGCTGACCGGGCTGGATCTGCGCCTGGTGGCCCCGAAAGCCTGCTGGCCGGAAGAGAGCCTGGTGGCGGAGTGCAGCGCGCTGGCGGAGAAGCACGGCGGGAAAATCACGCTGACGGAAGACGTGGCGGCAGGCGTGAAGGGCGCGGACTTTATCTATACCGACGTGTGGGTGTCGATGGGCGAAGCCAAAGAGAAGTGGGCGGAGCGGATCGCGCTGCTGCGCGGGTATCAGGTGAACGCGCAGATGATGGCACTGACCGGCAACCCGGAAGTCAAGTTCCTGCACTGTCTGCCGGCGTTCCATGACGACCAGACCACGCTTGGGAAGCAGATGGCGAAGGAGTTCGACCTGCACGGCGGGATGGAAGTGACGGACGAGGTGTTTGAGTCAGCGGCGAGCATCGTGTTCGACCAGGCGGAAAACCGGATGCATACGATTAAGGCGGTGATGGTGGCGACGCTTGGGGAGTGATTGACTCCTCTGCGGTCTGGTGCCCTCACCCCGGCCCTCTCCCACAGGGAGAGGGAGAAAACACTAAAAATGACAACAGCGTTATCGTCAGGCAGAAAAATTCATTTTACTGACGCTTTCTCAGATACGCATTAACCATAATAGGTATTTATCTTTTTATTAACCATTATTTACTGAGTAGATAATGGTTAATATCAGGTCATTATCAATTACAAAACACCTTATATTATCGGCGTAATATTTCCTTATTGCTGCATTTCATTAATAAGGATTGTTTATGTCATGGAATAAACATGAAGCTGTGTCATACGCCCGTAGCCACGCACTAACCCATACTGGACACTATTGCGCTCGAGCAATCGCCGCCGCCATTCGAGCCGGAGGGCTTAAAATCGAAGGGGCAAACGCTAAGGATTTCTGGCGTTCTCTTGAAAAAGCAGGGTTCTCAAAAGTCTATGGCACCCCCATAGAGGGGGATATCGCGGTGATTGATGCCTTGCCCGGCCCGAATCAGTACGGGCATGTCTGTATTTACGATGGCGCTGGAACCTGGTATTCAGATTTTAAACAGAGAACACTTTACCCGGGGCCAACCTATCGCCAACTTCAGCCAGCTATAACCTTATACAGGCATTATTAATATGAATAAGCTCATCTTAATTGTGTTATTCAGCACAGCCGCATTGGGGGCCGAAGATTTTCAGATACCGATGCAGCGCGCCCTTGAATTCAATCGCTGGTACGTCAAACAGGTGAACAACGATCGTTATCCCATCCAACAGGGAAATGAAATCGATAAGTTCGTTACGGCCAGCACCATGAAAAAATTACGTCATGCAGACGATCCCCGTTATGCCGACGCTGAATTTTACGAGGCTGATTTTTTTATGAAATCGCAGTATATCGGCGAGGACTGGGCTGAGAATGTGGCTATTGATTCGTATGATTCAGACCCGGTCTGTGTAAACGTGAATATTACGTTTGGCAAAAAGACCCAGCACACAGTCATTGATTGCATGGTTAAAGAAGATGGGGTCTGGAAAATCCAGTCTGTCGCCGCTCGGGATAATAATTGATGTCCCCCGCTAACAATAATGTAGCCGCCTTTGTTGCCGGGTGGCGCTGCGCTTACCCGGCCTACACAACCCGTAGGCCCGTGCAAGCGAAGCGCCGCCGGGCGAATCAGGCGACGATGCGGCCTGATGCCCTCACCCCAGCCCTCTCCCACGGGGAGAGGGAGAACACCGGCTCCATTTCATTGATTTTTCACCCCGAAAAAGGTACGTTTTCGCCTTAATTCCAGCGTGGACATGCCAGCATTATGCCGATTATTCAGTCTGTTGAACGTGCGTTGCAGATCCTCGACCTGTTCAACGAGCAGGCCACCGAGCTTAAGATCACCGACATCAGCAAACTGATGGGGCTGAGCAAGAGTACCCTCCACTCGCTGCTGAAAACCCTGCAGCTTCACGGCTATATCGATCAGAACCCGGAGAACGGTAAGTATCGCCTCGGCATGAAGCTGGTCGAGCGCGGTCATTTCGTCGTGGGCTCCATCGATATTCGTCAAAAGGCGAAAGGCTGGCTGACGGAGCTGTCCCAGCGGACCGGGCAGACCACCCATCTGGGGATCCTGGACGGGCGTGAAGGGGTCTATATCGAGAAGATTGAAGGCAAGCTGGCCGCCATCGCCTATTCGCGCATCGGCCGCCGCCTGCCGGTTCACGCCACCGCCATCGGTAAGGTGTTGATTGCCTGGCTGGGCGAGCCCGAGCTGAACGCCCTGCTGGAGGGCTATCAGTACACCACCTATACCCCTTCCACCCTCGCCTCTCGCGAAGCCTTAATGAGCGCCCTGGCGCAGACCCGCGAGCAGGGTTACGCCCTGGATAGCGAAGAGAACGAGCAGGGCGTGCGCTGCGTGGCGGTACCGGTGTGGAACCACGAGTCCCGCGTCATTGCCGCCCTGAGCCTGTCGACGCTGACCTCCCGCGTGGACGACGCTGAGCTGGCTAATTTCCGCGAGCAGCTTCAGCAGGCCGGGCTCCAGCTTTCACGCGCGCTGGGCTACCCGGCCTGAGCCGTCAGGCCGGCTCGTAGGTGAAGTAGTCGAAGTCCGCGTGGCAACCGTCGCCGCTGATGTCCTCGCAGTGCAGCCCCACAAACGCGCCGGTGAAGAAGCCGCGCCCGCCGATGTAGTCGTCCGACAGTTTCCACGCCTCATACGTTACCGGCACGGCGTGCCACGTCTCGCCGTCGAACGAGTAGCTGTAGCGGTAGACCAGCGTATCCACGTCCACGCGCAGCCAGACGCTCTCCGCACTCTCCGGCACCGGAATGGGCTGCTCGTGCAGCGGCCATGACGGCACGTCGTGGTCGAGCTGAATAACCTTGATGGTTCTCCCCTGCCCCTCCTCGTAGTCTACAAAGCAGTAGCTCCAGTTTTTGCTGTTGTAGTAGCAGGTCAGCCCCGCGCTCTGCTGGAAGTGGACCGGCGAGAACTGCATCCGCGTTTCTGAGCGGAAAGCGAAGTGCTGCCAGCGGCGCGCTACGGTCGACTGGGTAAAGGTCGAATTGAGCGAGTCGTTGCCGTAGAGCCGTAAGTAGCCCGGGCGCGCGGTGAGCGAGCCGAGGGTGTCGTCGAACGGAATGCGCAGGGTCTGCAGCTCCGGGTCAAGCGAACTGGCGTCGAAATCGTCCCGCCAGATGCCCGGAACGGTAGCGGGCTGCTCGGCCACCTGCGGGCCTTTCACGGTCAGCTGCGCGTGCTTGCCGCCTTCCACGTACGGCCAGCCGTCGCGCCACTCAATGCGGGCGATGCCGGTCTCGCGCCCCAGCGGGCAGTAGCCGCGTCCGCCGGAGGCCAGCAGTGGCACGCCAGGCAGGCGCAGCGGGCGGCTGGTGAGGTAGGCCATATACCATTCCCCGGTGTGGGTCTGCAGCAGCGAGCCGTGCCCGCTCTTCTGCAGCGGGTTCTCCGGCAGGTGCCAGCTGGTCATTATCGTCACGTCCGGGTGCAGCTCGTACGGCCCGTCGATATTTTTGGAACGCAGCACCACAACCGCGTGCTCGTAGCTGGTGCCGCCCTCGGCCACCATCAGGTAGTACCATCCCGCGTGGCGATACAGGTGAGCGCCCTCGGTGTAGCAGAGCGGCGTGCCGGTAAACAGGGTTTTGCGCTCGCGCGCGAGGGTGCCGGTCTGCGGGTCAAACTCCTGCAACACGATGGTGTTGTGCGGGTTGCTGTGGTGGCGCGGCCCCCACGGGCGGTAGATATAGTATTTGCGGCCATCGTCGTCGTGGAACAGGGACGGGTCAAACCCGCCGTTGCCCATCGGGATCGGCTCGCTCCACGGGCCCTCGATGGATGGCGCGGTGACGAGAAAGTTGCGGCCGTTTTTCCACGGCGAATCAACAATCTTCACGTCGGTATAGAGCAGCCAGAATGTGCCGTCGGCGTAGCTCAGGCACGGCGCCCAGATGCCGCCGGAGTCCGGGTTGCCCTTCATGTCCAGCATCGACACGCGGTCCAGCGGGGTGCTGACCAGCGACCAGTTTTTCAGGTCACGGGAGTGGTAGATGCGCACGCCCGGGAACCACTCGAAGGTCGAAGTGGCGATGTAGTAGTCCTCGCCCTGACGGCACAGGGACGGGTCCGGGTTGAAGCCGGTGAGTATCGGGTTAGTGATTTGCATAGTGCCTCCGGTTAATGGGATGCGGCTGTCGCAGCGTCGGGAACGACCTCGCCCTGCGCCGCGCGGTGCTTAATCAGCTGCTGGCTGATGGCCTCCACGCGGGCGTCGGTGAGCTTGTAGAACGACAGCATGATGAACATGCCCGCGTAGAGCACGACCGGCACCACGCAGAACAGAATTTTGATGGTGGTCAGCACCTCTACCGGCTGCACGCTGCTGCTGGCGGAGTAGTTCACGTACGCCAGGATCCAGCCCACCACCGCCCCGCCAATTGCCAGGCCAATCTTCAGGCTGAACAGGTAGGTGGAGAACACCAGGCCGTCGAGGCGGCGCCCGCTGCGGCTCTCCTCGTAGTCCACCACGTCAGAGGCCATCAGCCACTGCAGCGGCGTGGTGGTGTTAAAGACGAACAGGAACAGGATGTTGAGGGCGAAGATCAGCGCGATATGCTCGGCCGGGGTGACGAAAATCAGCAGGCTGATCAGCGAGTAGGCGACGATGATCCACTTGAAGGCGGTGACGCGGTCGAAGCGCCCCAGCAGGCGGGAGGAGCAGAGCGAGCCGAACATGGTGGCGAGGCTGCCGTAAAGTAAAAACTGGGTCGCCATCTCCGGGTGATCCATCACGTATTTGACGAAGTAGAGCGTCGCCCCGCCGCGCACCACGTTGGAACAGGTCGCCATCATCTTGAACGCGCACATGATCCGCCACTGGCCGTTGCCGAGCAGCAGCTTGAGATCTTTCGCCACCGACGAGCCCGGCTGCACCTCAAAGGTGTAGCGCTCTTTGGTGGTGAAGAAGCAGACGTAGAGCAGCACCACGCCGGTCAGGCCCAGCACGCACATGGCGCCGAAATAGCCCACCTGCTCGTCCCCTTTGCCGATGATGCTCACCAGCGGCAGGGCAATGCCGCTGATGGCGAGCGATCCCGCCGCAGCCAGGAAGAAGCGCCAGGACTGCAGGGCGTGACGCTCTTTCGGGTCGGCGGTGATGACGCCGGGCATGGCGCAGTAGGGCACGTTAACGAAGGTATAGACCAGGGTCAGGAGAATGTAGGTCACGCAGGCGTAGATGATTTTGCCCTGCGCGGAGAAGTCCGGCGTGTAGAAGGTCAGCACGCAGACGATGCCAAACGGGATGGCGCCCCACAGCAGGAACGGGCGGAACTGGCCATGCCGCGTGCGGGTGCGGTCTACCAGCAGCCCCATCAGCGGGTCGGTCACGGCGTCGAGCACGCGGGAGACCAAAAACAGCGTGCCCATAATCCCCGCCGACAGGCCGAAGACGTCGGTGTAGAAATAGGCCAGCAGGAACATCGTGGCCTGCCAGACGAAGCCGCAGGCGGTGTCACCCAGCCCGTAGCCAATTTTATCTTTCATGGTTAATTGCGTCATCAGAATTACACCCTTATGTAGTGTGCTGAATTACAACATCGTGTTAATGGAGTGTAATGAGCTGTTCAATTAACCAGCAATGGTCATATCTTATTTCCGAATTATGTTATTTTGCTTTTGTGACGCCAACGATACATTGCAACTCATTGTTTATATTATTAAATAACAAAAATAACAAAGCCGTCCGCGGAATATTTCCCGCAGACGGTTTTATCTCAGAAAATAATTAAATGCCGAGCGCTTTTTTACCGGCGTTAATTACCTCGATAATTTTATCGGTGTCATAAATACAGCCTTTCCAGGTGCCGCCGCTCACCGACTGCAGCGCCGCCCACAGCCGGGTATCGTCCGGCAAAAAGTCGTGGGCGTGCAGGTCCGGGTGCGTCTGCCGTACTGCCAGCTCGCGTGCGCCCTCTTCCGGCGTCAGTGGGTTTTCTGCGGTACCGATAAAGTTGACGCTGCCAGTTAACGTCAGACGATCCACGGAAATCTCGATGATGTCGTTATCGCGCAGCTTACCAATCGGCCCGCCCGCCAGCGCCTCCGGCGACACGTGGCCGAAGCAGGCGCCCGTCGACACGCCCGAGAAGCGCGCATCGGTAATTAACGATACCGTTTTGCCCCACGAGATATGCTTGAGCGCGGAGGTGAGCTGGTAGGTCTCTTCCATGCCGGTGCCGGACGGCCCGCCGCCGATCACCACCATGATATCGCCCTGCTTAATCTCTTCCCGCTTGATGGCCTTGATCGCCTGCGCTTCCGAGACAAACACCCGCACCCGGCCGGTGTGGCGGTACACGCCATCGTCATCCACCACCGACGGGTCGATCGCCGTGGCCTTGATCACCGACCCTTCCGGCGCGATGTTGCCCGTCGGGAAGCAGACCGTCGAGGTCAGCCCTTTCGCTTTTGCCTTCTCCGGCGGCAGGATCACGTCATCCGGATCCACGCCGTCCTGCTCGCGCAGGCACTGGCGGAAGCGCGCCCGGCGCTCGGACGCCTGCCACCAGTCGAGGTTCTCGCCGACCGTCTGGCCGGTCACGGTCATGGCATCAAGATGCAGCAGGCCGAGATCGCGCAGGTGGAGCATCACCTCCGGCACGCCGCCCGCGAGGAAGGCGCGCACGGTCGGGTGATAGTCCGGGCCGTTGGGCAGCACGCTTACCAGGCGCGGCACCCTGCGGTTAACGCGCGTCCAGTGTTCAACGTCCGGGATCGTGCAACCCGCCGCGTGGGCGATGGCCGGGATGTGCAGGAGTAGATTGGTGGAGCCGCCGAACGCCGCGTGGATCACCATCGCGTTTTCGATGGCTTTGTCGGTGAGGATATCGCGCGTGGTGATGCTGCGGTTATCCAGCTCGCTCACCGCCCGCGCCGACTGGCGGGCGATCTCCAGCCACACCGCCTGCCCGGACGGCGCCAGCGCGGAGTGCGGCAGCGCCAGGCCCAGCGCTTCCGCGACCACCTGCGAGGTGCCCGCCGTGCCGAGGAACTGACACCCGCCGCCCGGCGACGCGCAGGCGCGACAGCCCAGCTCGGCGGCCTCCTGCAATGAGAGTTCGTGGTTGGCGAAGCGCGCGCCGATGGTCTGCACCTTGCCCGCGTCTTCCCCCACGGTCGGCGGCAGCGTCGCCCCGCCCGGCACCAGAATGGTCGGCAGGTCGTGCATTGCGGCCAGCGCAATCATGGTGGCGGGCAGCCCTTTATCGCAGGTGGCGACGCCGATCACCGCCCGACGCGTCGGCAGGGAGCGGATCAGGCGGCGAAAGACGATCGCCGCGTCGTTACGGTACGGCAGGGAATCAAACATGCCGTGCGTGCCCTGCGAGCGTCCGTCGCACGGATCGCTGACGAAGGCCGCGAACGGGATCCCGCCGTTACGCGTGATCTCCTTCGCCGCCGCCTGCATCTGCATGCCAATTTCCCAGTGCCCGGTGTGGTAGCCCAGCGCAACCGGGCGTCCGTCTCCGGCGCGGATCCCGCCCTGGGTACCGATAATCAGCACCTCTTTGCCGGTGAGCTTGTTGGCGTCCCAGCCCATCCCGGCGTTCTGCGTCATGCCGAACAGGTTGCCGCTGGGGGATTCCATCAGCATTTGCGGAGTCAGCGGCAGCGCGCCCTGCGGCCCCGCCGCGTGGGTGATCACCGCATAAAAAGCGTCGTCCTGTGGGGTGAAAATGTTCTCGATGGTCATGGTTATCGTCCGGCTCAACAGAGCTTGAGCTGTTGCAGCAGGGTTTTCAGCTGCGCCTTGCGCGGCTCGTCCAGCGCAGAGGCGGGCGGCAGCACGTGCGTGGAAATTGGGCGGCCGCAGAGAACAATCGCCTCTTTAATGACGTTCACAAACGGCGTATCCAGCTGATACATCTGCGGTATTTGCAGTAAGGTCTGATGATACTCAGCTGCCTTCGCCACGTCTTTATCCCGCCAGGCTTTCAGAAGATTCACCGACACCTGCGGGGCAAAGTTGCCGCTCGCCGAAATCGCCCCGTCGCCGCCGAGCAGCAGGGTATTAAACAGATGATCGTCGTAGCCGCACAGCACGGTGAAGTGCGGATGGGCGGCTTTGACGGTGTGGATCATGCTGCGCAGGTGGGCGACGGAGTCAATGGTGTCTTTGATGCCGATAATGTTGCTGCGCGAGTCGGCGAGGGTTTTCACCAGCGCCGGGGTCAGATCCTGCCCGGTCAGCGCCGGGAAGTTATAGAGCATCACCGGCAGCGTGACGCTGTCGGCCACCTGCTCGAAATAGCGGATCAGGTTCGCTTCCGACACTTTCCAGTAGTAGGGGTTAATCACCACGATGCCGTCCGCGCCCGCCTGCTGCGCGTGCTGGCTGAGCGCAATGGTTTCCCGGGCGTTGGTGCCGCCGGTGCCGATCAGCACCGGCACGCGACGATCGACGTGATCGATAGCAAAGCGGGCAATGGTTTTACGCTCTTCGGCGCTGAGCTGGGAGAACTCGCCGCCGCTGCCCAGGAAGAACAGGCCGTCAACGCCTGCCTTGATCAGATCGTCGATCAGCGCGGCGGTGCCCGGCTTATCGAGCTGGCCATCGGCGGTAAAGATGGTGGAGATAGGGGGAATGATTCCCGTGAACAACGCGGACTGCGGCATGAGATCTCCTTGTTGAATCATTTTGTTCTACATTATAGAACAGCGTTCATTAATTTAACGATCATACTATGACGCAGAAAAAGCACAGGTAAATGAGAAGGGAAGAAGGAGTGTGGGAAATTTAAGCTGGATCACATATTGCCCCTCACCCCGGCCCTCTCCCCAAAGGGGCGAGGGGGAAAAGATGGCTCGGTGCAGTCCCCTCTCCCCTGTGGGGAGAGGGTTAGGGTGAGGGGTAAGGGTTACTCCACCAGCATTTTAACGACCACTTTCCTGACCTTAGCAGGCGCTCCCACCGCGCACAGCGGCTTATGCACTTCGTCCGGCCAGAACACCACGAAATCCCCTTCGCTCAGCACCACGGTTTTCTCCTGCTCGCCTTCCGGCAGGAACGCGATGTCTTTCTCCGCCAGCCAGTCAGTGTCCGGCGTGCCGGGCGGCAGGGTGCTGAAGGTCATTCCTTCCTGGCCTTTCATAATTATCTGGGTGTCCAGATAACGCGCGTGGAACTCGGCGCGGCGCTCGGCGAACGGTTGGGTCATGTCTTCCGAGACCAGATAAAACAGGCTGTTGCCGTTGATGTCGTGTTTCCCGAGCGGCGTGCCGTCGGTGACGTGCGCTTTGACGTGCTCAATGGCCTGACGCAGATCGTCAGGCAGCCAGGACTGCAGATGGTGGATGTTGCCGATAATCATGAGAAAACCCTCAATATAAAACAACGTTTCATTTTTATCTTTTATACGAGAATTCTCACTGCCATACCACCGCTTTCTCGAGGGGTTTTGCGCCAGCGCATGTTTATCGGGAATGGTGTTAATTTGCTGTTAAACCATCGCAGGCATTTATGCAGTCATTATGCATATCTTCATTTCCTTATCATTTCTCCTGCGCGCTAACCCACTGATCGCCAGGCCATAACAATAAAACTCGCTGCAGCCTCACACTTTATCACTTTGATAATTTGCGATTAAATTCCATAACTATTTAATGATTTTCCTTAAGCCAAAAATAATTAAGTAGCAATACTGCATAGCCATTCCCGATTGATTTTTTATTCATTTAAAATCAATAAGATAATCAAATATGTCAAAGCGTGAAATTCTACAAAACAATAACAACCTCAAATAATGTCAGCGGATCCTGCTTAGCTATTCACCTTATCAAAATAACCAATTAATCATTATCTGATGCGAATCATGCAAATGAAAACAAACCCCTTAATATCCGGTTTCGCGTGAGCAATATCACATTACGGATTATTTAACTGCCTAGTATGAATCACGAAATCAATTGAGCTTAGCCGCCATGCAATTAAATACATCACATGGCGCATGCCCTTTTTATTCTGAAAAACAGTTAAAGGAATAATTATGGAAAAGCATTACGTCGGTTCTGAAATAGGTCAATTGCGTAGCGTTATGCTGCACCGCCCTAATTTAAGTCTGAAGCGTTTAACGCCATCAAACTGTCAGGAGCTACTTTTCGATGACGTGCTCTCGGTTGAGCGGGCGGGTGAGGAGCATGACATTTTCGCAAACACGCTGCGCGAGCAGGGTGTGGAAGTCCTGCTGTTGACCGACCTTCTGACACAAACCCTTGATATTGCAGAGGCGAAGGCCTGGCTGCTGGATACGCAAATCTCCGACTACCGCCTCGGCCCTACCTTTGCCGGGGACGTGCGCGGCTGGCTGGCGGACATGCCGCACCGCGAACTGGCGCGCAGATTAAGCGGCGGATTAACCTACGGTGAAATTCCGGCAGCCATTAAAAATATGGTCGTCGATACCCACACGGCAAATGATTTTATTATGAAGCCGCTGCCGAACCATTTATTTACCCGCGACACTTCATGCTGGATTTATAACGGCGTGTCCATTAACCCGATGGCCAAACCGGCCCGTCAGCGCGAAACGAATAACCTGCGGGCAATATATCGCTGGCACCCGGCGTTTGCCGACGGCGATTTTATTAAGTATTTCGGCGACGAAAATATTAATTACGACCACGCCACCTTAGAAGGCGGCGACGTATTAGTGATTGGCCGCGGCGCGGTGCTGATCGGCATGTCAGAACGCACGACGCCGCAGGGCGTAGAGTTCCTCGCCAACAGCCTGTTCAAACACCGCCAGGCCGAGCGCGTGATCGCCGTTGAATTGCCAAAACACCGCTCCTGCATGCACCTCGACACCGTCATGACCCACATCGACGTGGACACCTTCTCCGTCTACCCGGAAGTGGTGCGCAAAGACGCCCAGTGCTGGACGCTCACCCCGGACGGACGCGGCGGCCTGCTGCGCACCCAGGAAACCGACCTGCTGCACGCCATCGAGAAGGCGCTCGGCATTAACCAGGTACGCCTGATCACCACCGGCGGCGACGCCTTTGAAGCCGAACGCGAGCAGTGGAACGACGCCAACAACGTGCTGACCATCCGCCCGGGCGTGGTGATTGGCTACGAGCGCAACGTCTGGACCAACGAGAAGTACGACAAGGCGGGTATCACCGTGCTGCCCATCCCGGGCGACGAGCTGGGACGCGGGCGCGGCGGCGCGCGCTGCATGAGCTGCCCGCTGGAACGCGACGGAATTTAAAGGAGCCATCATGGAACGAAAACCCACTCTGGTTGTGGCGCTGGGCGGCAACGCGCTGCTCAAGCGCGGCGAGCCGCTGGAAGCGGAGATCCAGCGTCAGAACATCGAGCAGGCCGCCCGCACCATCGCCGGGCTGACGGCGCAGTGGCGCGTGGTGCTGGTGCACGGCAACGGGCCGCAGGTTGGGCTGCTGGCGCTGCAGAACAGCGCCTACGACAAAGTGACGCCCTACCCGCTGGATGTTCTCGGCGCCGAAAGCCAGGGGATGATCGGCTACATGCTCCAGCAGGCGCTGAAAAACAATCTGCCCCAGCGCGAGGTGAGCGTCCTGCTCACGCAGGTGGAAGTGGACGCCGCCGACCCGGCCTTCCGCAACCCGACCAAGTACATCGGCCCGGTGTACAGCGAAGCCCAGGCAAAAGCGCTGGCCGCGGAAAAAGGCTGGGTGTTCAGGGCCGACGGCAGCTACGTCCGTCGCGTGGTGCCCTCTCCGCAGCCGAAGCGGATCGTCGAGCGCGACGCCATCACGGCGCTGATCCAGCGCGACCACCTGGTGATCTGCAACGGCGGCGGCGGTGTGCCGGTGGTGGAAAACGCCAACGGCTATCGCGGCATTGAGGCGGTGATCGACAAAGACCTCTCCGCCGCCCTGCTGGCGCGCCAGATTGAGGCCGATGCCCTGCTGATTTTGACCGATGCCGACGCGGTGTACTTCGACTGGGGCAAACCGACCCAGCGCCCGCTGGCGCAGGTCACGCCGGCGCTGCTCAGAGGCATGCAGTTCGACGCCGGATCGATGGGGCCGAAGGTCGCCGCCTGCCGCCAGTTCGTTGAAGCCTGCAACGGCATTGCAGGGATCGGCGCGCTGGCCGACGGCGCGGAGATCCTGGCGGGCGAGAAAGGCACGTTGATTCGTAATTGAATAACTTCACACCTCGCCCCTCACCCCAGCCCTCTCCCCATAGGGGAGAGGGAGCAAACCATCCCCTCGCCCCTTTGGGGAGAGGGTTAGGGTGAGGGGTAAGGTCTTAGACATTAATTTAAAAAGGATTTACCCATGACCATCAACCTGAAAAACCGCAACTTCCTCAAGCTGCTGGACTACACCCCGGCAGAGATCCAGTACCTGATCGACCTCGCCATTGAGCTGAAGGCGGCCAAAAAAGCCGGGCGCGAGAAGAAAACCCTGGTCGGTAAAAACATCGCCCTGATCTTTGAAAAAACCTCCACCCGCACCCGCTGCGCCTTCGAAGTGGGCGCGTTTGACCAGGGCGCGCAGGTGACCTACCTCGGCCCAAGCGGATCGCAGATCGGCCATAAAGAGTCGATGAAAGACACCGCCCGCGTGCTGGGCCGCATGTATGACGGCATCGAATACCGCGGCTACGGCCAGGCCATCGTCGAAGAGCTGGGCGAATATGCGGGCGTACCGGTGTGGAACGGCCTGACCGACGAGTTCCACCCCACCCAAATCCTCGCCGACCTGATGACCATGCTGGAGCACGCGCCGGGAAAAACCCTGCCGGAGCTGAGCTTTGCCTACCTCGGCGACGCGCGAAACAACATGGGCAACTCGCTGATGGTCGGCGCGGCCAAGATGGGGATGGATATCCGCCTCGTCGCGCCGAAATCCTTCTGGCCGGAAGCGGGTCTGGTTGAGCAGTGCCGCGCCATCGCCAAAGAGACGGGCGCGCGCATCACCCTCACCGACGACGTGGAAGAAGGCGTGCGGGGGACCGATTTCCTCTACACCGACGTGTGGGTCTCCATGGGCGAGCCGAAGGAGGCCTGGGCCGAGCGCGTCAGCCTGATGAAGCCGTATCAGATTAACGCGCAGGTGATGAAAGCCACCGGCAACCCGAACGTCAAGTTCATGCACTGCCTGCCCGCGTTCCACAACGAGCACACCAAAGTGGGCCGCGAGATCGAGATGGCTTACGGCCTGAAGGGGCTGGAGGTGACGGAAGAGGTCTTTGAATCACCGAACTCCATCGTCTTCGACGAAGCAGAAAACCGCATGCACACCATTAAAGCGGTCATGGTGGCGACACTCGGCGACTAATCACCGCCCGGCGCGCCGCGGGGTGCGCCGGGTTCAGGAGAACATCATGGGCAAGTTCAAGTTTCCCTCCGCTTACACCATCCTCTTTTTTCTGATTGCCGTTGTAGCCGTGCTGACGTGGGTTGTCCCGGCCGGGCAGTACCATATGGCAATGAACGAGGCGCTCGGCAAGGAAGTACCGGTTGCCGGAACCTACGCGCACGTGGCGGCGCATCCGCAGGGGCTGGTTTCGGTGCTGATGGCGCCGATTGCCGGGCTGTACGATCCGGAATCCGGCCAGGCCGGGGCGATCGACGTGGCGCTGTTTATCCTGATCATCGGGGGATTTCTCGGGATCGTCACCAAAACCGGGGCAATTGACGCCGGGATCGAGCGCGTCACCACCCGGCTGCGCGGCCGCGAGGAGTGGATGATCCCGATCCTGATGGCGCTGTTTGCCGCAGGCGGCACGATTTACGGTATGGCCGAAGAGTCGCTGCCGTTCTACACCCTGCTGGTGCCGGTAATGCTGGCCGCGCGTTTCGATCCGGTTGTCGCCGCCTCCACCGTGCTGCTTGGCGCGGGGATCGGCACCCTCGGCTCCACCATCAACCCGTTTGCCACGGTGATCGCCGCCAACGCCGCCGGGATCCCCTTCACCAACGGCATCGCCCTGCGCGTGGCGCTGCTGGTCATCGGCTGGGTCATCTGCGTGGCGTGGGTGATGCGTTATGCCCGTAAGGTGCGTCAGGATCCGTCGCTGTCGATCGTGGCGGATAAGCAGGAAGAGAACCGCGCCCACTTCCTCGGCGACAGGGGCGAGCAGACGCTGGAATTTACCCCGGTGCGCAAAATCATTCTGGTGATTTTTGCCCTCGCCTTCGCGGTGATGATCTACGGCGTGGCGGTGCTGGGCTGGTGGATGGCGGAGATCTCGGCGGTGTTTCTCGCCAGCGCGATTATCGTCGGCCTGATTGCCCGCATGAGCGAAGAAGAGCTGACGTCGACGTTTATCAACGGCGCGCGAGATTTGCTGGGCGTCGCGCTGATTATCGGCATCGCGCGCGGTATCGTAGTCATCATGGATAAGGGCATGATTACCCACACCATTTTGCACAGCGCCGAGGGGATGGTTACCGGGTTGTCGACGGTGGCGTTCATCAACGTGATGTACTGGCTGGAAGTGGTGCTGTCGTTTCTTGTGCCTTCTTCGTCCGGCCTTGCCGTTCTGACGATGCCGATCATGGCACCCCTTGCCGATTTCGCTAACGTCAACCGCGACCTGGTGGTCACGGCTTACCAGTCGGCGTCCGGCATCGTTAACCTGGTCACTCCCACCTCAGCCGTCGTGATGGGCGGTCTGGCTATCGCCCGCGTGCCTTACGTGCGTTATCTGAAATGGGTGGCGCCGCTGCTGGGGATATTAACGGTGGTGATCATGGTGGCGTTAAGCCTGGGTGCCATGTTGTGATTTGCCGGATGGCGCTGCGCTTATCCGGCCTACGGATCGGTGCGGTGTCACCGGTTATTTCGGGAACTGATATGGGAAACATGATGGATTACGAAGAGTACTCTCCCAAAGAACAGCTGCAGCTCACGGTGTGCAAGCGTCTGATCGCCGAAAAGGGGTATCTTTCGCAGGAAGAGATTCGCCGCGACCTGCAGGAGAGAGGGTTTGACAGCATCAGCCAGTCGACCGTTTCGCGTCTGCTGAAGTTGCTCGGAGTCATAAAAATTCGAAATGCCAAAGGGCTAAAGATTTATTCGTTGAATCCTCAACTGCGCCCAGCCCCCGACGCCGCGCGCACCGTTTCGGAAATGGTGGTGAGCGTCGAGCATAATAGCGAGTTTATCCTTATCCATACCGTTGCCGGATATGGCCGCGCGGTGGCGCGTATTCTGGATTATCACCAGTTACCGGAAATTTTAGGCGTGGTGGCCGGAAGCAGTATTGTCTGGGTCGCTCCCCGGGTGGTGAAGCGTACCGCGCTGGTGCATAAGCAAATTAATTATTTACTCAGAACGAATTAATATTCACAAAGAACCGTTTGCATTGAGTAAAGCGTGCATTAAATCGCTTGATCCGCAAAACGAGCTGCGTATAATGCCCGACAATTTGCCGGGAGGAAGCATGGTCAAGCGTGTACGACATATCGTCTTACCGCGTCTGAAATCAGACGCTGGCCTGCCGTTTTTCTTCCCGTTGCTAAACCTATTCCCAGAGCCCCTCATTTGAGGGGCTTTTTTTTGCCCGGCGTCAGGAGATAAACATGAATCCGCTTTATCAAAAACACATCATTTCCATAAACGACCTCAGCCGCGAAGAGCTGGAACTGGTTCTGGAAACCGCGGCAAAACTGAAGGCCAATCCGCAACCGGAGCTGCTGAAGCACAAGGTGATTGCGAGCTGCTTCTTCGAAGCCTCGACCCGCACGCGTCTCTCCTTTGAAACCTCCATGCACCGCCTGGGCGCGAGCGTGGTGGGCTTCTCGGACAGCAGCAATACGTCGCTGGGTAAAAAAGGCGAAACCCTGGCGGATACCATTTCAGTCATCAGCACCTACGTCGACGCGATTGTGATGCGCCACCCGCAGGAGGGGGCGGCGCGCCTGGCAACCGAGTTTTCCGGCGGCATTCCGGTACTGAACGCCGGCGACGGTGCCAACCAGCACCCGACGCAGACCCTGCTGGATCTGTTCACCATTCAGGAAACCCAGGGCACGCTCGAGAACCTGAGCATTGCCATGGTCGGTGACCTGAAGTACGGCCGTACCGTCCACTCTCTGACCCAGGCGCTGGCGAAATTTAACGGCAACCGCTTCTTCTTCATCGCGCCTGACGCGCTGGCGATGCCGCAGTACATTCTCGACATGCTGGACGAGAAAGGCATTCAGTGGAGCCTGCACGCCAGCATAGAAGAAGTGATGGGCAACGTGGATATTCTCTACATGACCCGCGTGCAGAAAGAACGTCTGGACCCGTCCGAATACGCCAACGTGAAGGCGCAGTTCGTGCTGCGCGCCAGCGACCTCGAGGGCGCACGTGACAATATGAAGGTGCTGCACCCGCTGCCGCGCATCGATGAGATCACAACAGACGTGGATAAAACGCCGCACGCCTGGTACTTCCAGCAGGCCGGAAACGGCATCTTCGCCCGCCAGGCGTTACTGGCACTGGTTCTGAATCGCGAATTGGCACTGTAAGGGGAAACGACAATGACACACGATAACAAACTCCAGGTTGAAGCCATCAAGCGTGGCACCGTGATTGACCACATCCCTGCGCAGGTGGGCTTTAAGCTGCTGACGCTGTTCAAACTGACTGAAACCGACCAGCGCATCACCATCGGCCTGAACCTGCCGTCAGGTGAGATGGGCCGCAAGGACCTGATCAAAATAGAGAACACCTTCCTGACCGACGAGCAGGTCAACCAGCTGTCGCTGTACGCGCCGAACGCCACCGTCAACCGCATCGACGAGTATGAAGTGGTCGGCAAATCCCGTCCGAGCCTGCCGGAGCGCATTGAGAGCGTGCTGGTCTGCCCGAACAGCAACTGCATCAGCCACGCTGAGCCGGTCTCCTCCAGCTTTGCAGTGAAAAAACGCGCCGATGACATCGCGCTCAAATGCAAATACTGCGAAAAAGAGTTTTCTCATTATGTGGTGCTGGCCAACTAATTGAGGTTGGTAATGAAATCCCGGCTGTTATAATGGCCGGGAACATTCTTAACGCTGTAATTCTGGAGAAAACATGAGCAAAGTACTCGCGACGGAAAATGCACCTGCGGCTATCGGCCCCTACGTTCAGGGCGTTGATCTGGGCAGCATGATCATCACTTCAGGCCAGATCCCGGTGAACCCGAAAACCGGTGAAGTGCCAGCAGACGTGGCGGCACAGGCGCGTCAGTCGCTGGAAAACGTGCAGGCTATCGTGGAATCCGCGGGCCTGAAAGTGGGCGATATCGTGAAAACCACCGTTTTCGTGAAAGATCTGAACGACTTCGCCACCGTTAACGCCACGTATGAAGCTTTCTTCACCGAGCACAACGCCACCTTCCCGGCGCGCTCCTGTGTGGAGGTAGCCCGTCTGCCAAAAGACGTGAAAATTGAAATTGAAGCGATTGCCGTACGTCGCTAATTCGCTTTGTCGACGATAAGGCAGCCTGGGGCTGCCTTTTTTTATGGCCCGCTACTGATTCCGCGTGGCGCGAAGTAGCGTCTCCAGCGGATACACCGCCGCAATGACCACCTCGTCCTGCACCTTCGCCGCGTTATCCAGCTCGCCCTGAATCGACGCGATCTCTTTATCATCCAGCGTGCCCTGACGCGCCACCAGGTCGGTGAGCCGCAGGCCAATCGAGGCCAGCTTATCCACTTCCTGAATCACCGGCTTCATCGCCTTCAGTTGATAGCTGTTTTCGCTTAGCGCCAGCGCGTCGCTGGTGTTGCTCTGCCAGCGGTTAAAGACGTGGCGCAGCGCGTCGGCGCTTTCCGTGTCTTCCGCGTCGCTCACCAGACGGTCGGCCCATTTGTTCATCTGCCGCACCGTGGCGCTTTCGGCGTTCAGCGCATCCGCGAAGCGGTTGAGCGGTTCGAACTGATGATAATTTCCCGCCTGGAACTTGAGGTGCTGACGGGTGTAATACTGCGCGGGCTCCACCGCCTGCGCGAGGATCTGCAGCGGCAGGGTATCGGCATTGTTCGCCAACCGCGTGAACTGCACCTGCTGCTGGGTATGCTGCTGCAGCCCGACCGACACCGTCGACCAGCTGTCCATCGCCTGCAGGCGGGTGTACATGTTGTCGACATCGTTGACGTCCTGCGCGGACCACAGGCGCTCCGCCACCGCAAAAGCGCGCGGCCACAGGCGGATATCCAGCACCGGTGCCACCACGTTTTCCGCCCACAGCGCGGCCTCACCGCCGAGCAGGTTCGCCTGATTCGCGGTATCCGGCACTACCGGCGGGGTGCCTTTAGGGACCTCGTCCAGACGCGTGCCGCTAATCGGATAGCGAACGTTCCCCACAAGGAAGTAGCCGGTGAGGGTATCGTTATTCACCGACACCACCGGGCGCGTTTCGCCCATCCAGGTGTCGACGGTAAACGTGACCTGATTGTCGTCACGCCATTCAATATCCTGCACCGCGCGGCGAGATTTCCCGGCAAAATCAATAAATCCACGCCAGCCGGCATACCCTTTTACCAGCGTGAAGCTCCCCTCAACCGGCTTGCCCTTCAGGCGCGGCATGGTGAAGGCCCAGCTCTGGACGCTGTCGGTGTCTGCAATCACATCCACGCCGTTTAAGCCCTGCGGCACGATTTCATTCCGGTAGTGGTAAGCGGTAGATTGCGGTTGGTCGAGATAGAAGCCCGTCGACAGAATGCCCTTGTAGCCGTTCTGCGCCACCTGCCCCAGCGCATCCTGCCCCTGCCAGGACTGGATCAGAATGCTTTTCGGCAGATCGGGATGGTAGATCTCGTCCCAGCCGACCATCTGCCGGTGGTGTTTCTCAAGGATCGTCTCCAGCTTGCGGTTGAAATACGCCTGCAGCGCGTGGCTGTCCGAGAGCTTGTTATCGCGCATGAATTTTTGGATCGCCGCATTATCTTTCCACTGGCTGTCGTCGACCTCATCGCCGCCGATATGCAGATACGGATCGGGGAAAATCGCCGCCAGTTCGCTGACCATCGCCTCGGCAAACGCATAGGTTGCGTCTTTTGTCGGATCCAGCACCGGCTTCAGCACGCCCCAGTGGCGCTCCATTTCATAAGGCCCCGGGGCGCTCATTAGCTCCGGATAGGCCACCGCAATCGCCGAGGCGTGGCCCGGCATGTCGATCTCCGGCACCACGCGAATGCCGCGATCGGTGGCGTAACGCACGACCTCGCGCATCTGTTCCGGCGTGTAGAACAGCCCGTCGCTGGCAAGCTGCGTCAGCTTAGGGTAACGCTTCGAGCTGAAGCGCCAGCCCTGATCGTCTGTCAGGTGCCAGTGCAGGACGTTGAGCTTCGCCGCGGCCATGCCGTCGATCTGGCGTTTGATATCCGGCAGCGGAATAAAGTGACGGGCCGAGTCCAGCAGCAGCCCGCGCCACGGGAAGCGCGGTGAATCTTCAATGGTGACCCACGGCAGCGAGGTGTTTTCCGCGCCGTTCTGCATCAGCTGGAGCAGGGTTTCCATGGCGCGCAGCGCGCCGAAGCGGGTGTTGGCGGAGATATCGACGCCGTTGGCGTCCACCGTCAGCTTATAGCTTTCATCGCTGTCCGGCAGCGGCTGCGGCTTGACCTTTTTGGCAATGGCAATGCGAATGGTCGGTTTTTCCGGCTTGTCGACCTGAGGCTGGAGCGTCCAGCCGGTTTGCAGAGCAATGCGCTGGCGCAGGCGGTTGACCGCGTCACCCAGATCGTCGCCGCTGACGCTAACGGAAATTTTATCGTTAAGCACCAGTGCGCCCTGGGTGGTTGGGCGTTCAACCTTCGCAGGCCAGGGCATTAAAGGGAGATCGCCTGCCGGAGCGGCAAACGCCGACGCGCCGAGCATCAGCCCGGCGGTTAAGAGACTGTACCGTAACATGAATGTTCCTTATCTGACGGGCCAAATAAAGGCAAAACATTCTGTTAACATGCGCTCAATTTGTCGTCAAGCGATTGCGCCGACGGAGATCACAGGTTGTTGAATTTGAGAGGAAAGCCAGTCCCCTCACCCCGGCCCACTCCCCAAAGGGGCGAGGGTGTAATCATCCCCTCTCCCTTCCAGGGAGAGGGGATGTTTTTACTGCCACCCATACCGACGCGCATAGAACCCTTTCACCATCTGGGTCAGCACCATATAACCGGCGAGGATCGCTACCAGCCACGGGAAGTAGCTCAGCGGCAGCGCCTGCAGCTGCAGGTAGCTCGCCAGCGGTGAGAACGGCAGCGCGATGCCGAGCGCCATCACAATCCCCGTCATCACAATCAGCGGCCACGCGGCACGGCTCTGGATGAACGGAATGCGGCGCGTACGGATCATGTGCACAATCAGCGTCTGCGACAGCAGACCTACCACGAACCAGCCGGACTGGAACAGGGTCTGGTGTTCCGGGGTGTTGGCGTGGAACACAAACCACATCAGGCAGAAGGTCAGAATGTCGAAGATGGAGCTGATCGGCCCGAAGAACAGCATAAAGCGACCAAGATCCGCCGGGTTCCAGCGCTGCGGCTTCTGGATCTGCTCGTCGTCCACGTTATCAAACGGGATCGCCACCTGAGACACGTCGTACATCAGGTTCTGGATCAGCAGGTGCAGCGGCAGCATCGGCAGGAACGGCAGAAACGCGCTCGCCACCAGCACGCTGAAGACGTTACCGAAGTTGGAGCTGGCGGTCATTTTGATGTACTTGAGCATGTTGGCGAAGGTGCGGCGGCCTTCGATCACGCCCTCCTCCAGCACCATCAGGCTCTTTTCCAGCAGGATGATATCCGCCGCCTCGCGGGCGATGTCCACCGCGCCGTCGACGGAGATACCAATGTCCGCCGCACGCAGCGCGGGCGCATCGTTGATGCCGTCGCCCATAAAGCCCACCACGTGCCCTTCGCGACGCAGCAGCGTGACGATGCGCTCTTTGTGCATCGGCGTCAGGCGGGCAAACAGCGTGGTGCGCTGGGCAAGCTGCGCCAGCTCGTCATCGGAGAGATGTTCAATATCGCTTCCCACCACCACGTCACCCGCGTCCAGCCCCACCTCATGGCACACTTTGGCCGCCACCAGCTCGCTGTCTCCGGTGAGAATTTTGACGGTAATACCGCTCGCCTTCAGCGCCTTCAGCGCCGGTGCGGTGGTCTCTTTCGGCGGATCGAGGAAGGCGATGTAACCCTCGAGGATCAGATCGGATTCGTCGATACGCTGATAGTCCCCTTCACGCGCGGGCAGGAATTTACTCGCCACCGCCACCACGCGCAGCCCCTGACGGTTCAGGTTGTCGGTGACGCGCTTGATGCGGCGAAGCATGGTGTCGTCCAGCGGCACGATGTCGCCGTTATAGCGGACCTGCGTCGACACGTTGAGGATCTCCTGCAGCGCCCCTTTGCAGATCAGCTGGTGGACGTCCTGCTGCTCGCTCACCACCACCGACATGCGGCGGCGCTCGAAGTCGAACGGGATCTCGTCCACCTTCTGCCAGCGGCCGGAGAGCGTGCGGGCGGACTCTTCATCCACCCCTTCCAGCACCGCAACGTCGAGCAGGTTTTTCAGCCCGGTCTGGTAGTGGCTGTTCAGCCACGCGCTGTGCAGCACACGCTCGCTGGTTTTGCCGGAAATGTCGGTGTGGTTCTCCAGCACGATTTTGTCCTGCGTCAGGGTGCCGGTTTTATCGGTGCAGAGGATGTCCATCGCGCCAAAGTTCTGGATGGCATCGAGGTGTTTAACGATCACTTTCTGCTTAGAGAGCTTCACCGCCCCGCGCGCCAGCGTGGAGGTGACGATCATCGGCAGCATTTCAGGCGTAAGGCCGACGGCCACGGAGAGCGCAAACAGCGCCGCTTCCCACCAGTCGCCTTTGGTGTAGCCGTTGATCAGCAGCACGATCGGCGTCATTACCATCATAAAGCGGATCAGCAGCATGCTGACGCGGCCAATCCCTTTCTGGAAGGCGTTTGGCTCGCTCTCCTGCTCGCTGACGCGCCCGGCAAGCTGTCCAAACCAGGTGTTGCCCCCGGTGGCGGTGACAATCGCCTGCGCGGTGCCGCTGACGACCGTGGTGCCCATAAAGCACAGGGTGTCGCACTCGAGCGGATTCATCTGCTGCGGGTCGCGGCTGCGCGCCACCTTTTCAACCGGCAGGGATTCCCCGGTGAGAGAGGCCTGGGCCACGAACAGATCGCGCGCCTGAATGATGCGCAAATCCGCCGGGATCATGTCCCCCGCCGCCAACTTCACCAGATCGCCCGGTACCAGCTGGTCAATCGGCAGTTCGACCCACGCGTTTTCACCGAGATCGTTGATCACGCGCGAGACGGTTGCGGTGTTGCTGACCATCGCCTTCAGGGCGTCCGCCGCTTTGGTGGAGCGGGCCTCCTGAATAAAGTTCAGCAGCGTGGAAATGCCCACCATCAGGGCAATCACCCCTGCGGCAAACAGATCTTCCGTCGCGTAGGAGATGAGGCCGAGCACGGTCAGCAGCAGGTTGAACGGGTTACGGTAGCAGAGCCAGAGATGCACCCACCACGGAGACGGCTTTTGCGCCGGGATCTGGTTATCGCCGTGCACGGCGCGGATTTTTTCCACTTCTGAAGCGTTCAGCCCTTCCGGGTGTCCGCCAAACGCGCGCCAGACTTCGTTTTCATCCATCGCCGCCACGTTAAGGCAGCGCTCGGTCAGAGACGCGGGGATCGCGGTGCCCGCCACGTTTTTGCCATTGGGCAGCGGGTCGCGTTGAACAAGACGATGTGGCAGGTGGCGGCTCAGCAGCGCCTGCAGCTGCCGGGTGATATTTTTAAACATAGTCATTCCTCCGCATCCGCAAGCGCGGACGCAGCATTTCCTTCAGGCGTGGCAAGGCCGTACCTGAGAGGCACTCAATTTTTCAAGCAGGAACGTTTATGACGTTGCTGCCTCACATCACCGGTGAGTCAGCAACAGGCTGGCTTACCGGAAAGAACGCATTCTCCCGTTCAGGAGAGGTGTGGGATCGGGATCCATAAAGCCTCCGGTAAGTAAAAATCAGGGTGTCGCCGCGCAGTATAAGGATTTAAGCGTACCCTTTGTGGCGATTCGGGCGGTATTATACCCCCCTGCAAATAAACCGAACGTAAACCAGACTTTGCCCATAGCGAAATCGCGCTATAGCATTAGGCTCAATTCACTACATCGTCGTTGTTACAGGGAATACAGCATGCAGAACCGCCTAACGATTAAAGACATCGCGCGTTTAAGCGGCGTGGGGAAATCGACCGTCTCACGCGTGCTGAACAACGAAAGCGGCGTCAGCGAACGCACCCGCGAACGCGTCGAGGCGGTCATGAACCAGCACGGCTTTTCCCCTTCCCGCTCCGCGCGCGCTATGCGCGGGCAGAGCGACAAAGTGGTCGCGATCATCGTCTCGCGTCTGGATTCCCTCTCCGAGAATCTCGCCGTCCAGACCATGCTGCCCGCCTTCTACGAGCAGGGCTATGATCCGATCATGATGGAGAGCCAGTTCTCTGTGCAGCTGGTTGAAGAGCATCTGGGTATGCTCAAGCGGCGCAACATTGACGGCGTGGTGCTGTTTGGCTTTACCGGCATCAAAGAAGAGATGCTCAAACCCTGGCAGCCCTCGCTGGTGCTGCTGGCGCGCGATGCCAGCGGGTTTGCGTCTGTCTGCTACGACGATGAAGGCGCCATTATTACCCTGATGCAGCGCCTGTACGAGCAAGGCCATCGCCACATCAGCTATCTGGGCGTGCCGCACGCGGACGTCACCACCGGCAAGCGCCGCCATGAAGCCTATCTGGCGTTTTGCAAACAGCACAACCTCTCCGCCGTAGCCTCCCTGCCGGGGCTGGGCATGAAGCAGGGCTACGAGCAGGTCGCCAGCGTTCTGACGCCGCAGACCACCGCGCTGGTGTGCGCCACGGATACCCTGGCGCTGGGTGCCAGCAAATATCTGCAGGAGCAGCGCATCGATAACCTGCAGGTGGCGAGCGTCGGCAGCACGCCGCTGATGAAGTTCCTGCACCCGGAAATTATCACCGTCGACCCGGGCTACGCCGAGTCCGGCAGACAGGCCGCCGCGCAGCTGATAGAGCAGATCAACGGGCGCGCTGAGCCGCGTCAGATCGTTATTCCCGCAATCCTCTCTGAAGCATAATGTGGCTAGATTCAGGTCTTACCGTATCATCTCAGATCATCGCATTTTCGATGATATTATTCGCCGGCTACACGTCGCGAACAGGAAATAGCTCAATTACTTGAGCGGACTATTCTCTACACAGCGGAACTCTGAACCCCATTCGCTATCAGGCTTGAGGCTGCTGCGTTCAATACTTAGAGTATGTCCTGATCCTGTGCTGCCTCGCACTGACTTTTTCTTTCCTGACTCTGGACCTTGTGGATCTTTTTCTGGCGAATGAAGGTAGTAATCTGCCGCATACCAGTCTTTTACCCAGTCCGCTCCGTTCCCCATCATGTCGTAGAGACCAAGCGGATTAGCAGGAAAACTACCGACAGGTTTTTTTTTGCTGGATGACGCATAGTTACGGTTTTTGTCGTTCCAGACGTAATTTTTGTTATCGCCGTTAGCGAAAATAAATAACCGCCCCCTACTGCGGGCTGCGTACTCCCACTGCGCTTCAGTGGGGAGATCCATATTGCGATGGCTATTTTTACCCAGCCACTGGCAATAGTCGCGGACGTCTTGCCAGCTTGCCGTTGCAGGATATGTTTCGCCCAGCGCCTCTTTGTCCTGCTTACTGAAATATTTACCCTGAGAAATCGTCTGGTAGATGGTGTTTTTATCCCGTCCCTGAATAACGAGCCAGCGATTAAACTCTCCCCAGGTGACGCGATATTTTCCGATCCGAAAGTCGGACAGTGTGACGGAATGAAGGGGCGTATCTTGGTCTGGATTGAAAGGAAGATGTTCATCAACCAGTCGGCCAAAATCTCCCATCTGAAAACTGCCGCCTTTTACCGTCACCAGATTTTCCAGAGAGGTACGAACCAGCGCATCCGAGTCGGCTTTTATATTTTGCTCATCACGACAGCCGGTGATGGCCACCGGTACCAGTGCTGTCAGGGTTAAGTATGAAAGAATCTGTCCGGTCATGGTTTATCGTCCGTGCTGGGTGGTTATGTAGGTGGTGCAGCTGTGCAGTAATGACGGCAACACAGGTGTGAGTGGAAGCATGAATTCGTTCGGGTGACCCGGTGACACGGCGGGTGCATCAGGCAAATGGGCGTAAATGGCATGCAGATTTTCCGCATAGTGGCTGGGGGTGATGATGACCTTCTGTGCGCCCGGAATGAAGCTGGCATCGTATCCGTATTCGCGCGGCTGCTCACCTTCAGCCAGAAACGCGATGACGCGGGCCTCATTGGCTTTCCAGTCGCCTTTTTCACCGATGATGGTGGACAGGTGCTGCATGATATTCTGATACTCACGCTTTGACTGTATCCAGCTCAGGACAGCGAGAATGGCGCGTTTACAGCTGGCAAAGGTGGTGCCACCCTCGCAAGCCTCCCCCTGATGACTGGCAGGGCTGGCGACCTCATCCCAGAAATTTTTCTCTATTAGGGCAGCGATGGCAGCACCTTTACTTTCCGGCGGGGCGTATTTCAGATACTCATCATTATCGAGTATTTTTTCCATCAGTCTTACGCGAGCTTCCTTATCGTTCCAGCCGACTTTCAGGGTAGTTCCGATAGCGCTCGCTGCATCAATGGCTCGGTTCAGGTTGTACATGCCAGCTAGCAGGGGGATGGCACAAAAAGCACCATAATCATCTTCTTTCATAATGTCCATCAGGCGGGTGTAGTCGGCGTTTCGCAGCATATAGGCGAGGCAGGGCATAAACTCGGTCATGATGGCCTTGCCATCCACCTCCAGAGTGACTGAGCCTTTTGCGCCTAGGCCGGAACAGACACCACCCTTGACGCGAATACGGACTTTTCCATCTTTCCAACTGAGTTCCATGCAACCACTGCCCCCCCAGCCTGCTTGCCCTGTTACACCAACAGCCACTTTTGCCAGGGAGGTAAATTTTTCGCTACCCTTACCAGCCTGGTCCGGATTGAGCCAGACCATTTTCCCGGCAAGATTGGCCCCGGCTTCCGCACCGGCAAACAGGCTTAGTTCTGCGCCAGGCTTTACTTCTTCAACGGTTTTTGAAATGTCAACATTGCGCCACTGTCCGGGTGTGCCTGTTGGTGTGGTTTTAACGGGAAGGCCTTTCACCACATCCCCGGAAAAGCTGATGCCAGCTTCAATACCCAGACTGGCACCTATACTGCCGGACAGGGCCAGCTCGAAATCAAAGCGCAGAACGCCGAGCAGCCCCATGCCGCCGCCGGGGATGCGTATCGGATCCAGCGGGTAGCAGATACGGACTCCAGCATGGTCAGGCCAGTAAACTTTTGCGGTGCTTTTCGCTTCGGCCAGTGCCAGGCTGGCGTAGGCGCTCAGCTTCCCGCTGGCCGTGGCGGTTGGTTTTATCTTACCGGTGCGGATGTCGTATTCAAAAGGGTTCAGAGTGCCTTTGAGACCTGCGCCGTAAGTCCAGCGCATCAGTTGGGCCTGTCCGTCAAAGACGATGTTGCCACTTTCCGATTCACTGTGTTTTTTCAGACTGTCATTCAGTTCTCTGGCCCAGTTTGTCAGGACGTCCAAATGGTCATCAATCAGCTTCTGCTCCCAGAGGGTCATGGAGGGTTTTACTTTTGCCAGCTGTGATTTCAGCTTCTGTGTATCGATTTCCTGCCGCGTGCGAGTGACGCCATCTTCGCCGGTATGACTGACTGTTTTAATAAAACCCTTTGTCGCCGGCTGTTTTTCGCCGTCGTTCAGGCGATAGCGTCGCCAGTGGCTGAGGATTTTATCGGAGCGGACATAAGTGTAACGGCCACCACGGTATCCACCTCCCTGGATTTCAATCATCTCCATAATGCCGATAGCGCTTTTTTTGGCGTTATCGTCCAGCAGTGTGGCCTTTGGAAGCTGACTGGCTGGAGTCAGATCCTGAAGCTCGCCTCGCAGCGCCCCGATAGCGTCATCAAGCTGCTGGTATTCCTTTTTTAGCAGTGATTCGAGGCGGTTCCGCTCGGCAACCTGATGCCAGTCGAGAGCGGTCATCTGCTTTGTCAGGTTGTCAATGCGCAACTGTGCATCGATACGGGTTGCCAGCAGCTTTTCCAGCCGGCAATGCTCTCGTTCAATAGCATCGTTATCACAGGCATCAACGGCAATCAAGGTTTCACTGTCAGGATGGAAATAAAGCGCAGGTCCAAAGGTACAGTAGGCTGTGACTCCCGTAGAGCGAAGTTTCAGGCGGGTGGACGTGGTATTGTCGGCTGGCGTGTTTTGATTTGTCATCTACATTAATCCCTCAATATAAATGTGGTTATAATCATCGGTATCATACAACAATCGCGACATAAAACGTTCATGGTCAGGCATTAATAAAACATCCAGATCATCCCCCGCTCAACAGATTATTGTGATCTTCGCCTGATTTCGGGAACGTTCCCATTTTCGCCGTCACGCTGAAGGAGTAGGCTTGCGCTCAGGTCATTACACCCCTCCCATCTGTCATGAGGTTTCATGATGAGTAAAGTCAAACAAGCAGATATCGATCGGCTGATCGTCCTGGTCGGCGGCCGCGAAAACATCGCCACCGTCAGCCATTGCATTACCCGCCTGCGCTTCGTGCTGAACGACCCGGCCAAAGCCAACCCGAAGGCCATTGAAGAACTTTCCATGGTAAAAGGCTGCTTCACCAACGCCGGCCAGTTCCAGGTCGTTATTGGTACCGAAGTGGGCGATTACTATCAGGCTCTGCTGGCGACAACCGGGTACTCTTCCGCCGATAAAGAGCAGGCGAAGAAGGCCGCGCGCCAGAATATGAAGTGGCACGAGCAGCTGATCTCCCACTTCGCGGAGATCTTCTTCCCGCTGCTGCCGGCGCTGATCAGCGGAGGCTTAATCTTAGGCTTCCGCAACGTCATCGGCGATGTGCCGATGAGCGACGGCAAAACCCTGGCGCAGATGTACCCGGCGCTGCAAAGCATCTATGACTTCCTGTGGCTGATTGGCGAAGCGATCTTCTTCTACCTGCCGGTGGGCATTTGCTGGTCGGCGGTGCGCAAAATGGGCGGCACGCCGATTCTGGGTATCGTGCTGGGCGTCACGCTGGTCTCTCCACAGTTAATGAACGCTTACTTACTTGGGCAGCAGGTGCCGGAGGTGTGGAACTTCGGGCTGTTTACCATCGCTAAAGTGGGCTACCAGGCGCAGGTGATCCCGGCACTGCTGGCCGGTCTGGCGCTGGGCTTTATTGAAACGCGCCTCAAGCGCATCGTGCCGGATTACCTCTATCTGGTGGTGGTGCCGGTCTGCTCGCTGATCCTGGCGGTGTTCCTGGCGCACGCCTTTATCGGTCCGTTTGGCCGCATGATTGGCGACGGCGTGGCCTTCGCGGTGCGTCACCTGATGACCGGCAGCTTCGCGCCGATTGGTGCCGCGCTGTTTGGCTTCCTGTACGCCCCGCTGGTGATCACCGGCGTGCACCAGACCACGCTGGCGATAGATATGCAGATGATCCAGAGCCTCGGCGGCACGCCGGTCTGGCCGATTATCGCGCTGTCTAACATTGCACAGGCCTCTGCGGTGACCGGCATCATCATCGTCAGCCGCAAGCATAACGAGCGTGAAATCTCCGTACCGGCAGCTATCTCTGCCTACCTCGGCGTCACCGAACCGGCAATGTACGGCATCAACCTGAAATACCGCTTCCCGATGCTCTGCGCGATGATCGGTTCCGGTCTGGCGGGCCTGCTCTGCGGCCTGAACGGCGTGATGGCAAACGGGATTGGCGTCGGCGGGCTGCCGGGCATCCTCTCCATCCAGCCCGCGTTCTGGCAGGTGTTTGCCCTGGCCATGGCGGTAGCGATTATCGTCCCAATGGCGCTCACCACCGTGGTTTACCAGCGTAAGTTCCGTCAGGGCACGCTGCAGATTGTTTAACGTCTTCTTTCGGGGCGCAGTTGCGCCCCTTCGCATTTGCAGGAACGCACTATGAATACTCTTCCTCACTGGTGGCAGAACGGCGTCATCTATCAGATTTACCCAAAAAGTTTCCAGGACACTACCGGCAGCGGCACTGGTGATTTACGCGGCGTGACGCAGCGTCTGGACTACCTGAAAACCCTCGGCATTGACGCCATCTGGCTGACGCCGTTTTATATCTCCCCGCAGGTGGATAACGGCTACGACGTGGCGAATTACACCGCCATTGACCCGGCTTACGGCACCCTGGATGACTTCGACGAGCTGGTTGCGGAAGCGCACGCGCGCGGCATTCGCATCGTGCTGGATATGGTGTTTAACCACACCTCAACGCAGCACGCCTGGTTCCGCGAGTCGCTGAACAAAGCGAGCCCGTACCGCCAGTTCTACATCTGGCGCGACGGCACGCCGGAGCAGCTTCCCAACAACTGGCGCTCCAAGTTTGGCGGCAACGCCTGGCGCTGGCACGCCGAGAGCGAGCAGTATTACCTGCACCTCTTCGCCCCGGAGCAGGCGGATCTCAACTGGGAGAACCCGGCCGTGCGCGCCGAGCTGAAAAAAGTGTGCGAGTTCTGGGCCGATCGCGGCGTGGACGGCTTGCGTCTGGACGTGATTAACCTGATTTCGAAAGACCAGGATTTCCCGGACGACAACATCGGAGACGGCCGCCGCTTCTATACCGACGGGCCGCGCATCCACGAATATCTGCAGGAGATGAGCCGCGACGTCTTCACCCCGCGCAACCTGATGACGGTAGGCGAGATGTCCTCGACCTCGCTGGAGAACTGCCAGCAGTACGCGTCGCTCGACGGCAGCGAGCTGTCGATGACCTTCAACTTCCATCATCTGAAGGTGGACTACCCCGGCGGCGAAAAGTGGACGAAGGCGAAGCCGGACTTCGTCGCGCTGAAAACCCTCTTCCGCCACTGGCAGCAGGGGATGCACAACAAAGCCTGGAACGCGCTGTTCTGGTGTAACCACGACCAGCCGCGCATCGTGTCGCGCTTTGGTGACGAAGGCGAATACCGCGTACAGGCCGCGAAGATGCTCGGCATGGTGCTGCACGGGATGCAGGGCACGCCGTATATCTATCAGGGCGAAGAGCTGGGGATGACCAACCCGCACTTCAGCCGCATTACCGATTACCGCGACGTGGAAAGCCTGAACATGTTCGCGGAACTGCGGGCCAACGGCCGCGAGCCGGACGAACTGCTGGCGATTCTGGCGAGCAAGTCCCGCGACAACGGCCGCACGCCGATGCAGTGGGACGCGTCGCACAATGCGGGTTTTAGCGAGGGCGAGCCGTGGATTGGCGTCTGCGACAACTACGAAACCGTGAACGCCCGCGCGGCGCTCGATGACCCGGATTCGGTGTTCTACACCTACCAGTCGCTGATTAGCCTGCGCAAAACTCTGCCGGTGCTGACGTGGGGGGATTATGAGGATTTACTGCCTGAACATCCTTCCCTGTGGTGCTACCGTCGCCGGTGGCAGGGACAGACGCTGATAGTGATGGCGAACCTGAGCGATAAGCCTCATGAATGGACAAATGACCTCCTGAGCGGCGAGTGGCAGACGGTGATGAGCAACTATCCGTCGCCAACGAAAACGACGCTGCGTCCGTTTGAAGCCCTCTGGTGGCTAGAGGCGTAATACCTTCACCGGGCGCATCCGTTGCGCCCGGCTTACTTTACTGTTTTTGTTGAATAATTAATCAGATTTTTCCTTTCCGGATTTACAATCGCTGCAGCGCCCGCCGTTTGTACTCTCGTCTTTTTACTTTGTTCTGAATCAAATAAATCGCAAACATGTTTGATGCAAATCACTATATGTAGCACTTAAAATGCACGCCGACCCAACATCTTGTATTAATCGTCTACTATTCCAACAACAAGACCGCGACTCAGCTCTCCGGAATTGTGGATAACAAGGGTCGGGAACGAGGGAAGTCTCTCACCTGGCTGACAATACAGCCTTTGAATACTTCTCCGCCTCTGTGGATAACCTGTTTTTAAAAAATGGAGTGATCATGACACCGCATGTGATGAAACGTGATGGCTGTAAAGTGCCGTTTAAATCAGAGCGCATCCAGGAAGCCATTCTGCGTGCAGCTAAAGCAGCGGGAGTCGATGACGCAGATTACTGCGCCACCGTCGCAGAAATCGTTAGCAGCCAGATGAATGAACGCAGCCAGGTCGATATCAACGAGATCCAGACCGCGGTTGAGAACCAGCTGATGGCGGGGCCTTACAAGCAGCTGGCCCGCGCCTACATTGAGTACCGCCACGATCGTGACGTGCAGCGCGAGAAGCGCGGCCGCCTGAACCAGGAGATCCGTGGCCTGGTGGAGCAGACCAACTCCGCCCTGCTCAACGAAAACGCCAATAAAGACAGTAAAGTGATCCCGACCCAGCGCGACCTGCTGGCCGGTATCGTGGCTAAACACTATGCCCGCCAGCATCTGCTGCCGCGCGACGTGGTGTCGGCGCACGAGCGCGGCGAGATCCACTACCACGATCTCGACTACTCGCCGTTCTTCCCGATGTTCAACTGCATGCTGATCGACCTGAAGGGCATGCTGACCCACGGTTTTAAAATGGGTAACGCCGAGATTGAACCGCCTAAGTCCATCTCCACGGCCACCGCCGTCACGGCGCAGATTATCGCTCAGGTTGCCAGCCACATTTATGGCGGCACCACCATTAACCGCATTGATGAAGTGCTGGCTCCGTTCGTGACGGCAAGCTTCAACAAGCACCGTAAAACGGCCGAAGAGTGGCAGATCCCGGACGCGGACGGCTACGCCCACTCCCGCACCGAGAAAGAGTGCTATGACGCGTTTCAGTCGCTGGAGTATGAGGTAAACACCCTGCACACCGCCAACGGCCAGACGCCGTTTGTGACCTTCGGCTTCGGTCTGGGCACCAGCTGGGAATCGCGTCTGATCCAGCAGTCTATCCTGCGCAACCGCATCTCCGGGCTCGGCAAAAACCGCAAAACCGCCGTGTTCCCGAAACTGGTGTTCGCCATCCGCGACGGCCTGAACCACAAGTTTGGCGATCCGAACTACGACATCAAACAGCTGGCGCTGGAGTGCGCGAGCAAGCGCATGTATCCGGACATCCTGAACTACGATCAGGTCGTCAAAGTGACCGGTTCGTTTAAAACGCCAATGGGCTGCCGCAGCTTCCTCGGCGTGTACGAAGACGAAAACGGTGAGCAGATCCACGACGGTCGCAACAACCTGGGCGTCATCAGCCTGAACCTGCCGCGCATCGCGCTGGAAGCGAAAGGTAACGAAGACGCCTTCTGGACGCTGCTGGACGAGCGCCTGCAGCTGGCGCGTAAAGCGCTGATGACCCGCATCGCGCGTCTGGAAGGGGTGAAAGCCCGCGTGGCACCCATCCTCTATATGGAAGGTGCCTGCGGCGTGCGCCTGAAGGCGGACGATGACGTGTCCGAGATCTTCAAAAACGGTCGCGCGTCGATTTCGCTGGGCTATATCGGCATTCACGAAACCATCAACGCGCTGTTTGGCGACGCGCACATGTACGACAGCGCCGTGCTGCGTGAGAAAGGCATCGCCATCGTTCAGCGCCTGCGCGACGCGGTAGACCAGTGGAAAGAGGAAACCGGCTACGGGTTTAGCCTCTACAGCACGCCGAGCGAAAACCTGTGCGACCGCTTCTGCCGCCTGGACACCGCCGAGTTCGGCATTGTGGAAGGGGTGACGGATAAAGGGTATTACACCAACAGCTTCCACCTCGACGTGGAGAAAAAGGTGAACCCGTACGACAAGATCGACTTTGAAGCGGCGTACCCGCCGATCGCCAGCGGCGGCTTCATCTGCTACGGCGAGTACCCGAACATTCAGCACAACCTGAGGGCGCTGGAAGACGTGTGGGATTACAGCTACCAGCACGTGCCGTACTACGGCACCAACACGCCTATCGACGAGTGCTACGAGTGCGGCTTTACCGGTGAGTTTGAGTGCACCAGCAAAGGCTTTACCTGCCCGAAATGCGGCAACCACGACGCAGCTCGCGTCTCCGTCACCCGCCGCGTGTGCGGCTATCTCGGCAGCCCGGACGCGCGTCCGTTTAACGCCGGGAAGCAGGAAGAGGTGAAGCGCCGCGTGAAGCATTTAGGGAATGGGCAGATCGGGTAAGTTCTTCATCAAATTTTCCCCTCACCCCGCCCTCTCCCCATAGGGGAGAGGGGGAAAGGCCGCACCGAGTAGTCCCCTCTCCCCTATGGGGAGAGGGTTAGGGTGAGGGGTGAGGGCATCAGGTTAACGCTATGAACTATCACCAGTACTACCCCGTCGACATCGTTAACGGCCCCGGCACCCGCTGCACCCTGTTTGTTTCAGGCTGCGTGCACGAATGCCCCGGCTGCTACAACAAAAGCACCTGGCGCCTCAATTCCGGCATACCGTTTACCGCCGAGATGGAAGACAGGATCGTCAACGACCTGAACGACACCCGCATCAAACGTCAGGGGATCTCACTTTCCGGTGGCGATCCGCTGCATCCGCAAAACGTGCCGGATATCCTGAAGCTGGTGAAGCGCATTCGGGCAGAGTGTGAGGGAAAAGACATCTGGGTCTGGACAGGCTACAGGCTGGAAGAGCTGAACGCGCAGCAAATGGAAGTGGTGGATCTGATTAACGTGCTGGTCGACGGCAAGTTTATGCAGGATTTAAAAGACCCGTCGCTTATCTGGCGCGGCAGCAGTAACCAGGTTGTGCATCATCTGCGTTGAACAAAGGCGGATGTTATCCGTCCGCCCTTACCTCAAAATCGGCTCAAACTCTCCATCGCCACCGCCTTAAACTCGGCAAAATCGCCGCAGCTACAGAGGCGTGACATCGCGCGTTCGCGCAGGAAGGTGACGAAAATATCGTAAATCGCCATCGCCTCTTCGTATTCGCTTTTGCTGATGGCGAGCAGGAAGATGACGTGCGCGGTTTCGTCGCCCCACTGCACGCCGTGCGGGGCGAGCACGGTGTAGACCACCGTTTTATGCGCCAGCAGGCCGAGGGAGTGCGGCAGCGCGATGCCGTCGCCGAGCATGGTACTGACGATGGCTTCACGCTCAACGACGGAATCCAGAAACGCCTCCCCGACAAAGCCTTCTTCTTCAAGCTGTTCGCACAGCTCGCGGAACAGCGTTTGCTGGTCGACGGGCGTGTCAATAATGCGGAAATGGGCCGCGTCGAAGTATTTATCCAGCATCCACGGGCGGGTGCGGTCCACCAGCACCAGTTTGCCAATCTGCTCCAGCTGATAGTCGGTCGGGAACGGGGCGATCGTGACCACCGGTTTCGACTTTTCGCTGATGCGGGCGGTGGAAATAACAAAATCTTCGCTGATGGATTCGGTCAGCTCGTACTCGCGCAGGGTGAGGGTGCGCGTCATCTCAATTTGCGGGTATTTGCGCTGCAGCACCGCCTCGATCATGCGCACCATGGCGTTACCGGCGTCGCACACCAGCAACACGCGCGGCTGGCGATGGTAGCCGATGTTGTAGTGGCGCTCCAGCCCGACGCCGATGTGCAGCACCAGGAAGCCAATCTCGTTTTCGCTGATCACGTACGGCGTATATTTGCCCCAGCTCGACACCGCCGCCAGCGTCATGTCCCACGCCATCGGATAGTGCTGCTTGATGTTATCCAGCAGCGGGTTCGGGATCATGATTTGATACCGCACGCGGGTGATCATGGTCTTGATGTGCGTGAGCAGATCCGCGTGCAGCTGTTCGTCGCTGAGCAGGTTGTAGTTATAGTGGGTGTTGATGTAGCGCAGGATGTAGTTGACCAGCGCTTCGTCGTCATCGGCGTTAATGGCGCTGGGCGCGATCTCCTGAATCTGCCGCGCGGCGATGTGGACGCACAGCCAGCTCTCCTCCGAGGGTGAAAGCGCTTTGCCCGCCAGCTGCTGGATTGTCACGGCGATATCTTTCGCCGCCTCGCGCACGTTCTCTTCCACGTCTTCGGCATGGAACTCCGGCAGCGGGTAACCTTCGCTGATGCGGCGCACCGACACCGCGCAGTACAGGCGCAGGAACAGCTCGCCCTCGTCGGTCAGGCGAATGTGATGACGCGTCAGCGCGTCGTGCAGCACGGGCACCATCTGCTCCGCCACGCCCGCATTCAGCGCCACGTCGGTCACCAGCGGGTTCAGGCTGTCCTGCTGCGCCAGCTCCCAGAGCAGATCGGTCAGGCACGCGCGGGTCGACATCTCGCTGCCAAACAGCTTCATCCCGTGACGCGGACGGGTTTCCAGCGTCAGGTTATAGCGGTGGAACCACTCGCGCACCTCCGCCATGTCGCTTTGCAGCGTGGCGCGGCTGACGAACCACTCGTCCGCCAGATCCTCAAGCTTGAGGGAAAACGCCGAGGTGAGAAAACGCACCACCAGATAATGCACGCGTTCCGGCCCGGTCCGTGGGATACGCAGCGCGCGCGGGTGGGAGGCCTGCAGCTGCTGATAACGCTCGGCATCCTCAATTTTGAGCTGGTAGCCGTTGCCCCGGCTCAGGATGAACTGCGCGCCGTGGCCTGCCAGCAGCGCGTTAAGGGCGGTGATATCCGCACGGACGGTTCGCGTGGAGACCGACAGCCGCTGCGCCAGCTCGTCCTGCGGCAGCGTCTCGTTTTGCAACAGATCGAAAAGTTGCGCTAAACGTTGGTTCGGGAATCGCACGTCGTTGTCCTCTTACGGCTTAGGGTGAAATGACCATCTGGGATGGGCTGCCGACCGGGGTATAGTCTGGCTCAAAGCTTAGCTTGCCGTCCTGACCGACGCGGAAACGGGTAATGTTGTCGCTCCGCTGGTTCATGACGTACAGCCAGCGCCCCTGTTTATCGAGCGTCAGGGTGCGCGGGTAATCACCGCGCGTCCACACATCGTCCTGATGCGTCAGCGTGCCCTCCGCTGTTACGGTAAAGTGCCCGATGCTGTTATGCAAACGGTTAGCCACATACAGCTGCTTTCCGTCGGCGCTTAACGCCAGCCCGGCAGCAAAGCTGGTGCCTTTGTACCCTTCCGGCAGGGCGGAAACCGTTTTGCCCTCTTTCAGCGTACCGTTTGCCCCCACCGCATAGTGGGTGAGCGTAGAGGCCTCTTCGTTAATCAGCCACAGGGCATCGCCTTTCGGCGTAAAGACAAAGTGGCGCGGCCCGGCCCCTTTTGAGGAGGCGCTGACAAACGGCGGATCGTTCGGCGTCAGCTTGCCGCTTCGATCGTCAAAACGATACTGGTAGAGACGATCCAGCCCCAGATCGGTGGAAAATACGTACTTGCCGCTCGGATCGGCGGCGATCATGTGCGCGTGGGGGCCGTTGTGATCGCTGATGGCAAAGCTGCCCTCCGCAGCCGCTTCCGGTTTTGCCGTGCCCGGCTCACCCTCATCCTGGTGCCGATCCGTGGCGTCACCCAGGCTGCCGTCTGCCTTGACCGGTAAAACGGCAATCGACCCGCTGACGTAGTTCGCCACCAGTAGATGACGACCGTTCGGCGTCAGGGAAAGATACACCGGCCCCGCACCGCCGGACGCCACCTGATTGAGCTCGCTCAGCTCGCCGTTATCGGCCACGCGCAGCGCCTGCACCACGCCCTGCTCCACTTCGCTTGCCAGGTAGAGCGTTTTGCCGTCGTGCGAGACGGCCAGCTGCGCGGCGTTCGGCAGCCTGCTCACCAGCGTTTTATTGTCGAGCGCACCGGTTTGCGGGTCGACGGTGAAGCGGTACAGCCCTTCACCGTTGGGGTTGTAGGTGCCCACCCAGGCGTACTGCGTCTGGGCGACTGCGGCGGTCGCAAGTAAAGAGAGTGAAGCAACAAGCAGGTTACGGGTGTGCATGGTGGCTCCTTCAGGTGAGTGTGGTGCGTTTCCCCTCACCCCGGCCCTCTCCCCAAAGGGGCGAGGGAGTAATCGTCCCCTCTCCCCTTTGGGGAGAGGGTTAGGGTGAGGGGTGTTGTTTTTATTACTTCACCAGCTTCTTCGTCATCGCCAGCAGCGTACGCACATCTTCCGGGCGCGTGTCGCCGCTGGCTTTGTCGATAATCGAGCTGTAGATATGCGGGATGATTTTGCTCACGCCCGCGTCGAGGGCGATCTGCAGGATCTCCTCATAGTTTTCCAGATCGATTCCCCCGGTCGGCTCCAGCCAGAAGTCGTGACGGGCGCAGGCTTCCGCCACCGCTTTGTACTCGTCACGGCACTTGAGGCCGCCCATCGGGAAGTATTTGATTGAGCTGCCGCCGAAATCCTTCAGCAGGGCAATCGCGGTTTCAACCGGCACAATGCCGTCCGGCGCGTTGCTGCTCAGCGGGCCGGTGGAGATTTTCACCATGCCGACGGTGCCGGTCGGGGAGACCAGACCGTTGACCACGGAGTCGTTCTGCCCCAGCAGCGCGCGGCTGGTGGCGACGCCGGTAAAGACCTGGTTGACGTGCTGCGGCTGCACCTGACGGGAGATTTCGCTCACCATCGCCGACTGGTTCGGGTCGCCCGCGCCCAGGCCCACAGACAGCGCGTTATCAATCAGCGCGGCGTATTCACGCATATCGGCGACGGCGCTGTCCACGTCCGGGTAATTTTTGGAGAGCACGCCCACCAGCACATGACCTTCCGCCGCCTCGTAAATGGCGCTGGCGTTGGCTTTCGAGCCTGCCAGCACGTTCAGACAGACGCGGTCACGGTAAAATTTGGGGGTCAGTTTCATGCTTTTTTCTCCTGTCCTAACACTTCGCTAATGCGGCGGTACACGATGTTCAGCTGGTCTGCGTTTACGCTGCGCACGTCCGCTTCGATAATCCCTTCGTTGGCCTTGTAGCCGCGGAAATAAATGGCGTATTCGCCTTGCTTGAGCGCGTTCACCAGCTCGCCGGTGCCGACGCCGGTAGTAGCTTCGTCAAACTTAATCTCGGTGCGCGCGATGTCGCGTCCCGCGCTGTCCCAGACCACGCGCGCGGTGACGCCGTTCAGGGTGTTGAGCGCGTCGATAAACGGCGTCATCTTCGCCACCATCTCTGCACCGCTCTCTTTGGTCGCCGTCAGGTAGTGTTCGATGGCGCAGGTCAGGCCAAGAATGCCCTCTTTACCCACCTTCATCGCGCGGCCAATGCCCGCCGTCTGACGCTTCACCCACTCAACGTACTGGGTCTTGCCGATCACCAGCCCGCTGGTTGGCCCTTCAATCGCCTTCGCGCCGCTGTAGATCACCAGATCGGCGCCGGATCGGTAGTAGGTATGCAGATCTTCTTCCGCTGCCGCGTCGACGATCAGCGGGAGATCGTGCTTACGCGCAACCACCGCCGCCTGCTCGACGCTGAGCATGCTTTTCTGCACGCAGTGGTGAGATTTGATGTAGAGGATCGCCGCCGTACGCGGAGTGATCGCCGCCGCCAGCTGATCGGCGGAGCATTCGTTGGCGTAGCCCGCTTCCACCAGCTTACCGCCGCCCAGCGCCACCATGGTGCCCACCGGCGCGCCAAAGTTAACGTTATGGCCTTTCGGCAGGACGATTTCGTTGTTCTCAATCGGGGTAACGTGCAGGTTTTCCAGCAGCCAGTCGCTGTCTTTCACCAGTACAGCCGCCACGGACTGGGCAATGCCCGCCGACGCGCAGGAGACTACCGTTGCCCCTTCCACGTCCAGCAGCTTCGCGATGTATTCCCCGGTTTTATTAACCAGATCCTTCATCTCGAAGTACTCATTCATACCGTCCATTGCCGCCTGCACCACTTCCGGACGCGGCGTGGAGACGCCCAGCGCCGTCATGCGGCCGGAGGTGTTGATAACCTGCTTTAAGTTGTACTTCTCATAAATCGAAGGCATGTTCCGTGCTCCCTTGTTCGGTCATGTAGCCCTTGCCCGCGCGGATCGCGGCAAGCGGCACCAGAATGTGTTCAGCCTGCAGGCTGTCGTTTTCGGCATCCGTCAGCACCGTCGGCTGACGCTTAAGGGTGAACAGCGTCAGGTCGGCATCGAGACCCGGCTGAATGCGGCCTTTGCGCGTCAGGCGCAGGCCGTCGGCGGCGTTGGCGGTTACGCAGTCAATCACCTGCGGCAATGACATGCCGATGGCGAGAAACTTCGACATCACGCTTGCCAGCGAGCCGACCGGACCATTGATGCGGTTGCGGCAGTAGATATCCGAGCTGATGGTGTGCGGCAGAATGCCCATCGCGATGGCGCGTTTTGCCACCTCAAAGCTGAAGCTCGCCGTGCCGTGGCCGACGTCCAGACGCACGCCGCGCTTCAGCGCAGACGTGATGGAGGCGCGCAGCTCGCCGGAGGGCGTCAGAATGCGGTTGGGCTTGCCGTTGTAGCAGTGGGTGATGATGTCGCCCGAGCTCAGCAGCTCGGCAATTTCGTCGAGGTTCGGCGGGTTGTTGCCGATGTGCACCATCAGCGGCAGGTCGCCGTTCTCTTTCTGAATGGCTTTCGCGCGCTCCAGCGGCGTAATGCCGTTTTCGCCGACCACGCTGCTGCTCATGCGTGCTTTCAGCCCGACGATGAAATCCGGGTGACGTTTAACCGCCTGTTTGACCGCGTCAGCGTCGATGTTGGCCATATTGGCCAGCTCGTTCTGGGCAATCAGCCCCACGCGGGAGATGTTCAGCAGGGCAAAAACGTCGGTTGTCGCTTTACGGGTGATGACATAGAAATCGTCCACATCGTCGGCACCAGTGCTGCCCGCATCGACCACGGAGGTAACGCCAGTGGCAATGCCCACGCTGTCCGGTTCGTCGTGGTAGATCGGGGAGTTCGGATAGCAGTGGACGTGGGAGTCAATCCAGCCTGCGCTAACGAATACGTTGCCGTTCAGCTCAACCGTTTTACTGGCGGGAGCGTCAATGTCGCCCAGCGCCGCGATCTTCCCGTCCTGGATGGCGATATCGGTCAGGGTATCGTCGGCAAGGCGCGCGCGGCGCAGGAGTAAATCAAACATGAGGATCTCCTGATAAGTCGGGCGCCTGAGCGCCCGCGGGTATTAAAGGGCGACCGGGAACAGCCAGCCCAACAGCATGGCACCGAGGATCGCACCGCCGGTAATCGGCTTTTGCCAGATGTAGAACACCAGCGCACCCAGCAGAGAACCGACGCCAATCGGAATGGAGGCGGTCATGGCGCTGAGGATAATCAACGGCCCGAGGAAGCGGCCGGAGGCGTTACCCGCGCCCATCATCACGTCTGCACCGTAGGTGGAGTTGCTCTGGTTGATGGTGAACTTACGCGCCAGGATGATGACGTAGCCAATCGCCAGGCCAATCACCAGGCCGGTAATCAGCGCGGCAATGAAGTTGGTCACCGGAAACATGATCCCCGCGCCCAGCAGCAGCGCCGGAACGCCGAGGCCGACGCCGGTCTGAATAGCGCCGCCAATGTCGAGAATACCGACCAGCGAGCCTTCGATAATGCGGGCGAACAGGAAGCTTGCGCCGAACGCCGCGACAGCACCGTAGACGCCGGTATCAATCCCCGCTTTCAGCATCGCCACGAAGGCCACTTCGTTAAACGCGCCGATGCCGTAGAGGTAGTACATGTGCGTCCCGGCAAACACGCCGGAGGAGAGCAGGCCAACGAAGATCGGGAACGACCAGTCGGCATACCAAAAACCTTTATTCTGTTCCATGTAGAGGCTCCTGTTATTTACCGCTGAGCGAGTTGTGGATCATGTCGAGCCAGTTCGGCACGGTCAGATGGAAGGATTCGATCATCTTCATGTCGAAGCCGCGGAAGAAGCCGCTCAGCACGAACAGCAGGACGATAGCCGCCATCATCACTTTGGTGACGTGGTTCCAGCCGCTCTCTTCCACGCCTTTACCGATCAGGATCCCCAGCACCAGGCCCGGTACGGCGTTGCCCATAATCAGCTGCGCTGCGCCGCCGAAAATGGTCGCCCAGAAGCCCGATTTTTTACCCGCGTCGATGGCCGCCAGCCAGAAGATCACCGGCATCACGGTGTTGACCAGCAGGTTTGCCGCCGGCACCAGCACCTTCACGGCGGTGACCTGAAGCGCAGCCGGCACGGAGGAGGCGGTAAGGTTAAGGAAGGTCACGACAATCATGCCGATCAGGCCGCAGGCAATCGCCATTTTGCGCGGGTCGTGCAGCGTTTCGCCGACGTTACGGTTTTTGATCATCAGTGCAGCAGCACCCCAGTTCGGGATGATGCGGTGGTCAACGTCCTGTGTGAAAGCCCCTGCGGCCACAGAAGAGGCCCAGGCGTTAAAGAAGAAACCTAACCCAAAGGAGAAGTGAGACGCTGGGTCCCCTTCGCAGGAGTTCAGTTCCCCCAACGTACGAAACGCGCCCATACCCTGAGTGGTAGGCGCATGAAACATGCGTGCAGCCCCGGCTCCGACACCGACGCCTACCAGACCGCCGATGATGAGCGATTTTATTAATATAATTAAGAACATCAGTCTGCCCTTTTATGAATAATCAGCGTTGCGTGACGAAATCCACCTGGTCAAGATTGATAGCGGTCACGTTGACGGTCACATCCAGCTCCACGCTGTAGGTGCGTCTTTCCCGGCGCAAAAAGAAGAACAGAAAGGCTTCTTTTCGCACCGCTTCTTGCGCCTGAACGACCTGCACATCCTGTGGCTCAATACGCAGTAAGATATGCGGTGAGGCTTTCATCACCGCGGCCTGAACGTGGTTGAGCGCGTCGGCAAAAGCGCGCGCTTTGGCGTCGCCTTTGCCCTTCACTCTCACCGTGGTTGTGAACTGTTCTTTCATGCTTATGCGCCGTATTTTTTCTGCCACGCCTGCACCAGACGCTCGCCCAGCTCTTCTTTATCCATAAAGCCAAAGCCCAGCACGTTGCAGCCTTCGTTGATGGCGGTCACGCCCTCTTCCACGGAACGCATGCCGTATTTCGCTTTGTAGCCATATTTGGTTTGCGCGGTGATAGCGCCCGCACCGCCGCTGCCGCAGAAGGAGATGCCGAAGGTGGCGTTTTCCGCTTTCATCACGTCACCGAGCTTCATATCGGCAGCCATACCCGGTACGACAACCGCGCGTCCACCTGCTTTTTCCACACCAGCGGCCACTTTCTGACCTTTGCCCAGGCGATCGCCAATCACGACTGTAATCTGTTCCATGTGTTGCTCCTTAAAGGTTGTCTTTCGCGACTTCAAAGTGAACGGAGAGCAGCCAGGCCTCTTCATCAGGAAGGTTGCCAAACTGCGCTACCACTTCACGTGCCAGCCGCATTGAATCCGGTGAAATTTCGTCGAACAGTTCCGCTTCAACCTCCGGCAGCGGCTCGCCGGTCACGGACCGGTGCGCCATTGCGCGAACGTGGGAGGTCAGCATCTGTTCCTGTACTGCATTGGGGATGATGTCGTGCCGGGCCAGCAGGGCATAAACCTGCTGCAGCATAGTGTTCGCGAGCTGCTCTGTTTGCACTGCCTGTTCCCCAACGTCGTTCATTACCGCTCCGTTAATCACTGGTCTTACCCCGTTAATGGCTCTGGAATAAAACTAACGTTGAGGGGGAAGGGTTTGTAGCGAGTTGTTTTCCACTTCGAAGTGGAAAGGCGAGCCGCAGCAGTGATCTGTGCCACATAAATGCGCTGAATCTGGATAAACCGCTGTATTTACGTGATGAATGTCACGCTATTAAGCGGCAATAAACAGGCAAGCAAAGTGGAAAAGTTTCCGAGCGGGCTCGTAGAAATGTGATGTGGATAAGGTTTTCTTATGGGAATTCGCTAGAGTGGCGACGGGTGCTTGAGACTGACCGTCTCAGGCATGAGACGGAAAGTGGAAAGCCCCTACCTGAATGTAAATCAGGACGGGGCTGTAAACGACACGTCTAGCCACGTGATGTTTGCTACCTCGCCCGCTTTAAAGCAAGGAGGCATCCATGAAACGCAGAAACCCAAGTATCGGGGTTTTGATGATTATTTCTTTGACAATAATCATCTTAACGCTGGTGACGAGGAAAACACTGTGCGAGATCCGTTTTCGAAACGGCTCACTTGAAGTGACAGCGCGGATGGAGTGTCGCTCCGACAGGTAGGGAGCAAAGATGCGGGGGCGCGTAATGCGCCTCCGCATACGGAGAAAGGACGTACAGCTCAGGCACCCAATTAACGATACTTTTTATGATAGGTGTTGCGCGTAGTCACAAACTGCTCGGCCGCCACCTGGGCTTCTTTCACTTTGCCTTCGTTGGCGAGCTTCAGCGCACCGTCGATCTGGCCGACCAGCACGTCAAAGCCGTGGCGGTAGTCTTTCATTTCGGCGCTGTCTGCCGCTTTGCTTTCCAGCTTCGGCGGGGTTGCTTTTTGCGCATCCAGCGCCGCTTCACGCATTTTGGTCAAGGCGTCTTTCATGTCCGCCGCATTGTCCGTTTTCTGCACTACCTTCAGGTTTTCACTGAGGATGTCCATGTTGTCTTCAAGATCGGCGGCAAACGCAGACGAACCAAGAACCAGCGTTGAAGCCGCGACGATCGCTAACAGATGTTTACGCATTGCTCACTTCCTTTTTTATTATTAACAAAACGCTATCTTTATTGACCCGCAATTTTCATTTCGGGCAGAAGAACGGAACCACACTGTATATTGCTACGTGTTTCAATATCGTTACCGACCGTAACGATGTTGCGCCACATGTCCTTCAGGTTGCCGGCAATCGTAATTTCGCTCACCGGATACTGGATTTCACCGTTTTCGACCCAGAAGCCCGCCGCGCCGCGCGAGTAGTCGCCGGTGATGCCGCTTACGCCTTGGCCCATCAGTTCCGTGACGACCAGGCCGGTGCCCATCTCTTTCAGCATCTGCTCAAAGTTGAGGCCCTGACCGGCAATGCGCCAGTTGTGGATGCCCCCCGCGTGACCGGTGCTTTTCAGCCCCAGCTTGCGCGCGGAGTAATTGGTCAGCAGCCACTGGGTCAGCACGCCGTCTTTGATGATATCGCGACGCTCGGTGCGCACGCCTTCGCTGTCGAACGGCGTGGAGGCCAGCCCTTTCAGCAGGTGCGGATGCTCTTCAATGGTCAGCCATTCCGGCAGGATCTGCTTGCCCAGCGAGTCGAGCAGGAAGGTCGATTTACGGTACACCGCTCCGCCTGCGATAGCGCCCACCAGATGACCAAACAGGCCGGTTGCCACTTCGTTGGCAAAAATGACCGGGGCCTTCATGGTGGAGAGCTTGCGCGGCGACAGACGAGACAGCGTGCGTTCGGCACACTCTTTACCCACCCACTCCGGAGACTGTAAATCCCCCAGCGCGCGGCCAATCGTGTAGGCGTAGTCGCGCTCCATGTCGCCGTTCTCTTCGGCGATGACGCAGCTGGAGAGCGAGTGGCGGGTGGAACAGTAGCCCTGCAGCATGCCGTGGCTGTTGCCGAAAACTTTAATGCCGTAGTGGCTGTTAAAGCTGCCGCCTTCGGTATTGGTGATGCGCTTGTCAGCCTGCAAAGACGCCTGCTCTGCGCGGGCAGCCAGTTCAATCGCTTCGTCCGGCGTAACCTCTGCCGGGTGGAACAGATCGAGATCCGGCGCGTCAAACGCCAGCAGATCTTTATCCGCCACGCCTGCGTAAGGATCCGGCGAGGTATAACGGGCGATATCCAGCGCCGCCTGCACCGTACGGGCGATGGCATCCGGACTGAGATCGGTGGATGACGCACTGCCTTTGCGATTCTGGTGATAGACCGTGATCCCCAGCGCGCCATCGCTGTTGAATTCAACATTCTCCACTTCGCCATAGCGGGTACTCACGCTAATGCCGGTGGTTTTGCTGACCGCTACTTCAGCGCCATCTGATTTTTCTGAAGCAAGCATCAGCGCGGTGGAGACGGCTTCTTCCAGAATCTTACGCTGCGCTTCAACTTGTGAGGTTACTTTCATCGCAAATGCCATACTGTAAGAGAGAGTTATCTGAAGTCTAACAGAGAACCGTTTTTCAGTGCGCGTCTTAACTGGTAACATTAGCCTCTTTTTTTAAGGAGCCTGACATGACTAAGCAGCCCGAAGACTGGCTCGACGACGTTCCCGGTGATGACATCGAAGACGAAGATGATGAGATCATCTGGGTCAGTAAAAGTGAAATTAAACGTGACGCCGAAGAGTTAAAACAGCTTGGCGCGGAAATGGTAGAACTGGGTAAAAACGCACTGGATAAGATCCCGCTCGACCAGGATCTGCGTGATGCCATTGAACTGGCACAGAAAATCAAAAAAGAAGGCCGTCGTCGCCAGCTTCAGCTTATCGGGAAAATGCTGCGTCAGCGCGACGTCGATCCGATCCGCCAGGCGCTGGACAAGCTGAAAAATCGCCACAACCAGCAGGTGGCGTTTTTCCATAAGCTTGAACAGATCCGCGATCGCCTGATTGAACAGGGTGATGACGCCGTACCGGAAGTGCTGAACCTGTGGCCGGATGCCGACCGCCAGCAGCTGCGTTCCTTGATCCGCAACGCGAAGAAAGAGAAAGAAGGGAATAAGCCGCCGAAGTCTGCGCGCCTGATTTTCCAGTATCTGCGCGAGCTGTCTGAGAACGACGAGTAATCCGTTCCCCTCACCCCGGCCCTCTCCCCGGAGGGGCGAGGGAGAAAAGAATGTAGGCCCGGTAAGCGCAAGCGCCACCGGGCTTTTTTTTACGCGTCGGCGGCCGCTTCCGCTTTTTTCGCCAGGCCGTCCAGCAGCTTCTGATGGATCCCACCAAAACCGCCGTTGCTCATCACCAGAATGTGATCGCCAGGCTGTGCGGCTTTCACGACCATATCCGCCAAGACATCCACATCCGCACTCCAGTGCGCAGGCTGAATGCAGGCATCGGCCACTTCGGCCACCTGCCACGGAATATGCTGCGGCTGCAGCAGGAAGACCTCATCGGCGCGTCCTAATGACGGCGCGAGATCGTCTTTGCAGATGCCCATCTTCATGGTGTTCGAGCGCGGCTCCAGCACCGCCAGAATGCGCGCGGTACCGCCGACTTTGCCGCGCAGGGCCGCAAGCGTCGCCAGAATCGCCGTTGGGTGGTGCGCGAAATCGTCGTACACCGTGACGCCGTGGGCTTCACCGCGCAGCTCCAGGCGGCGACGGGCATTGATGAACGAGCCCAGCGCATTCGCTGCATCCGCAGGCAGCACGCCCACGTGACGCGCCGCAGCAATGGCCATCAGGCCGTTGTGCATGTTGTGCTCGCCCACCAGGCCCCACTTCACCTCACCCACTTTTTCACCGTCGAGCAGCACTTCCCACTCGGAGGCATCGGCGTTGAGCTTCTTCGCCTGCCAGTGGCCCTGCTCGCCCACCAGCTCCTGCTCGCTCCAGCATCCCATCGCCATCGTCTGTTTCAGGTTGATGTCGTTTTCCGGCAGGATGATGCGTCCCTGGCCCGGCACGATGCGTACCAGGTGATGGAACTGCTTCTGAATGGCTTTCAGATCGTCAAAGATATCCGCATGGTCGAACTCAAGGTTGTTGAGGATCAGCGTCCGCGGGCAGTAATGGACGAATTTGGAGCGTTTGTCGAAGAACGCGCAGTCATACTCGTCGGCTTCGATAACGAAGAACGGGCTGTCTCCCAGGCGGGCAGAAACGTCAAAGTTGCCCGGTACGCCGCCGATCACAAAACCCGGCTTGTAGCCGCAGGCTTCGAGGATCCAGGTCGCCATCCCGGCAGTGGTCGTTTTGCCGTGCGTGCCGGCTACGGCAACTACCCAGCGGTCGCGCAGCACGAAATCATGCAGCCACTGCGGGCCGGACATGAACGGAATATTGCGTTCCAGTACCGCCTCGACGCACGGATTACCGCGGGTCATGGCGTTGCCAATGATCACCAGATCCGGCTCGGGATCCAGCTGGCTGGCATCGTAGCCCTGAATTAAAGAGATGCCCTGCTTTTCCAGAAGCGTGCTCATTGGCGGATACACATTGGCGTCCGAACCTGTCACTTCGTGGCCCAGCGAGCGCGCCAGCATTGCCAGTCCGCCCATGAAAGTGCCACAAATCCCCAATATATGAATGCGCATACGTCACTATCCTTCTTCAATGTGGCGCACATTTTACTCACATGTCAGCGGGTGTGAAACGCATTTCAGGAAAATCCGTATCCTGCTGGCGCGATTCACCTCTGCGCTACTATTTGAATGTTTGTTAAGATTGTTGGGCTTTAGTCGTTTTAGTGAACATAAATCGCTCTACTCACAAAGATGCAGGGAAAGTGTTATGAAAACGTTAGGTGAATTTATTGTCGAAAAGCAGCACGAGTTCTCTCATGCTACCGGTGAGCTCACTGCTTTGCTGTCGGCAATAAAGCTGGGCGCTAAGATCATCCATCGTGATATCAACAAGGCCGGTCTGGTCGATATCCTGGGTGCCAGCGGTGCCGAGAACGTTCAGGGCGAGGTTCAGCAGAAACTCGATCTGTTCGCAAATGAAAAACTGAAAGCTGCACTGCGCGCGCGCGACATCGTTGCGGGTATCGCCTCCGAAGAAGAAGATGAGATTGTTGTTTTCGAAGGGTGCGAACACGCGAAATACGTTGTGCTGATGGATCCGCTCGACGGCTCCTCAAACATCGACGTTAACGTTTCTGTCGGTACCATTTTCTCCATCTACCGCCGCGTCACGCCTGTTGGCACGCCGGTGACCGAAGAAGATTTCCTGCAGCCGGGCATTAATCAGGTGGCTGCCGGTTACGTCGTTTATGGCTCTTCCACCATGCTGGTGTACACCACCGGGTGCGGGGTTCACGCCTTTACGTACGATCCTTCACTGGGCGTTTTCTGTCTGAGCCAGGAACGCATGCGCTTCCCGGAGAAGGGCAACACCTACTCCATCAACGAAGGCAACTACATCCGCTTCCCGAACGGCGTGAAGAAGTACATCAAATTCTGCCAGGAAGAAGATAAAGCGACGCAGCGCCCTTACACCTCCCGCTATATTGGCTCTCTGGTCGCGGATTTCCACCGTAACCTGCTGAAAGGCGGTATCTACCTCTATCCAAGCACCGCAAGCCACCCGGACGGGAAGCTGCGCCTGCTGTACGAATGCAACCCGATGGCGTTCCTCGCCGAGCAGGCGGGCGGCAAGGCGAGCGACGGTAAAGAGCGTATTCTGGATATCGTGCCGGAAAGCCTTCACCAGCGCCGTTCATTCTTCGTCGGCAACAACCATATGGTTGAAGACGTTGAACGTTTTATCCGTGAGTACCCGGACGCGTAATACCTTTCTTCAGGGGAGCCGTTCTGGCTCCCCTGGTCATTTATATATTTTACCGTATAAGTGTTTATAAAAAACACGCTTTAATATTCACCACTGCTCCTGCATTATTTCCATAACAGTTTGACAGATATTCCCTGGAGCAGAACCGCTATGAAAAATTATTCTCGTGCTACTACCGGTATTGATTTAAATCTTATCCCTGTTTTTATTGAAATCGTCCGCTGCGGCAGCATGGCAAAAGCCTCTGTGCGCCTCGATATGTCACGCCCGGCGGTGAGTCTGGCCCTGAAGCGTTTTAATCAGCTGTTTGAAGAGCCGTTATTTTTCCGCAAGGGTTTATATCTTGAGCCGACTGAAAAAGCGTTAGCCTTAACCCGTTCTCTGGAAATATTAATGGGCGATATTCACGATAATATTGCGGCAGTTAATTCCGCGAAAAATAAAGCCCCGGTACAGAACGGTCCGGGGCTGGGGAATATTATGCCGCGGTCTGAGACGTCACTTTGAATGATGACATGGCTTCTATCAGCTGACGCGACTGCTCCTCAAGGGAGCGGGTCGCGGCGGAGGATTGCTGCACCAGCGCCGCATTCTGCTGCGCGGTTTCGTCCATCTGGTTTACCGCAATATTCACCTGCTCAATGCCGCGGCTCTGCTCCTGGGACGCGGTCGCAATCTCGCGCATCAGTTTAGTCATGCGCAGCACTTCTGTTGCGATCTCATCCATCGTTTCGCCAGCCTGCTGGGCCAGCTCGCTGCCCTCGTTAACGTGGGTCTGCGAATCGCTGATAAGCGAACGGATCTCTTTCGCCGCGTCGGCGCTGCGGCTGGCGAGGTTTCGCACTTCGCCGGCGACGACGGCAAACCCGCGCCCCTGCTCGCCCGCGCGCGCCGCTTCCACGGAGGCGTTAAGCGCCAGAATATTGGTCTGGAAGGCAATGCCGTCAATCACGCTCAGGATGTCGGCGATGCGCGCCGAGCTGCCGGAGATATCGCGCATTTTTTCAATCACGTAGCAGACCATTTCGCTGCCGTGATCGGCCGTGTCGGACACTGACTTCGCCAGCTGGTGCGCCTGCTCGGCGTTATCGGCGTTGAGTTTCACCGTGGCGGTGATCTGTTCCATGCTGGCCGCCGTCTGCTCCAGCGAGGTGGCGGTAGATTCCGTACGCTCGGCGAGATCCCGGTTCCCCGCCGTCAGCTCGCGGCTGCCGGTGTCAATTTGCGAGCTGGCATCACGCACCCGCAGAACCGAGTTCATCAGCGACTGGCGCATCTCCTCTATCGCCGCGTTGAGACGGTTAAACTCCTGACTCGCTGGCGCATTCAGGGTATGGGTTAAATCGCCCGCCGCCACATTCTCCAGTTGAGCGATCGACGCCGAGAGCGGCTTGAGCAGCATGTGGCGCAGCACCAGCCAGGCCAGCACGATAATGCCTGCCGTCAGCAGCGCCGCAACGATAATCAGGATCAGCACGCGGGTTTTACTCGCCTGCACGGCACTCACTTCCGCCTGACCCCGCGCTTCGCTCCATTTCTGAAACGCCTGCATATCGTTATCAAACTGCTTCGCCACCGGGATCAGCGCGTTTTCCAGCAGATCGTAATAGCTGTCCGCGCTCTGGTCATTCAGGGTTTTCAGCATCGGATTGATCCCCTGCTGGTTATACGTCGCCAGGCTCGCCGCGACTTTATCAAGAAGCTGCTGCCCCTGCCTGTCGGCCACGCCGCCGTCGATCACGCCTTTGAGCGTTTTCTGGGCCAGGGCCACTTCCTGATTGATGTTTTTTACCGATTTGGATGCATCGTCCAGCAGACCAATTTCCATCATTCGGACGGCCTGGCCCGCCTCGTTGCGCGCGCGCAGGATCAGCGTATAGCCAGAATTAAGCTGCACCATCTGCTCACCCTGAAGGTGGTTGATGCGCTGAAGCGAAGAAGAACTCTGTGTGAGGGCATAGATGCCAATGCCGCTGACAATCAGCAGCAGAAGGGTCATAACGGCCAGTAAAGAGAGCAAGCCGGTACGAATCGATAGCGTTTTAAGCATGATATTATTTCCGGTAGCGAGATATTTCTGGGCATAAAAAAAGAGTATCGGCCGCTACCGGAAAATGTTTAGAGTTTAAGCAATTTCAGGATGTTATCGCTCTGTTACTGATGTATCCACGCGCGTAACGGGTGAGCTTTGACGGTTCTCCCAGAGCACCGTCAGACCGCGCTGCAGGGCAATAAAAATAAACAGCAAAATGCCGATGGCGATCTTCGTCCACCACGAGCTGAGCGTGCCGTCAAAGTTGATATAGGTTTGTATCAGCCCCTGGATCGCCACGCCGAACAGCGTCCCCAGGACCGTACCCACCCCGCCGCTGAGCAGCGTGCCGCCGATAACCACAGAAGCAATCGCATCCAGCTCCACGCCAACGCCCGCCAGCGCGTAACCGGCCTGGGTATACACAGAGAAGACAATTCCCGCCAGCGTCGCCAGCCCGGTCGACAGCATATAGATGCGGATAGTGGTGCTGCGGGTGGAGATCCCCATCAGGTTGGCCGACGTGGCGTTACCGCCAATGGCGTATACCTGGTTGCCAAACCGGGTACGGTGGGCAAGGAAGATGCCAATGACCACCACGCCCAGCATCAGCAGCCCCATCGCGCTCAGGCGGCCGCCGCCGGGGATTTTCCAGGCCAGGCTGGAGAGCGTGTCGTAGATGGGGTGGTTAATCGGAATCGACTCTTCCGACACCAGATAACTCACCCCGCGCAGGAAGAACATCCCGGCGAGGGTGATGATAAAGGCTGGAATTTTCAGCGCGTCGATCAGCAACCCCATAAAGGCACCAAACGCGCAGCCCATCGCCAGCACCAGCGGGAAAGCCACCAGAGGAGAGATCCCCCAGAAGCCGATCGCTTTCGCGAGGAACACGCCGGTGAAGGCGATCACCGAGCCGACGGAGAGATCGATCCCGCCGGAGAGGATCACAAACGTCATGCCGACGGCGATAATGCCTAAAAAGGCGTTATCGGTCAGGATATTGCAAATCACGCGCGTCGAGGCAAACCCCGGGAACTGGGTCAGGCAGTAGAGATACCCCAGCACAAACACGCCCAGCGTGATCATTAGCGGTAAATTACGTTTTATCATGGCCACGGATCCCCTTAACGATGCTGACAAAGCGCGGTGACTGGACGATCAGCACGCAGAGCACGACCACCGCTTTCACCACCTGATTGAGTTCCGGCTGAAAACCGGAGAGCAGGATCCCGGTGTTCATTCCCTGAATGATCAGCGCGCCAATCACCGAGAGCAGCAGGTTAAAGCGCCCGCCCATCAGCGACCCGCCGCCGATCACCACCGCCAGGATTGCGTCCAGTTCCAGCCAGAGTCCCGCGTTGTTTGCGTCGGCCCCGCGGATATCCGCCGCGACGATGACCCCGGCGATGGCGGCGCACACGCCGCTCAGCACGTAGGTCAGCATCACCATCAAGCGGGTGTTGACCCCGGCGTTGCGCGCGGCGCGGATGTTGATCCCCACCGCTTCAATAAACATGCCGAGCGCCGTTTTGCGGGTAAAGAGCCAAAAGATAACCAGCGTCACGAGGGCAATAATCACCGGCGTCGGGAAGAACAGAAGGTTGCCGCTACCGAGCCACGCCAGGCTCGGCGAGTTGAAGGTGACAATCTGGCCGGAGGTAATGAGCTGCGCCACGCCGCGCCCGGCCACCATTAAAATCAGGGTAGCGACAAAGGGCTGAATTTTCAGCACCGCCACCAGAATGCCGTTCCATAATCCTGCCAGCACGCCGGTGCCTAAGGCCGCCAGCAGAACGACCGGCAGGCTATGCCCGGCCACGGTCATTGAGGCTGCCGTGGCCCCCGCGATGGCCATCACCGCACCGACGGAGAGGTCAATTCCGCCGGTAGCAATGACCAGCGTCATCCCGATGGCCAGCAGCGCCACGGGTGCGGCACGGTTTAAAATATCGATCGGACTGCCAAACAGGCGGCCATCCTGCACGATGATCTGGAAGAAATGCGGTGCGACCAGGCTATCCACCAGCAGCACCACCAGCAGCGCCGCGATTTGCGGCGTGCCGGTTGGCCAGCTGAAGCGGCGCTTTGTCTCACCGGTTTGCGAAAGCGAACGGGGCATCACGATTCACTCCTTATGCCGCGATGGCATTCATGATTGCCGGAACGGACAGCTTATCCAGCGGGATCTCTGCCACCTGTTTGCGATCGCGCATGATAATGACGCGATCGGCATACCCCACCAGCTCTTCCAGCTCGGATGAAATGACCAGCAGCGCCAGCCCGTCCGCACACAGCGTTTCGATAAGGCGGATAATTTCGGCGTGCGCCCCCACGTCTATGCCGCGGGTCGGTTCGTCGAGGATCAGGAACTGGGGTTTGGTCAGTAGCCAGCGTGACAGCAGCACTTTCTGCTGGTTACCGCCGGAGAGAAATTCAATCGGCTGTTCCGCGCTCGGGGTGCGGATGCCGAGCTGGCGGATAAAGCGCTCGGCAATAGCGTTCTGCTCTTTGCGTGGGATCGGCCGTAGCCAGCCGCGCTGGGCCTGCAGGGCAAGAATGATGTTTTCCCGCACCGAGGCTGCGGCAATAATGCCATCCGTTTTCCTGTCTTCCGGGCAGAAGCCCACTCCGAGGCACGAGGCCTGATGCGGCGATCGCAGAGTTTGCGGTTTGCCCTTGATCAGCGCGCTGCCGCTGTCCGCAGGCTTGATCCCGAAGATCACCTCGGCGGTTTCGGTTCGCCCAGAGCCTAACAGGCCCGCCAGACCGACAATTTCGCCCGGGCGGACTTCCAGGTTAAACGGCGAGATCACCCCTTTTTTGCCGTAATCGCTGAAGGCGGCGACCGGTTTATCGCTCAGCAGCGTGCGGCCCGCGCGCTGAAGGGCGTTGGTGTCGAGTTCACGGCCCAGCATCATTTTCACCAGCTCGATCTGCGGCAGCTCGCGGGTTTCGCGGCAGCCGACAAAGCTGCCGTTGCGCAGCACCGTAATGCGATCGCTCACCTCATACACCTGATCGAGGAAGTGCGTCACGAAGATCAGGCTGACGCCCCGATCGCGCAGCTGGCGCATCAGGGTAAAGAGCATCTCCACTTCCTGGGTATCGAGGCTGGCGGTGGGTTCGTCGAGGATAAGCACCTTTGCCGAGAGATCGATCGCGCGGCAAATCGCGACAATCTGCTGCATGGCGACGGAAAAGCGGTTCAGCGGCTCGCGAACGTCAAGAGAGAAGCCGTAAGATTCCATCAGCGCTGTCGCCCGCGCCTCCATCTCTTTGCGGCGCAGCAGGCCAAAACGTCGTGGCTCGCGGCCAATAAACAGGTTATCCGCCACCGACATATTGGGCAGCAGGTTCACTTCCTGGTACACCGTCCCGATCCCCAGTTCCTGGGCATGGGCGGTATTTTTTGGCGAAATGGCGTTGTCTTCCAGCCAGATGGTGCCGCGATCGGCGTGATAAACGCCAGTGAGGGATTTAATCAGCGTCGATTTCCCCGCACCGTTTTCCCCCAGCAGCGCCATAATCTCACCGCGCCGCAGGCTGAAATCAACGTTATCCAGCGCTTTTACGCCGGGGAAGAATTTACTCAAGCCCTCTGTGCGGAGGATTTCCTGGTGTTGTTCAGTGGTCATGGTTTTCCCCCTCACCCTGACCCTCTCCCCGGAGGGGAGAGGGGACTGTTCGTGCCAATTATTAATATCCAGCTCCGCCCTGCCTTTCCCCCTCTCCCCTCCGGGGAGAGGGCTGGGGTGAGGGGCGAGGGCTTAGTAGCCCATATTTTTCTTCTTCTCTAACTCTTCTTTCGCCGTATCCGGCAGGTAGAGCGTGGATTTGGTGACCGTCACCTTCTCAGGCATCGTGCCGTCTTTCTTGAATTTCTCCAACGCATCGAATGCCGGGCCAGCCATGTTTGGCGTGAGTTCCACGCTGGCGTTGGCTTCGCCGTCGATCATCGCTTTGTAGATATCAGGCACGCCGTCGATAGAGCCGGTCAGGATATCTTTGCCCGGCTTTAGGCCCGCTTCTTTAATCGCCTGAATCGCACCGATTACCATGTCATCGTTATGGGCGTAAACCATGCAGATGTTTTTGCCGTTGTTTTCAGCCTTGATGAAGCTCTCCATGACCTCTTTACCTTTGCTACGCGTAAAGTCGCCGGACTGAGAGCGGATTATCTTGATGTTTGGCGCTTTGGCGATGGCCTCGGCAAAGCCTTTTTTACGGTCGATGGCCACGCTCGCGCCGACGGTGCCCTGCAGCTCAACGACGTTACACGGCTTGCCGTCGACCTGCTTCACCAGCCAGTCGCCAATCAACTGCCCTTCAAGCACGTTGTTGGCGGTGACGGTGGTCATATAGAGGGATTTGTCTTTGACGTCGATGGAACGGTCGAGCAGGAAGACCGGGATCTCAGCGTCTTTCGCTTCCTTCAGGACGGGTTCCCAGCCGGTCGCCACGACGGGTGCAATAAAGATGGCATCCACGCCCTGGGCGATAAAGGAGCGTACGGCTTTGATCTGGTTCTCTTGTTTTTGCTGACCATCGGCGATTTTCAGGGTGATGCCGCGTTTCTGGGCCTCGCTTTTCGCCACGTTGGTTTCTGCCGCTCGCCAGCCAGATTCAGAGCCGACTTGCGAAAAACCTACGGTTAAGGGGGCGGCCATCGCCATAGACGACATGGCTGCCGAAACTGCTGTGACCAGGAGTAAGCGCTTCCACATATGAACGTCCTCGTAGGGTGAGTTATTGTTGGTTAAAAGATGTTCTGCGGAATGACTATAGCCGATGAAATATGTAACGAATTGCGTTACATCACACTTCAGAAAAGTGAATAAAACGTTAATCACAAGTTTGTAATCGCTTTCATTTCTTCATGAAAAATGCGGCTGAGTTTATGGATTTTCCTGTCATGGAATCGGTCTGAAAAGTGGTAACAACGTGGAGAATAGGCGAAAACAGGCGGAGACATTCAGCGCGAGTTGGCTATAATACCTGCCACTTGTTTACCATCCATTTTAAAGGACACCGACATGAGCTTACTCAACGTCCCAGCGGGTAAAGAACTGCCAGAAGACATCTACGTAGTTATCGAAATCCCGGCTAACGCAGATCCGATCAAATACGAAGTGGACAAAGAGAGCGGCGCCCTGTTCGTAGACCGTTTCATGTCTACCGCGATGTTCTATCCGTGCAACTATGGTTACATCAACCACACCCTGTCTCTGGACGGTGACCCGGTTGACGTGCTGGTCCCAACGCCATACCCACTGGAGCCAGGCTCCGTCATTCGCTGCCGTCCAGTTGGCGTGCTGAAAATGACCGACGAATCCGGTGAAGATGCGAAGCTGGTTGCGGTACCGCACACCAAGCTGAGCAAAGAATACGATCACATCAAAGATGTGAACGACCTGCCAGAACTGCTGAAAGCGCAGATCACTCACTTCTTCGAGCACTACAAAGACCTCGAAAAAGGCAAGTGGGTTAAAGTTGACGGCTGGGACAACGCAGAAGCGGCGAAAGCAGAAATCATCGCCTCTTTCGAACGTGCTGCGAAGAAGTAATTCTTACTGCCGATCGATAAAGCCCCGCTGGTCGGGGCTTTTTTGTGTCCGGAGAGTAGCGCCACCCGGCAAGAGGCACAAAAAAACAACGCCACCGTGAGGTGGCGTTGTTTTTTTTTCAGTACTGGTCTCTGTCTAACCAGTTACCGCTTACAATCCGCGTTAACCCTTCGACCGGACGCTGGTAGACGTACATCCACGCACTTCCGTACGGCGTCTGGATCAACTGGCGCGCGTATTCACCGCCCCTGGTGCGCAAGGCATCAAGTTCGGCAAGCGTCGCGTTATCAATACGATAAACCTCACCCTGTACCGTTCCCTCCCCGGGAACCGCGCCTGGATAGTGGCCCAGGCTGTACAACTGGTAGTTCTCGATATTGTAATTCCCCAGCAGCAGGGCATTGGTCATCCAGTGACTGTTGCCTTGCCTGGTTCTTAAACTGCCGTAGACAAATATTCGCATTGCTAAAACTCAAACTGATAGAGCAGATCAAGTGCCTGGTCTATGCCGGACACTGCTTCCAGATATAGCTTAGGCATCAGGCGATAGCGTAACGTGAGTGTTGCCAGTGAGTCAAAGATCCCCACACCATATTTCACCTGCAGACCCGGCAGTACATAGCCGCTGACCACCACCTGCGAGGAGTCACCCACGCCCTGGGTGTCCAGCGCCAGATTGCTTACGCCGAACGTCTCGCCGATTTTACCCACAACCTGCCCACTTTGTGCAACCCCCAGACCCACTAACATCGAGGTCATCGCCGCACTGTCGCTCTGACCGCTGTCCAGACCTTGTCCTCGCAGCAGATAAGAGAGGGCTTCCTGCTGCGACATCGCCGGGTCAGAGAAGATCTCCGCCTTCGGTTCGTCGGCGGAGCCGGTGACGCGGACGCCCGCGATAACGTCGTTTTCCGTTGCTTCCGGGTTACGAATCGCTTCGATGTTCAGCAAAGGCTGATCCGGTGGACCGGAGAACAGCAGCTCGCCTTTGCGGACAATCAGATCCTGGCCATAGGCGTGGAAGCGCCCTTCAGGAATATTGATTTGCCCGTTCAGGCCAAGCCCTTGTTTATCCTGCGCCACTTTCAGGTCGCCCGTGAGCCGTGCCTTCAGCCCAAACGCATCCAGCCGCACGTTATTCCCCACGTGCACGATAAGGTTACTATTAATCGGTATGCCTGCGCTCTTCTGTTCGACAGGTTTCAGATTTTCATTGAGCATCACTTCATCGCTTGAGACGCCAACCGCACTTTCCGGCACGTCGTGGACCACGATGCGCGCCCACGGCACGTCGACGCGTCCGTCAAGCGTAAAGAGGCTTGGCGTGGCTTCAAAGACCACATCTGGCGAGACGTCCAGGCGCACCATTGGCGGTACGGTGATGCGCACCCTACTGCCTTTCGCGGCAATGCGGGCGCGCCAGTTATCGAGCTGGCTCCAGTCCGCGTCGCCGCTGAGGTTGATTTGTCCCTGCTGCGTTAATACCGAGCCGCTCAGCGTCGAGCTCATGCCGTTGAAGTTCATCGCGATCTGGCTGGGCTGCATATCAAACGGCATAAAGTTGCCGTCAATATCCACGCCGCTGAGCCGCATCTGACCGAACAGCTGCGGGCTTTGCGCGTTGCCGGCCAGGCGCAGGTTAGCGTTGAGCATGCCCTCTGCTTTTTCCCCGCGGGCAAAAATCGGGTTCACCATCGCCAGGTTGAAGTTACGGATATTCACGTTGCCGCCCAGATTACGCCGTCCCTGCGGGTCGGTAATCTGTACCTGTCCATCCAGCTGACCGTTGTTGGTCAGACGGATAAGCCACCCCAGCTCCGCGCGGTTGTTATGCAGGTCCGCGCTCAGGTTCAGGGTGTCGAATGCTACCGGCAGCGGCGCATCGTTGACCTCCTGGGTCACCTTCACGTTACGCCCGGAAAGGGTGACGCTGCCCTGCGGCAGCCCCTCTTTCGTGGTGTCCCAGGCGACATCGGCCTTCCCGCTGAAGACGCCGCTGGCCTGCGTGGTATCCGGCATAAACGGCTTCAGCATCGCCAGATCGAAGCGATTGAGGTTGATCTGCGCGCGCCCTTCCGCTCCCGCATCGATGGTCTGCGGCACGCACAGTTCCGCATTCGGGTTGGTCCAGCAGTGTGGCCCAATGCTGATCTTCTGCTCGGCGTTGCGGTAGTCCAGCGCGATGGAGCGTGACAGCGCCAGCGGCCCAACCGGGGTGTTGAAGCGGGTGTTGTCCAGCGTCCCTTTCCAGCGTTCTTCCTTGCGATCGAAGCTGCCGGTCAGGTGAAGCTGGCCGGAGACCGGCTCGCCCTGCACGCGCAGCTGGAGGTCGTGCTGCTTCTCGTTCCCTTTGGCGTCCAGGGTGACCAGGTTAATGTTGACGTCCGGCTGAGAAATACGCTCCACGCGCAGGTTCAGGTTACCGCCGATCTGATCGGTGGATTTTACATCCCCTTCAACGCGAACGCGGGCAACGCTAAGCTCCTGCCAGCGCAGGTTGTTGGCGGTGATATCCGCCAGCAGCTGCGGCGCGTCGACCGTGCCGCGCACTTTCACTAACCCTTTCGCCGTGCCGCCAAGGCCCGGCAGGGCGTTATCCAGGCTCGGCGCGTCAATGGAGGCATCCAGATTGAGATCTTTCACCCCCAGCTCGCCTTTGATATCCGCCGTGTTGCGGCCCAGCGCCACGTGCAGCCCCGGGATGATCCACTGCAGATAGCTGTTGCCTTTCAACGAGCCTTCAACGTTTACCTTGTTCTGCTTCACGTTCCCGGTGAGCTTGATTTCCGGCACGTCCATCTGCCACGTGCCGCCGTACAGGCTGCCGCGGGTTTTGATCAGGCCATCCAGTTTTGACGGCCAGTCCGGCACCTCTTTGGCGGTGTTAATGCCCGTCAGCTTAAGCTCGCCGCGCCAGCTGATCGCCTGCTGCCAGTCGAGCAACGCGGTCAGCTCGGTTTTACCTTCCAGCGCCGCGACGGTCAGCTTGTCGAGGTTGACCTGCTGTTCGTTGCCCTTCGCATCCAGCGTGATGGTTGCAGGCGGCACGCCCTGCCCCTTCACCGCGGTGCGGAACGAGAGCGTGTAATCGGTCATCTTGCCGCTCAGCTTCAGCTTCAGGTCATCGGCCTGGAACTGCTTTTCGCCGGTGAACGGCCAGTAAAGCTGCTTGCTGACAACCTCAAGATTAAGCGGCAGCCCGGCCTCCGCCAGCTGGGTTTGCGCGCGCAGGACCATGTCCACCGGGCCGGAGAGATTCACGCCGACGTCCAGCTTATCGCGCAGCGCCCCGCCCACTTTGACCTTCACCTTTTCGCCTTTCAGCGGATCGATGTTGAGCGCGCTGTTCAGCGTGATATCCACCGGCCAGCTGTCGCGCAGCAGGGCATTCCCTGACGCGTTAACCGAGCCCTGGTTAGTGTCGATATCCAGCGCGTCGAGCTTCATATTGCCGTCAATGCTGCTGACCTTCAGCAGCATGGTATAGACCGTCAGATCGGTATCGCCGGTCAGGCGCAGCTGCTCGCCTTTGAATTCCTCAATGTTGAGGTTCAGCGGCAGATGAACGTCGGTCATCTCCGGCAGGACAGGCTTCGAGAAGAGATCTTTCAGCGTTTCGCCCAGCGGCTTTTCTTCCGGCTGCGGGTTCTGGATCTTCGGTTCGACGATCTCTTCCTGCGCCACGTCCGCCACTTTCGGCAGCGCGATGAGTAAACCCTGCAGCGACGTAGGCGTCAGGGTCAGGTTTTTCTCCTGCCAGCGCAGGCCGGAGGTGAAATCCATCACCGACACGGTGGTGTCGTCGATTTTGATATTAACGTTATCCAGCGCCACCCGATAAAGCGCGATCGGGTACGGCGTGGAGAGATTCAGCGGGCCGCTGTCCTCTTCTTCAACCGGCGCAGACTTCGGCATTTTTTTCGAATCTATCGCCACGTTGACATCTTTTAGCGACAGATCGTTAACGCAGAGCTTGCTGTCGCGCAGGCATCCCAGCTTCACCGCGAGGTGAAACTCCCCGGCGTTCACCGCCACGCCCGGCTGCTCATAGCGGATGTTCTTCAGGCGCAGGTCGCGCCAGCCGCCCGTCACCTGGCCGATTTCCAGCCCGGGCACCCAGCGGTTCGCGGCGTTAAACAGCAGATGCAGCCCGGTCGTCGTTCCCACCAGAAACGCCACCGTACCGAGCAGCAGCACGATAAAAATCAGCACCCCGAGGCTTATCTTCTTCCATAAACTCATAATTCAGGCCCCAGACCGATGTAAAACTGTAATCCGTGTTCGTCTTTGTCGCCCACCGGGACGGCGAAATCGAGCTTGATGGGCCCGACGGGTGACTGCCAGCGCACGCCTACGCCCGCGCCGGTTTTGAAATCGCTGCGGCGGATATCGTTTACCGCCTCACCGCCGTCAACGAACATCGCTCCCCACCACTTGCCGCTGACGTTGTACTGATACTCCAGCGAGCCGGTCGCCAGTTTGGATGCCCCGGTCAGCTGGCCTTTTTCGTTTTCCGGTGAGATCGATTTGAACTTATAGCCGCGAATGCTGCGGTCGCCCCCGGCGAAGAAGCGCAGATCCGGCGGAACGCGCTCGAAGTCTCCCGTCTCAATCCAGCCGAGATTACCGCGCATCACAAAGCGGTGTTTGTCGTACAGCGTGCGGATCCAGACGTTTTGCGCCTGAAAGACCGAGAAGTCCACGTCGGAGCCCCAGGCGGTGTTGGAATAATCGATGGAGTAGCGCTGTGAGTCGCCCCAGGTCGGCATCAGGCCCCCGCGCGAGCGGGTGCGGCTGATCATCACGCCCGGATAAAGCAGCATGGTGGTATTAGTGACGTTGGCCTGGGTAAAGTGGTCGAGGCTCCAGCGCAGGTTAATGGCGCGCTGCCAACCGCTTGAAAGATCCCAGAAACGCGATACGGCAAGCGTCGTTGAGTCCTGCTCGGTGTCGTTCAGGTCGGTGCGCTTAAAGCCGCCCTGCAGAAGGTAATACTGCTCAAGCGGATTTTTCAGCAGCGGCATTTTGTAGCTGAAATCAAGCTGCTGCTCGGGCGCAGAGAGGCTCAGGCTGGTGGTCAGGCTGTGGCCGTAAGAGTTCATCCACGGTTTTTTCCACGAGGTTTTCACGCGTGGACCAACATCTGTCGAATAGCCTACACCGGTCTCAATGGTGTTCTCGGTGCGCGGCGAAACAACGCCATGCAACGGCAACACCTTGGTTTTGCGAGACTTATCAAATTCCGGTGCGACAATCACGGAGTTAAACCAGCCGGTGGCGGAGAGGCGGCGGTTCAGCTCTCCCAGGTCGCTCGACTGGTAGTAATCCCCTTTTTTGAAGGGGACGAGGTTTTGCAGGTACTCTTCACGAATTTGCGACCCTTCAAACGTCACGTCACCAAAGCGGTAGCGCTCCCCGCTGTCGTAGTCGATATCCCAGAAGGCCTGACGTCGTTCCAGCGACACGCCAAGCTGGCTTTTGTTGAACTGGCTGTCGAAATAGCCTTTACGCAGCGCGACGCTGGTTAAGGATTTTTTAAAATGATCGTAATCGCCGTGATTCAGAACGGTGCCAATTTTTGGACGTGTACTCAGCAGATCGAGGTAATCCCGATCCGTGCGCGCACCGCCGCGCAGCACCACGTTGGTGCCGCCAATCAATACCGGCTCGCCCGGCGAAACGCGGGCAATAAGCACCTGTCGTCCTTTTTTCGGCGGCGGACGGAGGTCAAAATCAATGGTGGGTTCGTAATAACCCAGCGCTTTAAGCCCTTCACGGATCGCGTCATCCACGCGCGCGCGAAAACGCCGGTCCGGCGTCACCTCATCGCTCTGGATGGTCGATAGCTGCGCCCGCACGTTTTTTTGTAGCGCCCCGGATAACCCCTCAACCTGCAAACGGACATTCGCCGCGCTGGCAATCCCGCTTGTCAGCAATACACTGACTAAACATAACTGGCGGATTTTTGTCACGTTTTCTCCTGAATATCCCTGTTTCCACCCTGGAAGCAAATGAAGTGCCGCTCCGCGGCAAAATACGGCCCGTTGGCCAAAAACCCGAATCGCGGGTTGAAAATGGGTGTAACACCCAAATATTTCTTATGATTAAATCTAGACTCATTCAGCGCATTTATTGTGTTCAATTAAACGCTTCGTGACAACCTTAACTGAAACATCGCACCCCGGGAGGCCCCATCGTGAGTTTATTCGACAAAAAGCATCTGGTTTCACAAGCCGATGCATTACCGGGACGCAACACCCCTATGCCTGTGGCGACCTTACACGCCGTCAATAACCATTCAATGACCAACGTTCCAGAAGGGATGGAAATCGCCCTGTTCGCGATGGGCTGCTTCTGGGGCGTTGAACGCCTCTTCTGGCAGCTGCCCGGCGTTTACAGCACGGCGGCCGGCTACACCGGCGGTTACACGCCTAATCCAACCTACCGCGAAGTTTGCTCCGGGGAGACCGGCCATGCGGAAGCGGTTCGCGTGGTTTATGACCCTGCGGTGATTAGCTACGAGCAGCTCCTGCAGGTCTTCTGGGAAAATCACGACCCGGCGCAGGGCATGCGTCAGGGCAACGATCACGGCACCCAGTACCGCTCGGCCATTTATCCGCTGACGCCGGAGCAGGACGCCGCCGCGCGCGCCAGCCTTGAGCGTTTCCAGCAGGCCATGCGTGAAGCGGGCGATACGCGCGAGGTGACCACGGAAATCGCGTCCGCGAAACCGTTCTACTATGCCGAGGACGATCACCAGCAGTATCTGCATAAAAACCCCTATGGCTACTGCGGTATCGGGGGCATCGGCGTCTGCCTGCCGCCGCAGCTGGCGTAATTACTGGTCCAGCGCCACGCGAGCCGCGTGGCGCGTAGCGTTACTGACCGAGCCGTAGTCCATCACTTTGCCCTGCAGCAGCAGGTTAAAGACCGGTGCCTGCGGTCGGTTGAGCCGCGTTTGCAGCAGGTGAACGGCCTCAATGCCCAACTCGCGGCAGGGCACCGTAACGCCCGTGATCGGTCTTTCCAGACGGTGCGCTAAATTCCAGGCAAAATCGGTCGTGATGAGCGAAATGTCTTCCGGAATGCGCAGCCCGTGGCGCGTTAACGCCCTGACCACGCCTTCCGTCATGCTGGTACTGTTCGGGAAAATCACCTCCGGCCACTGGGATCTGTCATGACTCATCAGCCACGCGTCCAGCGCCCGCTCGGCCTCGTCTGCCGTAAACCACTCCGTCACTAATAGATCGCGCTGGGGATCAAAGGCGACGTGAAAATGGCGGTATGCCTCCTTGATGCCGTCCAGACGCGCGTAGAGCGTATCCCGGCGCAGGCAGGTGAGCGTGAGCACCCGGCGATGCCCCTGCTCAAAAAGGTACTGCATGGCGGTGAAACCAATCGCCCGGTGGTCGGGCGACACGGAATCCAGCACCCGATCCCGGTCAACGGAGTTAATCAATACGCAGGGCTTATTCAGCGTGCTCGCCAGTTTAAATATGGTGGAATCATCAGTCCCAATAATGATTATCGCGTTGATATTCTTATGACTGGCCTTTTCCATAAATAATTTCACATCGGCGTGCTGCTCTTCTAATCCACAGCAGCTGACCCACACGTTGTGCGGCGCGCAGGCTTCAGCAATACCTTTGGTCACTTCCAGATAAAAAATGTCCCCACGTCCCTGAAAGGTTCTTTCCGGGGCAAAGACCGCGATGCCGTTAATCAGCAGCCGCCCGCTTGCCATCGACTCAAGCACACCCAGCTTTCGCGCGGTACGTACAATCGCTTCTCGGGCTTTCTCGCTGGTGTATGACTTGCCGCTCAGGACCCGCGAAACGGTGCTGACGGAATAGCCCGTAAGCGCCGCGATCTCCTCCATTTTTAACCTTCCCGACATAGTGTGACCTCGCTCTCAATCAGTTTTTGCAAATATTTGCAGAAACAGCACGTTGATTTTAAAACCAAATTTCAGGAAGCCTGGAGATTACTTAACCACCCTGCGAGTATTCTCACAAAAACACATTGTCGCTGCCGCTCCCCTTTCCTATTTTCCGGTCATCACTCATTTCAACTGAAATTAAGGTGTGACATGGAGAAGGTACGTTTTGGCATTATTGGAATAGGTAATATCGGTACGGTCCACGCGCGTTATTTACTGGCAGGTACGGTCAGCGACGCCTGCCTGGCGGCGGTTTGCGATAATGCACTGGAAAAACACCCGGCCATTCGCCAGCTGGTCGGCACTCTCCCCCTTTTCAGCGACGCGCAGGAGATGCTCCAGAGCGGGCTTATCGACGCGGTGATTGTCGCGACTCCCCACTACGACCATCCGCGCCTGTCGATGCTGGCAATGCGCCACGGCATCCACACCCTGTGTGAAAAACCAGCGGGCGTGTATACCGCCCAGGTTCAGGAGATGAACGCCTGTGCCCAGGCGTGCGACGTGGTGTTCGGCATCATGTACAACCAGCGCCCGAACCCGCTCTACCGGAAGGTGAAAGATCTGATCGACAGCGGCGAGCTGGGCGAGATCCGCCGCTCCAACTGGATCATCACCAACTGGTATCGATCGCAGAGCTACTACAACTCCGGCGGCTGGCGCGCCACCTGGAAAGGAGAAGGCGGCGGCGTACTGCTCAACCAGGACCCGCATCAGCTCGATCTCTGGCAGTGGCTGGTCGGCATGCCGGTTCGCCTGCGCGCGTTTTGCCAGTTCGGCAAGCATCGCGATATCGAAGTGGAGGACGAGGTCACCGCCTATGCCGAGTACGCCAGCGGTGCGACGGGCGTGTTTATTACAACCGTGGCGGAAACGCCGGGGACCAACCGGCTGGAAATCGTCGGCGATCGCGGCAAGGTGGTCGTCGAAGAGGGGAAACTGCGCTACTGGCGGCTGCGTGAGTCCGAAACTGACTTCAACGCCCGCTGGCAAAACGGTTTTGGTGAACCCGAATGCTGGGAGGTCACGCTTCCCGTCGCCCCGGAGTGCAGCGAACACCACGTCATTACCGCCAATTTCTGTGCCGCCATCCTGCGCGGCGAACCGCTCATTGCACCGGGCCTGGAAGGGATCAATGGGCTGACGCTCTCCAACGCCATGCACCTCTCTACCTGGACCGATGACTGGGTCGAACTCCCGCTCAACGAGAAACAGTATCTGCGCCTGCTTCAGCAGCGCATCAGCACCTCAGTGGCTAAAGAGACAGCCAGCGTCACGCTGGATGCCTCCGGCACCTGGTAACTCCGGAGAAGAAACGATGTTAAATGTCGCTATCGTGGGAACAGGGAATATCTCGCATAACCATATTCAGGGCTATTTGCAGTTTGGCCAGCGCTGCCGGATCGTCGCGCTGGTGGATATCTACCCGGAAAAAGCCCACGAGAAAAAAACGCGTTACGGCCTGACGGACGCTCGCGTGTATGAAAGCCACCAGCAGATGCTGGCGTCAGAGCCGGATATCGACATCGTCGACGTCTGCACGCCGCCCTACGTCCATGCAGAGATAAGCATTGATGCCCTCACTGCCGGCTGCCATGTGCTGTGCGAAAAGCCGATGGCCGCCTCGCTGGAGGAGTGCGACGCCATGCTCGCCGCACAGAAGGCCAGCGGCAAAACGCTCGCCGTCATTGCCCAAAACCGCTTTACCGACGCCTTCTGGCGCTTAAAAGCGGCGCTGGATTCAGGTCTGGCTGGCAAGGTCTGCCATGCCCAGGTGGATTCGTTCTGGTGGCGTGGACACTGCTACTACGACCTGTGGTGGCGCGGTACCTGGGAAAAAGAGGGCGGCGGCTGCACGCTTAACCACGCGGTTCACCACATCGACGCCATTCAGTGGATGCTGGGCTTCCCGTCCGAGGTGGTGGCCATGATGACCAACGTGGCGCACGACAACGCTGAAGTCGAAGATCTCAGCGCCGCGATATTTAAATACCCCAGCGGCGCGCTCACCCAGTTGACCGCCTCGGTCGTACACCACGGGGAAGATCAAAAAATCATTATCCAGGGTGACAAGGCGCGGATCTCCGCCCCGTGGCAGGCCTTTGCCAGCGTCAGCGCCGATAACGGCTTCCCGCAGGAAGATCGGGATCTGCAGCGGGAAGCTCAGCTCAACGCCGTTTTTCAGGAGACGCCGAAGCTCGAATGGACGCTGCACACCGGGCAGATTAACGACCTGCTGCACGCCATCGAGCGGGGCGCGGCGCCGTTAGTGGACGGCCTGCAGGGCAAACGCTCCCTGGAGCTGATTACCGCGGTTTATAAATCCGCCATTACCCGCAGCGTGGTCTCGCTGCCGATTCAGCGCGACGACCCGTTTTACCGCACCGGCGGGACGAACGCACTCGCCCCCCGTTTTTATGAAAAATCCGCAAGCGTTGCCAACTTCAGCGAAGTCGGTGCGATTCCCCTCGGCAAAGATCTGGATGAAGGAGTGACACCATGAACAAAAATGACGGTATGAACTACGCGCCGGTCGGTAAGCCACAGCCGGTCGTGAAGGAAGGCGAATTTGTTTTTGCCGCTGCCGCGCTCGACCACGGCCATATCTACGGCATGAGTAACGGCCTGATTGAAGCTGGCGCCACGCTGAAGTGGGTGTACGACCCTGACCCGGCAAAAGTGGATAAATTCATCCAGCAGTATCCGCAGGCCAGGGTTGCAGAATCCCTGGACGTGATACTCGCCGACGACGAAGTGCGTCTGGTGGCAGGGGCCGCCATTCCCTCCGAGCGCTGCGCGCTGGGGCTGAAGGCGATGGCGGCGGGCAAGGACTACTTCACGGATAAAGCGCCGCTCACCACCCTTGAGCAGCTGGAAGATGCGAAAGCCATGGTGGAAAAAACGGGCCGGAAATACGCCGTGTACTACAGCGAACGCCTGCACGTTGAGAGCGCGGTCGTTGCCGGACAGCTGGTGCAGCAAGGGGCCATTGGCCGCGTCGTACAAACGCTGGGGACTGGCCCGCACCGGGAAGGGACCGGCCGCCCGGAGTGGTTCTACGATCGACGCTATTTCGGCGGCATTCTGTGCGATATCGGCAGCCACCAGATTGAGCAGTTCCTTTTTTACACCGGCAACAGCGACGCCACCGTGGTGGCAAGCCAGGTGCGCAACGTTAAACACCCGCAGTATCCCGCCTTTGAAGATTTTGGCGATGCCGTGCTGAAAGGGGAAAACGGCGCCAGCGGCTATTTCCGCTGCGACTGGTTTACCCCTGACGGTCTCTCTACGTGGGGCGATGGCCGTCTGACGCTGCTCGGTACCGAAGGCTATATCGAGATCCGCAAATATGTCGATCTCACCCGCGGCGAGCAGGACGTGGTGTATCTCGTCAATAAAGAGGGAGAGTTCCGCTATCCGGTCGCCGGACAGGTGGGGTTCCCGTTCTTTGGCGAACTGATCCTCGACTGTTTGCATCGTACTGAAAATGCCATGACCCAGGCACACGCCTTCAGGGCGGCGGAGCTCTGCGTGAAGGCTCAGATGCTGGCCAACGCGACGGAATAACGGGAGGCGACGATGACGATCCTGAACACGGCAGTTATCGGCGCCGGGGCGATTCACGGTTGCCATGTGAACGCGCTGCGCCAGCTCCCCAACGTTGCCCTGCGCGCGCTGGTCGATATCGACAGCGTCAAAGGGCTGAAGCTGGCGATGGGCTACCAGTGCCGCTTTTATCAGGATTACCGGGAAATGCTGCTGGATGACGCCATCGACGTGGTCCATATCTGCACGCCGCATTTCGAGCATAAAAGCATGATCCTGGCGGCTCTCGCCGCCGGGAAGCATGTTTTCTGCGAAAAACCGGTGGGCATGAACAGCAGCGAACTCGTGGATATCACCCGCGCCGCTGAACGGGCGCCGGGCCTGCTCGGCGTGTGCTATCAGAACCGGCTCAACCCCACCAGCCTGCGCATTCGCCAGACGCTGGACGATGGCGGACTGGGAAAAATGCTCAGCATCAAGGCGGTGCTGACGTGGTCGCGCGCGGGCGCGTACTACACCGAAAGCCCGTGGCGCGGCCGGCTGGCAACGGAAGGCGGTAGCCTGCTCATCAACCAGGCCATCCATACTCTCGACCTGATGCAGTGGTTCGCCGGCGGCGCAACGCGCGTCAAAGGGGTGGTCGATAGCGGTGAGCTGGCGGACGTGACCGAAGGTGAAGACAGCGCGATGGCGACGCTGCATTTTGCCAACGGCGCGCGCGGCCTGTTTTACGCCAGCAACTGCAACACCACCGACTCCCCGCTCCTGATGGAGATCCACTGTGAGCGGGGCTCGCTGCTGCTGAATGACAACGTGCTCTGGCGCGTGACGCCGGGCGAGCGCGTGAGGCTGGCGACCGACGACTCGCCTGACGGCTCGGTCAAAAGCTACTGGGGGCTGGGACACGAGCAGGCGATCCGCCGTTTTTATCACGCTATCACCCACCCGGGAAACACGGGCTACACCGACATCCGTGAAGCCGGAAAATCACTCACCCTTGTGGAGGCTATTTACCGCTCATCTCAATTAAGACAATGGATAGATATCAATAATTAGAACGTAATTTGTATTCCACCAGTAAATAAAAAAAAACGACCCAAATATGGGTTTATAGCTACCCTACACTGGAAATTATTATGGTCAAACCAACTGAACGTAGAGTGGGTTATGGCGTGGCGCTTGGCTACGGCATAACCGATCTGTTTGGCGGAGGCGCTTTCGCCATTATCGGCACCTGGCTGTTATTTTTTTACACCACCTACTGCGGGCTCTCGGTTATTGAAGCGGGATCTATATTTGCCATTGCCCGCGTTATCGATGCGCTGTTAAGCCCGATTATGGGGTATATCACCGATAATTTCGGCGATACCTGGCTCGGGCGTAAATTTGGCCGTCGCCGCTTCTTTTTATTGCTCAGTTCCCCGTTAATGTTTTTATATGCCCTGCTGTGGATGACCGATATGGGGTACTGGTATTACCTGGGCACCTACCTCTCGATTGAATTGCTGTCGGCGATGGTGCTGGTGCCCTGGGAGACCCTGGCGGCTGAGATGACCAACCGCTACGAAGAGCGTAGCCGCCTCTCCGGCGTGCGTATGATCTGCTCCCAGCTGGGCGGTTTTCTTGCGGTTTCCGTTCCCGGCGTCATTATGCAGTTCACCGGTAAAGATAATCCGTTTACCTATACGCTGACCGGGCTGATCTTTTCCTGCATCTTCTGCATTGCGGTATTTATTACCTGGTACACCACCTGGGAAGCGAAGGATGTGCAACAGGAGTCCACGTTTAAAGTAGAGAATCATCGCAGCAGCGGGATACTCAATCACCTGAAATATCTGGTGCTGGATCTCTTCTCCTCCTTCCGTATTCGCGCGTTCCGTCTGCACATTATTATTTATATCTTTTCGTTTACGGCGATGGACGTCTTCGGGTCGGTCTTTACCTATTATGTCGTTTATTGCCTGAGCCAGGATGCGGCGGCGGTGTCGGGCTGGCTGAGCATAGCGGCTTTCGCCTCGGTGCCCGGCACCTATGGATTTATGCTGCTGTTGAACCGTCTGAACATGACACCGTCTGCCGCCCTGCGTCTCTCCTACGGCTGTATTTTCCTGGTACTGGCCTTCCTGTTTACGGTCTATCTGACCAAAACGCAGGTGCCGACGCTGCTGTTCTCGGCGGTCTTTATCCTGCTCGGCGCCGCCCGCTCTGGCCTCTATTACATACCGTGGAACATCTACAGCTTCATTCCGGACATTGACGAGATGGTGACCCAGCAGCGCCGCGAAGGCATTTTTGCCGGCGTGATGGTCCTGACCCGCAAAAGCACCGTGGCGATTGCCATCATGATTATTGGCCTGGTGCTGCAGGAGTCCGGCTTCGTGAAGGGCAGCGGCGCGCAGCCTGAAAGCGCGCTGGGGGCGATTATTGGCCTGATGATTTTCGCGACGGCCGCCCTGCTGGCGGTAAGCTTCTTCACGACCTACAAGTTCAGGCTCACCCGCGAGACGCATAAGCTGCTGCTTAAGGAGATTGCGCGCCGCAAGCTGGGCGGAGACTATCGTGACTGCGACGCCAGGACCCGCGTGGTGATCAAACAGCTTACAGGCTATGAGTACGACCAGGTATGGGGAGGCGATGCGACCCGACGGGCAGAAGGAAACGCCCGTTTATCCGCCGCGAAATAACCCCCTCTTACCGGACAGCATCAGGCTGTCCGGTCTGTTTTATGCCAAAAATGTGACCTCTGGCAGATTTACATCTCTTTACGCTATACTACCCGCTGAAATAATCGGCTCAACGCTACGAGCTGACGTTCAATGTGTCTTCACACAAATGGTATCAACTCCCCTTCTGAGGATCTGGCGATAAGCCGGATAAACTATGTTAAACAGTATTTTAGTAATACTTTGTCTTATTGCCGTCAGTGCATTTTTCTCGATATCTGAGATCTCGCTGGCCGCATCCCGTAAAATCAAACTGAAGCTGCTTGCAGACGAAGGCAACATCAATGCCACCCGCATCCTGAAAATGCAGGAAAACCCCGGCATGTTCTTCACCGTGGTGCAGATCGGCCTCAACGCGGTCGCCATTCTCGGCGGTATCGTCGGCGATGCGGCGTTTTCCCCGGCGTTTTATAGCCTCTTTGTAAAGTACATGTCCGTTGAACTGGCCGAACAGCTGAGCTTTATCCTTTCCTTCTCGCTGGTGACCGGGCTGTTCATCCTCTTCGCTGACCTGACCCCGAAACGCATCGGTATGATTGCGCCAGAAGCCGTGGCTTTGCGTATCATCAACCCGATGCGCTTCTGTCTGTACGTGTTCCGTCCGCTGGTGTGGTTCTTCAACGGCCTGGCGAACGTGATTTTCCGCATCTTTAAGCTGCCGATGGTGCGTAAAGATGACATCACCTCTGACGACATTTATGCGGTCGTGGAAGCCGGCGCGCTGGCCGGGGTGCTGCGTAAGCAGGAGCACGAGCTGATTGAGAACGTATTCGAACTGGAATCCCGTACCGTGCCCTCTTCCATGACGGGCCGTGAAAATATTATCTGGTTCGATTTACACGAAGACGAGCAGAGCCTGAAGACCAAGGTGGCGGAGCATCCGCACTCTAAGTTCTTGGTCTGTAACGAGGATATCGACCACATCATCGGTTACGTCGACTCCAAAGACCTGCTGAACCGCGTGCTGGCGAACCAGAGCCTGGCGCTCAACAGCGGCGTACAGATCCGCAATACCCTGATTGTGCCGGACACCCTGACGCTCTCAGAAGCGCTGGAAAGTTTCAAAACCGCCGGGGAAGACTTCGCGGTTATTATGAACGAATACGCGCTGGTGGTGGGTATTATCACCCTCAACGACGTAATGACCACGCTGATGGGCGACCTTGTTGGCCAGGGACTGGAAGAGCAGATTGTTCAGCGTGACGAAAATTCATGGCTGATTGATGGCGGTACGCCGATTGAAGACGTGATGCGCGTGCTGGATATTGACGAGTTCCCGCAGTCCGGTAATTACGAGACCATCGGCGGCTTTATGATGTTTATGCTGCGTAAAATACCGAAACGTACCGACTCGGTGAAGTTCTCCGGCTACAAGTTTGAGGTGGTGGATATTGATAACTACCGCATCGACCAGCTGCTGGTGACGCGTATCGACAACAAACCGACCGTCCTGGTGCCTAAGCTGCCGGATGCGGAAGAGAAGGTGTCCGCGTAAGATTCCTGCCCCCCACAAACATCAACGGCTCCCATTGGGAGCCGTCTTTTTATCTACTACTACTGCATAGCACGTTGGTTAAGCCATCTCAGTTTGCAGACGCATAACCTGACGGTTGACTTCGGACATCACAGACAGGTGCTGTTTGTCCTTCACTTTTGGGACAAGGATCTTGCCCTTATCAAACTCAAAAGCGCCAACATCCTTGATATACAACCGTCCACGGAACAGGATCTTCACGTACTTCGCCACCTGAAGCGGGTTGTAGCGTTGGAAAATTTTCATTCTTGTATCTCCTGCGAATCATACGCTCTTGCGGTGCCACAATCGGCCCGACTGTCCTGAGCGCAAATTTTAATGCCCCATGACTATAGACCAGAACTACGTTGTTACCCAGTATGCATAAGTTTATTTACCGTTTGATTACAATTATTCAGAATAATCTTTGCAAACCGTCACTGAGGGCAGTATAAGCCGTCGTTTTTTCATGGATATGTGCGTTCACCCGCAAACTGGCATCCGGATTGCGGGAAAACCACATTGATCGCACTTATCATTAAAGCGTATGACCAAGTGGTCGGATCACCTGCAAACAATAAGGAAACGCCATGACCCTACGTAATATCCTTGCAGCAGCTTGCCTGCTGCTGCCTCTGTGGGCTTCCGCTCACAACATTGAAAAAGGACAACGTGTACCGCCAGTCGGCATTGCTGACCGGGGAGAATTGATTCTCGACAATGATAAGTTTAGCTACAAACCCTGGAATAGCGCGCAGCTCGTAGGGAAAGTGAGAGTTGTACAACATATTGCCGGTCGTACATCCGCAAAAGAGAAAAATGCCAACCTGGTGGAAGCGATCAAGTCCGCAAAATTCCCCCATGACCGCTACCAGACGACCACCATTGTTAACACTGACGACGCCATTCCGGGCTCCGGGATGTTTGTGCGCTCAAGCCTTGAGAGCAATAAAAAGCTCTACCCGTGGTCGCAGTTTATCGTCGACAGCAACGGCGTAACCCGTAAGGCCTGGCAGCTGGAGGAAGAGAGTTCTGCGATCGTTGTGCTCGATAAAGAGGGCCGCGTGCAGTGGGCGAAAGACGGCGCGTTAACCCAGGAAGAGGTGCAGCAGGTTGTCGACCTGCTGCACAAGCTGTTGGCTCAATAAATAGAGACGCGGAAGCCGGGGTTGAGGAACGATTCGCGCGGGGTATAGTCCAGCGGCTTGCCCTGCCAGTCATGAACGTGCGCTCCGGCGGCCGAGGCAACGGCATGACCTGCCGCGGTATCCCAAACGTTGGTTGGCCCGAAGCGGGGGTAGAGCTGCGCCTGGCCTTCCGCCACCAGGCAGAACTTCAGCGATGAGCCAATCGAGGTAGTCTGGTGTTCGCCCAGCTGTTGCAGATACTCCTGCAGCTCGCTGTCGCTGTGCGAGCGGCTGATCACCACCAGCGGTGGACGCGCATCCCGCACCTGGATCTGCTTACGCACGCCGCACTCTTCCTTCCAGGCCTTCCCTTCTGCGGCGCTGTACATCACCTTCATCACCGGCGCGTATACCACCCCCAGCACCGCTTTGCCTTTCTCAATCAGGGCAATGTTGACGGTGAACTCACCGTTGCGCTTGATGAACTCTTTTGTCCCGTCCAGCGGGTCAACCAGCCAGTAACGCTGCCAGTGCTGGCGCTCGTCCCAGCTTTGCGGCGCTTCTTCAGACAAAACGGGAATGTCCGGCGTTAAGGCCTGTAACCCTTGCAGGATCACCTTATGCGCCGCGATATCTGCCGCCGTGACCGGAGAGTCGTCGGCTTTGCTGACAACCTCCATCGGTTTATTACCGTCATAGACCTGCATGATGGCATCTCCCGCATCCCGTGCGAGCTGACAAATTTTATCTAGCATTTTCCACCTCTTTGTTAACGCAGTGAGGTTAACTCTTTGTTTTAGTTATATCGTAATGTGAACAATTCCGCTATCTGTGAAGCAATTCCGGTTTCAGGGCGCTTTTTTCTGTCAGGATTCACATTTCTGTAAGCAACACGCTATAGATACATACTCTTTTGTGGCATGGATCGAAAAAAGGACTCCTCTGATGATTAAGTTTAGCGCAACGCTCCTGGCGACGCTGATTGCAGCGAGCGTACAGGCGGCGACGGTCGATCTGCGTATTCTCGAAACGACCGATCTTCACAGCAACATGATGGACTTCGACTACTACAAAGATACCCCGACGGAAAAATTCGGACTGGTACGCACGGCAAGTTTGATAAACGCCGCGCGCGGTGAGGTGAAAAATAGCGTGCTGGTCGACAACGGCGATCTCATTCAGGGCAGCCCGCTCGGCGATTACATGGCGGCGAAGGGGCTGAAAAAAGGCGAGATCCATCCTGTTTATAAAGCGATGAACACGCTGGACTATGCCGTCGGCAACCTCGGCAACCACGAATTCAACTACGGCCTGAAATACCTGCATGACGCGCTGGCAGGGGCTAAATTCCCGTACGTTAACGCCAATATCATCGACGTTAAAACCCAAAAGCCGCTGTTTACGCCTTACCTGATTAAAGAGACAGAGGTAGTCGACCAGGACGGTAAAAAGCAGACGCTGAAAATCGGCTACATCGGCTTCGTACCGCCGCAAATTATGACGTGGGATAAGGCGAACCTCAGCGGCAAAGTCACCGTTAACGACATTACCGAGACGGCGCGTAAATACGTGCCGGAAATGCGTGAGAAAGGGGCGGATCTGGTGGTCGTCGTCGCCCATTCCGGCCTTTCTGCCGATCCGTATCAGGCCATGGCCGAAAACTCCGTTTACTACCTGAGTGAAGTCCCGGGCGTTGACGCGATCCTCTTCGGCCACGCTCACGCGGTCTTCCCGGGCAAAGATTTTGCCGGCATCAAAGGGGCGGACATCGCAAAAGGGACGCTCAACGGCGTGCCGTCGGTGATGCCAGGCATGTGGGGCGACCATCTTGGCGTGGTGGATCTGGTGCTGAATAACGACGGCGGCAGCTGGAAGGTTACGCAGTCAAAAGCCGAAGCGCGCCCGATTTACGACGCAGCGGCTAAAAAATCACTGGCGGCGGAAGATAAAAAACTGGTCGAGGTACTTAAGCACGATCACGACGCCACGCGCGACTTCGTCAGCAAACCGATCGGCAAATCCGCCGACAACATGTACAGCTTCCTGGCGCTGGTTCAGGACGATCCGACCGTCCAGGTGGTCAACATGGCGCAGAAAGCCTATGCCGAACACTTTATTCAGGGCGATCCGGATCTGGCGAAACTGCCGGTGCTCTCAGCCGCTGCGCCATTCAAGGTAGGCGGGCGTAAGAATGACCCGGCAAGCTATGTGGAAGTCGAAAAAGGCCAGCTGACCTTCCGTAACGCCGCCGATCTCTACCTCTACCCGAACACGCTGGTGGTGGTAAAAGCGACAGGCCAGGAGGTGAAAGAGTGGCTGGAGTGCTCCGCCGGACAGTTTAACCAGATTGACCCGCACAGCAGTAAGCCGCAGTCGCTGATTAACTGGGACGGATTCCGCACCTACAACTTCGACGTGATCGACGGCGTGAATTACCAGATTGACGTCACCCAGCCGGCGAAATATGACGGCGAGTGTCAGGCAGTCAACCCGCAGGCGGAGCGCATCAAAAACCTGACCTTCAACGGCAAGGCGATCGACCCGAGCGCCAGCTTCCTGGTGGTGACCAATAACTATCGCGCCTACGGCGGCAAGTTTGCCGGTACGGGAGACAGCCACATCGCCTTTGCCTCGCCGGATGAAAACCGCTCGGTGCTGGCCGCCTGGATCGGCGCCGAGTCGAAAAAGGCGGGGGAAATTCACCCGGCCGTGGATAATAACTGGCGCCTGGCGCCGATCCACAGCGATACGCCGCTGGACATCCGCATTGAAACGTCACCGTCCGATAAGGCAGCCGCGTTTATTAAGGATAAAGCGCAGTATCCGATGAAAAAGGTGGCGACGGATGATATCGGGTTCGCGATTTATCAGGTGGATTTAAGCAAGTAAAAGCAAAACGGCAACTTTGTTCCCTCTCCCTGTGGGAGAGGGTCAGGGTGAGGGCATCAGGCCGCACATTCCCGGCTTTTACGCCGCACGATCGTCGCGATTCGCCATCACCTTCGGCGTATTTACCTCAATCCAGTCCGCCAGCGCGGCGACTTTCTCGCTGACCTCAATACCTAACGGCGTCAGGCTATACTCTACGTGCGGCGGCACAACCGGATACGACACGCGATCGACAAACCCGTCCAGCTCCAGCGCCTGGAGTGACTGGGACAGCATCTTTTCGCTTACTCCGCCCATTTTACGACGCAGATCGCTAAAGCGGTGCGTTCCCTCGCGCAGGGCCAGCAGAATCAGTACTCCCCAGCGGCTGGTCACGTGTTTAAGCACCTCCCGCGAAGGGCACTGCTCCGCGAAGAGATTGCCATCGCGCATTTGTTCGCTGAGCGTCGGAATCGTTGTTTTCATACTTACCTTTTTGTACGTACTTACTAAAAGTTAGCTATGGTGCTAGTGTGCCACAACACCAGACAAACACGAAGGAGATTCATCATGATCGCGATTACCGGCGCTACCGGCCAGCTTGGCCATCTCGTTATCGAACAGCTGTTGAAAACCGTACCGGCCAGCCAGGTTGTGGCCATCGTACGTAACCCGGCGAAAGCGGAAGCCTTAAGCCAGCAGGGTATTGTGGTTCGTCAGGCTGACTACACGGACGAAGCCGCCTTCACCGCCGCGCTGAGCGGCGTGGATAAACTGCTGCTGATCTCGTCCAGCGAAGTCGGCCAGCGCGCGACCCAGCACCAGAACGTGATTAACGCCGCCAAAGCCGCCGGCGTGAAATTCATCGCCTACACCAGCCTGCTGCATGCGGACACATCGCCGCTCGGTCTTCACGTTGAACACGTCCAGACCGAAAAAGCGCTGGCAGAGTCAGGCGTGCCATATGCCCTGCTGCGCAACGGCTGGTACACCGAAAACTATCTGGCGAGCGCACCGCCGGCGCTTGAGCATGGGGTCTTTATTGGTGCGGCAGGCGAAGGCAAAATCGCCTCTGCGACCCGTGCAGATTACGCGGCGGCTGCAGCCAAAGTCGTTTCTGAGGAAGGTCACGCAGGTAAGGTGTATGAACTGGCGGGCGACAGCGCGTGGACGCTGAGCGAACTGGCAGCTGAACTGAGCAAGCAGAGCGGTAAGCCGGTGGCGTATCAGAACCTGAGCGAAGCGGATTTTGCCGCCGCGCTGAAGGGCGTTGGTCTGCCTGCCGGGCTGGCGGATATGCTGGCGGACTCCGACGTGGGCGCCTCGAAAGGCGGCCTGTTTGACGACAGCCGTACCCTGAGCAAGCTGATCGGCCGCCCGACCACTACGCTTGCTGAGAGCGTCAAGTCCATCCTGTAATTGTTACGGATTGGTTATTTTTTGTGGCGTCCCCTCGGGTCATCTCTGATAATGAAGCGATGACCCACGAGGAGGCTTACCGTGCAAGGCGTACCGGAACAGTTCATTGATGAGAGAGACAGCGCACGCTTTCGCCATCTGGCGCAGGTGCCGGGCATCGAACTCTATCACGCGCATATTTCCCGCTATGCCTTTGAGCCTCACACTCATGAAGCCTTCGGTATCGGCACCATTGAAACCGGTGCCGAACGCTTTCGCTATCGTGGCACCCAGCATCTCGCGCCTGAAAAATCCGTCGTGACCATGAACCCGGACGAGATCCATACCGGCGAGTCCGCCACCGAAGACGGCTGGCGCTACCGGATGGTTTATATCGAACCCGACCTGCTGGAAGAGGTGACCGGCCTCCGGCACTGGTGGTTTAGCGATGTGACCCGTTATGACCCGCTGCGCTCGCAGCAAATCGGCAGGCTCATTTATGGCCTGTGGCACACGAACGATCCGCTGGCGCAAAAAGGGCTGCTGCTGGATCTGATTGAGACCTTCCAGCCGTTAGCCCGCCACGCGCCTGTCGTTCACGAAGGTGCGCACCGGTTCGAACGGGTACGCGAGTATCTGCACGATAACTATATGCACGCCCTGACGCTGGACGAGCTGGCAAGCGTCGTCTCGCTGAGCCCTTACCATTTCCAGCGCCAGTTCAAAGCCCATTTTCACGTGACGCCGCATCAAATGCTGATGGCCATCCGCCTGTGGCGCGCCAAAGCGTTCCTCACGCACGGCATGCCCGCCGCCGAGGTCGCCGCCGCGACCGGGCTGACCGACCAGTCGCATCTGACCCGCGCCTTTACCCGCCGCTACGGCATTACGCCCGTGCGTTACCAGAAGCAGGTCACCCGGCGCTAATGCGCAACCTCATACAATACGCGCCCCTTTCCCCCACCTACACTGAGCGCAACGTGAATCAATGTGGATGGAAAAATGATTAGTGGTGTGTTGTATGCCCTGCTGGCCGGGATGATGTGGGGACTGATTTTTGTCGGCCCGCTGATCGTGCCCGAGTACCCGGCAATACTGCAGTCGACCGGACGTTACCTGGCGCTGGGGCTGATTGCCTTGCCCCTGGCGTGGCTGGGACGCGCGCGCCTGCGCCAGCTCAGCCGTCAGGACTGGAGTACCGCGCTGGCGCTGACCATGATGGGCAATCTTATCTATTACGTTTGCCTCGCCAGCGCCATTCAGCGCACCGGCGCGCCGGTATCCACCATGATTATCGGCACGCTGCCGGTCGTTATCCCCGTCTTCGCGAACCTGCTCTACAGCCACCGCGACGGCAAACTGGCGTGGTCAAAAATGGTGCCAGCGCTGTTCTGCACCGCCCTGGGTCTGGTATGCGTCAATATTGCCGAGCTGCGTCATGGTCTGGCCGATTTTGACCTGTGGCGTTACGGTTTTGGCATTTTGCTGGCGTTCATTTCCGTGGCCTGCTGGGCCTGGTATGCCCTGCGCAATGCGCGCTGGCTGCGGGAGAACCCGGACAAACATCCTATGATGTGGGCGACGGCGCAGGCGCTGGTCACGCTGCCCGTCTCCCTGGTGGGATATGTCGGGGCGTGCATCTGGTTAGGCCATCAACAGCCAGACTTCGCCCAGCCCTTCGGGCCAAGACCGTGGGTGTTTATTGGCCTGATGGTGGCGATTGCGGTGCTGTGTTCATGGGTGGGCGCGCTATGCTGGAACATTGCCAGCCAGAAGCTGCCGACGGTGATCCTGGGGCCGCTGATTGTCTTCGAAACCCTGGCCGGGCTGCTTTACACTTTCCTGATGCGCCAGAGCGTGCCGCCGCTGTTAACGGCCTGCGGGATTGCGTTGCTGGTCGTAGGGGTTGTGATGGCGGTAAGGGCGAAGCCGGAAAAACCGAGGGTCGTTCCGGCGTCGGAGAGGTGAGCATTGCCCAGCGGTGCGGCCTATAAAACCGTAGCCGCCAACGGGCAAGCCCTTAAAACGTTTCCCAGTTCGCTTCAGACGCGGCCGCTACGGGCTGCGCTTTAGGCACATAGGTTTTCACCGGAGCCGCCTTAACCGCCTGGCTGCGGGTGATTTTAAACACCGCCACCGCTTCGTTCAGGCGTGCAGCCTGATCTTCCAGCGCCGCCGCCGCGGCCGCAGACTCTTCAACCAGCGAGGCGTTCTGCTGGGTCACGCGGTCCATCTCGGCCACCGCCTGGCCTACCTGATCGATACCGCGGCTCTGCTCGTCAGAGGCCGAGGCAATCTCACCCATGATGTCGGTAACGCGGGTGACCGCATTCACGATCTCTGCCATCGTGGCACCGGCTTCGTTAACCAGCTGCGAACCCGCGTTTACGCGCTCGCCGGAATCATCGATCAGCGCTTTGATCTCTTTCGCCGCCTGGGCGCTGCGCTGGGCAAGGGTACGCACTTCACCAGCCACGACCGCAAAGCCACGGCCCTGTTCGCCTGCACGCGCCGCTTCCACCGCCGCGTTGAGCGCCAGGATGTTAGTCTGGAAGGCAATTCCGTCGATCACGTTAGTAATTTGCGCAATTTTGCCGGAACTGGTGGCGATTTCGTCCATCGTGCGCACAACGCCTTCGACCACATTTCCGCCCTTCTTCGCGGTAGAGGACGCATCCAGCGCCAGACGCGAAGCCTGACGCGCATTATCGGCGTTCTGCTTCACCGTTGCCGTCAGCTGTTCCATGCTGGCTGCCGTCTCTTCCAGAGAAGCGGCCTGCTGCTCGGTACGGGAAGAGAGATCGTTGCTGCCGGCCGAAATTTCACCTGCACCGGTGTAAATAATATCTGCGCCTTCCCGCACCACGCCCACGGTGTTCGCCAGCGAGGTTTGCATTTCCTGCACGTTGCGCGCCAGGATCGCCATTTCATTTTTACCGTCTGCCTGAATCGGCTGGGTCAAATCCCCTGCAGCAATGGCGCGGATATGGTTGATGACGTCCTCCAGAGGCAGCAACAGCACGCGACGCATCGCAATCCAGCTGGAGATAATCACCGCAATGACGAGAATCATGACGGCAGAAAGGATCCACAGGATGCGCTTATAGTCGCTTTCGTTATCCTGAATGCCTTTATTAGTGAGCGCGGCCTGCGCCTCACGCCACTCGCGGTAGACCTTTTGCATCGCCGTCTGCTTCTGCTCGGCGTTCTGTTTAAACATATCTTCCAGATTGCCCTGGCCTAGCAGAACGTTCATTTGCGTCAGCGTGGCGGAATATATGCGGTACTGCTCCTCCAGCCGATCGGCCAGTTTCTCATCCAGACCCGGGGTTTCCGGCAGCGCGTAGTATTTATCGTAATGCGCCTGGGCATCGGCCAGCAGGTTTTTCGCGGTGTTCACCAGTTCGTTCAGCTGACCGCCGTTAATCTGCGACGCCATGCTGCTTTGCAGGCGCAGCATGCCGCGGTTCAGCGTCACACGCGCCTGGTTCAGGCTGATCCAGGCGTCGGTAAATTCAGCAACGTTTTGGCTGGAAAGCTGAGAAACAGTGAAGTTCTCTTTATCATTATTAAGCGCATTGATGAAAATGCCGGCTGAGATCAGCTGCATAATGCCGAGCACAAGCAGCACCGAAATCAGAAGGGTAATGACTTTTATACGTTTAAACATGCGTTGCCTTTTTTATATGCAGGTATTGTCTGACGTGTATCTATCGGCAGGCTCGGCGCGTTGTTTACTGTTTCTACACCTTTAAAAAGTTTCTAAAGCACTTTCTTATGTTCATTCAGGGAGTTAAACGAGACATTTTTTTGTGATCCACCTCTCATTCTCTCCCTTCCCTCTAAAGGGTTATAGCCTCGCCACAAAGATGCATTTAATATGCACCTTATATTATTCATGACGAGGTAACTGCTATGGCCTTCCGCGACCAACCCCTCGGCGAGCTGGCGCTCTCCATTCCTCGCGCTTCTGCGCTGTTCCGTAAATACGATATGGATTACTGCTGCGGCGGTAAGCAAACCCTGGCGCGTGCGGCTTCGCGTAAGGAGCTGGACGTCGAGGTGATTGAAGCAGAGCTGGCGGAGCTGGCCCAGCAACCCGTCGACAAAGACTGGCGAACCGCCCCGCTCGCGGAAATCATTGACCATATCATCGTGCGTTACCATGACCGCCACCGTGAACAGCTGCCGGAACTGATCCTGCAGGCAACCAAAGTGGAGCGCGTGCACGCCGACAAACCTTCCGTACCGCGCGGTCTGGCGAAATACCTGACGATGCTGCACGAAGAGCTTTCCAGCCACATGATGAAAGAAGAGCAGATCCTCTTCCCGATGATCAAACAGGGAATGGGTAGCCAGGCAATGGGGCCAATCAGCGTGATGGAAAGCGAACATGATGACGCCGGCGAGCTGCTGGAAGTGATCAAACACACCACCAACAACGTCACGCCGCCGCCAGAAGCGTGCACAACGTGGAAAGCGATGTACAACGGCATTAACGAAACGATCGACGACCTGATGGAGCACATCAGTCTTGAGAACTACGTTCTGTTCCCGCGGGCGTTGGCCGGGGAATAAAAAAGGCCACTGAAGCCTGATGCCCTCACCCCGGCCCTCTCCCACGGAGAGAGGATGCAAAAACTAAAAACGGCAACCGAAGTTGCCGTTTTGCTTTTACCTTACGCCTGCCATACGTTTCTTACCGATAAACACCCAGCCCAGCCCCAGCGCGATAAACCACAGCGGCGTGACGATCAGCGCCTGACGGGTATCATCTTCCAGCGTCAGCAGAACCAGCACGAAGACGAAGAACGCCATGCACACCCAGCACATCAGCTTACCCAGCGGCATCTTGTAGATCGATTTTTCATGCAGGTGTGGACGCTGCTTGCGGTACACCAGGTATGAACACAGGATGATGGTCCAGACGAACATAAACAGGATCGCAGAGACCGTGGTAATCATGGTAAATGCGCCAATCACGCTTGGGTTCACGTAGAGCATCACCACGCCGCCCAGCAGGCACATGCAGGAGAAGGTCAAACCTTTCGCCGGTACCGCACGCTTAGACAGCTTCGCGAACGCGCTCGGCGCCACGCCTTCCTGCGCCAGACCAAACAGCATACGGCTGGTTGAGAAGACGCCGCTGTTGGCAGATGAAGCCGCAGAGGTCAGCACCACGAAGTTAATCAGGCTCGCGGCGGCAGGCAGGCCTACCAGCACGAACAGTTCAACGAACGGGCTCTTGGTTGGCACCACGGAGCTCCACGGCGTCACGGACATAATAATGACCAGCGCGAAGACGTAGAACATGATGATACGAACCGGAATGGAGTTAATGGCGCGCGGAAGAGACTTCTCCGGATCTTTGGTCTCTGCAGCCGTGGTTCCTACCAGTTCAATCCCCACGAAAGCAAACACCGCAATCTGGAAGCCGGCAAAGAAGCCGCTGATGCCTTTCGGGAACCAGCCACCGTCATTCCACAGATGGGTAAACGAGGCCTGAACGCCCGTTGGCGACTGGAAGTGGGTAAGAACCATCACCAGACCCACAACGATGAGCCCGACAATCGCCACGATTTTAATCATCGCGAACCAGAACTCCATCTCACCGAACATTTTAACGGTGGCGAGGTTCAGGCTCAGCAGCAGAACAATGACCGCCAGCGAAGCCACCCAGTCCGACAGCCCCGGGAACCAGAACTGCGCGTAAGCCGTAATCGCCACGACATCCGCCATGCCGGTCACGACCCAGCAGAACCAGTATGTCCAGCCGGTGAAATAGCCCGCCCACGGTCCGAGCAGGTCTGAAGCAAAGTCGCTGAAGGATTTGTATTCGAGGTTCGAGAGCAGCAACTCACCCATTGCACGCATCACGAAGAACAGCATAAAGCCGATAATCATATAAACGAATATGATTGACGGCCCGGCCAGACTGATGGTTTTGCCTGACCCCATAAACAGCCCGGTACCGATGGCACCCCCAATGGCGATGAGCTGAATATGACGGTTTGTGAGATTGCGCCGTAGCGACTGTTCAGACGACGCCTCTTCGTCGGCGACGACTTTGACCTGATCTACCATTTGATATTTTCCTGTTTATGCCTGTCTGTGTTGTTAAGGCTCTTCTGGCCTTTAAATACGTCAAAGGATGACGTTCCCTTGTAAGGGCTAATCGATATTAGGTAAGAATCGGCGGGATGAATACTATGATTTAGATATTATGTTAACAATATGTTGAAAGTGAGTGTCATATCACTCATACAGCGCGAAACAGCTCACAAAAATACACGCAACTGTTTCGTTTGCAAGATAAAATATTGATTGCGTCGTAACTATAGGTTTTAACACTATTTTCCTCTCCCCAACCGGGAAGAGGAAATAAGAAAAGTCGATTACAGAATTTCCAGCAGCTCGACTTCAAACACCAGGGTGCTGAATGGCGGAATGGACGCGCCAGCGCCACGTTCGCCGTACGCCAGGTTATGTGGGATAGTCAGTTCCCATTTAGAACCTACTGGCATCAGGGTCAGCGCTTCGATCCAACCCGCGATAACGCCATTCACCGGGAATTCAGCCGGTTCGCCGCGTGCCACGGAGCTGTCGAAGACGGTGCCGTCGATAAGCTTACCGGTGTAGTGTACGCGAACGTGATCGGTGCGCGCCGGGATTGCGCCGTCGCCCTGATTGATTACGCGGAACTGCAGACCGGACTCGGTGCTGTTCACGCCTTCACGCTCACGGTTCTCTTCCAGATATTTCACGCCTTCGGCTGCCATCTCTTCAAAGCGCGCGCGACGCACGGCGTCAGCACGTTCGTGGATTTCACGCAGCGCGCGGTGCACAACGTCAACCGGAACAGCAGGCTGTTTGCCTTCCAGCGCGTCAGCGATACCCGCCACCAGCGCTTCTGGTAACAGACCTTCCAGGCCGGATTCGCTCAGCTGCTGTCCTACCTGCAAGCCGATACCGTAACTTGCCTGCGCTTCGATAGTGTCAAAAGTCGGGGTGGTCATGGGTTTTCCTTCCATCACATTTAAAGTAGCGGGCAGCATATCAGCCATGCCCTTATGGGTAAAACTTTGTCTGAAGTTAAGGTGACAAACCGCGACGAAACAGAAACAATAGAGATAACCAGGATTAATCCCGAACTGATGTCACGGATGTCGGGTTTGCTACGCCGTTCAGGCAGTTAGCAAACTATACTTCGGAGCACAGGATAAAAAATACGCGGAGCAGGAGGAGTGCCATGCCCGGGCGATTTGAACTGAAACCTACCCTGGCGAAAATCTGGCAGGCGCCGGACAATTTTCGCATCATGGATCCGCTGCCTCCTCTGCATCGCAGAGGGATCATCATTGGCGCGCTGATGGTGATCGTGGGCTTCCTGCTTCCTTCCGGGGGCGATGATGTTGATACCGCGCCCGTCACCCGTAACGCGCAGCTGGACATTCAGTCGCAAACGCGGCCGCAGCCTGACACGCAGCCGATGCAGACGCAGCTCGTCGCCCCGTCTAACGATCCGGGTCAGGTCGCGCCTGTTGAGCCAGAGCCCGTTCAGGAAGAACAGCCGCAGGAGCAAGCTACCGCTGAGCCACAGACGCAGCAGCCCACCGGCATTGAGCAACAGTGGCGTTCCTATCGCGTAGAGCCGGGCAAAACCATGGCGCAGCTGTTCCGCGACCATAACCTGCCGCCGACCGACGTATATGCTATGGCGAAAGTGGAAGGCGCGGGTAAGCCGCTCAGTAACTTGCAGAATGGTCAGATGGTGCAGATTCGCCAGAATGCCAGCGGTGTGGTAACAGGCTTAACGATTGATACAGGCAATGGTCAACAGGTGCTGTTTACCCGCCAGCCTGACGGCAGTTTTATCAGAGCGCGTTAAAAACCCGATTCTGTAAAAAGCAAAACGCCGGCACAAGGCCGGCGTTTCAACGTGAGCAGAGTAGAAAATTACTCAGCTACAACGTTAACAACCAGTTTAGCGAACACTTCGCTGTGAACCTGGAAGTCAACTTCGTGCTCACCAGTGGTACGCAGAACGCCGTTCGGCAGACGAACTTCGCTCTTAGCCACTTTAACGCCAGCAGCAGTTACTGCATCAGCGATATCGCGGGTACCGATGGAACCGAACAGTTTACCTTCGTCGCCAGCTTTGGAAGCGATGGTAACAGTGCCCAGTGCGTTGATTGACTCAGCGCGAGCATTAGCAGCCGCCAGAACGTCAGCCAGTTTGGCTTCCAGTTCAGCGCGACGTGCTTCGAAAAACTCTACGTTTTTCTTGGTAGCTGGAACAGCTTTACCCTGTGGAACCAGGAAGTTACGAGCGTAGCCCGCTTTAACGTTTACCTGATCACCCAGGCTGCCCAGGTTTGCTACTTTATCAAGCAGAATAACTTGCATTACCTTATCCTCTTAAAGTCGTATTAATGGACCGTGCCCGATTACTGATGACGATCAGTGTACGGCAGCAGGGACAGGTAGCGAGCGCGTTTGATAGCGCGAGCCAGCTGACGCTGGTATTTTGCACGAGTACCGGTGATACGGCTTGGGACAATCTTACCGCTTTCGGTGATGTAGTTTTTCAGCGTTGCGATATCTTTATAGTCGATCTCTTGAACGCCTTCCGCGGTGAAACGGCAGAACTTGCGACGACGGAAATAACGTGCCATATGGCTAGTCTCCAGAATCTATCAAATCAATCTGCTCGGCATGCAGAACCATTTTGCTCAGGCCGTTCTTTGCCTTGTGGCAAGAAATGAACCCCTGAACGATTACTGCGCTACCGACCGTTAAACTGTGAGTAATGGCCTGGTTTTCGTGTCCGCTAATAATAACGGGCATTTGGCACCACGCCTGCCGGTGAAAACCGGCTTCCTCTTGCACAGAACGATGCTCAAGCACGAACTGGCAATGCGGAATTCCTGATGGACTGACCTTTCGAAGGGGAGCCCTGCATACGATGCCGGACAACGCCAGACGGTTGGTCATCAGAAATTACTCTTCAGAATCCCCAGCATCAGAATCATCTGCGGTTTCGTTTGCGAAATCATCGCGACGCTCACGGCGCTCGTCTTTCGCTTTAACCATCGGAGATGCTTCGGTAACTGCGTTTTTGGTACGCATAACCATGCTGCGGATAACGGCATCGTTGAAGCGGAAGGTAGTTTCCAGCTCATCGATCACTTCCTGCGGCGCTTCAACGTTCATCAGAACGTAGTGTGCTTTGTGCAGTTTGTTGATCGGGTAAGCCAGCTGACGGCGGCCCCAGTCTTCCAGACGGTGGATCGTACCTTCTGCACCAGTGATGGCAGCAGAGTAACGCTCGATCATACCCGGAACCTGTTCGCTCTGGTCAGGATGGACCATAAAAACGATTTCGTAATGACGCATCGAATTGCTCCTTACGGATTATTCAGCCTCCTGTCTGGGTCAGCCGAGGCCCGGGGAGGCAAGGAACGTGTTAAAGGTCGGCTGAAAAATTGACGCGTCATAATACTTGCGTGCCCCAGGAAACTCAAGCTGATTGCGCAAATAATTCGCACAAAGCGCGAAGCGGGTCTAAGTGGGTGATTTAAAATTAATCGCATCAGGAAGCGTTGTTTTTTTGAACAACTGCATCAGAAATGGTCACGCATCCTCGCCGGAGGAGTGATTACACTTTAATCAAAGACCACCTGAATTCAAGAAGGAGCTTCCCCCTCTCACAGCACGCAGTCGTGGAGCGCATATCATGAAAAAAATCGCATTAGCCGTAATGGCGGCGCTTTTGCTCAGTGCAAACGCGATGGCAGCCATCAAGATAGACAGCCGGCAGGCCAGAAACATGGATGATGTGCAAAGCTTGGGCGTAATTTACATCAATCATAATTTCGCCACGGAAAGTGAAGCAGATCAGGCACTAAACGAAGAAACCGATGCGCAGGGCGCAACCTATTACCACGTGATGTTAACCCGTGAGCCCGGCAGCAACGGCAATATGCACGCCAGTGCAGATATTTACCGATAACGCTTTAACGCTAGCACCAGGAAAGCCAACAACGAGAACATAGCCATAGTTTACGTTGCCCCCTGCCCGGGGGCTTTTTTTTGTGAATGGCTCCGGAATACCACCGGTTACAACTGTTTAGGTATTCCAGAGCGCTTATTCACTTCTGCCCGTAATAAGCATTCGGGCCGTGCTTGCGCATGAAATGCTTGTTCATCAGGTAATCGTCAATGCCATGAAGCTGTGGGTTGATGCCGCGGGCAATCCACGCCATTCGCGCCACTTCCTCCATGACAACCGCATTATGGACGGCGTCGTGGGCATCTTTTCCCCAGGAGAACGGACCGTGCTGATAGACCACAATACCCGGCGTATGCAGCGGCTCCTTCTCTCCCAGCGTTTCGATAATCACCTTCCCGGTGTTGAGCTCGTATTCACCCTCGACTTCATCCTGGGTTAACGCGCGCGTGCAGGGGATATCACCGAAGAAGTAGTCCGCATGGGTCGTACCCAGCGCCGGAATAGCCAGCCCCGCCTGTGCCCAGGCGGTGGCATGGGTCGAGTGGGTATGCACGACTCCACCAAGCGACGGATAACGCCGATACATCGCCAGGTGAGTCGCGGTATCCGACGAAGGCCGCCATTTACCCTCGACAACGTTACCTTCCAGATCCACCACCACCATATCGTCTGCTTTCATGGTGTCATACGCCACACCGCTGGGCTTAATGACAATGAGGCCCTGCTCGCGATCGATAGCGCTGACGTTACCCCAGGTAAATGTCACCAGGCCATAGCGAGGAAGATCCATGTTGGCCTCAAAGACCTGCTGCTTGAGCTTAAGCATGTTCAGCCTCCAGCAACCCCGCCCGCGCCATGCGCTCACGCACCCAGTCCCGTGCGTTTGCCACTTCTGCGGCCGGGTCGTCCGACGTTTCACTCCACATCTCAATCAGGTAAGGTCCGCAATACCCAGTCTGCTTGAGCGTCTGGAAGCACCGTTCGAAATCCACCACCCCGGTGCCGAACGGAACATTTTTGAATACGCCTGGACGGGTATCTTTGACGTGAACCGCCACGATATGCCCGACGCCCGCCTGCAGTTCCATCTGCACGTCGTTATCCCATGCGGACAGGTTGCCGATATCGGGATAAAGCTGGAACCATGGATTATTGAGATAGTGCGCGTAGCCCAGCGCCTTACTGATGGAGTTCATCAACGGGTAGTCCATGATCTCCATCGCCAGCGTCACCTGCGCGCGGCTTGCCATCTCAACGCTCTCTTTCAGGCCGTTGCGAAAGCGGCGGCGCGTTTCGTCATTGGCTTCCTGATAGTAGACGTCATAGCCCGCCAGCTGAATCACGCGGATACCGACATCCTGGGCAAAGCGAATGGCTTTACGCATGATCTCCAGCCCCTGCGCACGCACGGCATCATCTTCACTTCCAAGAGGAAAACGGCGATGGGCGCTGAGGCACATGGAGGGCACTCGCACGCCCGTTTCAGCAATAGCGCTCACCAGCGCCAGACGTTGCCCCTGGCTCCAGTCGAGGCGAGAGAGGCGCTCGTCCGTCTCATCCACTGACATTTCGACAAAATCGAAACCCAGTTCTTTTGCCAGCTGCAGCCGCTCCAGCCAGCACTCCCCCGCAGGGAGTGCCTTTTCATAGATGCCGAGCGGGACCTGTTTTGACAACATACCCGCTCCTTAGCCCCAAAGCTGAGCGATAGAGCGTTTGAACTGACGCGCCGCTTCCACCGGAGACGCCGCATCACGAATGCTACGACCGGCAATAAATACGTGGATTGGAATACCTTTAAACAGCGGCAGATCTTCCAGCGCCAGGCCGCCCGTGACGGTTACCTTGAAGCCCATATCCGCCAAACGTTTGATGGCGCTGATATCCGCTTCACCCCATGCCACGCCAGCCGCCTGCGCATCACGGCTGCGGTGATAAACCACCTGCTGGATACCTGCGTCACGCCACTCCTGCGCCTGCTCCCAGGTCCAGAAGCCGGTCAGCTCAATTTGCACGTCGCCGTTGAACTCTTTCGCCACGTCCAGCGCGCCTTTCGCGGTGTTGATATCCGCACAGCAGATCACGGTGACCCAGTCGGCGTTGGCTTCGAAGCACATGCGGGAGAGGATTTTGCCTGCGTCAGCAATTTTGGCATCCGCCAGCACGATTTTATGTGGGTAGAGGGCCTTCAGGTCACGAACGGCGCGAACGCCCTCGCCGACGCACAGAATGGTGCCCACTTCGATAATGTCGACTTCTTCCGCAATCAGGCGAGTCGTTTCGTAGGCGTGAGACAACGTCTGGTTATCGAGCGCAACCTGCAACATTGGTAATGACATTTTCATTTCCTCTTAGACTGCCGCCGCAGTGGCGGTATCAATTAAATCCAGCACTTCCTGCTCGGTACGGCAGGCGCGTAAACGGTCAAAATTGGCTTCATCATCAAACAGATTGACGATCTGCATGATGCCCACCTCCTGGTGAGTGTTGGCATCAACGGCCGCCATGGTGATCAGGATGTCGACCGGGTCGTTATCTTCATGGTTAAAGACCAGCGGTGTTTTCAGCGTCACCAGCGCAAAGCCGGTTTTCTTCACGCCCTCTTCCGGGCGGCCGTGCGGCATGGCCAGACCTGGCGCAATGACAAAGTAAGGACCGTGCTGCGCCACGCCATCAAGAATGGCCTGGTAGTAACGCGGCTCGACCACGTCAGCTTTAACCAGCAAATCCACGCTCAGCTTTACTGCTTCCTGCCAGGTGCTGGCCTCAGCCTGTAAAAGGATGGAGTTATTCTCTGCCAGCGAATCACGTAGTTTCATATGGCGCCCTTACTTCACGTCTTGTGGGAAGTGTTCTTTGATCACTTCCAGCAGCTTGGGACCGAAATCCGCAGGCGACAGCATGTTGCGTACCCCCACGACATATTTATTGCCCGTCACGGTGATTTCACCGGCAATATGGGTAGAGGCAATGATGATGTCCGCGCCGTTCAGCTCGCTTTTATATTCACCCACTGCGCAGCTGTTCACCGTGTGATCGATGTTTGACTGGGTTAAAAACTGGTCCACTTTCATCTTCATGATCATGGAGCTACCTTGCCCATTGCCACAGACAGCCAGGATACGTACGGTCATAATCGAAACTCCTTAATGAGCAGACACTTCTGCTGTTTGTTTTTCCGCATCTTCTTCAGCGCGCAGCGTGCGGCCCGCGAAGAACATATAAGCCAGAGCAATCAGGATGATGACGGCCATAAAGACCAGTCCGACGGAGGCGAAGCCCTGCATCATCGGTGGTGCCAGAATTGACCAGTCCGCCATGCCCATCCAGGCGCTCATACCGGTGAGCTTGACCGCCCACACGCAGCCGAAGATTTCAACCATGCCCATCACCAGGCAAATCTTGAGCGCCGCGCGCCAGCCGCCAAAATGGTTCGCAAAGACGCCGATAGTGGCGTTAGAGAAGAACATCGGGATAAAGCCAGGAATGATCAGAATGGACGAGCCGCAGCCCACCAGAATGCCCACCGCAATCAGCTGGCCGATGGTGCCCCACATAAAGCCCCAGACCACCGCATTTGGCGCAAAGCTATAGATAGCAGCACAGTCAATCGCCAGCACCGCGCCAGGGATCAGGCGTTGGGAGATACCGTTGAAGGCTTCCGACAGTTCGGCGACGAACATGCGCACGCCCTGAGTGATGATGAAAATGGCCACCGCGAAGGAGAAGCCGGTTTGCAGGATATAGACCGTCCAGTGGGTTTTACCCGCCATCGCCTGCACCACGTCAATACCGAAGGAGAGCAGGATGGCACCGAAGAAAATGGTCATCACAATGGCGGTTGAAACGATATTGTCGTGGAAGATATTCAGCCAGCCAGGCAGCTTAAGGTCTTCAACGCTCTCTTCTTTTTTACCCAGATACGGTGCGACTTTGTAGGCAATCCAGGAAGCGAACTGCTGCTGGTGGCCGATGGAGAAGCCGCAGCCGTCGGTCACTTCCTGCGTTGGCTTGTACATCATGTTGGAGGTGATCCCCCAGTAGAGCGATACCAGCACCGCGGTGCAGATAATCGTGGTCCACATGGGGTAACCGAAGATATAGAGAGAAACGGCGATCAGCCCCGCCTGCTGGAACATGATGTGTCCCGTCAGCATGATGGTGCGAATACCGGTAATGCGGCGCAGCAGAACGTAGATGATGTTCAGCGCCAGGGCGAGCAGAACCGCGTAACCCACCCAGCTATAGGCATCACCCATGCGATCGATGGTGGCCATCATTGAGGCGTAGGTGTCTGAGATGGCACCGTTGATGCCATACACTTCCGACATTTTGGCCACGACCGGCTTGAACGTGCTGGTCAGGATGCCTGACCCCGCCTGCAACAGCATGAAACCGATGATGGTCTTAATCGTGCCTTTGATAATCACGCTCACGCTTTTACGCAGCAGGATATAACCCAGGCACGTCACAATCCCCAGCAACAGCGGGGCGTTAGTCATGACCTGATTGAAGAACACGGTAAAGACGTTGTAGAGGATCTCCATAACTCTCTCCAGAAATGAGACACGAGGGGCAATCCCTGTGTGGTTGGTGCCACCACTCTATTAATCACAAATAATCACCACAAGATTGAATTTGACTATTTGTGACGCATCACGCATTTTATTTCCATGGTGTTAGTAATGATTTTCACTACCGCATAATAAAAATAAATTAATCTCTATTATTCATATAGTTAATCTTTGATACGCAATAATCTAACAAGGAAAAAGCGGATAATCCGTGAAGTCGAACAGATAAAATTCCTCATTTTAGCCATTGCAAAGCGCATCAAATGGTGCCAGCATTAATCACAACAAATCACAAAATGATTATTTTTGATTAAATCAGGAGCCAAAACGATGAGTAAAGTAAACACCATCACCCGTGAATCATGGATTCTGAGCACCTTCCCGGAATGGGGTAGCTGGTTAAATGAAGAGATCGAGCAGGAAAAAGTTGCTCCTGGTACTTTTGCCATGTGGTGGCTGGGCTGCACCGGCATCTGGCTGAAATCAGAGGGTGGCGCGAATATCTGCGTCGATTTCTGGTGCGGCACGGGCAAACAAAGCCACGGTAACCCGCTGATGAAAAAAGGCCATCAGATGCAGCGCATGGCGGGCGTAGAAAAACTGCAGCCGAACCTGCGAACGACGCCATTTGTGCTTGATCCGTTTGCCATTCGTCAGATCGATGCTGTTCTCTCCACTCACGATCACAACGATCATATCGACGTGAACGTGGCGGCAGCGGTCATGCAAAACTGCGCTGAGGATGTGCCGTTTATCGGGCCACAGACCTGCGTGGATCTCTGGATTGGCTGGGGTGTTCCGAAAGAGCGGTGCATCGTGATGAAGCCTGGCGACGTGGTGAAAATCAAAGATATTGAAATTCACGCGCTGGATGCCTTTGACCGTACGGCATTGATTACCCTGCCAGCCGACCAGAAAGCCGCTGGCGTATTGCCGGACGGTATGGATGAGCGTGCGGTGAACTACCTGTTTAAAACCCCTGGCGGTTCCCTGTACCACAGCGGTGACTCTCATTACTCCAACTACTACGCGAAGCACGGTAACGAGCACCAGATTGACGTAGCGCTGGGCTCCTACGGTGAGAACCCGCGCGGCATTACTGACAAGATGACCAGCGCCGATATGCTGCGCATGGCGGAAGCATTGAACACCAAAGTGGTGATCCCGTTCCACCACGATATCTGGTCAAACTTCCAGGCCGACCCGCAGGAAATCCGCGTGCTTTGGGAGATGAAAAAAGATCGCCTGAAGTACGGCTTCAAGCCGTTCATCTGGCAGGTCGGTGGCAAGTTCACCTGGCCACTGGACAAAGACAATATGGAATATCACTACCCACGTGGTTTCGATGATTGCTTCACCATTGAGCCTGACCTGCCGTTCAAGTCCTTCCTCTGATTGTGAAGTTAAATCGCCAGACCTTGTGTCTGGCGATGTCATATTTATTTTAGTAATTTCACGCTATTTCAAATATCATCTTTTCAAATCAATTCTTATCGGAATAGCTCATGACGGAAGCGCAACGGCATCAAATTCTCCTGGAACTCCTGGCGCAAACAGGGTTTATCACCGTCGAGAAAGTGATCGAACGTTTAGGTATTTCCCCGGCAACAGCGCGGCGGGATATCAACAAGCTGGATGAAAGCGGTAAACTGAAAAAGGTTCGCAACGGGGCGGAAGCAATCAGCCAGCAGCGCCCCCGCTGGACACCGATGAATATTCATCAGGCGCAAAATCACGATGAAAAGGTGCGCATTGCCCGAGCGGCCTCCCAGCTGGTGAATCCCGGTGAGAGCGTCGTCATCAACTGCGGCTCCACCGCGTTTCTGCTGGGCCGCGAAATGTGCGGCAAGCCGGTGCAAATCATCACCAACTACCTACCGCTCGCCAACTATCTTATCGATCAGGAGCATGAGAGCGTCGTGATCATGGGCGGCCAGTACAACAAAAGTCAGTCCATTACGCTCAGCCCGCAGGACAGTGAAAACAGTCTCTATGCCGGGCACTGGATGTTTACCAGCGGCAAAGGCCTTACCGCAGATGGCCTCTATAAAACCGATATGCTCACCGCGATGGCGGAACAAAACATGCTCAACGTCGTGGGCAAGCTCGTTGTGCTGGTCGACAGCAGCAAAGTGGGCGAGCGCGCAGGGATGTTATTCAGCCGTGCCGAACAGATCGACATGGTGATCACCGGCAAAGGTGCCAACCCTGAAATCCTCAAGAAGCTGGAAGATCAGGGCGTGAAAATCCTGCGCGTTTAGAGATGCTGGCGGAAAAACGCCACCGTGGCGTCCAGCGCCGTTGGAGTGATACGGTGGCGAACGCCCTTTTCCCACAGGCATGTCAGATTGCCATCCAGCCCCTCATGCTGCAGCGCCTGCTGAAGGCGGAAGGTTCCGTCGGGCGGAACCACATCATCTGCATCACCGTGCCACAGCAGCAGCGGGCGATCGGCCAGGCGCGGCAATGCCCGGGCCACTTCCCACTCTGCCAGCAACGCCGTCATTTCCGTTAAATCCTGAGGAGGAAAAAGCGTCTTCGCCAGCGACGTAAAATAGCCCGAGCCCATCAGACAGGCGACGGAGCTCACTTCTGGATGATGCGTCATGATCCCCAGCGCGGTCATACCGCCCATTGACGCCCCGGCGACTGCCAGCCGGTTATCGGCCACCAGCCCGGCCTCATAAAGCGCATCATGCAACCCGGCAAACTCGGTCAGACTACCGTGCAGAATGTGCCAGAATCGCCCAAGCCGCGCCTGTTCATTGCCCGTAAAGCGTGCGCCGTGGTCGGGAGCATCCGGCATCACTACCCGAAAACCCGCCTGCGCCAGCGCCACCGCAAAATAACTGTAGACCAGCTTCGATGACGTAAAGCCATGATAAAAAACGACAACAGGCAGCGGTTTATCACGTTTTCCCGCGGGCATCGCGTGTAAAATTTCATGGTCGCCGAGGTGGCGTATTTCAATTTCAATCATTGTCGACCCTGTGCGAATGTATGATTCATAATGTTGAGAACTGGGTTACGCTTTCACGCCATTTTCATTCGAAATATACGTCCCAGATAACACTTCGGGAACATTCCCCCAAAACTAAATTCACAGACAACTACACTATGGCTATCAGGAAACGAGATATGGTTATGCGCAGGTTTGCTGCTTTATTGCTGGTGTTTCTGCTTAGTGGCTGTAGCGCGCTTCAGGGAACGCCGCAACCCGCTCCACCGGTCGCCGATCATCCACAGGAGATTCGTCGTAATCAGACGGAAGGATTACAACGAATGGGCACCGTCTCCGCGCTGGTTCGCGGTTCTCCGGATGACGCAGAAGCGGCAATAAAAGCACAGGCCGTCGCCGCCAAAGCAGATTATTACGTCATCATTATGATCGATGAAACCATCATAACGGGACAGTGGTACTCACAGGCTATTTTGTACCGTAAATAATGGTTTTCATTTGAACGACATTTACACTGCTTTGCGTCCATAGACATTTTCCTGTCCACAATAAACTCCATGTCCGCGTCGATGGAAAGGAGTTTATTAGCGAAGGATTGCCCGGCGGATACCGGAGACATGTGAAATGGAGCTGACGATGAAACGAACTCTTGCCTTGACCACACTGTTGCTCTCAGCAGGCCTTGTGAGCACAACCGCACAATCAGCTGAATTCGCCAGTGCTGATTGCGTGACTGGCCTGAATGAAATAGGCCAAATCTCCGTGAATAACATTTCGGGAAGCCCGCAAGACGTTGAACGTGTCGTTGCATTAAAAGCCGATGAACAAGGCGCTTCCTGGTATCGCATCATCCAGATGCAGGAAGATAACCATGTCGATCATTGGCGGGTACAAGCCATCCTCTATGTTTAGCCCCTCCCGATAAAAGCCACTTAATTTTAGTGGCTTTTCGTTTTTGCAAATCTTTTATCTTTTTCAAAACCATCCAAAAACAAATAAATAACATTTTGTTACATTAATAGCATAAATGTTATCGCTGCTCTGCCGTTGAACAGGCATACCTTTTCAATGATGAGCAATTTATGATCAATTCTTTCCGCCGTGCGGGTCTGGGCACTAAGCTATCGCTGCTGACCGGCATGAGTGTCGCCATTCTGTTTTTGCTTTTCACTTTTCTGCTCAGCCATAAAGCCAGCCAGCAGCTTGAAGATCTTGCCGTCGAAGATTTGCATAACCAGTCCACCGGCATGGTCGATATGGTGCAGATGTTTAATACCAGTCTGAGCGAAGAGGTCGAAAGCTATACCCGACTGTTCACCACTTTCCTGCCTCAGCCATTTACGGTCGATACGAGTCAGCCCCGTACCATTAGCGGTATCAATGTGCCTTTGCTGAAAGGCGGTGAATCTGAACTGCATGAAAACAATGCTTTTTCTGACGACTTCCTGAATCGTACGGGCGCAATCTCCACGCTGTTCGTTCGCAGCGGTAACGACTTTATTCGCGTTGCCACCTCCCTGCGCAAGGAGAATGGCGACCGGGCAATGGGAACCCTTCTGGATACCACCAGCCCGGCGTTTGCGGCCGTCACCAGGGGCGAAGTTTACCGTGGCCTGGCGCTGCTGTTTGGTAAACGCTACATCACCCAGTACCAGCCGGTTAAGAATGGTGAAGGCCAGGTTATTGGGATCATCTTTGTTGGGGTAGATATCACACACTCCTGGAACGTTATGCGAGAGAAAATCCTCAACCGCCGGCTGGGCGAGAGCGGGCACTTCTATGTGCTGGATCGCAGCAACGGTAAAACGCGCGGGCAGTTCCTGTTCCACGGCAGTGAAGAGGGGCAACTGCCGAAGTGGGACAGCGCCACCCAACAGCAGCTGCTGAGCGATTCCTCCGGCACGCTGGAGCGCGTAAGCGACGACGGCCGCACGCTGAAAATGGCCTATACGCCGCTGCCGGGCTGGAACTGGACCATCGTGGGTGAAGTGGATAAATCGGTCCTTCTCGCAAGCGTCAACGCCATGCGTGACCGGTTCCTGCTGGCGGGCGTGGTGCTTTCCGTGCTCTTCGCGAGCCTGTTTGTGGCGCTCATTCGTCGAATGCTGACCCGCCCGCTGCGTAACGTGATCGAGCTGGCCCGCCAGTATGCCGCAGGCGATCTGCGCGCCAGCCTGCCCGTAACGCGACAGGATGAGGTCGGCCAGCTGGTTGATGCCATCAACGGTATTGGCGATGGGCTGCAAAAAATTGTCCTGCAGGTGCGTGAGGCCGCGGGCGAGATCCATTTGGGCACCAATGCGCTGGCTTCCGACACCGGAGAAATCTCGGAGCAGATCAACAAGCAGGCCAGCAGCGTGGAAGAGACTTCCGCCAGCATGGAGCAGCTGGCCGCCACCGTGCAGCAAAATGCCGCCAACATGGAGCAAACGCAGCAGCTGGTGGGTGAAACCTCGCTCGCGGTTCATCAGGGCGGTGAGACGGTCACCCACGCGGTGTCGACCATGGACGACATCCGCGATGCCTCTAAACGCATTGAGGACATCACCCGCGTGATTGAGTCCATCGCGTTCCAGACTAACATTCTGGCGCTGAATGCGGCGGTCGAAGCGGCTCGCGCGGGCGAACATGGCAAAGGCTTCGCCGTGGTGGCGCAGGAAGTTCGTGCCCTCGCAGGACGCAGCGCTAACGCGGTGAAGGAGATTGAACAGCTGATCGGCGATACGCTCAGAAAAGTAAGTGAGGGCCATGCGCTATCTGAACAGACACGCCTGGCGATGGATGACATCATCATTCATATCGATAACATCAGCCAGCTGGTCACCGAGATTAACCATGCGTCACGCGAGCAATCCGCAGGCATAGGCCAGGTGAATCTCGCCATGACCCATATTGGCGAAGCGTCGCATATCAATGCCGATCGCATCTCACGCAGCGAGCAAACCGCACAAACGCTGCGCGAGAAGGGTTCACACCTGACCCAGCTGGTGAGTCTGTTCCAGCTTAAAAGCTAGCCAACCCTGCCCGTGGCGCGCAGCAGCAGGTCACTTTGTACCTGCTCGCTCATCAGCGTACCGCCCCGGGTATCCAGCATCATGCGGCACCACGCCTGCGCTATCGGGGGCGATGCGTGTCGCAGCATTTGGCTGCCTGCCCCCAGTAAAAAGAGCTGTTGAGCAATTTCTCTGCCCTGCGCTTCCTGCGGCTTACGCAGTTTTTGCTGAAGCTGCCGCCAGCTGCGGTCGAAATGTCTGTCCTGCCCTTTTACCTGTGCAAACTCATCGGCAAGCAGGTCGTGAATACCTGGCTGCTTCGCCAGCACGCGCAGCACGTCCAGGCACATGATATTGCCTGACCCTTCCCAGATGCTGTTCACCGGCATCTCGCGGTACAGGCGGGGAAGTTCACTCTCCTCGCAGTACCCGACTCCCCCCAGCACCTCCATCGCTTCAGCCACAAACGGAATGCCCGCTTTGCATACGCTAAATTTCGCGGCCGGGGTAAACAGCCGCGCCCAGGCAGCCTCTTGCGGATCGGCGCGTTTATCCCAGGCGCGAGCCAGGCGGAACAGCAGCGCCGTGTGTCCCTCAAGCACCAGCGCCATCCGGCTTAATACCTCGCGCATCAACGGCTGGTCGATGAGGTTTTTGCCAAAGGTTTGACGCTGATGGGCATGGTACAGCGCCACCGAGAGCGCCCGCCGCATCAGCCCGTGGCTGCCCAGCGCGCAGTCGAAGCGCGTCAGCCCGCCCATTTTGAGTATCTGTCGAACCCCTTCGCCCTCCTCCCCCAGCAGCCAGCCGGAGGCATCAAGAAACTCCGCCTCGCTGCTGGCGTTGGAGCGGTTCCCGAGCTTGTCCTTAAGGCGCTCCAGCCTTACGGCGTTACGCTGTCCGTCGGGCAAAAAGCGCGGCACAAAAAAGCAGGAAAGCCCGCCTTTCGCCTGGGCCAGCACCAGGTGCGCATCGCTTTGCGGGACGGAGAAAAACCATTTGTGCCCCACCAGCCGGTAGCTGCCGTCGCTGCATTTCTCTGCTTTGGTGGTGTTGCTGAGCACGTCCGATCCGCCCTGCTTCTCCGTCATCCCCATGCCGATCAGCAGGCCGCGCTTTTGCGCGCCGGGGGCGAGATGAGGATCGTAACGATCGCTGAGTAGCGGCGTCAGCCAGTCGTGAAACGCTTTGGGGAGCGCCTGCTGCAGCAGCGGCGTCGCGGCGAACGTCATCGTGACGGGACAAAGCGTGCCCGCCTCCACCTGAGCATGCAGGACAAAACGCGCGGCCCGGGCGACAAACGCGCCTTTCCGCGCCTCCTCTTCCCATGCCAGGTTATGTACGCGGTTGGCACACAGCCCCTGCATCAGCAGGTGCCAGGCCGGGTGAAAGCGGACGTCATCCAGCCGCTCTCCGGTGGCGTCATAGCGTAGTAGCTCTGGCGGATTAACGTTGGCCAGCCGTCCCAGCTCCAGTGATTCTGCCGTACCGAGCTGCTGGCCAATGCTGGCGAGAAGTTCGATATCCCACTCGGCCCCTTCACGCGTCACTGCGTCACGCAGGGCGCAATCTGAGAGGAAAAGGTTGCTGTTAGAGAGCGGTGCGGGTTGATTGAAAACGGTATGCGTCTGCCAGTGCATGCTGTCTCCCTCCTTCAGTGACAATGAAGGTAAGTATGGACAGACCCCGTTAACGCTGCATGGGAGTGAGGTCACACAGTGGCGATCCCGCTGATATCATTCGTGAAATGGCTCACAGAACATAAGAATAAACTATTTCATCCCTTCGGCTTTGTTGAATAATTTATTCTCTCCCCCTTTCAGTGAGGAAAGTTATGCAACCGGATGCGCACAAACGAGCATTAATTGCAGGCTCCATTGGTAACTTTATCGAGTGGTATGAGTTTGCGGTCTACGGTTTTCTGGCGACCGTCATTGCGAAGAATTTCTTCCAGCTTGAAGGGGAAGCGGGGCTCACTAGCCTAATCCTCACCTACGCCTCATTTGCCATCGCCTTCTTCTTCCGTCCGCTGGGTGCGGTGGTGTTTGGCCGCATCGGCGACCGAATAGGCCGAAAACCGACGCTGATTATTGTGCTGGTGCTAATGACGCTCGCTACCGCTGCCATCGGTCTTGTGCCGGTCTACGCCAGCATCGGTATCGCTGCGCCGCTGATTATCACGCTGCTGCGCATCCTGCAGGGGTTGTTCGCGGGCGGCGAGTACGGCGGTGCGGTCTCGCTGATGACGGAATTTGCCCCACGCGGCAAGCGCGGGCTCTACGGCGCGTGGCAGTCCTTTACCGTGGCGCTGGGCTTGTTAGCGGGCGCAGGCATCGTGGCGCTGCTCTCCGCCCTCCTCACGCCTGAGGCATTGCATGACTGGGGCTGGCGCATGCCGTTCTTCCTGGCGCTGCCTATGGGCGTCGTTGCGCTGTGGCTGCGTGTCAGCATGGAAGAGACGCCAAGCTTTGTACTGCAGCAGGAAAAACCGCTCGTCGCTCAGGCGGATACTGTCGCCACGATCAAAGCCATTATGATGGGGATTGGCCGCGTAATGGTCTGGTCCGCGGCAGGGTATACCTACCTGGTCATAATGCCGACCTATCTGCAGTCAGCGCTGCATACCGGGTTTAACCAGGCGCTGCTGATAGCGGTGATTTCGAATATCGGTTTTGCGCTGACGATTATCCCATCAGGGATCCTGAGCGACAGGATCGGCCGCCGCATGGTGATGATTATCGCCACCGTACTGCTGCTGCTCCTCGCCCTGCCGCTGCTGAAAATCCTGCAGGCGGATTCCAGCACGCTGGCGGTGAAAGCGATCGTTGTATTGATTGCAGGCGGTCTGGTGGGCATGCTGGCGGGGCCGGGCCCGGCAATGCTATCTGAGATGTTCCCGACGCGCGTGCGCTATACCGGGCTTGGGCTGGCCTATTCCCTGTCGAACGCGATTTTCTCGGGGTGTGCAGGGTTAATCATTACCGGGCTGATTAAGCAGACGGGCAACCTGGATATTCCGGCGTATTACGTGATGGCGACGGCGGTAGTGAGTATTGTCGCGCTGATGACGCTGAGAAAGGATGACCATTTGCGGTCGCTGGAGGAGTGAGGTTGTCACCGTCTGGTGCCCTCACCCCGGCCCTCTCCCACCGGGAGAGGGAGAATACACAAAAGGCCGTCCACCGGACGGCCTTGCTGTTTATTCTCCGCGCTGACGCACCGCTTCAAACAGGCAGATGCCCGTCGCAACGGACACGTTCAGGGACGACACGCTGCCCGCCATCGGAATGCTGATCAGCTCGTCACAGTGCTCACGCGTCAGGCGACGCATTCCTTCCCCTTCCGCCCCCATCACCAGCGCCAGGCGGCCGGTCATTTTGCTCTGATAAAGGGTATGATCCGCTTCACCGGCGGTACCGACGATCCAGATGTTCTCTTCCTGCAGCAGACGCATGGTGCGCGCCAGGTTGGTCACGCGGATCAGCGGAACGTTTTCCGCCGCGCCGCAGGCTACTTTCTTCGCCGTCGCATTCAGCTGTGCTGAACGATCTTTCGGCACGATCACCGCATGCACCCCCGCCGCATCCGCGCTGCGCAGGCAGGCACCGAGGTTGTGCGGATCGGTAACGCCATCGAGGATCAGGAAGAACGGGTTATCCAGCTCGGCAATCAGATCCGGCAGATCGTTTTCCTGATACTGACGGCCCGGCTTCACGCGCGCAATAATGCCCTGGTGTACCGCACCTTCACTTTTCTCATCCAGGAACTGGCGGTTCGCCAGCTGGATCACCACGCCCTGCGCTTCCAGCGCGTGGATCAGCGGCATCAGACGTTTATCTTCACGCCCTTTCAGAATAAAGACTTCCTGAAAACGCTCCGGTGCGCGCTCCAGCAGGGCCTGCACCGCGTGGATGCCGTAAATCATTTCACTCATTGAACTTACTCGTTTTAGGCGGTGTGCGCCGGGTTAAATGGGGTCGTGACAGAGATCGCTTGCGCCTATTATAACCGACCCGGCGTTCAAATCGACCCTGACAGTTTTACCCGTTGGCCACCACGCGCGTTTCCTCCTCCTTTACGGGATGAATGGGCAAAATGGCATCCAGAAGATAGCGCGTATACTCATGCTGAGGCGCACTAAAAAGCTGCGCCGTCTCGCCCTGTTCAACCAGCACTCCCCGGTACATCACCCCGACCCTGTCCGCTATGTGCCTGACAACGTTGAGATCGTGGGAAATAAAGAGATATGCCATCCCATACTCCTTCTGTAACCGCATAAGCAGATTCAGGATCTGCGACTGAATGGAGACATCAAGCGCTGAAACCGGCTCATCGCAAACAATCAGTTTCGGCTTCAGTATCAGCGCCCGGGCAATACCGATCCGTTGACGCTGGCCGCCAGAAAACTCATGCGGATAACGGGCGGCATCCTGGGGGCGCAGGCCAACCTGCTCGAGTATATGAGTGACCTGCGCTTTTCGATTGCCTATGCCGTGAATCGTCAGCGGCTCTTCAAGGCTATAACCCACGGTGCGTTTAGGGTCGAGTGACGAGAGGGGATCCTGAAAAATCATCTGCATGTCACGGCGCACGCTGCGCCATCCTGCAGTATTCAGTCCTGTCAGCGATCGGCCTTCAAACGCGACGTCGCCAGCATTGGCTGAGGTTAGCCCCAGCACAAGACGGCCGATGGTGCTCTTACCGCTGCCTGACTCACCGACCAGCGCCCAGGTTTCACCTGCGTTCAGGGCAAAGCTGACGTTATCCACCGCATGCACCGATTGCTCACGGCGATGGAATATTTTCGACAAATTGTTCACGCTTAATAAGGGTATCGTCATCCAGCCGCTCCTGTCTCCTCGGCACGCCAGCAGCGAACCTGCTGTGCCTTGTATCCCACCGTCTGCAGCTCGGGGGCCTGCGCGCGGCAGCGGGGTTGCGCCAGCGGGCAGCGATCGGCATAGGTACACCCTGAAGGAAATGCATGCAATGAAGGTACCTGACCACTGATTTCAGCCAGCGGTGTTTTGGGAGGATGATCCGCCGAAGGACGAGCAGCCAGCAGCGCACGGGTATAAGGATGGCGCGGTTGTGCAAAGAGCGTATGAACATCAGTCTCCTCCACAACCTGTCCGGCATACAGTACGGCCACGCGCTGGCAAAGCCGCGCCACTACGCTTAAGTCGTGGGTGATAATGACAATCCCCATGCCCGTCTGCTGCTTAAGTCCGTCGAGTAAATCGAGGATCTGCGCCTGAATGGTGGCATCCAGTGCCGTAGTCGGTTCGTCAGCAATCAGTAGAGAAGGAGAGGTCGCAATGGCCATGGCGATCATTACGCGCTGACGCATTCCGCCTGAAAGCTCATGCGGCCAGGCATTGGCGCAGCGGGCAGGATCGGCAATACCAACCTGGGTCAACAGGCCGATCGTTTTCTGCTGACGCTGGGCGCGTTTCAAATAGGTATGCAGCCGCAGGCTTTCATCAATTTGAGCACCAATGGTCATCACCGGATTAAGGCTGGCGAGCGGATCCTGAAAAATCATCGCCATCTCTCGTCCACTCCGTTGACGACGTACTTTTGCCGACAGCGAGTGCAGCGCCTTCCCCCCCAGAATGACCTCACCCTTGACCCGGCTGGTGCGGGATGAAAGCAGTCCCATTAACGCCTGCGCAGTCACACTCTTGCCGCAGCCTGATTCCCCGATGATGCCGAGAGTTTCATGGGTGTTTACCCGGAAAGAAACGCCGCGCACCGGAGAGACAACGCCCATTCTCGTCGCGAATGTAACCTCAAGATTATTCACCTCAAGTAAGGCTTCAGCCATGGCGTCCTCCCTGTTTAAGCAGACGCAACACGCGGCGAGGCAGTGGTTTAAGGCCCGGGTCTGCACTGTCTCGCAGGTCATCGCCAATAATATTTAATCCGAGGATCAGCAACACAATGGCGATCCCTGGAAAGAAGGTCATCCACCAGGCGGTGAAGATCACGGCCTTTCCTTCGAGTAATAAGTTGCCCAGGCTTGGCATCGGGGCTGGCACGCCAGAACCGAGAAAGCTCAACGCTGCTTCGGTAAGAATGGCCACCGAAAACACCCAACTGACCTGCACGATAAACGGCGAGATCACGTTAGGCAAAAGGTGCAGCCAGATAATGCGCGAGGCACCTGCCCCCTGCGCGCGCAGGGCTTCAATAAAGTTCTTCTCTTTGATCACCATGGCCGCACCTCGGATCACCCGCGCAACCGACGGCACGTATACCAACGATAGCGCCAGCACCACGTTGGCGATATTCGGTCCGAGCACGCCGACAATGGCGATCGCCAGTAGCAAAGACGGAAAGGCAAAAAGACCATCACAGACGCGCATCAGGATCCTGTCTACCGGACGATACCAGGCGCACAGTAGCCCGACGATCATTCCCGTCACACCAGCTATCACCGCTACCGCTGCGCCCACCGAGAGCGACACGCGCACCGCCAGCACCACACGGACAAAGAGATCCCGCCCGAAGTTATCGGTGCCGAACCAGTGTTCCGGAGAGGGAGGGGTCAACCGGCTTAGCGGATCGAGGCTGTAGGGATCGTAAGGGCTTACCATGCTTGCAAAAAATGACAGCACCACAATGGCACCCAGCACGGCGGGCCAAATTAAAAGCCCCGGATTTCTCAAGGTAATCATTTTTCCCCTCCGTCAACGGACAGACGCGGATCGGCAAGATAGTTCAGAATATCCACTGCCAGGTTGATCAACACGTAGCAAACGGTGATCAGCAGCACCACGCCCTGGATCACCGTCACGTCACGCCGCTCGATCGAATCGACAATGAGCGATCCCACGCCGGGAATACCGAACACGCTTTCGATCACGATCGTGCCGGTTATCAGCGACGCGAAGGATTCACCGCAGATGGTCAGTATGGGGATCAGGCTGTTTTTGAGCGTGTGCCGTAAAAGCACAAGCCACTCCGGGACCCCTTTTGCCCGTGCAGTGTTGATAAAAGGCTCTTGCAATACATCCAGCATCACGGCACGGGTCATGCGGGCAATCAGTGCGGCGATGCGCAGCCCCAGCGCAATAGCAGGTAAGGTTAGGTACCAGACGTTCAGCCAGAAATCATCGTTGGTAGAGCGATACCCCACCACCGGAAACCACCGCAGCTGAACGGCAAAGAAGAAGATGAGGACGAGGCCGAGCAAAAAACCCGGAACCGACATGCCAAAAGTCGCCAGCATACGAATGATGCGATCCGTGATGCCGCCATGTTGCCAGGCGCTTATCACTCCCCCCGCCAGCCCCAGAATGAGCGCAATGAGTTGAGCATATAATGCCAGCGCCAGCGTCGGCGTCAGGTGCTGTAAAAAGAGCGACATAACGCTGGTATTTAAAAACAGGGAATGTCCCAAATCCCCGGTAAGGATCTCGCCAAACCAGTTGAAGAACTGCACCAGCAGGGGCCGATCCAGCCCCATCTGCTGGCGCAGCGCAGCAATATCTTGCGGACTGGCATCATTCCCCAGGATCACCAGCGCCGGATCGCCCGGCGCGAGATGAATCAAGCAAAACACCACTACCGACACCACCAGCAGCACCGGCAGAAGTGCCACCAGGCGGTGAAAGAGGTATCTTCTCATCGCCTTCTCCCGTCAGGGTTTCGTCACGCTCACGTTCCATAAAATAGGGCCAATCAGATCCTGATAGCCTTTCACATTGCCTTTTAGCGCCACCGCATCCGGCGTCGTGCGGCCAAGCACAATGACCGGCAGATATTGCCAGCTCAACCTGTTCAGCTGATCCACCAGCGGTTTCGCCTCTTTCAAGGAAGGGGCCTGCTTGATTTCATCCAGTACGTTATCGATCTCCGGGTTGTTGCTCAGCCCGGGAAACTTCGCGCGCGAATCGAGGAAGGGATATTGATGCAGCACCTGACGCATGGAGAACTCCAGCGCACAGAGATCGAAGTTTTTCGGATCCTGGCGGCGCTGCAGAACGGTCGGCCAGTCGTAGACGTCGAGGCGTGACTTCACGCCAATCTGCTTCAGTACCTGCTGAGCCACTATCGCCAGGTTATACAACTCGGCATATTCTTTCGTGGCGATGATTACCACTTCTTCACCGTTGTAGCCCGAGTCTTTCACCAGCGCGCGCGCCTCGTCGAGCCGATGTTGGTTCCAGAAAGGTTTACCGGCCTCGCTGTACCAGTCCACCTGTTCCGGGAAGCCCAGTGACGGATCTTCCTTAAAGAAACGCGGATCGCTGTAGCCCGCCAGCAGCGTTTGATGGACATTAAGCGCAAGGTTAAATGCCTGACGCAGCTTCACATTGGCAAACGGCCCCTGGTTTTTATTGAACAGGTAGGTAATGAGCGAGCCGCCGCTTTTGGGCTGGAAGAGCGACAGATCCGGTACGCTGCTGAGCGTGTCGATATTGTCCTTCGGCAGCTGGAATACCAGATCGTATTCCCCGGTCATCGCCCCGGCCAGGCGAGTGGATTCATCGGTAATGTAGCGGAACCAGATGTCCTTCACGTCCGCTTTCTTCTGACCCGATAGGCCGCTTGCAGGCTCCGTGCGGGACTGATACTGGTCATAACGGGTTAAGTGCAGAAAATCACCGGGTTTGAACTCAGCCAGTTTATAAGGTCCGGTGCCAATGAGCTCGGTCACGGGCTTCTTGCTGCTGTTGGCCTCATCAATAATGCGTTTCGGCATAATAGCGGCGATGTTCTTCACGTCTGCCAGCACGTTGAGCGTAATCAGTGACGGGGAAGGAAGCGTAAAGGTGACGGTTTTATCATCCACCTTACTGAACTGCACGCCGGGCAAATTCGCTTTCCCCTGCGTGGAAACTGCCAGCCAGCGATTCATTGAAGCCACAACGTCATCCGCAGTCAGCGGTTGTCCGTCATGAAAATGGATCCCGTCACGCAACACAAAGGTGTAGGTCTTGCGATCGTCACTTAGCGTGTAACTTTTCACCAGCTCCGGTACAGGCTCAAATTTGGCGTTGATGGTGAACAACGTTTCGAAAATATGCCTGTCCACGTCGGAGGTGGCGTTATTGGTCGTCAGATACGGGTCCAGCGTTCCAGGCCGGTTCCCGTAGGCAATATTCAGCACGGCGTTACGATCGATACTCTCGGCCTGTGCACTTCCCAGGGGTAAAACCACCGCCAGCATGAGTGCGGCGGCAGAAAACAGCATTTTCATTGTTATGGTGCTCCGGTTTAGGTCATGCAGCTTGCGTGGCGGCGGTTTGCCCGGCAAATTCGTCTTTCACTTCCTGCAGCAACGCGGTATCGGTTAACAGTCGCAGCCCGGTTCGGGCCAGCACCTGTGCGCCTGTCACCAGCGCGTCATAGCCCTGTACTGAGTTAGCGGCCTCGCGGAATGCCACGGTGTGACCAATCAGTTCATCGGGGCCAATCTTGATGTAAGGATGCGCTGTCGGTACCGCATGGCTGATATCGCCAGCATCGGTTGAGCCCAACCCCTCTTTTTCCTTCAGCTCGACCGTCTCCCCAGCAGCGGTGAACTCTTCCAGCAGTACACCGTTCAGCGTGTGGTTGATGTTGAAATCACGCGGCCCAACCTGATGCTCAATCTTGACCGTGGTACCGGTTGCCAGCGCGACGCCTTCCGCAATGGCGCGAATGCGTGGCTCCAGCGCAACCACCTCTTCACGGGTATGGGCACGAATGTAATAGTGCGCCGACGCATACTCCGGGATCACATTCGGAGCCTGACCGCCGTTGGTGATAATGCCGTGAACGCGGATGCCATCCGGCAGCTGCTGGCGCAGAACGCTGATACCGTTATAGAGCAACACCAGCGCATCCAGCGCGTTCACCCCTTTATGCGGTGAGCTGCCCGCGTGGGAAGGTTTGCCATAGAAATGGAAGTAGAGATGGTTATTCGCCAGTGACGGGCCGGACAATCGCGTTTTCCCCGCGGGGTGGACCATCAATGCCACATCGACATCGTTAAGGAAGCCATGCTCCACGAAGCGGGCTTTCACATTACCGTTTGGACCGCCTTTTCCACGCAGCCCGCCCTCTTCTGCAGGCGTACCGAGTACCACGACCTTGCCACCAGTCGCGTCCAGCGTTTCGCTAAGCGCAATCGCGGCAGCAATACTGGTAACCCCAATAATGTTGTGACCACAGGCGTGCCCGATATCAATAAGCGCATCGTATTCCGCCAGGAACGCGATGGTTGGGCCGGGCCTGCCGCTCTCCTTCACCGCATAAAAAGCCGTTTCATGACCCGCGACGTTAAGCGTGACGGCAAAGCCCTGTTTTTCCAGCAGCTGTGTCAGCTTACCGCTGGCGTAATACTCGTTATTGCCGGTTTCAGGGTGGGCGTGAATATCTTTGGCTATCGCCACATACTCATCCCGGTGCTGTTGAATACTTGTTTCAAGACGGTCTCGTAATTCGCTATTGCTCATTGCTTCCACCTCAGTCATGACAGTTGATTCATTCCCGACACCGGGAATTGTGGTTAACGTAAGTGCCGCTTCGCCTCCTGGCGTACCCGATGCAGGACGTGATGCTTGATCTCGCTATAGGAAGGGTGTTCCGCCAGCGTTTCGATGTCTCGCTCCCGCCCAAAGGGCAGAACGATCTCATCAACGATTTTTCCCGGTTTTGCCGACATGATCAGAATGCGGTCAGCCAAAAAAAGCGCCTCTTCCACATCGTGCGTGACGAAGAGCAGCGTGGTGCCGGTGGAGAGCCATGCCTCACGCAGCAACTCCTGCATCATCAGTCGGGTTTGCGCATCCAGCGCACCGAACGGTTCATCCAGCAGCAGCACTTCCGGGCCGGGGAGCCAGGCGCGAGCGAGCGCCACGCGCTGCTTCATACCGCCAGAAAGCTGCCAGGGCGCATGATGTTCAAAACCTTTCAGACCCACGCGCTCAAGCCACGTCTGCGCCAGGGCATTGGTTTCGTCCTTACGGTATTTGCCCAGACGTGGGCCAAACGTGACGTTTTCCAGCACCGAGAGCCACGGGAACAGGTTGGGTTGCTGGAATATCATTCCGCGATCGGGACCAGGCCTGCCGATCTCTTTCCCGCCTGCAGCCACCCGCCCCCGGTCCGGCTTATTAAACCCGGCAACAAGGTTCAGAATGGTGGATTTACCGCAGCCAGACGGACCAAGCAGGACCACAAACTCCCCGCTGTTCAGGCTCAGATTGATATCTTCCAGCACCGTAAACGGCTGGGGTTTCGCCGCGAAAGAGAGCGATACGTTTTCCAGGGTGATAGCACTCATTATTCTTTCCCCGCCCAGGGCACTGTCAGCCGCTGTAGCCCCAGCAGTAATAAATCCAGGAGGTAGCCAATACCGCCCAGCAGCAAAATGCCGAGCATGACGATATCAGTACGCAAATAAGAGCTGGCGTTGATGACCATCCAGCCCAGGCCGGAACTGGCTGCGACCATCTCCGCGGCAATCAACGATGTCCAGCCAATACCAATGGAGAGCCTGACGGTGGTGAAAAGGTCCGGTAGCGCGTCCGGGAGGACGACGCGCATGAAGATTTGTCTGCGGGAAGCGCCCAGGGTCTGCGCCACGCGAATACGTGAACGACCAATGCGTTCAACGGCAGCCGACGCCCCCACGACCACGCTTAAAAACGTGGCAATGAAGATCAGGAAGAATTTGGAGGCCTCGCCAATCCCAAGCCACACGACGGCCAGGGGGATGAGTGCAATTTTGGGTAAAGGACGCAGAAACTGAACGAAAGGATTAAGTACCGCCGCCAGCCCGTCAGACAGCCCCATCAGTAACCCCAGCGGAATACCAATGATAATCGCCACGGTAAATGCGCTCAGCGCTCGCGCGAGGCTCACCGCAATGTGTTCCCAGAGCGGTACCTGACGATAGCCATCGGCAAGCAGCTCTTCAGTCGTCAAACCAATGTCCGTTAGCGACGGTAACAGCAACGGATCGACCCACTGCTGCGTTGCCGCCACCTGCCAGACGATAAAGAAAACCGCCACCGACACTACGCTGATGGCGATATGCTGACTCAATCTCATTGCGCCGCCACCGCCGCATCACGGATATAGCGAGAATCAATGGCGGTATCCCAGCTTGCAGGGATATCGCGCTTGCGGATTTCGCCAATACCGGCGAGGAAGCTGGAGGTTTTGGTTAAGGCCTTGCCGATACCGCTGTCGGTGGTCTGCGTGCCATTACCCAGCCAGTCCGCAGTACCCTGTTGGGCAAGCGTTGGATACTCCAGCCCACCCAGCGTATTTGCCGCCGTGGTAACCGGTGCCCCAACTTCTTTAGCCACGATACCTGCTGCACGCTCCGGGTCTTTCTTAAACTCATCCACCTTCTGCTGATGCACGCGAAGAAACGCAGTGACCGCTTCTGGGTACTGCTCAGCAAAGGCTTTCCGTACCACATAGTTGTTGTAGATAAGATAGCCGTCTTTCTGCAGATCCTTGGTGGCAAAGACCTGGTGCCCACCCGACGCCTCGAGTTCCTGGGCAAACGGTGCCCAGACATAGCCAGCATCAATGTCACCACGCTTCCATGCCGCGACCATTTCTGCAGGACGCAGCGGCAGTAACGTGATTTTGCTGCGATCCAGTTTGTTCACGCTGATCGCGGCTTCGAGAGCATACTGAGCCGTTGAGTTGGGTGGGTAGGCGACACGCTTCCCTTCGATATCATTAATTTTCACAATGCCCTCTTTGCCGATCAGGCGTTCATAGCTGGCGATCACGCCCGATACGCCAATAATTTCGACCGGCAATTTGCGGACAATGCCTGCCGTCGCTGGACTGGATCCAAAATTGGCAATATCAATCGCGTTACTGGCAAAATAATTAAGCGCATCGGCACCCGATGCAAATTGCACCCACTTCACTTTAGTGTTTAACGCTTTATCAAGAGATCCATCGGCTTTTGCCAGCATTAATACCTGAGAACCGCCGCTATATGCCACACGAACTTCAGCAGGTGAATCGGCAAAACTCATATTTGCCCATAGCCCGCCCGCTGCAATTAATAAGCAGAGACTTTTTTTCATTTTATTTATCCTGTGATTGATCTGAATATAATGTCCGTTATCGTACCGGACGGTGCGCTAATTAAATGATCTGCTGGTTTGCCATAACTGCGAACATCGTTCTGCCAGTGCCTGAGCCGGATCCCAGGTGAGATGACGAAACGGAGCCCTGGCAGCCTCCAGCGCAACAGGCACTTCGGTACAGGCCAGCACCAGTTTTTGTGCACCACGGGCAAACAATGCGTTGGCCTGCAACACCAGCAGTTCGCCACCGTCAACCAGCGCGCCACGCTTTACCGCGTAGCAGCCCGGTACAAACCATTCGGCCAGCTCCTCGGGGGTCGGCACGACGACCTCAATAGCCTGCGCGGCCAGTCGTTCCTGATACCAGCCCGCGTCCAGCGTGCCTTTAGTGGCAATGACGCCAACCCGCTGGGGTTTTTCATCAGCCTGCGACAGGGCATCCAGCGTCGCATCAACGATATGCAGAATAGGGGCGCTGCTGGCTTCACTCAGCGCGTCGTACCAGTGGTGAGCCGTATTACAGGGGATTGCGATATGGCTTGCCCCCGCCTGGTTAAGTTTCTCGACAGCGTGAAGAAGCTGCGGCAAAGGCGACGGGCCCGTACCCGCCAGCGCGTTCTGGCGATCGGCAATTTGCGGTACATTCCAGACGACCGTTGGAATCTGCTGCTGGTCGCTCTGCGCAGGCGTAGCCTCCAGCAGGCGACGCAGAAAATCCAGCGTCGCAAGGGGGCCCATACCACCCAGCACGCCAAGCAGAAAAGGCTTAGCCATGCTCCAGCACCTGACGATAGCCAAATAGCCCTGCTGATCCACCCGTGTGGATAAAGACAATATTTTCATCCTGGCGGAAGTGTCCTTTGCGGATCAGATCGATAAGCCCGGCCATCCCTTTTGCGGAGTAAACCGGATCGAGCAGGATACCTTCATGGCGGGCCAGCAGCCGCAGCGCTTCAAGCGTGCCCTCCGTCGGCAAACCGTATCCGTCACCGACATAATCGCTGTTAGCGACGACCGCATGCCGCGACAGTTCCCCCGGTACGCCCAACAGATCCAGCGTTCTGGATGCCAGATTCCAGACGTTCTCTTCCTGTTTATCTTTGGGTGCCCGCACGCTGATGCCGAGCACCGGAATGTGGCTGTTGGTGGCGGTGAACCCCGCAACCAGCCCCGCCTGCGTACCGGTACTGCCCGTTGCATGGACAACGTGATCGATGCGCAAACGACGCTCTGATGATTGGTAAAGCAGCTCCTCCGCACAGGCGACGTAGCCCAGCGCCCCGATGGGGTTGGAACCTCCGCCCGGAATAACGTACGGACGGTGGCCTTGTTCGCGAAGCGTTGCGGCGTACTCTTCCATCGCCTTTTGCATATCGCTACCGCCTGGCAGATGTGCGACAATCTCGCCGCCCAGAAGGGTATCCAGCAGCACGTTACCCGAGCGCTGATAATCCTCACCAAAATCAATCACGCGTTTTTCAAGCAGCGCTTTTGCCTGCAGGCCAAGGCGTGCGGCACCGGCGATCGTTTGACGTACGTGGTTAGACTGGGTTGCGCCCTGCGTCACGATGACATCGGCTTTTTGCTGCAGCGCATCCGCCAACAGAAATTCCAGCTTGCGGGTTTTATTCCCGCCGCTTGCAAGGCCCGTTGCATCGTCGCGTTTTATCCATATTTTGGGCCCGCCTAATAATTGGGTTAAATTATTTAACGGTTCCAGTGGGGTAGGAAAATGACCGAGCGAAATTCGGGGAAAACGGGCCAGATGCATAAACGCTCCTTGCTGAAAAGGGGGCTTTATAAAAGTGAAATTCACTATACACATCTGAATAACACGGCTAATCAAAAATAATAAATAACGATTACCGGAAAATGAATAAGCAGGAAAAACGGGTTGATAAGGCCGCTATCTATTCTGTTCTGGAATGTCTTACGGCAAAAAAGAATAACCCCTTTCGTTGGAAAGGGGTTATGGGGACGAAATTACTGCGCGGTATTTTTTTTAGCTGCACGCTTCGCTTTGGTCGCGGCCGCTATTTTCTGCGTTTTAGCGGAAGGCTTTTTCGCTGAGCGAGCTTCTTTCTTCGCCGCCTTCGGCTTCTGTTTCTTCTCGCCGCGGAACGCGCTGTCCGGCTCGAAGTTTACCTTCTTGCCCGCCTGACGACGTTTACCGCCGCCCGGTTTACCGTTACCGGTTTTTTTCGCCCTTTCACGCTCGGTTTTACCGACGTTACGCGGCGCGCGCTCGCTGGAGATCAGGCTGAAGTCGATTTTACGGTCGTCCATATTCACGGCCTCGACCTTCACTTCCACACGGTCGCCCAGACGATAGGTCTGACCGCCGGACTCACCAATCAGGCGCTGACCGACCTGGTCGAAGCGGTAATAGTCGTTATCCAGGCTGGAGACGTGCACCAGACCGTCAATAAACAGCTCGTCCAGACGAACGAAGAAGCCAAAGCCGGTCACGCTGGCAATCACGCCTTTGAAAACGTTGCCTACCTGATCCAGCATAAAGTCACACTTCAGCCAGTCCGCCACGTCGCGGGTTGCTTCATCGGCACGACGTTCGGCCATGGAGCAATGCTGGCCCAGCTGCAGCATCTCTTCCATCGAATAGTGATAGCCACCGGTTTCGGTGGTGTTCCCTTTATGGCCCTGCTCCTGCGCCAGCAAATACTTGATCGCGCGGTGCAGGGAGAGGTCAGGATAACGACGGATCGGCGACGTAAAGTGGGCGTAAGACTGCAGCGCCAGGCCGAAGTGGCCGCGGTTTTCCGGATCGTAAATCGCCTGCTTCATAGAACGCAGCAGCATGGTCTGCAGCATTTCTGCATCAGGACGATCGCTAATGGATTCCAGCAGCTCGGCGTAATCGCGCGGCTCTGGCTTGTTGCCGCCCGGCAGCTCCAGACCGAGTTCGGCCAGCACGGAGCGGAACGACGTAATGGCTTCCGTGGTCGGCTTATCGTGAATACGGAACAGTGCCGGCTCTTTGGCTTTTTCAACGAAGCGTGCCGCCGAGATATTTGCCAGGATCATACACTCTTCGATCAGCTTGTGCGCATCGTTACGCTGGGTCTGTTCGATACGCTCAATGCGGCGTTCAGCGTTGAAGATAAACTTCGCCTCTTCGCTCTCAAAGGAGATCCCGCCGCGCTCTTCGCGCGCCTGGTCCAGCGTTTTGTAGAGGTTATGCAGCTCTTCAATATGTTTGACCAGCGGCGCGTACTGCTCGCGAAGCTCCCGATCGCCCTGCAGCATATGCCAGACCTTGGTATAGGTCAGACGCGCATGCGAGCTCATTACCGCTTCGTAGAACTTGTAGCCCGTTAAGCGCCCTTTGGTGGAGATGGTCATCTCACAAACCATACAGAGGCGGTCAACCTGCGGGTTCAGGGAGCACAGGCCGTTAGACAGCACTTCCGGCAGCATCGGGACAACCTGAGACGGGAAGTAGACCGACGTGCCGCGACTGCGCGCTTCGTTATCCAGCGGCGTATGCGGACGGACATAATAGCTTACGTCAGCGATAGCCACCCACAGACGCCAGCCGCCACCGCGTTTTTTCTCACAGTAAACGGCGTCATCGAAGTCGCGGGCGTCTTCTCCGTCGATAGTGACCAGCGGCAGGGAGCGCAGATCCACGCGGCCCACTTTGGACTCTTCCGGCACTTCTTCGCGCAGGCTTTCGATCTGATCTTCAACCGCTTTCGGCCAGACGTAAGGGATCTCATGGGTGCGCAGCGCCATATCAACGGCCATCGTGGTGCCCATGTTATCGCCCAGCACTTCGACGATTTTACCTACCGCTTTGGTGCGACGGGTTGGGCGCTGGGTGAGTTCTACCACCACCACAAAGCCCATGCGTGCGCCCATCACCTCTTCAGGTGGGATCAGGATGTCGAAGCTCAGACGGCTGTCGTCCGGCACCACGAAGCCCACGCCCGCGTCGGTAAAGTAGCGGCCAACAATCTGGCTGGTTTTTGGCACCAGAACGCGCACGACGCGCGCTTCGCGGCGACCTTTACGGTCAGCGCCCAGCGGTTGCGCCAGGATCTGATCGCCGTGGATACACATCTTCATCTGCTCAGATGAGAGGTACAGATCGTCTTTGCGCCCTTCCACGCGCAGGAAGCCGAAGCCATCGCGGTGACCAATGACGGTCCCTTTCAGCAGATCGAGGCGTTCTGGCAGCGCGTAGCACTGGCGGCGGGTAAAGACCAGCTGCCCGTCACGCTCCATCGCGCGCAGACGGCGGCGAAGGGCTTCAATTTGCTCTTCACCTTCAATGTTTAATTCAACGGCAAGTTCTTCACGATTGGCGGGTTTTTCGCGTTTTGTTAAGTGTTCAATGATGAACTCGCGGCTGGGGATAGGATTCGCGTATTTTTCGGCTTCGCGTTCCTGGAAAGGATCGTGTGACATGTCGGTTCCTCCGTTGTCAGCTCCGGTGGAAATTTTCTTCATTCCACCAGCAATAATTTATAAAGCGGTTGATTCTCTTCAACCAAATCGGCCAGCGTGTAGTTATCCAGCTCCATGAGAAAACTTTGCACGGCCTTAGAAAGCGCCTGTTTCAGGCGACAAGCGGGCGTAATGTGGCAGAACTCGCTGCTGCAGTTCACCAGAGATAATGGCTCCAGTTCACGTACCACATCGCCAACACGAATACTCTGTGCCGGTTTACCGAGACGGATCCCACCATTCTTCCCGCGGACGGCAGCTACGTATCCGGCACGGCTAAGTTGATTGATTATTTTGACCATATGATTACGGGATACGCCGTAGACCTCTGTCACTTCAGAGATACTGGTCATTTTCCCATCGGGTAACGACGCCATGTAGATCAGCGCACGTAAGCCGTAATCGGTGAAACTTGTTAACTGCACATCAACCTCAGGAAAAAGGGAAATCGCGGACAAACCGCAGAGATATTCATTAATGATGATAAACCAGCCAGATAGTTGGCGGCTAATTTATTTGACAGACGGGGCGAAAAAGCGGAGATCCAGGAGCGGTCGCCGGATGGCGCTACGCTTATCTGGCCTACGGGTCACCCCGCAGGCCAGAATTCACGAAGATTATGCGTCGAACGGGTCGCGCAGGATCATCGTTTCAGTACGATCCGGGCCGGTGGAGATAATGTCGATCGGCACTTCGGTCAGTTCTTCAATGCGCTTGATGTAATCCAGCGCCGCCTGCGGCAGGCCGCTACGCTCTTTCACACCGAAGGTGGTCTCAGACCAGCCCGGCATGGTTTCGTAAATTGGCTCGATGCCTTCCCAGTCGTCAGCTGCCAGCGGAGTGGTGGTCACTTCGCGGCCATCTGGCATACGGTAGCCTACGCAGATTTTCACTTCTTTCAGGCCGTCCAGTACGTCCAGCTTGGTCAGGCAGAAGCCAGACAGGGAGTTGATCTGCACTGCACGACGCACGGCAACCGCATCCAGCCAGCCGGTACGACGACGACGACCGGTGGTCGCGCCAAACTCGTTACCCTGCTTGCACAGGAACTCGCCGGTTTCATCAAACAGCTCGGTCGGGAATGGACCCGCACCCACGCGAGTGGAGTACGCTTTGATGATGCCCAGAACGTAGTTCACATAACGTGGACCCAGGCCAGAGCCGGTCGCCACGCCACCTGCGGTGGTGTTAGAGGAGGTTACGTACGGATAGGTACCGTGGTCGATGTCCAGCAGCGTACCCTGCGCACCTTCAAACATGACGAAATCGCCACGCTTGCGCGCCTGGTCCAGCAGATCGGATACATCAACAACCATACCGGTCAGAATGTCTGCAATCGCCATGACGTCATCCAGCACTTTCTGGTAGTCAACAGCGTCAGCTTTGTAGAAATTCACCAGCTGGAAGTTGTGATATTCCATCACTTCTTTCAGTTTTTCAGCAAAAGTTGCTTTGTCGAAGAGGTCACCCACGCGCAGACCGCGACGTGCAACTTTATCTTCATAAGCCGGGCCGATACCACGACCGGTGGTACCGATCGCTTTCGCACCGCGTGCTTTTTCACGCGCAACGTCCAGCGCCACGTGATAATCCAGGATCAGCGGGCAGGCTTCAGAGAGCAGCAGACGCTCACGAACAGGGATACCACGGTCTTCCAGACCTTTCATCTCTTTCATCAGCGCAGCTGGAGACAGCACCACGCCGTTACCGATGATGCTGGTGACGTTTTCGCGAAGAATGCCTGATGGAATAAGATGGAGGACGGTTTTTTCACCGTTGATTACGAGAGTATGGCCTGCGTTGTGACCGCCCTGGTAGCGTACAACATATTTAGCCCGTTCAGTCAGAAGATCAACAATCTTCCCTTTACCTTCGTCACCCCATTGGGTGCCCAGTACGACGACGTTGTTACCCATTTTTTCAAAATCACCGTTTGCTTAAAAATGGATTCTACCATCGCTTTTTCAGATATACAGCACTTTTTGACCTCAAAGCACGCCAAATCCGACCACTTTTTGATCAGCCAATCGTTTTCCTCAACATGTAGTAGATCACGATGCCAGCAACCACAAGACCGCCACCAAAACGACGCAAAATATTATCCGGAAGTTGACTCATTGTGGCGATCATACGACGCCATGCGCGCGGATAAAGCATCGGCCCCAGTCCTTCCAGGACTAATACGAGCGCCAGTGCCAGCCAGATCGTTGAATTCATTTTTAATCCTTATAAAAGAAAACCACCGCTCCGTTGGGAGCGGTGGTTTGAATACTCAAACGAGCCTGAGTTTATCGCGTTGCGTTAGTCGGCGTCTTCATATAACGGAAGAAATCGCTATCCGGGCTGAGCACCATCACATCCTGGTTGCTCTGGAAGCTATTCTCGTAGGCGCGCAGGCTACGGATAAAGGCGTAGAAGTCGGGATCCTGGCTGAAGGCATCAGCGAACAGCTTGGCGGCTTCCGCATCACCCTCACCGCGCAGAATACGGCCCTGACGCTCAGATTCCGCCAGCGTCTTGGTCACTTCGTAGTCCGCTGCGGCACGTAGCTTCTCAGCCTCTTCCTGACCCTGTGAACGGTGACGACGGGCAACCGCTTCACGCTCGGCGCGCATACGGTTGTAAATCGCCTCGGACACTTCCACCGGCAGGTTGATCTGCTTGATACGCACGTCAACCACTTCGATACCCAGCGCGGCCATACTGTTCGGGTTGATCACCGGCACTTTGCCGTTGGTTTCAGCCTGAACGCGTTCTGCCGCTTTGGCAATCGCATCATCTGCAGCCGGCGTAGAAACTTCGTCTTCCGTGCCCGCTGTACCGGAGTTCAGCGCATCACGCACTTCCAGCGTCAGACGACCGCGGGAGTCGGTCACGATATCTTTCACATCCAGACGACCAATCTCAGAGCGCAGACGGTCAGAGAACTTACGTTTCAACAGCACTTCCGCCTGAGAAACGTCGCCGCCGCCTGTCGCCAGGAAGTAACGGCTGAAATCACTGATGCGCCATTTGATATAGGAATCCACGATCAGGTCTTTCTTCTCTTTGGTCACGAAACGGTCGGCCTGGTTATCCATCGTCTGGATACGCGCATCGAGCGTTTTCACCGACTGAATGAAAGGCACCTTGAAGTGCAGACCCGGTTCGTAAATCACCGGGCGTTTGTCACCATCACGCACGACGCTGCTGAACTGGAATTTGATCCCACGCTCGCCTTCTTTCACCACAAAGATCGAGGTATACAGCACGACCAGTACGATGACGATGATCGCAATAACTGACTTACGCATCCTTATTCCCCCTGACGCTGGTAGTCGTTACGCTGCGCGTTAGCACGGCGTTGGTCCATAATGTCACCATCGTTCGAAGAAGGCGTTGTGTTCGCGCTGGCGTTACCTGAAGAGGCTGGTGGCAGACGCAGCAGGTTATTCGCACCGCTGGTGTCTTTCGCAGCCGGTGCAGAACCGCCTTTCAGCATCTGATCCAGCGGCAGGACCATCAGGTTTCCGCCTTTGCTGTCGTTAACCAACACTTTGCGGGTGTGGCTCAGCACTTTTTCCATGGTCTCGATATAGAGACGCTCGCGGGTAATTTCCGGAGCCGCTTTATATTCCGGCAGGATTTTCGCGAAACGCGCCACTTCACCCTGGGCTTCCAGGATGGTCTGCGTCTTATACGCGCGCGCTTCTTCAAGAATACGCTGCGCCTGACCGTTAGCACGCGGCTGAACTTCGTTGGTGTACGCTTCCGCTTCACGGATGTACTGCTGTTCGTTTTCACGGGCAGCAATGGCGTCATCAAACGCGGCTTTCACCTCTTCCGGCGGACGAGCGGCCTGGAAGTTAACGTCCAGCAGGGTAATACCCATGTTGTACGGACGAATGGTCTCTTCCAGCTCACGCTGGGTATCGCTACGAATAACGGTACGACCTTCGGTCAGAATGCGGTCCATGGTGTATTTACCGATCACCCCGCGCAGGGCGCTATCGGTCGCCTGGCGCAGACTGTCATCGGCGCTGGTCACGCTAAACAGATAACGTTCAGGATCGGTGACGCGGTACTGCACGTTCATCTCAACGCGCACCACGTTCTCATCGGACGTCAGCATCACACCCGATGCCGCCAGTTCACGAACAGATTCCACGTTTACCGCGGTCACGTCATCAATGAAAGTCGGCTTCCAGTTCAGGCCCGGCTCAACCAGATGGCTGAACTTACCAAAACGCGTAACGACGCCGCGTTCCGCTTCTTTAATGGTGTAGAACCCGGTAGCAGCCCAGATGATTACCACGGCGGCGGCAACAATGCCCACCACGCGGCCACCCATTTGCGGGCGCGGCCCCTGGGTGGAATTTCCACCTGAGCCAGAGCCTTTACCTCCGCCAAGACCACCAAGCTTCTTGCTTAGCTTGCGGAAGATATCATCCAGATCCGGCGGCCCCTGCTCGCGACCACCTTTGTTGCCATTTCCCCCAGAGTTGCCGCCTTGATTATTGCTGCTTCCCCACGGGTCGCGGTCCTGTCCGTTATTACCGGGCTGATTCCACGCCATGTATATGCTCCATATTTGTTATGCAAGGGCGAATTATTCAGGCATCCCCTTTCTGATCAGACGATATAGTCCGCCAGCGCAGGTTCTTGTTTACAGAGGCGACGCCAGTCAACGATCGGCATACGCACCTGCATCCCCACGCTGCCGTCATCCTCCATCCACTCTTTTTCTATCGCCTGAAGCTGATAAAACCGGCTGCGCAGCCTGCCTTCCTGTGGCGGCAATCGCAGCGTGTGCTGGGCTACCTCACCGGAAAGACGTTCTGTCAAAGCCTGGAAAAGCAGTGGCACACCAATACCGGTCTGGGCAGAAAGCCAGACCCGAATCGGTTTGTTCTCTTCATCTCGGTCGATACGCGGCTCGAAATCTTCCAGCATATCGATCTTGTTCATCACCAACAGGGTTGGGATCTCGTGGGCGTCGATCTCTTCAAGCACCACGTTTACCGCGTCGATGTTCTCCTGCACGCGGACGTCTGCAGCGTCAATCACGTGCACCAGCAGGGTCGCCTGTCGCGTTTCCTGCAGGGTCGCTTTAAACGCCGCGACCAGGTCGTGCGGCAGATGGCGGATAAACCCTACGGTATCCGCCAGCACCGTCTCGCCGACGTCGGCAACGTCGATACGACGCAGCGTTGGGTCCAGGGTCGCAAACAGCTGGTCTGCGGCATACACCTGGGCCTCAGTAATCTGGTTAAACAGGGTGGACTTACCGGCGTTGGTATACCCCACCAGCGACACCGTCGGAATGTCGGCTTTTGAGCGCGCGCGGCGCCCTTGCTCACGCTGTTTCTCAACGCGTTCCAGACGTGAGAGGATCTGGGTAATACGGCCACGCAGCAAACGGCGGTCGGTTTCGAGCTGGGTTTCACCCGGACCGCGCAAACCAATCCCGCCTTTCTGTCTTTCAAGGTGGGTCCAGCCACGCACAAGTCGCGTCGCCAGATGGCGCAACTGCGCCAGCTCAACCTGCAGCTTACCTTCGTGGGTACGTGCACGCTGAGCAAAAATATCTAAAATCAAACCCGTGCGATCGATAACACGGCATTCGCAAAGACGTTCCAGGTTACGTTCCTGAGCCGGAGACAGCGCATGGTCAAACAGCACGACTGACGCGCCGGTTGCTTTTACGGCATCCGCAATTTCAACTGCTTTACCTTCACCAACAAAATACTTTGGGTGCGGCGCTTTACGGCTACCGGTAATCACCTGCATTGCTTCGACACCGGCGGAAGAGACCAGAGATTCAAACTCCTGGAGGTCTTCCATATCTTTGTCTTGCGAAAAATAGATGTGTACCAGCACCGCCTGCTCACCGGCATCATAACGGTCAAACAAGCGTATAATCCTCAAAAAAGATCAGCGGGGAACGCAGGATCGCTGGCTCCCCGTGTGGATAACAGCGCGAAACCTTACTCGGTATCTTCGCTGTCCTGCGCTGGCGTTGAAGAGCCCTGCGCGTTGCTGCCATGATGGTAGTTACTACCAGTGCCGCCGCCAGCGTTATTGCTGTGATGAGAGACCGGACGAGACGGAACAACAGTAGAAATAGCGTGCTTGTAAACCATCTGGCTGACCGTGTTTTTCAACAGGATCACAAACTGATCGAAAGACTCAATCTGACCTTGCAGCTTAATACCATTCACCAAATAAATAGAAACTGGAACACGTTCCCGACGCAATGCGTTCAGGAACGGATCTTGTAAAGATTGCCCCTTAGCCATTCTATCTTTTCCTTATATGCTTGTTTTGTACTTAGAACCTTGCGATTCTGAAAAATTGCGCACGATACGACTCAATTGTACACATTCAGTGAGCGATATCACCAACAACCTCAATCACTTCGTTTAACGCCTGTTGTGGTTTTTCACTGTCTAACCAGTGAACCCCCTCCCAACCGCGCAACCAGGTGATCTGGCGCTTCGCTAACTGTCTCGTGGCGCAAACACCTCGATAAACCATTTCATCGTATGAAATCTCACCTTCAAGATACGACCACATCTGGCGGTATCCCACACAACGAATGGAAGGCATGTCCGTATGCAAATCTCCACGGGCAAATAGCGCCCGCACTTCTGCTTCAAAATCTGAAGCTAACATCTGATGAAAACGCTGCTCAATTCGCTGATGGAGCAGTTCACGGCTCGCCGGGGCGATGGCGAACTGATGCACCTGATACGGCAGAGCGTCTCCTGACGTTTGCGTCAGTTCCGTTAAAGTTTTACCCGAAATGAAAAAAACTTCCAGTGCCCGGGAAAGCCTTTGCGGATCATTTGGATGGATTCGCGCTGCCGCAACCGGGTCAATCTGCGCCAGTTGCTTATGCAAAACGTCCCAACCCTGCTCTGCCGCCTGCTGCTCAATTTTCGCTCTTACTTCCGGGTCCGCTGATGGCAGAGGAGAAAGCCCCTCCAGCAGCGCCTTGAAATAAAGCATGGTTCCGCCAACCAACAGCGGTATACGTCCCGCCGCCGTTATCTCGGCCATCTCGGCTAAGGCATCCCGGCGGAAATCCGCTGCGGAGTAGGCCTGAGCCGGGTCGAGAATATCCAGCAAACGGTGCGGTGCCGCGCGCAGCTCTTCTGCGTCAGGCTTCGCCGTGCCGATGTCCATCCCTCGGTAGATGAGGGCGGAGTCGACGCTAATCAACTCTACAGGCAAAACTTTACGCAACTCAATGGCTAGCGCCGTTTTGCCGGAGGCCGTTGGGCCCATTAAAAAAATTGCCTTAGGCAGGCTCGCCTTACTTACGTCAATCATGTTTCAGGGCGTTCATCGCCGTTTGTAAATCAACAGGTTGTAATAACCCACCCGGCGGCGTCTTCACCAGATGCGGACAGAGGCGTTCCACCTCCGCCAGCACGCTAATGGCCTGTGCCATACTCCACGGCGCGTGTTCGCTTGCCAGGTGGCGGGCGATCCACTGCGCGGTGTTAGCGGCATCAAACGACGTTTGCTGCGCCAGGTAGCCTATCAGTTCAGGAATCAAGTTTTGTAAATTTTGTTGGCGTAAGGGTAAAGGCACTGCACGAATTGTCACATGTTGTGGTTCGAGCACCATTTCTATACCCATCTGCGCCAGCTGAGGCTCGGCGCGCTGCAATACCCTTGTTTCTTCAGGGGATATTTTCAGACGAACCGGGATCAGCAGCGGCTGCGCGCAGGCCGCATTTTCGCCCGGCGTGAGCTGCACCTGTTTGAGCCAGCGTTCGGCTACCGGCAGTGCCAGAAGCATCAACTTACCGTCACGTTCAAGCAGTGCCATATCCGGTGCGATAATCGTCAGTACCCGGCCAAAACTCTGGCTGTGACCGTCCAGCGACGGCGGCGATACCGGGATAGACTCATTACGTTCCACGGCCGGCGTTTCCAGCAGTTTGCGATACAACGCCCCCTGCTGCTTTTGATAGCCAGGTTGGGCATTCGGGTAGTTCGCTCCCGTCGGGCGCGGTGCGGCCCCTGCCGAGGAGAAACGCGGGGCTTCCGGCTCACGTGCGGCAGCAGGCTCAGCAAAATGGTTACGACCCGCAGCGACGCGGTTTTCCGGGAACGGGCGCGGCGCAGGCTCTGCGTTTTCCAGCGGCAACGTGGGTTCAACCCGCTGTTGCAGCACGCTCAGCACGCCCTGATAGATAAAATCATGCACCAGTCGTGACTGGTGGAACCGCACTTCGTGCTTGGCAGGATGGACGTTCACATCCACCTGATGCGGGTCGATCTCCAGATACAGTACGAAAGCGGGTTGCTGATCGGCCCCGAGCTTGTCTTCGCAGGCCTGGCGAATGGCGTGATTAATAAGACGGTCGCGCATCATGCGTCCGTTCACGTAGCAATACTGAATCTCCGCGAACGCCGCGCTGCTGGCGTTCGGGTCAGCCACCCACCCGCGCAGCGCCAGATCGCCATGCTGCCACTCAATGGCCAGCGCCTGTTCGAGAAACGGCGTACCGCAGATTGCCCCTAAACGGCGCTCTTTCTGCCCGCCTTCTGCCACCGCGCGATACTGGCGCATCACCTTGCCGTTGTGGCTGAGGTTAATGGTGACATCGAAACGCGCCAGCGCGATGCGACGTATGATCTCGTCGATATGGCCGAATTCGGTTTTTTCGGTACGCATAAACTTGCGTCGGGCGGGAGTGTTGTAGAACAGATCCAGGACTTCCAGCGTCGTACCGACAGGATGCGCGGCGGGTTTGACCGTCACATCCATATCGCGCCCTTCGGCGTAAGCCTGCCAGGCTTCCTGCTGTTCAGCGGTGCGGGAGGTCAGCGTTAAGCGCGAAACCGAGCTGATACTGGCCAGCGCTTCGCCGCGAAAACCGAGGCTAAGGATCGCTTCCAGGTCATCCAGAGAGGCAATTTTACTGGTGGCGTGTCGGGCCAGCGCCAGCGCCAGCTCGTCTTTTTTAATGCCGCAGCCGTTGTCGCGAATGCGAATAAGCTTCGCGCCACCGCGTTCGATATCAATATCGATGCGGGTCGCGCCCGCATCGAGGCTGTTTTCCACCAGCTCCTTCACCACCGACGCAGGGCGTTCCACCACCTCACCGGCGGCGATTTGGTTCGCAAGCTGCGGCGGTAGAACCTGAATCGGCATGAATTCTCCTTAGTTTGTCGCAGTCATCTCGCCCGGCAGCGCGGCACTGGCCGTCTGAGCTGCCCCGCCCTGCGGCGCGGACTGCAGAGGATGCGCCTCAAAATATTTGCGCAAGCCGTTATAAATCGCTTCGGCAATTTGTTGCTGATAGCTATCGCTACCCAACAAACGCTCTTCACTGTTATTGCTGATAAAGCCCGTTTCCACGAGGATCGATGGAATATCCGGCGAACGCAGAACCCCCAGGCTCGCATGTTCCGGACGGCGCTTATGCAATGCCCCGATGCCCTGCAGCTGGTTCAGTACGTTAGTGGCGACATCATACCCGACGCGCTGGGAATGGCCGAACTGTAAATCCAGTACCGCCTGGCTGAGATACGGGTCAGACTGGCTATTAGCCAGCACATCACCCGCACCGCCCAGCAGTTCAGACTGTTTCTCATGCTCTTCAAGCCAGTTTGCCATTTCACTGTTGGCCCGACGGTTCGACAGCACCCAAACCGAGGCGCCGGTCGCACTGCGATTCGGTGCGGCATCCGCATGAATGGAGACCAGGAAATTGGCGTTTTGCTTACGCGCCACGTCCGAGCGTCCCATGACGGAGATAAAGTAATCCCCGTCGCGGGTTAACACACCTTTAAACATCGGATCGTCGTTTAACAGCGCCCTGAGCTTGCGGGCCACCGCGATGGTGACGTTTTTCTCCCGCGTACCGCCCGGGCCAATCGCCCCCGGATCTTCCCCGCCGTGACCCGCATCAATGGCGATAATCACCTTGTCACCGCTGACCGTCGCACGTCGCGCACTGGCCGCCGGACGCGTCACCGTATTGCTGCTGGTTGCCGCAGTAATGCGATCGTTCTGAGATTTAAACGGATTACGCGCAGGTTCTGAAGGACGCGGCGTATACACCGGTTCTTCCACACGTTTAGCAACGACCGGCGGCGGTGGAGGCGGTGGCGGCGCGTCGGCATTGATCGTAAAGACCACCGTGTAGTTCGCCCCGTTTTGCTGCTTCACCGCCTTCGTTTTGCCCTTTTCGGTCAGATCGACCACCAGGCGTAATGACTGGCTATCCTGGGGCGTGCCCGAACGGATACTTTTCACCAGGTTGTTACCGCTGAACCGCAGCGGTAACCCCTGGATCACGCCTGTCTGTTTGATATCCAGCGCCACGCTGTGGCTGTCTGGCTGTGAGAACGCATATTCAGGATCGCCCATAAAGCTGAACGTGATCCGGGCCTGGCTTTCGCCGTTTGATACCTGAATATCTGAGAGGTTTGCAGCCCCGGCCTGCGCGCACAGCAGCACCGTGGCAGCCAACAACCAACCTTTAACGCGATTTATCATCCCGTCATCCCTACGCTTAACCGGCCAGACGGGCCAGTAAGGAACAGCCTGATGAGGAAACTGCACTGATGCGTGCCTCACGCCCTTGTGCCTGGTAATCTAAGTGAATTTCGACATCCGGGTCAGGCAACACACCCGCACCTTGTTGCGGCCACTCCACCAGGCAGATGGCATCATTGGCAAAATAATCACGGATCCCCATAAATTCCAGCTCCTCAGGATCCGCAAGGCGGTATAAATCGAAGTGGTACACCATAAGATTTTCAAGGGTGTACGGTTCTACCAGCGTATAGGTTGGGCTTTTCACATTCCCGTTATGCCCTAACGCCTGCAAAAAACCCCGGCTGAAGGTGGTTTTACCCGCACCTAAATCACCATACAGATAAATGACGGTTGCCCCCTGACAGGCCTGCGCCACGCGCTTGCCGAGTTCTAAAGTGGCTTGTTCATCAGGTAAAGAAATCGCTCGATTAGTCATTTTCTACGTCAATCACATCCGGGTTAACAACACGCCGCAGCGTGCAAAAGAGATCGGTGGCCAGCATACCGCGTGTACCGTAACGCGCAGCCAGTGTATCTGCCGCGGCACCGTGAGCCACGCAGCCCGCACAGGCTGCATCATAAAGGGGAAGTTTCTGTCCAAGCAACGCGCCAATGATACCGGAAAGCACGTCGCCCATTCCGCCACTCGCCATGCCCGCATTTCCGGCATCAATAATGCCCAGTGCCTCATCGCTGGCGACAACGGTTCCTGCCCCTTTCAAAACAGCAACACCTCCGTAACGTTTTACCAGACGCTGAGCAGAAAGTAAGCGATCGCTTTCAATTTCTGCCACGCTGCAGTTAAGCAGCCGCGCGGCTTCGCCGGGGTGTGGCGTGAGAATGCGATTGTGACGCTTATCCGGATTGATTGCCAGAAGGTTCAGCGCGTCGGCATCCCACAGCATCGGTTTACGAAAATTCTCGACCTTTTGCAGAGCCTGTTTACCCCACGCCTGCTGCCCTAGCCCAGGTCCAATGACGACCACATCCGCCCATTCAAGGCTTTCCTCAAGGGTCTGAAGCGTAAGCTCATGGACCATCAGTTCCGGCCGGGCTGTGATTATCGGCGCAATATTCTCAATGCGAGTGAGTACTCGCACTAAACCGGCACCGCTTCGCAATGCCGCTTCACCGGCCATACGGATAGCGCCCGCCGTGCCGTGGTCACCGCCAACAATCACCAGCTTGCCGTGATCGCCTTTATGGGACGTCGGACGTCGGGGCGGAAGCCACTCGGCAAGCTGAGACGCATCAAACCGCGCGAGGTGCGTTTCCTGCCCGGCCAGCCAGCTCTCCAGCCCCAGCGCAGCGTGGTGTAACGCGCCGACCACATCCCGCGCTTTGCCGGTCAGTAAACCCGGCTTCAGGGCGATAAAGGTCACCGTATGCGCAGCCTGAATCACCGCCCCCGGCGTCGTCCCCGTTTGCGCTATCAGGCCCGACGGAATATCCAGCGCGACCACCGGCGCGGAATGCCTGTTAGCGCGAGCAATGAGCGCGGCAATGTTCTCGCGAGGCGCGCTGCGCAGGCCGGTGCCGAGCAGGCCATCAACAACCAGATCAACATCCTCTGGCCAGACGATATCAGCCGCGTGAATCACACCGCCTGCATTCAGCCATGCGTCTCGCGCTGCGCTAGCCTCCTCCGGCAGCGGCTTATCACTCTCAAGAGCCAGTAACGTAACGCGCAGGCCTGCTGCAACCGCAAGACGGGCAACGACGTAACCGTCACCGCCGTTATTGCCGTGCCCGCATAACACCAGCCAGTGAGCGGCCTGCGGGTACGCGCCGCGGGCAACGTTAAACGCCGCCTCTCCTGCGCGCTGCATCAGTTCATAAAGGGTAATACCGAGACTATCTGCTGCCTCTTTTTCGGCATGCCGGAGCGCGTCCGCATGCCAGATGGAATGTGGTATACTTGCGGGGTTTTTCTTCACCGTATGGTCCGTCATGTCACAGCCCCTCGATCTCAATCAGTTAGCGCAAAAAATTAAACAGTGGGGTGCTGAACTCGGCTTCCAGAAGGTGGGTATTACCGATACCGACCTCTCCGCCAGCGAGCCGAAACTGCAGGACTGGCTGGATAAACAATACCACGGCGAAATGGAATGGATGGCGCGTCATGGCATGATGCGCGCCCGTCCACACGAGCTTTTGCCGGGTACGTTACGCGTCATCAGCGTGCGCATGAACTACCTGCCGGCCAACGCGGCCTTTGCGCGCACGCTAAAAAACCCCTCTCTGGGTTACGTCAGCCGGTACGCCCTCGGGCGTGATTACCATAAGCTCTTGCGTAACCGCTTAAAAAAACTCGGGGAAACTATTCAGCAGCACTGTGTTTCGCTGAATTTTAGACCCTTTGTCGACTCTGCGCCCATTCTTGAACGCCCGATCGCTGAAAAAGCCGGGCTTGGCTGGACAGGTAAGCACTCACTTATCCTTAGCCGCGATGCCGGATCGTTCTTCTTCCTGGGTGAACTGCTGATTGATTTACCGTTGCCGGTAGACGGCCCGGTAGAGGAAGGATGTGGGCGCTGCGTGGCCTGCATGACCATCTGTCCGACGGGTGCCATCGTCGAGCCTTATACCGTCGATGCGCGACGCTGTATCTCTTACCTCACGATAGAACTGGAAGGGGCGATCCCCGAAGAATTTCGACCGCTTATTGGCAACCGAATCTACGGCTGCGACGATTGCCAGCTCATTTGCCCGTGGAACCGCTATTCGCAGCTCACGGATGAAGAGGATTTCAGCCCGCGTAAGGCGCTGCATGCGCCGCAGCTCATCGAACTGTTCGCCTGGACCGAAGCCTGGTTCCTGAAAGTGACGGAAGGTTCGGCCATTCGCCGCATCGGTCATCTGCGCTGGCTGCGTAATGTTGCCGTTGCGCTGGGGAATGCCCCATGGGATGAAGCGAATATCCGGGCGCTTGAAAGCCGTCGAGGTGAGCACCCACTTCTTGATGAACACATAGAATGGGCGATTGCGCAGCAAATCGAGAAGCGTAATGCCTGCGTTGTCGAGGTGCAGCTACCGAAGAAACAGCGACTGGTGAGAGTGATAGAGAAAGGGCTTACGCGAGATGCCTGAACTATTCACAGCCTGTGAATAAAATTACAAACTCAAGCGCCATCTGGGCTTGAGAAGAGATCAAGTGATCTCGATAACATTTTGAAATGAAAATTTATACTTAAAATACAAGGAAATACGAAGATACTATTCACCCTGCTAAGTTTTGTTCCTGTTACGCTAAAGCGCAGTTTCTGTGGATAACTCTGTTTACAAGAGTATTTCAGATGCAATAGAAAACGTCCCCAACGACTCTTTTCGCTGTGGATATTTTAGAAATAAAGAAGAATTTGGAGCGGGAAACGAGACTCGAACTCGCGACCCCGACCTTGGCAAGGTCGTGCTCTACCAACTGAGCTATTCCCGCTTGGGTGGTCCGTGCTGTGGAAGCACTTTCAAATTTTGGAGCGGGAAACGAGACTCGAACTCGCGACCCCGACCTTGGCAAGGTCGTGCTCTACCAACTGAGCTATTCCCGCTTGGGTGTTCTGGTGCTGTGCGTATCTTACGATACTTTCAAATTTTGGAGCGGGAAACGAGACTCGAACTCGCGACCCCGACCTTGGCAAGGTCGTGCTCTACCAACTGAGCTATTCCCGCAAATCTGCACTGCTTTTGTTGCTGTCGTAACGTGTAATTCTCTGTCGTTACGGGAGGCGCATTATACGAGAAATCCGTTTAGCTGCAACCCCCCTTAAAGCGATTTTTTCGAAATTCAGTTCAAGTGCTTATTTAATCGGCAAGCTGCACAATTTAGCGTCAAACTTACGCTCACGCAAGGCGCCTGGTCGCAAAATCACAGCTTAATAAAGTTTTCGCGGTAGTACGAAAGCTCCGCCACGGACTCACGGATATCGTCCATCGCCTGGTGGGTCCCCTGCTTTTTAAAGCCATCGAGGATTTCAGGCTTCCAGCGACGCGCCAGCTCTTTCAGGGTGCTGACGTCCAGATAGCGGTAGTGGAAGTAAGACTCCAGCTCCGGCATATACTTAAACAGGAAACGGCGATCCTGGCCGATGCTATTGCCGCAGATAGGGGATTTACCTGCCGGAACCCACTTTTTCAGGAACTCAAGCGTCGCCAGCTCCGCCTCGCGATCACCCATGGTGCTTGCCTTCACGCGCTCCACCAGGCCACTGCCGGTATGGGTACGCACGTTCCACTCATCCATCAGCGCAAGCTGATCGTCTGACTGATGCACCGCAATCGTTGGTCCTTCCGCCAGGATATTCAGGTTGGCATCGGTGACCAGCGTTGCAATTTCAATAATGCGATCGCGCTCGGGATCCAGCCCGGTCATTTCAAGATCGATCCAAATCAGGTTGTTTTCATCCGCGCTCATGTTATTTTCCACCCTTCTCGCATAACCAGCAGTAGCAGGTTAACTAGTATTAATTAGAGTGTATCATAGAGGTTTTGCCCATCATGGGCGACCAGGAGCCAGCGCGATTGAGTAAAAATAAACTCTCCAAAGGGCAGCAGCGCCGCGTAAACGCCAATCACCAGCGCCGTCTTAAAACCACTTCGGAGAAGCCGGAGTATGACGACAACCTGTTTGGCGAAGCGACGGAAGGCGTCGTGATTAGCCGCTTTGGTATGCATGCCGATGTCGAATCCGCCGACGGGGATATTCACCGTTGTAATATCCGCCGCACCATCCGTTCACTGGTTACCGGCGATCGCGTGGTCTGGCGTCCGGGTAAAGAAGCCGCCGAAGGCGTAACGGTGAAGGGTATCGTTGAAGCCGTGCATGAACGCACGTCGGTGCTCACCCGTCCAGACTTTTACGACGGGGTTAAACCTATTGCCGCCAATATTAACCAGATTGTTATCGTTTCGGCGATTTTACCCGAGCTCTCGCTCAATATTATCGACCGTTATCTCGTCGCGTGTGAAACGCTGCAGGTTGAGCCGATAATCGTGCTGAATAAAATCGATCTGCTGGATGACGACGGCATGGCCTTCGTGAATGAGCAGATGGATATCTACCGCAAGATTGGTTATCGCGTGCTGATGGTCTCCAGCCACACTAAAGATGGCCTTAAGCCGTTAGAAGAGGCACTGACCGACCGTATCAGCATCTTTGCGGGCCAGTCCGGCGTGGGTAAATCAAGCCTGCTAAATAATCTGCTCGGCCTCCAGCAAGAGATCCTGACTAACGATGTGTCCAACGTCTCGGGCCTGGGCCAGCACACCACCACCGCCTCGCGTCTGTATCACTTCCCACACGGCGGCGACGTGATCGACTCCCCTGGCGTGCGTGAGTTCGGCTTGTGGCATCTCGAGCCGGAACAAATCTTCAACGGGTTTGTCGAATTCCATGACTATTTAGGCGCTTGCAAATACCGCGACTGTAAACACGATAACGACCCGGGCTGCGCTATCCGTGCAGCGGTTGAGAACGGGGAAATTGCGGAAACTCGCTTTGAGAACTACCACCGTATTCTTGAGAGCATGGAAGACGTAAAAACGCGTAAAAACTTTTCTGATTCTGATAACTGACAACTAAGCTAAGCATCGCTAAAATCGTCCCCTTTTTTTCAGGTTCCGGCGGCTTCACGCCGGATCAGGAACGACAAAACAATGGCCTGGAGGCTACCTTGTTAAACGCATTTAAACTTTCGCTTCAATACATTCTGCCAAAACTGTGGCTCACTCGCCTGGCGGGCTGGGGCGCGAGCAAACGAGCAGGCTGGCTGACCAAACTGGTCATCGACCTTTTCGTAAAATATTACAAGGTCGATATGAAAGAGGCGCAGAAGCCGGATACCGCCAGCTACCGCACCTTTAACGAATTTTTCGTGCGCCCGCTGCGTGACGAAGTGCGCCCGGTAAACACCGACCCTAACGTCCTGGTGATGCCAGCAGACGGCGTAATTAGCCAGCTAGGTGATATCGAAGACGACAAAATTCTGCAGGCCAAAGGCCATAACTACAGCCTGGAAGCGCTGCTGGCGGGTAACTACCTGATGGCGGATCTGTTCCGTAACGGTACGTTTGCCACCACCTATCTGTCACCGCGCGACTACCACCGCGTGCACATGCCGTGTAACGGTATCCTGCGCGAGATGATCTACGTCCCGGGTGACCTGTTCTCCGTCAACCACCTGACCGCGCAGAACGTTCCGAACCTGTTTGCCCGTAACGAGCGCGTCATCTGCCTGTTTGATACTGAATTTGGCCCAATGGCGCAGATTCTGGTAGGTGCGACCATTGTAGGCAGCATCGAAACCGTCTGGGCTGGCACCATCACCCCGCCTCGCGAAGGCGTGATCAAGCGCTGGACCTGGCCTGCCGGTGAAGCGGAAGGCTCTGTCGCCCTGCTGAAAGGTCAGGAGATGGGTCGCTTCAAGCTGGGCTCAACCGTGATCAACCTGTTTGCGCCGGGCAAAGTGAAGCTGGCTGAACAGCTCGAAAGTCTGTCAGTCACTAAATTGGGCCAGCCTCTGGCAATCTCTACCGAAACCTTCGTGACGCCGGATGCAGAACCGGCTCCGCTGCCGCAGGAAGAGATTATCGCCGAGCACGACGCCAGCCCGCTGGTTGACGACAAGAAAGACGAAGGCTAACAACAGAAGGATCGCTGACGTGCGCCCGATTATCGTTCTACTGATGGCCTGGTGCCTCAGCATGGGGGCGTACGCAGCGACAGCCCCCGACGCCAAACAGATAACCCAGGAGCTGGAGCAGGCAAAAGCGGCAAAACCCGCTCAGCCAGAGACCGTTGAATCACTCCAGTCCGCGCTGAACGCGCTTGAAGAGCGCAAAGGCTCTCTTGAGCGCGCTCAGCAATATCAGCAGGTTATCGACAACTTCCCCAAACTCTCGCAGACGCTGCGCGCGCAGCTCAATAATTTGCGAGATGAACCGCGCGACGTGCCCGCGGGCATGACCTCCGACGCCCTGAACCAGGAGATCCTGCAGGTCAGCAGCCAGCTTCTGGAAAAGAGCCGGCTTGCCCAGCAGGAGCAGGAGCGAGCGCGTGAAATTGCCGACTCCCTCAGCCAGCTTCCGCAACAGCAAACCGACGCCCGCCGCCAGCTTAATGAAGTTGAGCGTCGCGTTGGCACGCAAAGCGGCAATACGCCGCAGGCTCAGGCACAAAATCTGGGCCTGCAGGCAGAATCTGCTCGCCTGAAGGCCCTTGTCGATGAGCTGGAGCTGGCGCAGCTCTCCGCCAATAACCGTCAGGAGCTGTCGCGGATGCGCTCTGAACTTGCTCAGAAGCAGAGCGAGCAGCTGGACGCGTATCTTCAGGCCCTGCGCAACCAGCTCAACAGCCAGCGCCAGCGTGAAGCAGAGCGTGCCCTTGAAAGCACCGAACTGCTGGCGGAAAACAGCGATAACCTGCCTGCCGGCATCGTTCAACAGTTTAAGGTCAACCGCGAGCTTTCTGCCGCCCTGAATCAGCAGGCGCAGCGTATGGATCTGGTTGCCTCGCAGCAGCGTCAGGCTACCAACCAAACCCTTCAGGTTCGTCAGGCGCTCAATACCCTGCGCGAACAGTCCCAGTGGCTTGGGTCATCAAACCTGCTGGGTGAGGCGTTACGCGCTCAGGTCGCCCGTCTGCCGGAAATGCCGAAGCCGCAACAGCTCGATACCGAGATGGCCCAGCTGCGCGTTCAGCGGCTGCACTTTGAAGACCTTCTCAATAAGCAGCCGCAGATCCGCCAGATCCGTCAGGCTGATGGACAGTCCCTGACCAGCGAGCAAAACCGCATTCTGGAAGCCCAGCTGCGCACCCAGCGTGAACTGTTGAACTCTCTGCTGCAGGGCGGAGATACGTTGATTCTGGAGCTGACCAAGCTGAAGGTCTCTAACAGCCAGCTGGAAGATGCGCTGAAAGAGGTGAACGAGGCAACGCACCGTTATCTCTTCTGGACGTCCGACGTGCGTCCGATGACCTTCTCGTGGCCGATTGATATTGTTCAGGACCTGCGCCGCCTGATTTCGCTGGACACCGTCAGCCAGCTGGGACAGGCCAGCGTGATGATGCTCACCAGCAAAGAGACCATTTTCCCACTGCTGGGAGCATTAATTCTGGTGGGCTGTAGCATTTACTCGCGCAGACATTTCACCCGTTTCCTGGAACGCTCCAGCTCCCGGGTGGGGAAAGTCACCCAGGATCACTTCTGGCTGACGTTGCGTACCGTATTCTGGTCGATTCTTGTTGCCTCCCCGCTCCCCGTGCTGTGGATGACGCTGGGGTATGGCCTGCGGGAAGCCTGGCCCTATCCGCTCGCGGTAGCGATTGGCGATGGCGTCACCGCCACGGTTCCCCTGCTGTGGGTGGTGATGATCTGCGCTACGTTCGCGCGGCCCAATGGCCTGTTTATCGCCCACTTTGGCTGGCCGCGTAATCGCGTTGCGCGCGCCATGCGTTACTACCTGATGAGCATCGGACTGATTGTGCCGCTGATTATGGCGCTGATCATGTTCGATAACCTCAACGACCGGGAGTTCTCAGGCTCGCTGGGCCGCCTCTGCTTTATGCTGATTTGCGGGGCGCTGGCCATCGTGACGCTCAGCCTGAAGCGCGCCGGTATACCTCTCTATCTGGATAAATCCGGTAGCGGCGACAACATGTTCAACCGGCTGCTCTGGAACCTGCTGCTGAGCGCGCCGTTGATTGCGATGCTGGCAGCCGCGGTGGGTTACCTGGCAACCGCGCAGGCGCTGCTGGCGCGACTGGAAACCTCAGTGGCAATCTGGTTCCTGCTTCTGGTGGTGTACCACGTGATCCGCCGCTGGATGTTGATCCAGCGGCGCCGGCTGGCGTTTGACCGTGCCAAGCATCGCCGGGCGGAGATCCTCGCCCAGCGTGCGCGGGGTGAGGAAGAGCCAAACCATGTCAACAGTACGGAAGGCACGACGGAAGCGGACGAGGTTGAACTGGATCTGGATGCCATCAGTACCCAGTCCCTGCGTCTGGTTCGCTCCATCCTGATGCTGATTGCCCTCCTGTCGGTCATTTTCCTGTGGTCGGAGATCCATTCCGCATTTGGTTTCCTGGAGAACATCTCACTGTGGGACGTAACGTCCACGGTGCAGGGTGTGGAAAGCCTGGAGCCGATTACCTTAGGGGCAGTGTTGATTGCCATTCTGGTGTTGATCATCACCACGCAGCTGGTGCGCAACTTCCCGGCGCTGCTGGAGCTGGCGCTGCTGCAGCATCTGGATTTAACCCCCGGGACGGGATATGCGATTACGACCATTACCAAATACCTGATCATGCTGTTCGGCGGGCTGGTGGGCTTCTCGATGATCGGTATTGAATGGTCGAAACTGCAGTGGCTGGTGGCGGCACTCGGTGTCGGGTTAGGTTTTGGCTTACAGGAGATCTTCGCTAACTTCATCTCGGGCCTGATCATTCTGTTCGAAAAACCGATTCGTATTGGCGATACCGTAACGATCCGCGATCTGACCGGCAGCATCACAAAGATCAACACCCGCGCGACAACGATCAGCGACTGGGATCGCAAAGAGATCATCGTGCCGAACAAGGCGTTTATTACCGAGCAGTTCATCAACTGGTCGCTATCCGACTCCGTTACCCGCGTGGTGCTGACGGTACCGGCGCCGTCGGACGCCAACAGCGAAGAGGTTACCCAGATCCTCTACACCGCCGCAGAACGCTGCTCGCTGGTGATCGATAACCCGGCACCGGAAGTGTTCCTGGTCGATTTACAGCAGGGGATCCAGATTTTCGAGCTGCGTATTTACGCCGCCGAAATGGGGCACCGGATGCCGCTGCGTCATGAGATCCACCAGCTGATTCTGGCGGGCTTCCGCGAGCACGGTATTGATATGCCGTTCCCACCGTTCCAGATGCGTCTGGAAAGCCTGGACGGACGTAAAACGGGAAGAACGTTGACGTCAGCGGCGCGTACGCGCCCGGCGGGAAGTCTGTAAGGTAAGCGGGGCAACCCTCTCCCACGGGAGAGGGTGAACTACCGTCAGGCGCGATCTACGGTAAACGCAATCACATCGCCCAGCTGTTCTGCGCCCAGGGCCAGCATCACCAGACGATCCACACCCAGCGCTACGCCGGAGCAATCCGGAAGACCTGCTTTTAAGGCTTCAAGCAGGTTGGTATCAATAGGCTGCTGCGGAAGGCCGCGCGCGGCGCGCTTGCGGTTATCCTGCTCGAAACGCTGCTGCTGCTCGCGGGCGTCAGTCAGTTCGTGGAAACCATTCGCCAGCTCAATGCCTTTGTAATAGACCTCAAAACGCTCTGCCACGCGGTGATCTTCAGTGCTGATCTGCGCCAGTGAGGCCTGGCTTGCCGGGAAATGATAGACAAACGTCGGACGGTCTTTGCCAATCTGCGGTTCAACGCCAAAGGTGAACAGCAGCTGCAGCAGCGTGTCGCGATCTTCTTCGGTATCCGCCACGTTGCTCAGATCCAGCTTTGCCGCCACGTCGCGCAGCTGCGGTTTGTCCGCAGATAACGGATCGATTTCCAGATAGCGCTGGAAAGCCTGCTGATAGGAGAGCGTTTCCGCTTCCGGGCACTCAAGGACCTGCTGCAGCAGATCGTCCACCTCATTCATCAGGCGGTACATATCATAATGCGGGCGGTACCACTCCAGCATGGTGAATTCCGGATTGTGGTGACGGCCCATCTCTTCATTGCGGAAGCTACGGCACAGCTGATACACCGGACCACATCCTGCCGCCAGCAGGCGTTTCATGTGATATTCCGGGCTGGTCATCAGATACAAATTCATACCCTGAGAGTGGCCAGGGCCAACAAAACGGGTTTCAAACGGGACCAGATGAATATCCGTTACCGTTGCCTGACTCATGCACGGCGTTTCCACCTCCAGGACTCCGCGGTCGGCAAAGAAACGGCGGATCTCCGCCATAATTGCTGCGCGTTTTAACAGATTTGGGATGGATGCGCTCGGCTGCCAGGTGGCCGTTTCGCTCATGAGTTGCTCTCCGATTTCATACAAGGGCACGAAGTCTACTCGTTAGCAGTGACGGAGACAAATTTTGCGCAGTAAAAAAGCGGATTTCATTTAAGTGAGCAATGACGTGACGTGATTCATCAATCGCCATGATAAATCGCCGGACAGAACAGCAAAAAAATCGAACACGTCAAATTTCCCTGTCATCTACACGGTTATACTGTTTTACCCATAAAGGAGCAGTGGAAACGCTTTCGCAATCGTCCTTTTGGACGGGTGAACTACCTTTAGTTTGTCGCGTTGCGAAATAACAAAAATCTGGAGGAATGTCGTGCAAACTTTTCAGGCCGATCTTGCCGTAATAGGCGCTGGCGGGGCTGGATTACGTGCTGCGATTGCTGCAGCGCAGGCTAATCCCAACGCTAAAATCGCATTGATTTCAAAAGTCTACCCAATGCGCAGCCACACGGTGGCAGCAGAAGGAGGGTCCGCCGCCGTTGCGCAGGATCATGATAGCTTTGAATACCATTTCCACGACACGGTTGCAGGGGGCGACTGGCTTTGCGAACAGGATGTCGTCGACTACTTTGTGCACCATTGTCCAACCGAGATGACCCAGCTTGAGCAGTGGGGTTGTCCGTGGAGCCGCCGTCCGGACGGCAGCGTCAACGTTCGCCGCTTCGGCGGAATGAAGATCGAACGTACCTGGTTCGCCGCCGATAAGACCGGCTTCCACATGCTGCACACCCTCTTCCAGACCTCCCTTCAGTTCCCACAAATTCAGCGCTTTGATGAGCATTTCGTCCTCGATATTCTGGTTGATGACGGACAGGCGCGCGGCCTCGTGGCGATGAACATGATGGAAGGGACGCTCGTCCAGATCCGCGCCAATGCGGTGGTCATGGCAACGGGCGGTGCGGGTCGCGTTTACCGTTATAACACCAACGGCGGCATCGTCACAGGTGACGGCATGGGCATGGCGCTCAGCCACGGCGTACCGCTGCGCGATATGGAGTTTGTGCAGTATCATCCAACCGGCCTGCCGGGTTCCGGCATTCTGATGACGGAAGGCTGCCGCGGTGAAGGCGGTATTCTGGTCAACAAAAACGGTTACCGCTATCTGCAGGATTACGGTATGGGTCCGGAAACGCCGCTCGGCGAGCCGAAAAACAAATACATGGAGCTCGGCCCGCGCGATAAAGTGTCCCAGGCCTTCTGGCACGAATGGCGCAAAGGCAACACTATCTCTACGCCGCGCGGCGACGTGGTCTACCTTGACCTGCGCCACCTCGGCGAGAAGAAACTGCTGGAACGCCTGCCGTTCATCTGCGAGCTGGCAAAAGCTTACGTCGGCGTCGACCCGGTGAAAGAGCCGATTCCGGTACGCCCAACGGCGCACTACACCATGGGCGGGATCGAAACCGACCAGCAGTGTGAAACCCGCATCAAAGGTCTGTTTGCCGTGGGCGAGTGTTCCTCCGTGGGTCTGCACGGCGCCAACCGTCTCGGGTCTAACTCGCTGGCTGAGCTGGTCGTCTTTGGCCGCATGGCGGGCGAGCGCGCGATGGAGCGCGCGGCTACAGCAGGCGAAGCCAACGGTGCCGCGCTGGATGCGCAGGTCGCAGACGTTGAAAAACGCCTGAAAGATCTGGTGAACCAGGAAGGTAACGAGAACTGGTCTAAGATCCGCGACGAGATGGGCCTGTCGATGGAAGAAGGTTGCGGTATCTACCGTACTCCTGAGCTGATGCAGAAAACCGTCGATAAGCTGGCGGAGCTGCAGGAGCGCTTCAAGCGCGTACGTATCACCGATACCTCCAGCGTCTTTAACACCGACCTGCTCTATACCATCGAGCTGGGTCACGGCCTGAACGTGGCGGAATGTATGGCGCACTCCGCGCTGGCGCGTAAAGAGTCGCGCGGGGCCCACCAGCGTCTTGACGAAGGCTGTACCGAACGTGACGACGTCAATTTCCTGAAACACACTCTCGCCTGGCGCGATGCGGATGGCACCACGCGTCTGGACTACAGCGACGTGAAAATCACCACGCTGCCACCGGCTAAACGCGTGTACGGTGCAGAAGCAGAAGCCGCCGAGAAGAAGGAGAAGGCGAATGGCTGAGATGCAAAAACTGAAAGTTGAAGTGGTGCGCTACAACCCGGAGGTGGACACCGCACCGCATAGCGCTTTCTATGAAGTGCCTTATGACGAGCAAACTTCCCTGCTGGATGCGCTCGGCTATATTAAAGACAACCTGGCGCCGGACCTGAGCTACCGCTGGTCCTGCCGCATGGCGATCTGCGGTTCCTGCGGCATGATGGTTAACAAAGTGCCGAAGCTGGCCTGCAAGACCTTCCTGCGCGACTATACCAAAGGTATCAAGGTTGAAGCGCTGGGCAACTTCCCGATTGAACGCGATCTGGTGGTCGATATGACCCACTTTATCGAAAGCCTGGAAGCCATTAAGCCCTACATCATCGGCAACCCGCGCACGCCGGATCAGGGGCCTAACACCCAGACCCCGGCCCAGATGGCGAAATACCATCAGTTCTCCGGCTGCATCAACTGCGGTCTTTGCTACGCCGCCTGTCCACAGTTTGGCCTGAATCCGGAGTTCATCGGCCCGGCCGCCATTACCCTGGCGCACCGCTATAACGAAGACAGCCGCGACCACGGTAAAAAGGAACGCATGGCGCAGCTTAACAGCCAGAACGGTGTCTGGAGCTGTACATTTGTGGGTTACTGCTCCGAAGTTTGTCCGAAGCATGTCGACCCGGCCGCCGCCATTCAGCAGGGTAAAGTGGAAAGCTCGAAAGACTTTCTTATCGCTACCCTGAAACCACGCTAAGGAGTGCATGATGACGACTAAACGCAAAGCCTATGTGCGGCCAGTGCCGTCCACCTGGTGGAAAAACCTGCCGTTTTATCGCTTCTACATGCTGCGTGAAGGCACGGCGGTACCGGCGGTCTGGTTCAGCCTTGAGCTGATGTACGGTGTTTTTGCCCTTAAGCACGGTCCGGAAAGCTGGGCGAGTTTTGTTGGCTTCCTGCAAAACCCGATCATTGTTGTGCTGAACCTGATCGTGCTCGCGGCCGCGCTGCTTCATACCAAAACCTGGTTTGAACTGGCGCCAAAAGCGGCAAACATCATTATAAAAGGCGAGAAAATGGGGCCAGAGCCGGTCATAAAAGGACTCTGGGCGGTGACGGCGATTGTCACCGTGGTCATTCTGTTTGTCGCACTGTTCTGGTAAGGAGACACCTGTGATCAATCCAAATCCAAAACGTTCTGACGAGCCGGTCTTCTGGGGTCTGTTTGGCGCAGGCGGCATGTGGAGCGCCATCATCGCTCCCGTCATCATCCTGCTGGTCGGCATTATGCTGCCGCTGGGGCTGCTCCCGGGCGATGCGCTGAGCTATGAACGCGTACTGGCATTCGCGAGCAGCTTTATTGGTCGCGTGTTCATCTTCCTGATGATCGTCCTGCCGCTGTGGTGTGGCCTGCACCGTATTCACCATGCGATGCATGACCTGAAAATCCATGTACCGAGCGGTAAATGGGTGTTCTACGGTCTGGCGACCATCCTGACCGTGGTCACGCTGATTGCCGTGGTCACTATCTGACGCCTCTGGCCCGCCATCCGGCGGGCCTTTTATTTTTGCATCTTACCCACCAGCCATTGAGCAAACTCGCGCATTGCGGGCGTTTCTGCTCGTGACTGCAGTCTTGTCAGCCAGTAGCTGCCGAGGTCAATCTGCGTTGCAAACGGCTGCACGATGCGCTCGCTGCTAAGCAGGTGGGTAAACATATCCACGGGTGCGATGGCAATCCCTACACCTGCCTGGGCCGCTTCCAGCATGGTTACGGACGAATCAAATACCATCACCCTGTGCGTCGGCGAGGGTGGATGTTCACCCGCGGCCTGCATCCACGCGGCCCACTCGTCGCGCCGGTAGGAGCGCAGCAGGGTAAACTTCAGGATATCTGCCGGGCTTTTTAGACAGGAGGCAATGTCGGGTCTACAGAGCGGAGCCAGCGGCGCAGGGCAAAGAAATTCAGCATCGGTTCCATGCCACGCGCCGCCACCGTAGCGAATGGTGTAATCAAGCCCTTCGGCAGCCGGGTCGACGCGATTGTTATGGGTGGAAAGCTGAAGATCAATATGTGGATAGCAGCGGCGAAAATCATCCAGCTGCGAAAATAACATCCCCGTTGCGAAAGTGCCCACCACACCTATTTTTAGCTTCTCCTGAGCGCGATGGCTGGCAAAGCGATCCAGCATTCCGGCAATACGGTCGAACGAGTCGTTCAGCACCGGCAGTAAATTTTCACCCTCGGTGGTCAACATCAACCCGCGCGAAACGCGCACGAAGAGCTGACAGTTAAGGTGCTGCTCCAGCGTTTTAACATGCTGGCTAATGGCAGAGTGGGTCACGTTCAGCTCAATGGCCGCATGCGTAAAGCTGAGATGCCTGGCGGCGGCTTCAAAGGCTCGAAGCGAATTAAGGGGGAGATAGCTTCGCGTCATGGTCTCATCCGTTAGAAAAATTAACAGCTAATGCTAAATTTAACCGTTTGTCAGCCACAGTCAAATCCCACAGACTACTGCTGTCTGACGGGCCCGGACACTCCCTTGAACCACTATTACGGAAGATAACTGATGATGAAAAAATCCCTTTGCTGCGCCCTGCTGCTCAGCGCCTCCTGCTCAGTATTTGCTGCTTCAATGTCAGAACAACAGCTGGCTGAGGTGGTGGAACGTAACGTTACGCCGCTGATGAAAGCGCAGGCCATACCGGGTATGGCGGTGGCGGTGATTTATCAGGGTCAGCCGCACTACTTTACCTTCGGTAAGGCTGATGTCGCGGCGAGCAAAGCCGTCACCCCGCAAACCTTGTTCGAGCTGGGCTCTATAAGTAAAACCTTCACCGGCGTGCTGGGTGGCGATGCTATTGCTCGCGGGGAGATATCGCTGGGCGATCCGGTAACAAAGTACTGGCCTGAGCTGACGGGCAAGCAGTGGCAGGGAATTCGCATGCTGGACCTGGCAACCTATACCGCAGGCGGTCTGCCGCTGCAGGTACCGGATGAGGTCACTGATAACGCCTCTCTGCTGCGCTTTTATCAACGCTGGCAGCCGCAGTGGAAGCCGGGCACTACGCGTCTTTATGCGAACGCCAGCATCGGTCTTTTTGGCGCCCTCGCGGTGAAACCCTCCGGCATGAGCTTTGAAGAGGCCATGACGAAGCGGGTCTTTAAGCCGCTCAAACTGGACCATACGTGGATTAACGTTCCGAAAGCGGAAGAGGCGCATTACGCCTGGGGATACCGTGACGGTAACGCAGTACGCGTGTCGCCGGGGATGCTCGACGCTGAAGCCTATGGCGTCAAAACCAACGTGAAGGATATGGCGAGCTGGGTGATGGTCAACATGGCCCCCGACTCCCTTCAGGATACCTCGCTCAAGCAAGGCATTGCCCTGGCGCAGTCTCGCTACTGGCGCGTGGGTGCCATGTATCAAGGGTTAGGCTGGGAAATGCTTAACTGGCCGGTTGATGCCAAAACGGTAGTCGGGGGCAGCGACAATAAGGTGGCGCTGGCACCGTTGCCCGTGGCAGAGGTGAATCCACCGGTTCCCCCGGTCAATGCGTCCTGGGTCCATAAAACAGGCTCTACTGGCGGGTTTGGCAGCTACGTAGCATTTATTCCTGAAAAGCAGATCGGTATTGTGATGCTCGCGAATAAAAGCTATCCAAACCCGGCGCGAGTTGAGGCGGCATACCGTATTTTGAGCGCGCTGTAGCAAACATTGCCGGGTGGCGGCTTCGCCTTACCCGGCCTACAAAATCTACGGTGTGACCACCCGGCGAAACACACCGCACGTCCCCCACATTTTCCTTGCCGTCATCTACACTTAACAAAAAACAGTAAGGAAACTCCTATGCGCATTCTGCCTGTTATCGCCGCGGTGACAGCCGCGTTTTTAGTGGTTGCCTGCAGTTCCCCTACCCCACCACCTGGCGTTACCGTCGTCACGCCTTTCGATGCACAACGCTTCCTCGGAACATGGTATGAAATCGCACGCCTCGACCACCGGTTTGAGCAGGGCTTAGAGAAGGTCACTGCACATTACAGTCCGATGGATGATGGCGGTCTTCAGGTGATCAACCGGGGATATAATCCCGACAGGGAGATGTGGCAACAGTCGGTTGGGAAGGCCTACTTCACCGGCGACCCGCGACGGGCCGCGCTCAAAGTCTCTTTCTTTGGCCCGTTTTATGGCGGCTATAACGTGATCGCACTCGACAGAGAGTACCGTCACGCGCTGGTCTGCGGGCCGGATCGCGACTATCTGTGGATACTTTCCCGCACGCCAACTATTTCGTCAGAAATGAAACAGCAGATGCTGGACGTCGCGACCCGGCAAGGGTTTGATGTGTCAAAACTCATCTGGGTAGAACAACCCCATTAGTGGGTGCTGAGCTTCAGCCCAATGATTCCGGCCACAATCAGCGCGAGGCTGGCGATACGCGCCAGACTCGCGGACTCTCCCAGCAGCAAAATGCCCGTGATGGCAGCCCCCACCGCACCAATGCCCGTCCAGACGGCATAAGCCGTTCCGACAGGCAGAGATCGCATCGCCCAGGATAACAGAACAATACTCACTATCATCGCGGTGACGGTAATGACGCTGGGGGTCAGGCGGGTAAAGCCGTGGGTGTATTTGAGACCAATCGCCCATACCACTTCGAGCAGGCCGGCAATAAAAAGAACGATCCAGGACATTTCAGGCTCCTTAACTTAATACAAGTTGGGGCCGTCCCCGGTGAAAGAAACGCTTACGGGTCGTCCCGTAAGGCAGAGATTACGCCCTATATTGTGGTTAGCGTGCGATTTTTTTTCAATCCCTTTCTGCTGAACATGTTAAGGCAAGAAATAGCCGCAGTATGGCGCGTAGTTCCGGCATTTAGCACTCATCCGACTTCTCTATGATGATGTGCTTTCTGATGGCAGGAAGCCAAACCACCAGCCGACTGCGAATAAAATATGTTCAAAATTCTTTTGATTGACCGTTGTCACTTCACCCGCACGGGGTTTGAAGCATGGCTCAATCATTCCGGTCTATTCCCGGGGCACTACGTCGTGACCGGGCTAAATAATCTGTTCCTTGCCAGAGAGCATATTCTGCACTGGAAACCCACGCTGGTTATCGCTGACCTGTACGGCTTCAGGCAGGATATCCACCATTTTCAACAACTCTCATCCTTACTTAACGCCAGTGAACGATTGCCGTTTATTTTACTGCAGTCGGGAGAGGATAGCGGCATGACGGACTGGCTCGGGCAGTTCCCGGTTTGGTCATCGTTGTTGAAAAATGTCCCTCTTGAAGAAGTGGCCACGGCTATCAACGACGCGTTACTCTCGCGCGCAGGCGCTGAAAGGCCAACCTTGGCCGCCCCGTTGCTGACCCGACAGGAAGAGAAAGTGCTGACATTGTGGATGGACGGCGCGAGCAATCAGAAAATTGCGGCTCACCTGAGTATCAACGGAAAAACGGTCTATACCTATAAACGCAATATCCGCATGAAGCTGCATATGGATACGCGTTTCTCTCCGTTTTTATCCCTGCAGGAAGTCCAGAATTGACGGTACGGTGAAAGTGTCGTGCCGTACCGTCCATACTTTTAGTTCTGGGCTTTCGTTGCTGCACCAGAAATAGCATTACCACCGTCGGAGATATCTTCCCCTACGCCGCGGGTGGTATTACATGCAGTCAACACTGTGGAAAGAACGAGGACAGAAAAGATCGCTGCAATTGTTTTCTTAACCATAATATCTTCCTTTTATAGCCAAAGTTGTTTTGTGTATAGCAACTTAAGAATAGACAAGATCTCGTCGTTTGACGGAAAAGGAAGCAATTTTAGGAAAATTAGACGGTGTTAGCTGGCAGCGTGAGAAATGACATGGCCGAGATCCTGGATATCTTCACCCACGCCGCGCGCGGTGTTACACCCGGAAAGCATTGCGCTGGAGAACGCTAACAGAAACAGAATTTTAACGATACGTTTCATCATCCCTGCCTGCAAAAATCAGGCGCAGCGGGCGCTGCGCCCTGACTATTACTTCACGCGTGATACGTATTCGCCGGAGCGGGTATCCACTTTGATCACTTCGCCAGTCTGTACGAACAGCGGAACTTTAACCACTGCACCGGTAGACAGTTTGGCAGGCTTACCGCCAGTACCTGCGGTGTCACCTTTCAGACCTGGATCGGTTTCCACGATTTCCAACTCAACGAAGTTTGGTGGGGTCACAGCGATAGGCTGGCCGTTCCACAGGGTCACGATGCACTCGGCCTGATCCAGCAGCCATTTAGCGCTATCACCTACCGCTTTCTCATCAGCAGACAGCTGTTCGAAAGTGGAGTTGTTCATGAAATGATAGAACTCACCGTCGTTGTACAGATAGGTCAGGTTCATATCAACAACATCAGCGCCTTCAGCGGAGTCGGTAGACTTGAAGGTTTTCTCAACACGGGTACCGGTCAGCAGGCGGCGCAGCTTAACGCGTGCGAATGCCTGGCCTTTACCTGGTTTAACGAATTCGCTGGCTTCAACCGCGTACGGTTCGCCGTCCATCATGATTTTAAGACCAGCACGAAAATCGTTGCTATAGTACGTTGCCATAAGGCCCTCTAAATTTGTTAACTGGTAGCTAAGCCACAAAATGGCGCATATTGTAACCCTAAACACCCCGTCCAGAGAAGATTGGTTATCGCAACTTGCCGATGTAATCACCAGTCCTGATGAATTGCTGCGTCTTTTAGACCTCGATCAGCACCCAGAGTTGCTTGCAGGCCGGGAGGCGAAGCGCCTCTTTGCCCTGCGTGTTCCCCGCGCGTTTGTTGCCAGAATGGAGAAAGGAAATCCTGACGATCCTTTATTAAAACAAACGCTTACTTCGCAGGATGAGTTCATTACTGCGCCGGGATATAGCACCGATCCTCTTGATGAGCAGAACAGCGTGGTACCGGGTTTACTGCACAAGTATCTCAACCGTGCCCTGCTGCTGGTAAAAGGCGGCTGTGCGGTAAATTGTCGTTATTGTTTCCGTCGGCACTTCCCGTATGCCGAAAATCAGGGCAATAAACGCAACTGGCAGGTCGCGCTGGACTATATCGCCGCCCATCCGGAGCTGGATGAGATTATTTTTTCCGGTGGCGATCCGCTGATGGCGAAAGATCACGAGCTGGACTGGCTGCTGACTCAGCTTGAAGCCATCCCGCACATTAAGCGTCTGCGCATTCACAGCCGTTTACCGATTGTCATTCCGGCGCGTATCACTGACGGCCTGGTGTCGCGCCTGGAGCAGTCTCGACTGCAGGTGCTGCTGGTGAACCACATTAACCACGCGAACGAAATTGGCGATGATTTTCGCGCGGCGATGGCGCGTCTGCGTAAAGCGGGCGTGACGCTGCTGAACCAGAGCGTGCTGCTGCGTGGCGTAAATGATAGCGCCCGCGTGCTGGCTGACCTGAGCAATGCGCTGTTTGATGCGGGCGTAATGCCCTATTACCTGCACGTGCTGGATCGCGTTCAGGGCGCGGCCCATTTCATGGTGACGGATGAAGAAGCCCGGCAGATCGTGCGCGAACTGTTAACGCTGGTTTCAGGCTATATGGTGCCGAAGCTGGCACGTGAGATTGGCGGTGAGCCGAGCAAGACGCCGCTGGATTTGCAGCTGCGGCAGAACTAGTTTCCCCTCACCCTCTCCCTTTGGGAGAGGGAAAAGGCAATCAGTTCGGGCACTTATAGACTTGGCCGTTCATCTTACTGGCCGTCGGCACGAAGCTGGACAGCATACCCTGCGTTGGGCTGCTCACACCGTAAATTACGTTACCGCCCATTGCCGCAGCCTGGTTACGCAGGGCATTCGCCGCACCGCGCATAGAACCACCTTCTTCGCCATGCTGACCCGACATCCAGTTACTTTGCTCACCGGATGCCGTGCCTAACAGCTGGCATTCGCTGCCCGGCTTATCTTCCACAAAGCGAACACCCTGGCCCGCTGCCGACAGCTCATTGCTGGAGCTACAACCCGCCAGCAGCAATGCTGCTCCTACGATCCCTGCACAGACTTTTACGCGCATGTTATTCCTCGTTTTCAATAAGCTGGACAGTAGTTGTCCGTGTGTAAATCTTATACCTAAAAGATGACCAAAAGAAAAACCCCCGAGCATTTCTGCCCGGGGGTTTTTCACATTCTAAGCGGTAAAGCGCACGATTACATCATGCCGCCCATACCACCCATGCCGCCCATACCAGCAGCACCTAAGTCAGGCGCGTCGCCTTTAGGCAGGTCGGTTACCATGCACTCGGTAGTGATCATCAGGCCCGCTACAGATGCCGCGTACTGCAGAGCAGAACGGGTTACTTTAGTTGGGTCCAGGATACCGAAGTCGATCATGTTGCCGTATTCTTCCGTTGCCGCGTTGTAACCGTAGTTACCTTCACCCGCTTTCACGCTGTTGGTCACAACAGATGGTTCTTCACCGGCGTTGGATACGATCTGACGCAGAGGTGCTTCCATTGCGCGCAGCGCAACTTTGATACCCACGTTCTGATCTTCGTTCTGCGCGGTCAGGCCAGCCAGTTTAGCGGCAACACGCACCAGCGCAACACCACCACCAGCCACTACGCCTTCTTCTACCGCAGCACGGGTCGCATGCAGCGCATCGTCAACGCGTGCTTTTTTCTCTTTCATTTCAACTTCAGTCGCAGCACCGACTTTGATTACCGCAACGCCGCCTGCCAGTTTCGCTACGCGCTCCTGCAGTTTTTCACGGTCGTAGTCAGAAGTCGCTTCTTCGATCTGCTTACGGATCTGACCAACGCGGCCCTGAATAGCGGCTTCTTCACCCACGCCATCGATGATGGTGGTGGTGTCTTTGTTGATCACAACGCGTTTCGCCTGGCCCAGGTCTTCCAGGGTCGCTTTTTCCAGCTCCATACCGATCTCTTCAGAGATGACGGTACCGCCAGTCAGGGTAGCGATATCCTGCAGCATTGCTTTACGACGATCGCCGAAGCCAGGTGCTTTAACCGCAGCCACTTTCACGATGCCGCGCATGGTGTTAACCACCAGGGTCGCCAGCGCTTCGCCTTCAACGTCTTCAGCGATGATAACCAGCGGCTTGCCTGCTTTCGCAACGGCTTCCAGCACTGGCAGCATTTCGCGGATGTTGGAGATTTTCTTGTCAGCCAGCAGGATGAACGGGCTTTCCAGCTCAACAGCGCCAGTCTCTGGCTTGTTGATGAAGTATGGGGACAGGTAACCGCGGTCGAACTGCATACCTTCAACCACGTCCAGTTCGTCTTCCAGACCGGTACCGTCTTCAACGGTGATCACGCCTTCTTTACCGACTTTATCCATCGCTTCTGCGATCAGTTTACCTACGGTTTCGTCGGAGTTAGCGGAGATGGTACCAACCTGAGCAATCGCTTTAGAGTCAGAGCACGGTACGGACAGCGCTTTCAGTTCTTCAACAGCGGCAGTGACAGCTTTGTCGATACCACGTTTCAGATCCATTGGGTTCATGCCCGCAGCAACGGCTTTCAGACCTTCGGTGATGATCGCCTGCGCCAGTACGGTCGCGGTGGTGGTACCGTCGCCTGCAGCGTCGTTCGCTTTAGAGGCAACTTCTTTCACCATCTGCGCACCCATGTTTTCGAACTTGTCTTCCAGCTCGATTTCACGTGCTACAGAAACACCATCTTTGGTGATGGTTGGCGCGCCGAAGGATTTATCCAGCACTACGTTACGGCCTTTCGGGCCCAGGGTCACTTTAACTGCATCTGCCAGTACGTTTACGCCGCGGAGCATTTTTACACGAGCGTCGTTACCGAATTTTACGTCTTTAGCTGCCATGTTCTTATTTCCTCAAATTCTCGTGCGTAAATTACGCTTCAACAATTGCCAGAATGTCGCTCTCGGACATGATCAACACTTCTTCATTGTCGATCTTCTCGGATTTCACGCCGTAGCCATCGTTGAAAATGACGATGTCACCAACTTTAACGTCCAGCGGCTGCACAGTTCCGTTTTCCAGGATGCGGCCCTTACCGACAGCGATGATTTCGCCACGCGTTGATTTGGCTGCCGCAGAACCGGTCAGAACGATGCCGCCAGCAGACTTGGTTTCAACTTCTTTACGTTTGACGATCACACGATCATGTAACGGACGAATACTCATTGATAGCTCTCCTTTGAGAAAGTCATTATCAGTTATGGATGACGCCGGGCCGCACGCGGTTTTCCGGCTAGTGCCCTGAGAGATGGGGATAGCTTTTTCCCCCTTCAAGGGGGAATCGAAAAAAAATTTGCGAAAGTGTTACCATCGCCTCTCTTTTGAGGGTGGCAGGACGATGGAAATGAGTGGACTCAAGCAGGAGTTGGGGCTGGCACAGGGCGTTGGCTTACTCTCCACCTCCTTGTTAGGCACAGGCGTGTTTGCCGTACCCGCCCTGGCTGCGCTGGTCGCGGGGAATAACAGCCTGTGGGCGTGGCCGGTGCTGATTGTGCTGGTTTTCCCGATAGCCATTGTGTTTGCCATCCTGGGACGGCATTTCCCCAGCGCGGGCGGCGTGGCGCATTTTGTCGGGCTGGCCTTTGGCCCGCGACTGGAGCGTGTGACCGGCTGGCTGTTTCTCTCCGTTATTCCGGTTGGCCTCCCTGCGGCGCTGCATATTGCGACCGGCTTTGGTCAGGCGCTGTTTGGCTGGCATAACGAGCAGCTGCTGCTGGCCGAACTGGGTACGCTGGCTATCGTCTGGTGGGTAGGCTCTCGCGGCACCAGCTCGAGCGCGAATCTGCAAACGCTGGTTGCGGTATTGATTATTGCCCTGATTGCCGTCATCTGGTGGGCGGGCGATATCGCGCTGAAAGACATTCCCTTCCCGGCGGTAACCGACGTCGACTATTCACAGCTTTTCGCCGCGCTCTCCGTCATGTTCTGGTGTTTTGTGGGCCTGGAAGCCTTCGCTCATCTGGCGTCGGAATTTAAGCAGCCTGAACGCGATTTCCCGCGCGCGCTGATGATTGGCCTGCTGCTGGCTGGTACGGTTTACTGGGCTTGTACCGTACTGGTGTTACATTTCGACGCCTTTGGCGCGGATAAAGCTGCCGCCGCCTCGCTCCCCGGCATTGTGGTACAGCTGTTTGGAGTGAAAGCGCTGTGGGTCGCCTGCGTCATCGGCTATCTGGCCTGTTTTGCCAGCCTGAATATTTATATCCAGAGCTTTGCCCGTCTGGTGTGGTCTCAGGCGCGCTATAGGCCCGAGAGCCGCCTTGCGCGCCTGTCTAAACGTCAGCTCCCCTTGAATGCCCTGAATACCGTGCTGGGCTGCTGCGTGCTGAGTACGCTGTGTATTTACGTCCTGAAGATCAATCTGGATGCGCTGATCGTCTACGCCAACGGCATTTTCATTATGATCTATCTGCTGTGTATGCTCGCGGGCTGCCGCCTGCTGAAAGGTCGCTATAAAGCCCTGGCGGTCGTTGGGGGTGTGCTTTGCCTGCTGCTGCTGGCGATGGTGGGATGGAAGAGTCTGTACGCTATTGTCATGCTGGGAGGGCTGTGGCTGTTTTTACCGAAACAGCAGAATCCGTAGGCCCGGTAAGCGAAGCGCCACCGGGCAACAACATCACCGATCGTCTTTATGATCTAAGCGGTCGTGCTGTTCATCCTTACGCTGATACTCCCCTTCAAACGTATCGCCTGGCCCGGTACTAAAACCACCGCCTGGCATACGGCTAAAGCGCAGATGCGGCAGCAGCTTCATGGTCAGGTGTTTTTGCACCGGCGGCAGAAGCAGCAGAAGGCCGAGGAGGTCGGTGAAGAAGCCCGGCAAAATCAGCAGCAGCCCCGCAATAATCAGCGATACGCTTTTGATCATCTCCGCTGCCGGACTTTCGCCTGCAGCCATCTTCTGCTGCATTATCAGGAAATTTTTGAAACCCTGATTACGCACCAGCGACATGCCGATGACGGAGGTGAAAATCACCAGAACCAGCGTCAGCAGGACGCCCAGCACGTGGGCAACCTGGATGAAAATGGAAATCTCGATGTAAACATAGAGAAAGAAAGCGATAAATGGTATCCAGCGCACTGGCATCTCCTGTGTGGCAGGTGCCCTCGGGCCCCTGTCTGAATGTATTCGCGACGCGCGTTTGTATGAGATGGTGACGGTTAGCGAAAATTCAATCAGTTTGCACGGATATTTTTTTTGGAAATATTAAAGCGGTGACTCATTTCACAGATTAATAATTATCATGGAATCGGGTCGATAATAAGTGATCCAGCTTACGGCAATTCGCTATCATCAGCATATGATCTCGGGCATCTGGCTGATTGAGGGAATAATCGTCGGCCAGAAAATATTCAAAACCACATAAATACTGTGTGTTTAGTACAATCCATCGGCAGCTTGAAAAGAAGGTTCACATGTTAAACAACATTCGTATCGAAGAAGACTTGTTGGGTACCAGGGAAGTTCCAGCGGATGCCTACTACGGTGTCCACACTCTGAGAGCGATTGAAAACTTCTACATCAGCAACAGCAAAATCAGCGACATCCCTGAGTTTGTCCGTGGCATGGTGATGGTGAAGAAAGCCGCAGCGCTGGCCAACAAAGAGCTGCAAACCATTCCTAAAAGCGCGGCAAATGCGATTATCGCAGCCTGCGATGAAGTGCTGAACAACGGCAAATGCATGGATCAGTTCCCGGTTGACGTCTATCAGGGCGGCGCGGGCACCTCCGTCAACATGAATACCAACGAAGTACTGGCAAACATCGGCCTGGAGCTGATGGGTCACCAGAAAGGTGAATATCAGTACCTGAACCCGAACGACCACGTGAACAAATGCCAGTCCACCAACGACGCCTACCCTACCGGTTTCCGTATCGCGGTGTACGCCTCTGTGGTGAAGCTGGTGGACGCGATCAACCAGCTGGGCGATGGCTTCCAGCGTAAAGCGGTTGAGTTCCAGGATATCCTGAAAATGGGCCGCACCCAGCTGCAGGACGCGGTGCCAATGACCCTCGGCCAGGAATTCCACGCGTTTAACGTGCTGCTGAACGAAGAAACCAAAAACCTGCTGCGCACCTCCGAGCTGCTGCTGGAAGTGAACCTCGGCGCAACCGCCATCGGTACACGTCTGAACACCCCGGATGGCTATCAGCAGCTGGCGGTACAGAAGCTGGCTGAAGTCTCTAACCTGCCGGTTGTGCCTGCTGAAGACCTGATTGAAGCCACCTCAGACTGCGGTGCCTACGTCATGGTACACAGCGCCCTGAAACGTCTGGCGGTGAAACTGTCCAAAATCTGTAACGACCTGCGCCTGCTCTCTTCCGGCCCGCGCGCTGGCCTGAATGAAATCAACCTGCCAGAGCTGCAGGCCGGTTCATCCATCATGCCGGCTAAAGTGAACCCGGTGGTGCCAGAAGTGGTGAATCAGGTTTGCTTTAAAGTCATCGGTAACGATACGACCGTGACCATGGCTTCTGAAGCGGGTCAGCTGCAGCTGAACGTGATGGAGCCCGTGATTGGCCAGGCCATGTTTGAATCCATCCATATCCTGACCAACGCCTGCTACAACCTGCTGGAAAAATGCATTAACGGCATCACGGCGAACAAAGAAGTCTGTGAAGGCTATGTCTATAACTCCATCGGGATCGTCACCTACCTCAACCCGTTCATCGGTCACCACAACGGCGACATCGTCGGTAAGATTTGTGCCGAAACCGGTAAGAGCGTACGTGAAGTGGTGCTGGAGCGTGGGCTGTTGACCGAAGCCGAGCTGGACGATATCTTCTCGGCCCAGAACCTGATGCACCCGGCATATAAAGCGAAACGATATACCGATGAAAGCGAACAGTAACCGTTCAGGCTAGGCTTCTTAAGGCACGTCACTTGTGACGTGCCTTTTTTCTTTTTAGGTGTTACCGAAATACAACAATTCAATATCAACTTGTTAATAAGCAAGGCAGGTCCTTATGTTTGGAGCAGAACTCGTCATCGTCTTGTTGGCGATTTATTTGGGAGCAAGACTCGGGGGTATCGGCATCGGTTTTGCCGGCGGTCTTGGGGTGCTCGTTCTTACCCTTATCTTTCAGATTAAACCCGGCGCAATCCCGTTTGACGTTATCGAAATCATCATGGCAGTTATTGCCGCTATCGCCGCCATGCAGGTGGCAGGCGGTATGGACTATCTGGTAAGCCTGGCGGAGCGTATGCTGCGCCGCCATCCAAAGTACATCACCTTCCTTGCCCCGCTGGTGACCTGGTTTATGACCATCCTCGCCGGAACGGGCCACACTGCGTTCTCTACGCTGCCAGTGATTACCGAAGTGGCAAAAGAACAGGGTATCCGTCCGTCTCGTCCGCTCTCCATCGCGGTGGTGGCGTCTCAGATTGCGATTACCGCCTCGCCGATTTCAGCCGCAGTGGTGTTCTTCGCCGGTATCCTTGAGCCAATGGGCGTGAGCTACCTGACGCTGCTGGCGATCTGTATTCCAGTCACGCTGATTGCGGTGATGATTACCGCCGTGCTGTGTAACTTCCTCGGCGCCGAGCTGAAAGACGATCCGGTCTATCAGGAACGCCTTGCCAAGGGTGAAGTGAGCCTGCGCGGTAGCCAGGTCTTCGAACTGAAGCCACACGCGAAACGCTCCGTGCTGCTGTTCCTGATTGGTATCGTCGCCGTCATGTTCTACGCGACCGCGATCAGCGATACCGTGGGTCTGATCCAGAACCCGGTACTGCCGCGTAACGAAGCGATTGTCGTGTTTATGCTGACTATCGCGACGCTGATTAGCATCACCTGTAAAATCGACACGAGTGAAGTGCTGAACGCCAGCACCTTCAAATCCGGTATGAGCGCCTGCGTATGCGTCCTCGGCGTTGCCTGGCTTGGTGATACCTTCGTAAAAGCGCACATTAGCGACATCCAGACCGTGGCCGGCGACCTGCTGCACAACTATCCGTGGCTGCTGGCGGTCGTGCTGTTCTTTGCTGCGACACTGCTTTACTCTCAGGCCGCGACCACCAAAGCGCTGATGCCTGCGGCACTGATGCTGGGCGTAACGCCGTTAACCGCCATCGCCTCGTTTGCTGCCGTCTCTGCCCTGTTCGTGCTGCCGACCTACCCAACCCTGCTGGCGGCGGTAGAGATGGATGACACCGGCTCAACCCGTATCGGTAAATACGTGTTTAACCATGCGTTCCTGATCCCGGGCGTGGTCGCCATTTCACTGTGCGTGATCCTCGGCTTTATCATTGGCGGCGTGGTGCTGTAAACGATTAAGGGTTGTAAAAATAGTTAAAATCGGGCCGCTCTGCGGCCCGTTTCATTAATGACCCGTTGTCTTGCGTGATATAGTGAAGCCTTTCATGATGAGGAGGTCGACTTGTGAACACGCCTGATGCTGTTGTCGTACTGTGTACCGCCCCTGATGAAGCCTCTGCCCAGGATCTCGCCGCCAAAGCGCTGGCTGAAAAACTGGCCGCCTGCGTGACGCTCCTCCCCGGTGCCACCTCTCTTTATTATTGGGAAGGCAAGCTGCAGCAAGAGTACGAAGTCCAGATGTTACTCAAAACTAATCTGGCGAATCAGCAGGCACTCCTGGACTGCCTCAAATCTCATCATCCTTACCAAACCCCGGAGCTGCTGGTTCTGCCAGTGGTTCATGGCGATAACGACTATCTCTCATGGCTCAACGCTTCCTTACGCTGATCCTGCTGCTGTGCAGCACATCAGTATTTGCCGGGTTGTTTGACGCGCCCGGCCGTTCGAACTTTATTCCTGCCGACCAGGCGTTTGTTTTCGATTTTCAGCAAAACCAGCACGACCTTACCCTCACCTGGCAGGTGAAAGAGGGCTACTACCTTTATCGCAAGCAGGTGAGCATTACCCCTGCCCAGGCAAACGTGGGGGCATTACAGCTGCCCGCAGGCGAGTGGCATAAGGACGAGTTCTACGGCAAGAGTGAAATCTACCGCCAGCGCTTAAGCGTGCCCGTCACGGTGAACCAGGCGGATAAAGGCGCGACGCTGACGGTGACCTATCAGGGATGCGCGGATGCCGGATTCTGCTATCCGCCGGAAACGAAGGTTGTTCCGCTCAGCGAAGTGAAAGCGGCTGCCGTTTCCCCTCTCCCCTCAGGGGAGAGGGCCAGGGTGAGGGGAGAAGGCGAAGACCGCGCAGACCTGCCGTTCTCAGCGCTCTGGGCCTTACTGATTGGCATTGGTATTGCCTTTACCCCGTGCGTGCTGCCGATGTATCCGCTCATCTCTGGCATCGTGCTGGGAGGTAAGCAACGGCTTTCCACCGCACGTGCCCTGCTGTTAGCCTTTATTTACGTGCAGGGTATGGCGTTGACCTACACTGCCCTTGGCCTTGTGGTTGCCGCTGCCGGGCTACAGTTCCAGGCTGCGCTTCAGCATCCTTACGTGCTTATTGGCTTGTCGATTGTCTTCATCCTGCTGGCGCTGTCGATGTTTGGCCTGTTTACCCTGCAGCTACCGTCTGCGCTGCAAACTCGCTTAACGCTGATGAGTAACCGCCGGCAGGGTGGTTCGGCAGGCGGCGTGTTTGTGATGGGGGCCATCGCCGGATTAATTTGCTCCCCTTGCACCACCGCCCCGCTGAGCGCCATCCTGCTCTATATCGCCCAGAGCGGCAACATGTGGCTTGGGGGCGGCACGCTTTATCTCTATGCGCTGGGCATGGGTCTACCGCTGATTCTGGTGACGGTATTTGGCAACCGCCTGCTGCCGAAGAGCGGCCCGTGGATGGAGACGGTGAAAACCGCGTTTGGCTTTGTCATCCTCGCGCTGCCGGTCTTCCTCCTTGAGCGTATCCTCGGCGACGTCTGGGGTATGCGCCTGTGGGCTATGCTCGGCGTAGCGTTCTTCAGCTGGGCATTTATCACCAGTCTGGGAGCGAAACGACCGTGGATGCGTTTGGTGCAGATTATCCTGCTCGCCGCCGCGCTGGTAAGCGTACGCCCGCTGCAGGACTGGGCGTTTGGTTCACCCGTGGGTCAGATGCAGGCGCATCTGAACTTCACCCAAATAAAGAACGTGGAAGAACTTAACAGCGCCCTGGCGGAGGCGAAAGGCAAACCGGTGATGCTCGATCTCTATGCCGACTGGTGTGTCGCCTGCAAAGAGTTTGAAAAATACACCTTTAGCGATCCGCAGGTGCAGCGCGCCCTGAAAGAGACGGTGCTTCTTCAGGCGAACGTCACCGCCAACGATGCGCAGGATAGGGACCTGCTGAAACAGCTTAACGTTCTCGGTCTGCCCACCATTTTGTTCTTTAATGAACGGGGTGAAGAGCAGCCAGAAAAGCGTGTAACCGGGTTTATGGATGCAGCGGCATTCAGCGCGCATTTGCGCAATCGCCAACCGTAAACAACACTTTAGACGGGACAAACCGTTGGGAATAGCGGAGGAGATAACCGTGCAACGCGAAGACGTACTGGGACAAGCCCTGCAATTGCTTGAGATTCAAGGGATAGCCAGCACCACGCTTGAGATGGTAGCCGACCGTATCGATTACCCCCTGGATGAACTTAAGCGCTTCTGGCCAGATAAAGAGGCGCTGCTTTATGATGCCCTGCGCTACCTCAGCCAGCAGGTTGATGTCTGGCGCAGGCAGCTGATGCTGAATGAAGAACTGACCGTGGAACAAAAGCTGCTGGCGCGCTATACCGCCCTAACGGAATGTGTCAGCAACAACCGCTACCCGGGCTGTCTGTTCATCGCCGCCTGCACATACTTTCCGGATCCAGGTCATCCTATCCACCAGTTGGCGGATCAGCAGAAACGTGCGGCGCATGACTTCACCCACGATCTGCTGACGCGGCTTGAAGTGGATGACCCGGCAATGGTGGCTAAACAGATGGAGCTGGTGCTGGAGGGCTGCCTGAGCCGCATGCTGGTAAACCGTAGCCAGGCCGATGTGGATACGGCGCACCGCCTGGCGGAAGATATTCTGCGCTTTGCCCAGTGCCGTATGGGCGGAGCACTGACCTAAGCCATCATGCCCGCCCAGGCGGAGACGAGCAGACACAGCGCCATCAGACGCTGAAATCGCACCATCGCCACGGTGGTGCGAAAAATTCGGTTCACCGCTTTACCCAGCCACGCCCAGCACATCAAACTGGCTATCGAGATCAGCAGAAACCATAGCGCCATTAGCGCGATATCACGCAAGGCATGGTCGTTCGCCGGAGCAAACAGGCTGACAATCGCCAGCGCCATCATCCAGGTTTTCGGGTTCACGATCTGCAGTAGCGCCGCCGCCTGAGCGGTGAAACGGACAGGACTTTGAGAGGAAAGAGTGGCGGCCGGGGCGCTAAACAGCTGCCAGCTCATCCAGCTTAGCCACAGCACGCCCGCCCAGCTCATTATCTGACGTATCAAAGGATACTGACGCAGCACTTCCCCTGCGCCCGCGCCTGATACCAGCACGATCGCACTGGCCGCGATACACCCGCCCAGAATAGCAGGTACGGTATTTTTTACGCCAAAGTGCTGGCTGTTCGTCAGCACCAGAATATTGGTTGGTCCCGGCGTAATGGAGGCGACAAAAGCGAACAACAGAAAGGGTATCAAACTCACAGGTGGCTCCTTTTTATTAGAGCCATGAATGTGCCGTTATTTTTTGGAAACGTCTGGAAGGTTTGTGCACAACCGTCGGTAATGCGCGGGAGAGATACGGTACGCCCGCTGAAACCAACGCCCCAGGTGGCTTTGATCGGCAAAACCCACTGCCGCAGCCACATCAACAGGCTGCTCGCCGCGCGCCAGCAGCTGTCGGGCCTTTGCCAGACGCAGCTGAATAAGCCATGCATGTGGTGCCAGGTTGAACTCGCGCTTAAAACAGCGCGTCAGGGTAAAGCGATCCGTGCCCGTCTCGCGTGCAAGGTCTGACAGCCCCACGTTCTCGCCGATATGAGCATAAAGGTAGTCGCGCGCACGATGCGCCACGGCAGCGCTTTGTAACTGAGTCGGGAGCTTCTTACGCCAGTGGCAATGGGCGGTGATGCGGGAGAGCAGATTATCCATTGTGCTCTGCTGAAGGATTTTCATCTCATCATTATGCAAAGTAGAGAATGTCTCACCGATAGCGCGCACGAGCTGCGGCTCACGCGTCAACGTTTGGGCAAAGTGGAGTGAATAATGCCCGGGAGTGGATTCGTACAGCCCCTGTAGCGCACGGGTAAGCCAGCGCTCATCCAGATAGAAGGTCAGATAGGTAAAGCCGCCCTCTACTGGCGCATCACCGTCGTGGATCTCTCCGGGCTCAAGTAAAAATGCATCACCCGGCTGGCTACGATGACGCTCACGGCGGCAGTGAAACTGCTGAGTGCCGGAGAGGGTTATCCCTACCAGATAGCTATCGTGCCAGTGTGGATCAAAAGCATGCCCTTCGAAATGCGCTTTAATCGTCTCAATACCCGTATCTGCATGCTGACGCAGCTCAAGCCAGTCATTCGTCATACTGCCCTCCTCTTACTCTCAGCATTGCCATATCACGCTGGTACTGTCTGGAAGATTTGTGCATTTTCGCGGCGAAAGCGGACAGATTGCCGCAAACTTAAGCAGTTGAACAGCTTTTCCCGAAATAATGTTGACGATCGGGCGTGATTGCGGTTTAATGCGCTCCGTTGCCCGGATAGCTCAGTCGGTAGAGCAGGGGATTGAAAATCCCCGTGTCCTTGGTTCGATTCCGAGTCCGGGCACCACTATTTAAAGAACCCAGCCTATGGCTGGGTTTTTGCTTTTCTGCGTTTATAAATCCCTTCTTTAGTATTCTTGTTTCTCTTTACCGTGAGATCGTGCGGTCTGCCATGCCCGGTGGCGCTACGCTTACCGGGCCTGCAGGTTTTGTTGGCCGGATAAGGCGAAGCCGTCATCCGGCATGTTTTCTGGCGTGCAAAGCAAAAAACCCCGCACCTTACGGTACGGGGTTCTTCTATTTGATGCCTGGCAGTTCCCTACTCTCACATGGGGAGACCCCACACTACCATCGGCGCTACGGCGTTTCACTTCTGAGTTCGGCATGGGGTCAGGTGGGACCACCGCGCTAAAGCCGCCAGGCAAATTCTGTTAAATCTGTATCAAGCTGAAATTTGATTGTCTGTCTCTTCGCCAAAACATCTTCGGCGTTGTAAGGTTAAGCCTCACGGTTCATTAGTATCGGTTAGCTCAACGCATCGCTGCGCTTACACACCCGACCTATCAACGTCGTAGTCTTCAACGTTCCTTCAGGACCCTTAAAGGGTCAGGGAGAACTCATCTCGGGGCAAGTTTCGTGCTTAGATGCTTTCAGCACTTATCTTTTCCGCATTTAGCTACCGGGCAGTGCCATTGGCATG